>CAZTPF010000027.1:19137-28329 GCA_964614655.1 uncultured Bifidobacterium sp.
TGGATGGCGTCGGTGATCTCGAGTTCGCCACGACCCGACGGGGCGATGGCGCGCACGGCGTCGTTGATCGTGCGATCGAACAGATACACACCCACCAGCGCAAGATCGGTGGGCGGATCGGCCGGCTTCTCGACCAGTCGCACCACGTTGCCCGATGCGTCGAGTTCGGCGATCCCGAAGCGATGCGGATCGGGAACCTGCTTCAACAAGATTTGCGCGGCCGGTGGCTCGGAGGAGCCACGCGCCTCTTCGAACGCTCGCACGAAAGCGGCCAGGTCTTGTTCGAGCAGGTTGTCACCCAGGTACATGACGAAGTCGTCGTCACCGAGAAAGTCGCTGGCTATCAGTACGCAATGCGCCAGACCGAGCGGGGCGTCCTGAGGAATGAACGTGATGCGCGCACCGAAAGCCGAGCCGTCACCGAGCGCCGCCATCACTTCGTTGCGCGTGTCGCCGACGATCACACCGATCTCGGTGATGCCGGCCGACACCATGGCCTCGATTCCGTAGAAGAGGATCGGCTTGTTGGCCACCGGCACGAGCTGTTTGGCGCTCGTGTGGGTGATGGGCCGCAGCCGAGTCCCGGCTCCGCCGGCGAGAATGAGAGCTTTCATGGGCGAGATCGGCCGCATCCGGTGCGACCACTCTCATTCTGCCAGCCTCGATGGACCGACGCCCGCGACCCTCAGCCGCTCGGCGGGGGTGGTTCGTCGAGGCCGGCGAAGTACCTCAACACCGTGGGCGCCTCGGCTCCGAGCACCAGAACTGACTTCCCGCCGATCTCCTCGGGGAACGTGGGCAGGGTGTAGCGGGCCAGTCCGCCAGCCGCGAGTGGTCGCAGGAATTCGGCCGATTCCACGAGATTGGTGCCCGGGTCGACCCGTAGTGAGCCGACCGCGGCGTTGATCAGATCGCTCGCCCGCAGGGGATTGGACGCCATCTGCTGGGCCGCTTTGGCCACTGCAGCCTGCAGGAATTTCTGTTGGCGGATCACCCGACCGAGGTCGGCGCTGCCGTCGACCTCCCACTCCCCCGTGCGATTCACCTCGTAGTACCGGCTGCGCGCGTAGGCGAGCGACATGACCGGCCCGAGGCTGTAGCAGCCGGGCTCGCCGATCCAGAGCCCGGTGTTGAGATCGCGTGTGGGGTGCTCGAAGCACATGTCGACACCGCCGAGCGCGCCGATGATGTCCTTGAACGAGAAGAAGTCGACCTCGATGTAGTGGTTGATCGGGACGCCGAGCGCGGTCTGGATGGTCTGTACGAGCACGTCGGGCCCGTGTGAGTACGCCGCGTTCACACGATCGAGTCCGTAGCCCGGAATGTCGACCCACAGGTCGCGCGGGATCGACATGATCGACGCCGTGTCGCGGTCGTTGTCGACGTGCAGCACGATGATCGTGTCACTGCGATCGCCGCCGGTCTCGGTGGTGTCGCCGATTCCGCCGTAATCGATGCTGTTGGGGTCGGCTCCTTCGCGGGTGTCGCTTCCGACGAGCAGATAGTTGACGAACGAACTTTGACTGTCGGCCATCACACCGTCGAGTGCACCGACTCGTTCGACACTCGCCTCTTGTTGACGAGTGGCGATCACTAGTCCGACCGCCGACACGATGAGGAAGAAGAGACCGAGAGTGACGACGTTCAGTCCGGGCGCGATGCGCTGCCGAGGGCGTCGATCCGTCACGCTCCGAAGTTAGTTGTCCGCACGTGCACGACGTCGCCAACCGCGAATCGATGCGTCACACCGCAGCGGTCGAGAACGACGAGGCGACCATCAGCTTCCACATCGAGTGCGCGTCCTTCCACGGTCTCCTCCGCGTTCACTTCCACGCGCACCTCGCGTCCGAGAGTTCCGAGACGTCGTCGATACTCCTCGTGCAAGCGTGTCGCCGACCACGACGTCACCTCGTCGAGTCGACGAAGCAGCGCCCGGCACACGTCACCCACGGCGAAGGGTTGGCCGCCGGCCTCGTGCGACAACGAGGTGGCGTCGTCGGGTGCCCAGTTCACGTTGAGCCCGAGGCCGACGATCACGAAAGCCGGCCCTGAGTCCGAGATGGGGCCGGCCTGGGCCAAGATGCCGGCCATCTTGCGGGTGCCGTCGGCCCCGAGCAGATCGTTCGGCCACTTGAGCGCAGGCTCGACCCCGGCGACCTCCTCACAGGCCTGCGCCGCCGCCACCGCCACGGCATGCACGAGAGTGCCCGGATCCTCGGGCACCTCCCGAAACAGCAGGCTGACCAGGAGGTTCTCGCCAGCGGGCGCCTCCCACCGGCGGTCGAGACGACCTTTGCCCGAGGTCTGGTGGTCGGCGCGCAGAGCCGTGCGATCGGGCGCTCCGGCCTCGGCCATGGCCCACAGATCGGTGTTCGTGCTCCCGGTGGCCGCCACGTGATGCAGGATCCAGTGGCCGACGACCTGGGGTGTCGGGTCACCGAGTGTGGCGTCACCAGGTTCCATGGGCCAACATTGTCACTTGTGCCGGCCAAAGTGACCCCCAAACCCCTCACAAAGATCCTGATCGCCAATCGAGGTGAGATCGCCGTCCGGGTCATCCGGGCCGCCCGCGAGATGGGCATCGCCACCGTGGCGGTGTACTCCGAGCTCGATCGCAACGCCCTACACGTACGTCTGGCCGATGAGGCCTACGCCCTCGGAGGTCAGACGGCGGCCGAGAGTTACCTGAACACCGAGGCCATCCTCGACGCCATCCGCAAGAGCGGCGCCGATGGCGTGCACCCCGGGTACGGATTCTTCTCCGAGAACGCCGACTTCGCCGACGCCATCACCGAGATGGGTGTGGCCTTCATCGGACCTCCCGGTGACGCCATCCGTGAGATGGGCGACAAGGTGTCGAGCCGCAAGGCCGCTTTGCGTGGCGGCGCACCCATCGTGCCCGGCACCACCGAATTCGTCACCACGGCCGACGAGATCCGCAAGTTCGGCGAGGAGTTCGGCTGGCCGGTCGCCATCAAGGCGGCGTTCGGCGGCGGCGGCCGCGGTATGAAAGTCGTGAAGAGCGCGGCCGAGGTGCAAGAAGCCATGGATTCGGCGCAGCGCGAAGCCAAGGCGTTCTTCGGCCGCGACGAGATCTACGTCGAGAAGTACCTCACGTGGCCGCGTCACGTGGAAGTGCAGTTGGTCGGCGACATGCATGGCAACTACGTGTGGGTCAGCACGCGTGACTGCTCGGCCCAGCGTCGTCACCAGAAGCTCGTGGAAGAGGCTCCGGCTCCGGCGTTGCCCGACGGCGTGGAAGACGCCATGGGCGAAGCAGCCGTGAAGGCCGCCAAGGCCGTCGGCTACTTCAACGCAGGAACAGTGGAGTTCATCTATCAGGACGGCGAGTTCTTCTTCCTCGAGATGAACACCCGTCTGCAGGTGGAGCATCCGGTCACCGAAGTGATCACCGGCATCGATCTCGTCGAATGGCAGATCCGCGTGGCCGGCGGCGAGAAGTTGCCGATGACGCAGAAGCAGGTGGCCGCCCGTCGCTACGGACACGGCATCGAGATCCGCATCAACGCCGAGAATCCGGCCGGCGGCAAGTTCCTCCCCTCCCCTGGCCCGATCACCAAGTTGTCGACGTCCGACGGTTTCGGTGTGCGTTTCGACTCGGGGTACGAAGCCGGCGACGAGATCAGCCAGTACTACGACAACTTGGTCGGCAAGCTCATCGTGTGGGGCAAGGATCGTCCGACGGCGATCGCCCGCACCATCCGCGCTCTCGAGGAGATGGTCGTGGAAGGTGTGGCCACCACGATTCCGGCCGACATCGCCATCTTGCGCCATCCCGATTTCGCCGCCGTCACGCACTCCACCAAGTGGGTGGAAGAAGTGCTCGACCTGTCGGGTGTCGAAGCTCCGGTCGCGCCGGCTGCCGGCGACGACGAGGCCCCGCTCGTGCGTCGCAACACCACCGTCGAAGTGAACGGCAAGCGTTTCGACGTGGCCATGTGGGTGCCCGATCAGCCGGTGGTGGCTGTTGCCGGCGCCGCCAAGGCCGCCAAGAAGCCGGCCCGTGCGTCGTCGGGTGGCGGAGCCGCCGGTGGCGGTTCGGGTGAGGTGGCCGCCCCCATGCAGGGCACCATCGTGAAGGTTCTGGTGGAAGTCGGCGCCACGGTCGAGGCCGGTCAGGCCGTCGTGGTGCTCGAAGCCATGAAGATGGAGAACCAGATCCAGGCCGAGAAGGCCGGCACGGTGAAAGAAGTGAAGGTCGCAGCCGGTGACACCGTCGGCGGTGGCGACGTCCTCGTCGTCATCGAATAACGATGACGCCTGACGAGCTCGTCGATCGTGAACTGATCCGCGATCTCGTCCAGCGTTACGCCCGTGGCGTCGACCGACGCGATTTCGACCTCGTCCGGTCGTGCTATCACCCCGATGCGATCGACGAGCACGGCCCGTATCGCGGTGGCGTCGACGGCTTCATCGAGTTCTTGCGCGAGCAATTGGCGCGTTGGTCGGTCACGCAACACGTGATCGGCAACAGCCTGATCGAACTCGATGGCGACCGTGCCCATGTGGAGACCTACGCCGTGGCGTATCACCGCACCCAGGTGGTGCCCGATCGTCCGGTGCGCGACCTCACGGCTGGCTGCCGGTACGTCGACGTGATGGAGAAGCGCGACGGCACGTGGGGCATCGTGCACCGAGTGGTGGTGATGGACTGGTCACGACTCGACGACGTCGACCCCCGCTCGGTCGATCCGAACGACGGCTACGAGCGCGGAACTCACGTCCCCGACGACGCGTCGTATCGCATCATGCGAACGGGAAGTCGACCCCGGTCCTGATCGCCTCCTGCAGAGCGTCGATCAGATTCGCGATGTCGCTCCAGTTGGGATTCCCCGGGTTGATGAGGGGCGGAGCGAGTCCGACTGATTCCTGGATGTTCACCCCCGACCGAAGCCGATCGGCCAGGAAGGCGAATTCGTCAGTCGACAGCGAGGTGCGGACCGAGTCGCGCATCACTCGGGCCAGATCGGGGAACTTCAACAGCACCTCCGAACCGGTGGTCTGGGCGGCCAGTTGTTCGAGAAGATGCCGCTGGCGTCCCATGCGGCTGTAGTCGCTGTCGGCGGCGCGTGAGCGCACGTACCCGAGGGCCAGTGTTCCGTCGAGTTGAACTTCACCCGGGCCGATCAGGTCGGGATAGCGATACTTCGCCCCCGGCACGTTGCCGGGCATCGGGATGCGCTTGTCGAGAGTGACGGTCACACCGCCCAATGCGTCGATCAGATCGAGGAACCCTTGCATGTTCACGAGCACGTAGTCGTGAATGGTGACCTGCATCGAATGAGCGACACCCGTTGCGAGGGCCACGGCTTCGGGAGCGAGTGCACCGCGCAGGTACTGCGCAGCGATCTCAGGGTGCGAATACACGTACGGGTACACCGCGTTGGCCAGATCGTTGAAACCTTGCGGGAATTCGACGTGCATGGGCGAACCATCGGGGAATTCGAGTCCGCGTAGGTTGCGGGGAATCGAGACCATGGCGATCCGCCCCGAGTCTCGGTGCACCGACACGAGGATCATGGTGTCGGTGCGAAGTGCCCACCGGCCCGGACCTTCGTCGCCGCCGAGCAGAAGGATGTTGTGGAACTCGTCCCCTTCGTCGACGGTGTTGCTGTCGACAAAAGCCAACGGCTCCGATCCGCCCGAGGTGACGAACACGTCGTTGATCACGTCGGTGAGCTGATCGGCGCGCACCACCGAGAATCCGGCTGGGAAGGCGACGACCAACGTTCCGAGCACTGCAACGAACGACGCCAGGCGCTTGCTCGTCCCCGGGTGACGGCTGTTGATCACTTCCATCACCGACACGAGCCGCGACACCACGAACAACGCACACACGATCTGGACGATCAACAAAATCGTGGTGTCGAGAACCAGACTCGTGATGCGATCTCGCCGGATGTATCCCACGACCACGGCAGCCACCGGAACCAATACACCGGTGAAGAGCAGGAGCCACGACATGAGCCGGCGCCTCAGAAACGACGGTGCACCCGGAAGGACGAGAGCCATGAGGACCGCGCCGGTCGGACCGCGCTTTTTGGTGCCGACGTCGGCGTCCGACGGCCTATCGGGTGTCGGAGGCGCCAGGTCGACGGTGGGTGAGCCCGGTGCCGGCGGAGGTAGCGCCTGCCACTCGGGGCCTGCGGACGAGCCAGAGGGGGGCGTGGTCACGGCGACACGCTAGGAGACGGCAGGCGCCGAGTGTCGGCACGCCTGGGTTTCTTGAATGGTTCTCGACGGTCGTCAGCCGGCGAATTCGGAACCGTCGACCAGAGCCGTCCGGACCTCGGCCACGAACGCCGACGCCGCTCCCCAATCCGGAGCATCGGGGTCGAGATGATCGGGGACGAGCGAGACGTCGATACGCGTGATGTCACGATCGTTCAAACCGTCGAGGAAGTCGAGGAAGTCAGACGTCGACATCGACGAACGCATCGAGCTCTTCACCACATCGAGAAGCCGTCCAAGGTCGGTCAACAGGGCCGTCCCCGACACCGCCTTGCCGATGGCGGAGATGATGATGCGCTGACGCACCATGACGTCGAAGTCGGACACATTTGTGCGGGTCGACACCAGCCGATAGGCCTGATCACCGGTCAACTCGACGCGGCCCGGTCCGACCATCTCACTCGGCGAGTCGTCGAGGGCCGGAATTTCGAGCTCACCAGCGGCGGTGACTTTGACGTTCCCGAGTACGTCGACCACGTCGCGAACGCCGTCGAGGTGCACGTACACGTAGTCGTCGATACCGAGGCCGAGGGACGCCGACAAACCTTCGGCCAAGGCCACCGCACCCGGGGCGAGCGAACCACGGCCATAGGACGCGGCGAGTTGGGAGTCGTCGTTCACCGTCGGCAAAATCTCGCTGATCGGGCCTCTCAGATCGCCGGCCGGAGAGTCGGCCGACCAGTCGAGACCACGAATGTCACCGTCGATCGAGATCATGGCCATCCGGCCCGACGGGTCGTGGGTGGTGATGAGCACGATCGAATCGGTGTCCACGCTCCAACGGTCGTCGCCTTCGTCACCGGCGAGCAAGAGGACCGTGGTGAAGTCGGCGTCTTCGGGGCCGGCAGACACGAGTGGCTCGCCGGAGCCCGACGAGAGGAAGATCTCATCGACTGCTCCCGTGACCTGGCCGATATTGCTGTACGCCCACACACTCGGCACGGCGACCACGGCCACTGCCACGACTGCAGCCACCACCGTGAATGGCTTCTTCGCGTCGGCCGAGTTCGACACCAGGATCTCGGCCAGGGCGACCACTCGACTGAGAACGACGATCACCAACACCACGCGGAGAATGGCGAGAGCCGAGGTGTCGAGGAGAAGGTTTCCGATTCCTCCCGACCCGACGAGCAGAACCACGGGGAGGACGATCGGCACGACCAGTCCGGCGAGAATCAAGGCGATCGACAGCACCCGCCGACGGTTTCGACAGGAAATTCCGGGCACGAAGAGCGACGCAACGACTGATTTCACGGAAGACACGTCTTCACCATAGGCACGAGGATGCTCGAGCGCGAGAATGGTCGCATGGCTCCGTCGAACACTCTCCACTGGAATGATTCCGCCGTCGAGGTGCACAAGTTGGTGGTGGGCCCGTACGACAACAATGTGTTCGTGGTGCGCTGCCGCCAGACCGGTGATGCCGTCCTCATCGATGCCGCCAACGAACACGAGAAGCTGCTCGAATTGTGTTCGTCACTCGGAGTTCGGCGGGTCCTCGAAACGCATGGTCATCACGATCACATCCAGGCCGTGCCGGCCATGCGTGAGGCCGGCCTGGAGGTGGCGGTCACGGCTCTCGACGCACCGATGCTCGAGGACGTGGGCTACGACGTGTTTCTCGACCACGACGAGGTGATCGAAGTCGGCCGCCTACGACTGCGCTCGATCCACAATCCGGGCCACACCCCCGGCTCGATCTCGTTCCACGTGGAAGGCACACCGCTCCTGTTCACCGGTGACACGCTCTTTCCCGGTGGACCGGGTGCCACCAAGTTTCCGGGCGGATCGTTCGAGACGATCATCTCGTCGATCGACGACCTGCTCTTCCCGTTTCCCGACACGACGATCGTGCTGCCCGGACACGGCGCCGATACGACGATCGGCACCGAACGCCCGCATCTGCAGGAGTGGGTCGATCGTGGCTGGTGAGCCGCTGCGCTACGACCAGCGCCCAGCCGACCACACACCCATCCGTACAGCCGACCTACCGGCCACTCCGGTGCGAGATCGCAACATCGTGGCGACGGCCTGGGTCGAGGCCCCGTCCGAGTTGTTGCATCTCGGTGACGACTTACCTGGCACTCCGGTGGCCGAGTACAAGCGGCGGATCAAGAACTGGTTGTTGTGGCGGGCCGGGCCGGCCACCGACGCCGATGCCTGTTACTGGGTGTGCGACGCCGACGACCTGTCGCGCCAGTTCGTGTTTCATTTGTTCCCCGACGGATCCGGCGACGGCGTCGGACCGAGTGGCACCCGCCACGAGCGCTTCCGCTCGTGGAAAGAAGACCTGCGGGATTCGTAGTCTTCACTCATGGCGACGACGGCTGGCGCACGACTGGGTGGCATGGTGCCGTCACCCGATGTGCTCGTGCCCGGGCGAGCAACTCACGACGTACAGCCTGACGGACGGCTCCAACCAGAGATACGGGCTGATGTGCGTCGAGTTCCGTCGTTGCGGAACGCAGTCTCGATCGGGTCGGTCTATGCGCAGACGATCGGTCTGATCGTGTTCGCGGTGTGGGCCGGACCGTGGTCGTGGTTGCCGGTCTTCGTCCTCATGGGACGAGCGCATGCGCAATTCGCGTCGCTCATGCACGAGGCCGCCCACCGTCTGTTGCTGCGCAACAAGCGCGCCAACGACTTCGTCGGGCGTTGGCTGATCGGCTACCCGGCCTTCACCAACACCGACGCCTACCGCCGCGTTCACATGGCGCATCATCGTGAAGAGTTCGGCCCCGACGAACCCGATATCCCGTTGTACGCCAACTACCCGATCTCGATGGCCAGCTTCCGGCGCAAGTTGACTCGTGATGCTCTTGGTCGCACCGGGCTACGTCTGCTCCGTGACCAGCTATCTGGTATCACGAGCCCGGTTGTCGTGGTGCGGCGAACACTTCTGAAGATCCTGGCCGTGCAGGCCGTGCTGATCGCTGTGGC
>CAZTPF010000028.1:0-2446 GCA_964614655.1 uncultured Bifidobacterium sp.
AGAAGCGCGCCGAACGCGGTTTCGCCGTGAATTCAGCCGAGATTCGCGAATTCGTCGCGAAAATGACATCTGTTCGGACCCCTTCAGAATCTCATTACTCTGGAGTACTTACATCAGTTCATGAGACGGGGCCCGTTCACCTGGTCGGATCCACCTGTCCGTGACCGCAACAGCAAGGGGAGACACACATGCGTTTGACACGCACACGAGCTCTCGCCGTCGCCGCAGCCGCCACGCTCGTTCTGGCCGCCTGCGGTGGTGACGATTCCGGCTCGTCCAGCAGCAACGAATCCACCGAGACCACGGCTGCCAGCGGCGGTGACAGCTCGGAGACCACCACACCTGAGGTCGTCGACGTCAACGAGGGCGCCAGCGTCCTCGACGCCGTCATCGCCCGCGGCACCCTGAACTGTGGTGTATCGGGTGCAGCCGTCGCCTTCTCGTACACCCAGGCCGACGGCTCGATGGAAGGTATCGACGCCGACTACTGCCGCGCCGTGGCCGCCGCCGTTCTCGGTGACGCCAACGCCGTCGAGTTCACGTCGCTCACCGCCGCCGAGCGTTTCACCGCCGTGCAGACCGGTGCGGTCGACGTCCTCATGCGTAACTCCACCTGGACGCAGAGCCGTGACACCGAAGTGGGCATGGACTTCGGTCCCACCACCTACTACGACGGTCAGCAGCTGATGGGTCGCGCGAGCGACGGCTTCACTGCTTCGTCGCAGGTCGATGAAGTCGACGGCGCCGTGGTGTGCACCAACGCCGGTACCACGACCGAGACCAACATCTCGGAGCTCGCTGGTCAGCTCGGCATCAACATCACCCTCACCACCTTCGAGGACTACGACCAGGTGACCGACGCCTTCATCGCCGGTACCTGTGACGTGATCACCACCGACGGTTCGGGTCTCGTCGGCCGTAAGGCCGCCCAGCAGCCCGAGGGTGAAGAGTGGGTGATCTTCCCGGCCACGCCGATCTCGAAGGAGCCGCTCGGCCCCGTGTACGCACAGAACGACTCGAAGTGGGCCGACGCTGTGAACTGGGTCGTCTACGCGACGCTCATCGCCGACGAGTACGGCGTGACCTCGGGTGACGCGGACGCCGCTCTCGCCGGCGACTTCGGACCGGAAATGCAGCGCCTCATGGGCGGTGAAGGTGAGCTCCAGACCAAGATGGGTCTGTCGGCCGACGCCTTCTACAACGTCATCTCGCAGGTCGGTAACTACCAGGAAATCTGGGACGCCAACCTCACCCCGGTGGGTCTGGTGCGCGCTGGCTCGGCCAACGCCCTCTGGACCGACGGCGGTTTGATGTACGCACCGCCGGCTCGCTGAGGTAACTCCTCACAGCAATCAGTACGTGTGACGTTCTGGCCGGGTCTTCGGGCCCGGCCAGAACTCCATCTCCACTTCCATTCGCTTTCGGGGGGACCGAATTCCGGTGACGTCGACGACCGACACCACATCTCTTGCATCGTTCAGCCAAGGACGACCGCCGCTCTGGCGTAACGCCACCCTGCTCAAGTGGGTGTTGCAGATCGTCGTCCTGCTCACCGTGCTGGCCGGCTTCTGGTTCCTGATCACCCAGGCCCGCACCAACCTCGACGCCAAGGGCATCCCGGTCGGCTACGACTGGCTCGACGATCCCTCGAACTTCCAGTTGGGCGACGGCATCCAGACCGTCGACTCACCCGAGCGCCGGCTCACCATGAGTCGTGCCCTCTGGGTCGGCATGGTCAACACGTTCCGCGTGGCCATCGCCGGCATCATCTTCTCCACCATCCTCGGTGTGCTCGTCGGCATCGCCCGACTCTCCAAGAACTACGTCGCTCGCAAGGTGTCGTCGATCTACGTCGAAACCCTGCGCAACGTGCCCGTTCTCGTGCAGATCATCTTCTGGCTCGCCATCCTCGGATCACTCGGCTCGCTCACCGCCGACAGCGGCCCGATCAAGGGATGGGTGATCGTGTCGCAGAAGGGCATCTCGATTCCTCGAGTGTTCCTCGACGACGGCTTCTACCAATTCCTCGCTCTCTTCCTCGTGCTGTTCATCGGCATCTGGTTCGTACGCCGTCGCCTGATCGCCGCCCAAGAACGGCTGGGCGGCAACCAGCGCGTCGGCTGGAAGACCTTCGGGCTCGTGGCAGGCGCACTCGCGATCAGCTGGTTCGCCAACCCGATCATGTCGTTCCTCGGCCCGGTCTTCGGAGCGATCGAAGACGCGTGGGGCTCCATTCCGCAAGGTGCCATGCAGATCGTCCTGTGTCTGCTGGCCGTCGGTGCCGCCGCCTGGCGCATCAAGAAGTTCCTCGACAGTCGTCGCACACCCGCCGGACTCGCCAAGTTGATCGACGACGACTGGTTCCGCCTGATCTTCACCGGACTCGCCGCGCTCATCGCCATCTTCGTGGTGCTGCGTCTGTGGCCCGGGTTGTCGAGTTGGATCG
>CAZTPF010000028.1:2546-7176 GCA_964614655.1 uncultured Bifidobacterium sp.
CTCATCGCCATCTTCGTGGTGCTGCGTCTGTGGCCCGGGTTGTCGAGTTGGATCGTCAACTCGGGGCGCGACTTCTTCGGAGTGGTCGCCGACAAGTTCGGCGACGGCCGAGGTTCACAGCCCTTCGACGCCATGAAGCCCACCCTCACCGACGGTCGCTTCATCAACTACGCCCCAACCGGTCTCACCATGTCGGTGTTCTACGCATCGCTCTTCTTCGGTCTGGTCTTCTACACCTCGGCCTTCATCGCCGAGGTCGTCCGTGGCGGAATCCTCGCCGTGCCGAGCGGGCAGGCCGAGGCGGCCGCCGCCCTCGGCCTCTCACGTGGCCAGGCTCTCCGCAAGGTCATCCTCCCGCAAGCCTTCCGAGTGATCATGCCGCCACTCGGCAACCAATACCTCAACATCACGAAGAACACGTCGCTCGGTATCGCCGTCGGCTTCTCCGAGATCGTGCAAGTGGGTCAGACGGTCTACAACAAGAACTCGCAGACGCTCGCCGTGTTCAGCATCTACATGATGTTCTTCCTCGCCTGTTCGCTCACGATCTCGTCGATCGTGAACTACATCAACCGCCGCCTGGCCATCGTGGAGCGCTGACATGACCGACACCTCGCTCTCCAACTCGTCACTCCAGCCCGAGACACCACTCCCCTCGCCGGCGCGATGGGTGCGCGACAACCTGTTCTCGTCGATCGGCAACACACTCCAGACCGTCTTCTTCTCGATCGTGATCTTCGGTCTCCTGCGCTGGCTCCTCGGTCAGGTCTTCTCGGAGGAATCCGATTGGGAGTCGGTGGCCACCAACATCCGCCTGCTCATGACCTACAACTATCCGGCCGACCAATTCGTCCGGATCTGGGTGGCGGCCGGCATCGTGTTCTTCGCCGTCGGCTCGAGCTTCGCGGCCTGGAACATCAATCCTGCCGTCACCGTCCGACGACTCGTGGTCGGATTCGTCGGCTTCGGGGTGTTCTTGTTGCTGTGCGCCGTCATCGCCCCGAGTGTGGCGCCGAGCAGTATCCGCAACGGTATGTACATCGTCGGTGCGGTGTTGGCCGTGGGCGGACTCGCCATCCAACGACTGGTTCCGGCCGCCCACCTGCGGTTCGTCTCGTTCGCTCGACTCCTCACCGGCGCCTCGGCCGTGATCGTGGCGTTGATTTGGCTCCTGCCGTTCGGACGACATTCGTTCAGCGACGGCGAACTCACCATCGAGCGAGGCGTGTCGGTCGCCAGTAGCACCAAGGTCCCGTGGACCGTGCTGTTCGTCGTTCTGCTCGTGGCCTTCTTCGGCGGACGAGTTCTCGCCTCTCGCTTCGCATCCGTCATGCGACGGGCGCTGATCGTCTGGTGGGTGATCGGACCGGCGTTCGTTCTGTTCCTGGTGTTGCGCGACCCGGCCTTCGACTGGGGTCGTGTCTGGTCGGTCGACGTTCCGATCGCCGCCGCCTTCGCTCTCGGTGGTGGTGCTCTCCTCTACGTGCTCGCTCGCCCAGGTCGAGGTGATCTGGCCCGTGCCATCGGCGCTCTGCTGACCGTCTTCGCCATCTTCAACTGGGTCGCCGCTTTCGCCGGTTGGTACCCGATGCTGCAGAAGGTGCGCATCTCGTTCCTCCTGATCGGCCTCATCACTCTGCTCGTACCCACCTTCGCCGGCGAGCGTTCGGCGCGAATCCGATTGGCCGGCAGCTGGATCGGCCTCGTCGTGATCGTGCACTGGCTGCTCACGGCCATCAACACCGAGTCGACTCTCGTGATCAGCGCACCACCGTTCCTCGGCGGTCTGGTGCTCACCGTCACGATCGCGTACTACGTGATGCTGGCTTCGTTCCCGCTCGGTGTCCTGCTGTCGCTCGCTCGTACGTCGAAGATGCCGATCTTCCGTGTGCTGTCGACCACCTTCATCGAGGTCGTCCGCGGCGTTCCGCTCATCACGGTTTTGTTCTTCTTCTCGATCATGCTTCCGCTCTTCCTGCCGCGTGGCATGGGAATCAGCGACCTGGCCGCCGTGTTCATCGGCTACACCCTGTTCTCGGCCGCCTACATGGCCGAGAACCTGCGCGGCGGCCTGCAGAGCGTGCGGCGCGGGCAATACGAAGCGTCCGACGCTCTGGGTCTCACCACCGTGCAGCGAACAGTGTTCATCGTGTTGCCGCAGGCGTTGCGCGTGGCCATCCCCAACCTCGTGGGTCAGGCGATCGCCACCTTCAAGGAGACGTCGCTCATCGCCATCGTCGGCGGTTTCGACATCCTGCGCATCGCGAACTCCACCATCCCCAACCAGCCCGACTTCCTCGGACAGAAGAGGCCGGCGCTGCTGTTCATCGCCGTCGTCTACTTCGTCTTCACCTACAGCATGTCGAAGTCGGCCCAGAACCTCGAGAAGAAGTTGCAAGCGGGACAAGCCCGCTGAGCCACGCACAGGAGCCAATGCCATGACCATCGCCGATCGAGCACTCACCGAAGAACTGGCCGGACGCAAGGACATGATCGTCTGTCGCGGCGTCAAGAAGTGGTTCGGAGACTTCCAGGCACTGCGAGGTGTCGACATCACGGTCAAGGACCGCGAAGTGATGGTCGTCCTCGGTCCGTCGGGTTCGGGCAAGTCGACCCTCATCCGCTGCATCAACCGTCTCGAGGCGCACCAGGAAGGTTCGATCGTCGTCGACGGTGTCGAACTCACCAACGATCTGCGCAACATCGAGAAGATCCGCTCCGAAGTCGGCATGGTGTTCCAACAGTTCAACCTGTTCCCGCACCTCACCGTTCTCGACAACGTGACCCTCGCCCCGATCTGGGTGCGCAAGAAGCCCAAGGCCGAAGCAGTGGCCAAGGCGATGGAGCTTCTCGAGCGCGTGGGCATCCCGGAGCAGGCCGCGAAGTTCCCCGGTCAGCTGTCGGGCGGTCAGCAGCAGCGTGTAGCCATCGCTCGATCGCTCGCCATGGAGCCGCGCGTCATGTTGTTCGACGAGCCCACCTCGGCCCTCGATCCCGAAATGATCAAAGAAGTCCTCGACGTCATGAAGGAACTGGCCCGTTCGGGAATGACGATGATCGTCGTGACCCACGAGATGGGATTCGCCCGTGAAGTCGCCGACCGTCTGGTGTTCATGGAGTCGGGTGAGATCGTAGAAGTCGGGACTCCCGAGCACTTCTTCTCGAATCCGAAGGAAGAGCGCACCAAGCTCTTCTTGTCGCAGATTCTCTGACGAGTCGCTCCCCCTTACGGGAGAGTCGAAGTTCCACCGACCCGCGGCAACGTGGTGGTCGCTCCGGGCTTCTTCGTGGTGGGCGGCGCCGACGACGTGGACGACGTCGTGGGTGCAGCGGTGGTGGTCGGGGCAGCCGTCGTTGCGGGTACCGTGCGCGTCACTGGCTTGCTCGTCGTGGCTGGGACCGTCGACTCCTCTTGGGCCTCGGTGTCGTCTGGTTCGTCAGTCGTAGTGGTGGTCGGTGCGAAAGTCGAGTCGACCGTCGATGTGGTCGTGGTCGTGGAGTCGTCCGCGTCATCGGTGACTTCATCGGCCGCTTCGTTGGAGGGTGGAATCTCATCGTCACTGGCGTCGTCGCCGCAACCCACCGAGGCGAATGCCACCACGGCCATACCCACCACGAAACGGCGGGCTGCCCGTCGACGACGTGCCGTTGCTGATTCGGTGCGCGATGAATTCATGACATTCCTCCTGGGGTGACCCTCCCAAACTAGACACTCCACCCATTTGCGACCCCCTCTTTCACCCCACCCCTTGGCGTTCTGGGTGAAGAAAACGCCGTATTTGCGTGTTTTTTTCACCCAGATCACCAAAGAAAAGGCCAGGTCAGGGGTGTCTTTTGGGAAGTTTCGGAATTTTCTGGCGAAAAGCGCGAGGACCCCCGGGGTCGTGGCTCTTGTCCGGTGTGCAGCAACGAGTTGCACACCAACCGAAAGGACAACCGCCATGAAGACCACCAAGAACCTCAGCATCAAGAAGACCGTCCTCGCCACCATCGCCGTGGCCGGATTGGTCGCCGGAACCGCCGCCTGCGGCGGCAAGAACACCGACACCTCGGCCGAGGCCGAGAAGCAGGCCCTCGTCGAGCTCCTGTTGGCCGCCGCCCAGAGCGGTGATGCCGCTGAGATCGCCGAAGTCGTCGCCCAGGCCGACCCCGGCCTCGTCGCCGAAGTTCTGCCCGAAATCGCGCCGGTTGCACCGGTCGCTCCCGAAGCCGATGATGCTCCGATCGCTCCCGAGGCCGAAGTCGCTCCGGAAGAGGACGCAGCCGTGACGCCTGAGGAAGAGGTCGCACCGGCCGCACCCGAGGCCGAGGCCGCACCCGAAGATGATGAAGCGGTCGCTCCCGAAGAAGAGGCCGCACCCGAAGAGGACACCACCGTGACGCCCGGCGTCGACTGGGACTTCGACCTCGACATCGAGGTGCCGGAGATCATGCCCACGTTCAACGTGGTCCCGGAGATCGACGCCGCCCTCGTGTTCGCCGATGGACTGAAGTACAAGATGTCGATCTTCGTGAACGAGGGTTCGACACTTCTCCTCGCCGACATCCAGACGGTGACCGTTCGTTTCACGAGCTCGACCGGACCGATTCGCTTCCCGATCACCAAGAACGCCTCGCTCGGCAGCAGCGA
>CAZTPF010000028.1:7276-8548 GCA_964614655.1 uncultured Bifidobacterium sp.
CGACAACTTCTCCCCTAACCCGTCGGTGGCGGTCCGGATCTCCGGGCCGCCACTGGCGCGTTCATGGTGTTCTGGGTCCAGAATTCGACGCTGGGTGTCCGATGACAGACCCAGAACACCAAGAACTGGTCAGGAGAGGGCGGACTTCACGGCGGCGGCGATGGCCGCCCCGTCGGCACCATCTCCGACGCGTTCCTTCACAGCCTTGATCACCACACCCATGGCCTTCGGACCCGACTGACCGGCTGATGCGGCCGCCGACACTTCCTCGTCGACGATGGCGCGCAGAGCTGCTTCATCCATGGCCGCCGGCAGATACTTCTCGATCACCGACAACTCGGCTTTCTCCTTGTCGGCCAATTCCTGACGACCAGCCTGCTCGTACACCTCGGCCGATTCGACTCGCTTCTTGGCTTCGGAGCGCAACACGGCGATCACCTGCGCGTCGTTCAACGTGACGGCCTCTTTGCCGGCCACCTCGGCGTTCATCACCGCGGCGAGCAACATGCGCACGGTCGACTTGGTGAGATCGTCGTTCGCCTTCATGGCGAGAGTGAGGTCGTCCTGCAGGCGGTTCTTCAACGAATCGGTCATGGCGACATTCTGTCGTCACCGGCAACTGCGTCCACGTGCATTCGCACGGCTAGCCTTCAACGACTGTGAACCAGGTCAAGACCCGTCTCGTCGCCCTTTCTCTCCTCGATCGCGCTTTTCGCAGCCTCGACGACGCCGAAGTCGTCCGTCGCTACCAGGCCCTCGACGAGGAAAACCAGGACGCTGTCCAGCACATCGCCAGTGTGAAGGGATCCGATCTCGACGACGCCGGCTTGGTGGCGGCCATCCGCGAAACCGCCAACAAGGGCCGCATCAACGGCGACCTCGAGCGGCTGTCGCTTCTACTCACCGACGACTGTCTGAACGATTGCATCGAATTGCTCGGCGACGACTCCGACGATCCGAGCGAAGAGCAACTGCTCGACGTCCTGCCCGAGGTCGTGAAGAAGCACGGTCTCGTTCCCACGCAGATGATGCTGGCCACCGTGGTGTGCGGAGAGGCCGTTGCTTCACCTCACATCATTCGCATCCTGAAGACGAACGACGACTACAAGCTCCCGCCGGCCGAGGTCACCACCACGGCGCCGGTCGTGCTCGAGAAGGAAGAGACACCGGAACGGGCCGCACTGCGCGAACAGCGCAAGGCTCGCAAGGCCGCCGAACAGGAAGCGGCCCGCAAGCGACGCGAGCAGTCGGCCAAAGCGAAGCGTCGCTGAG
>CAZTPF010000028.1:8648-25051 GCA_964614655.1 uncultured Bifidobacterium sp.
GGAAGCGGCCCGCAAGCGACGCGAGCAGTCGGCCAAAGCGAAGCGTCGCTGAGTCAGCGTCGGCCGACGTCAGGGTCGTCGGGAACTCCCGCATCGAGCGGCACGCCGGTGCTGTTCAGGAACATCGCCACCAAGTGATAGTTGCCCACCGTCGCGATCACGTCGAGAACTTGTTCGGTGGAGTACGTGGCTGTGAGTCCGTTCCAGGCGTGATCACTCAACGTCTGATGCTGGTGGAGTTCGTCGGCGGCCATGAGCAGCATGCGGTCGTGGCTCGACCACGACGACGCCGACGGACCTTCTTTCACGGCCTCGATCTCGGCATCGCTGATTCCGCACTGGCGGGCGATCACGACGTGCTGACCCCACTCGTACTTCGAACTGCAGTTCCAGCCGGTGCGCAGAATCAACAACTCGCGATCACGTGGTGACAACGTGTTCTTCGACAACACGTGGGTGGCGAACACCAGCCAGCGCTTCAACATGTCGGGGTGATTGCCGAGTACGCCGAAGATGTTGAGCGGGTCTCCTTCCGGACCCGTGAGGCCCTTGGCGAACAATTCCGACAATCGCGGATCGTCACCCGAACCTCTCACCGGGAGACGCACGACGCCACCTCTCGCTCGAGTCGTAGCAACGACTCCTTGATGGAAACTCCGCCGCCGAATCCGGTGAGGGCACCCGAGGCGCCGATCACCCGATGGCACGGCACGACGATCGGCAGCGGGTTGCGTCCGTTGGCCCCGCCGACTGCTCGCGCCTTCTTGGCGTCACCGAGACGACGAGCCTGTTCGCCGTACGAGATGGTCTGCCCGTAGGGAATGGTGTGGAGCACCTGCCACACCGACATCTGAAAGGGCGTTCCCTCAGGCTCGAGGGGCAGATCGAAGTCCTGGCGCTCACCGGCGAAATACTGGGCGAGCTGGTGCTCGGCCTCATCGAGGACGGCCGACTCCCCGTCGGGAATCGCCGAGCGCCCTGGCCGGACGCCGAAGTCGATCGCCCGAAGGCCCGTGCTCGAAGCCACCAGCACCAGGGGGCCCACCGGCGAGTCGACGGTACGACGGACGAGATCGGGGTCGGCGTTCGGTGGCATGTCACATCTTGGCCCATCGGAGAACTTCGGCGTTCGGCAACTTTCGTTGTACCGTACAACTACTGGAGACCCCCATGACCGACGTCGCCCCCATCCCCGAACTCTCGAAGAAGCAGATCTACACGATCTTCGGCGGCGTCATGGCCGGCATGTTCCTGTCGGCCCTCGAGGGGACGATCATCAACACGGCCTTGGCCACCATCGTCGGCGAACTCGGCGGCGTGAAGTCGTACGCATGGGTGGGCACCGCGTACCTCCTCACCCAGACCGCAGCCACTCCGCTCTTCGGCAAGCTCTCCGATCTCTACGGACGTCGTCGACTGTTCCAGATCGCGATCATCACGTTCGTCGTCGGATCGCTCCTCTGCGGAATCTCGCAGAGCATGCTGCAGCTGATCCTCTCGCGAGGCGTTCAAGGAATCGGCGGCGGCGGACTCTTCTCGTTGTCGTTCGCCATCATCGGCGACGTGGTCGCCCCACGCGAGCGTGGCCGATACGTGGGCTTCATCACGAGTGTGTTCACCGTGACGAGTGTGATCGGACCGCTCATCGGCGGGTTCATCGTCGACAACACCAGTTGGCGTTGGATCTTCCTTCTCAATCTTCCGCTTGGTCTCATCGCACTCGCCATCACCGACCGCGCGTTGCGACTTCCGTTCACCAAGGTCCAACGCAAAGTCGACTTCCAAGGTGCGTTCCTTCTGGTCGTCTCGGTCTCGTCGCTGATCGTCGCCCTCGCCTGGGCCAGCGAGGAGAACGGCTGGACACATGTCTCCACGCTCGGCCTCCTTCTTCTCGCCGCGATCGGTGCCGTCACCTTCGTGAAGTGGGAATTGAGGGCGCCCGAGCCCATCATCCCGATGTCGATGTTCACGATCGACGTCGTGCGCACCGTCATCCCGATGATGTTTCTCGTCGGCACGGTGTTCTACGGAACGAACGCCTTCTTGCCCCTGTATCTGCAAGGTGTCACCGGAGTGTCCCCCACGAACTCAGGTCTTCTTCTCACACCCCTCGCCGTGTCGGTCGCCTTCTCGGCGACGCTCATCGGTCGACGTACGTCGAAGACCGGCTCCTACAAGGTGTGGCCGCCGGTCGGAACGATCGTCACTCTCGTGGCCCTTCTCGTCCTCACCACTCTCGGACCCGGCGACGGCTACATCGTGGTGGCCATGATCGGATCGGCACTGATCGGCGTGGGTCTCGGTGCACTCATGCCCACCGGAACTCTGGCGGTGCAGAACGCCGTGCAACCACACGAGATGGGAACGGCCTCGTCGCTCGTGCTCTTCATGCGCTCGCTCGGCGGAGTGATCGGTCTGGCCGCCTACGGTGCGCTCTTCAACTCCCGCATCTCGGGACGCATCGACGAAGCCCTCATCCGACGTCCGACCGCCATCGCCGATCTACCCGACGAACAAAAGACGTTGGCGCTCGGTGTGATGACCGATGCGATCACGATCGTCTTCTGGGCCGCCGTTCCGATCATCACACTGGCGGCGATCATCGCCTTTCGCGTGCCCGCTCGACCCTTGCGCTCGAACTCGGCCATGCAGCCGGGAACGCCGTCAACTGCCGATCACTGACATCTCGCGCTCGCCGATGGGTCGGCGCATCTTCGCCAGCACGAACATGCCGTAGGCCGCGAACATCGCACCGCCCACGAAGATCGCGCGCTTGCCGAACAACTCGCCCACTCCTCCGAGCAGAAGTCCACTGACCGTGGCACCGATCTCGAAGAACATGGTGAAGCTCGACACGACCGCAACTCTCTTGGCTGGACTCACGTTGTTCACACTCATGGCGAGCAACGACGGATAGAGGAACGACATTCCGAGCCCCATGAGAGCCGTCGCCACCCAGATGCCCGACTCGCCGCCGACGAGCGACACGAACACCATGCCGAGGAAGATGGTCGACATGGCGCCGAACACGGTTCGCCGCAAGCCGAATCGTTCGGGCCACTTGGCACCGAACAGGCGCACCACGATGCAGATCATGCTGTAGAGGAAGAAGAACGGAGCCGAGCCGCCGATGCCCTGATCCTTGGCGAACGTGGGCAGGAACGTACTGAACCCGGTCCAGGCGGCGATTCCGCTCGCCAACACCAGACCCGGAAACACGGCGCCGCGCTCGAGCCAACGGAACGGCTCGGGTTCGATCTTCTCCCCCACCCAATGCGGAGCCGCGAACGAGGCGACAGCGGCGATCAGAGCCGCCAAACCCACCAGCACGAACACGGCGTCGAAGTTGCCGATGCCGAGGCCGCGAGCCGACGAGGCCACGTCACCGAGTACCGCTTCACCGATGATCGGTCCGACCGACAATCCACCGAACACCGACAACGACAGATAACTGGCCGCCTCGGCTCGCCGATGCTGCGGTGTGGACTCGACGACGATGGTGGAAGCACCGACGAAAAGAGCCGCTTCACCCGCACCCATGAGTGCACGCAAGGGCAGTACCTGCCACGGCTCGGTGACCATCACCAGACCGATTCCGCCGATCGCTCCGACGAAACCACCACCGACCATGAGGATGCGTCGGCCCGAGTGCACACCGATCAGCGTGATGAGTGGCCGCGCGAGAACGGCCGCCAGACTGAAGGCCACGGCCGATGCACCGACCATCGCCTCCCCCGAACCCATGCCGTTCTCGACGAACACCGGCAGGACCGGGATCAGAATTCCGACGCACACGTAATACGCGAGCGTCGCCCCCATCACCGCGAGGAGACGGGGCGTCAATATGCGTTCGGTCAACTAGGTGAAGGCTCCTTCGGCAGGCCGAGCACGCGCTCACTCACGATGTTGCGCTGGATCTGGCTCGTTCCACCCCAGATGGTTTCGGAGCGACTGAAGAAGAAAGCCGACATCATCGGGCTGACCGGATATCCCGGACGGCGCTTCTCGCGCGCCACTCCCGGCCACGACGCCGACGACGCAGCATCGACGAGCATCGACTCGGCACCGAAGATGTCGAGGGCCAGTTCCATGGCCTCCTTGTGCATCTCCGACCAGAACATCTTGTTGGTCGCACCGAGTGCCATGACACCGAGATCCTTCGAGCCGTTGAGCGTGGCAGAGAGCGAACGCAGACCGTTGATACGCAGGATCTGGATCTTGGTGTAGTAGCGCATGAGCCGCTGACGCACGCCTTCGTGCTCGATCGAGCCGTTCTCGGTGGCGGCCTGCTTCATGAGGCGGTACTCCTCCTCGAAGCGGCGATAGCCGGTGGTGGCGCTCATGCCGCGCTCGAAAGCGAGTGTGGAGTTGGCGACCTTCCAACCGTTGTTGACGCCGCCCACGACGTTGTCCTTCGGACAGCGGGCGTCGGTGAAGAACACTTCGCAGAACTCGGCGGTGCCGTCGGGCTGCACGATGCCGCGGACTTCCACACCTTCTTGACGCATCGGCACGAGGAGATACGAAATGCCCTTGTGCTTCGTTGCATCGGGATCGGTGCGGGTGAGCAAGAAGCAGTAGTCGGCGTGATGGCCGCCGGTGGTCCAGACCTTCTGGCCGTTGATGACCCACTCGTCGCCGTCGAGAACGGCCGTGGTCTTGAGCGATGCCAGATCGGAACCCGAGTTGGGCTCGCTGAAACCCTGGCACCAACGCGTCTTGCCGTTCAGGATGTTGGGCAGGAACTCTTTCTTCTGTTCTTCGGTTCCCCACTGCAGCAACGTGGGTCCGACGAGCGTGTCACCGAAGAAATCGGCGCGCAGCGGCGCCTTCATGCGGGCGAACTCCTCGGCCAGCACCACACCCTGCATGGTGGTGAGTCCCTTGCCGCCGTACTCGGTCGGCCACGTGGCGCAGATCCATCCACCTTCGAACAACTTCGAGGGCCAGGTCTCGTTGAACGCCTTGCGCTCCTCGGCCGACATCTCGAACCCGGGCTGTCCCCAGCCCTTCGGGAGGTTCGCTTCGAGCCAGGTGCGGATCTCCTGGCGGAATTCTTCGGCGTCGGCGGGGTAGCTGAGTTCCATTCGGTCATTCTCACCGACACATGCCGAGACGGGACAATTCGGCGACGACAGGCCCTGGGTCGTCGTTCACACAGCGTTCACACGGTGCCAACAGACCCGTCACGGCCGATATCTACGGTCGGAGGCCATGGACGCCTGCCCCGACGCCCTACTCAGTTCGAACGCGCCCCTCACCACCCAGGAAATCGCCGTTTTACAGGTGTTTCTCGAGTGCGAAGGACGGGTCGTCAGTCGAGCCGAATTGGCCCGACGAGCCGGATTGACCGGTCTCAACAGTCGCCGTTGCGACTCGCTTCTGGTGGCGATCCGCCGTGTTCTCGGGCCGGAATCGATCCGAACTGTCCGGAGCCGGGGCTGGATGCTGCAGCCCGAGGCCGTCGAGGACGCTCGGCGAGTCCTCGCTGCTTGACGTCCCCCGCATCGGTCCACCCGTCGAGATCCGAATCGGACGAAGCGGTCACAGAGACGAAACATTCCCCAGACGATCGGGAAACACAGTGCTCGTACGTTCGCAGTCGTCGTGGTGACGAGACAACGAGGTCCGTCCCGCACATTCCGTCAGCGTGGACGGACCTCCCCATCACCCGAGTCCCCTCATAAGGAGAACCTCATGCGAAAGAAAGCATTACGTCTCTCGCTGAGCGTTGCGGGCGCCACTGCTGCGGCATTGGCGATTCCCGGCATCGCTCTCGCGGAAGACGCCGACCCCATGGCGGCCGTGGACGGTGTCCAGGCCGCTCTCGACAATCTCTGGCTGATTCTGGCCGGATGTCTCGTCTTCTTCATGCAGGCCGGCTTCGCGTTGCTCGAAGCCGGACTCACCCGCGCCAAGAACGTCGTGAACATCTTCGCCAAGAACTTCGCCGACGCCATGATCGGTGTGATCATGTTCCTCGCCGTCGGCTACGCCTTCGCCTTCGGTGGTGACGGCGGCTGGTTCATCGGCCTCGGTGGCTGGTTCCTGAGCGGGTCGAACCCGTTCGAATGGGGATCGAGTGGCGTCGGAACACTCACCACACCCACCTTCTTCTTCTTCCAGGTGGTGTTCGCGGCCACGGCCGTGACCATCGCATCGGGAGCCATGGCCGAGCGCACCAAGTTCAAGGCGTACCTCGTCTTCAGCGCCGTGATGACAGCCTTCATCTATCCGGTCGTCGTGCACTGGACGTGGGGTGGCGGTCTCATCTCGAAGATCAACATCGGTGACGCGGTCTACTCCGACTTCGCCGGTTCGTCGATCGTGCACATGACCGGTGGTGTCGCCGCTCTCATGGGTGCGATGTTCCTCGGACCCCGCATCGGCAAGTACGGCCCCGACGGCAAGCCGAAGGCCATTCCCGGTCACAGCATCCCGCTCGCCATGCTCGGCGTGTTCATCTTGTGGCTCGGCTGGTTCGGCTTCAACCCCGGCTCCGAGCTCGCCGCCGACAACTACGTGGCATGGATCGCCGTCAACACCCTCGTCGCCGCGGCGGCTGGTGGTGCGGTGACGCTGGCCACCGTGTGGTTCAAGACCGGCAAGGTCGACATGGCCATGGTGGGCAACGGTGTTCTCGCCGGTCTGGTCGGCATCACCGCCGGCTGTGGAACCATGAACATTCTCGGTGCCCTCATCACCGGTGGAGTCGCCGGATTCATCGTGGTCTTCTCGGTCCTCTTCTTCGACCGGGTCCGGATCGACGATCCGGTCGGCGCCATCAGCGTCCACGGTGTGTGCGGAGCGTGGGGAACGATCGCCATCGGTCTGTTCGCCCGCTACGACGACGCCTTCCTCGGTCGTGAGAAGGCCGGTCTCTTCTACGGAGGCGGCATCGATCAGCTCATCGTGCAGATCCTCATGGTTCTCATCATCGCCGCTTGGGTCGCCGTGACCACCGCCATCCTCTTCACCCTCATCAAGAAGACCATGGGTCTGCGAGTGAGCGAGCAGGAGGAGATCGAAGGTCTCGACACTCACGAACACGGCATGCCCGGCTACGTCGGCGACGACATGGTGCTCCGCTGAGCATCGGAAGGACTGAACGTCATGAAACTCATCACAGCAATCATCAAACCGTTCAAGCTCGACGACGTGAAGGAGGCCTTGAAGGCTTCCGGCATCCAGGGCATGACGGTCAGCGAAGTGCGCGGCTTCGGTCGCCAGGGCGGTCACAGCGAGACGTATCGCGGTGCGGAGTACAAGATCGACTTCGTTCCCAAGGTTCGCTTCGAAGTGGTCGTCGACGACACGTCGGTCGATTCGGTGATCTCGGCGATCAGCGCCGCAGCGTCCACCGGCAAGATCGGCGACGGAAAGATCTGGGTGACCTCAGTGGATCGCCTGGTTCGCATCCGCACCGGTGAGGAGGGCGCCAGCGCCATCTGATCCTGCGGATCACAAGAGCTGCCCGGCATCGTTGCCGGCTGGCACGGAGGGTTCTCCTCTCCGGTAGGGGCAGTCCCCGGATCGACGACATCGGCGGCACGAGTCGAGTCGGCGGTCCGGGGACGTTCCGCGTGTCGGGGCGTGATCAGCGCGTCGCTGCGATGGCCGCCCACACGCGTTGCGGTGTGCACGGCAGGTCGACGTGGTCGACACCGAACGGTGACAAGGCGTCGACCACTGCGTTCTGCACGGCTGGGGTGGCACCGATGGTGCCGCTCTCGCCGATTCCCTTGGCGCCGAGATCGTTGAGCGGCGAGGGCGACGCCAGGTGCACCGTCACGAAACTCGGCACTTCGGCCGAGGACGGAAAGCCGTAGTCGGCGAAGTTGCCGGTGAGCGGATTGCCGTCGGCGTCGTAGATCACTTCTTCGAAGAGCGCCTGACCGATTCCTTGCACGAGTCCGCCGTGGATCTGGCCCTCGGCGAGCAGCGGGTTGACGATGCGTCCGGCGTCGTCGGCGGCGAACACGTCACGCAACTTCACCTTGCCGGTCTCGGTGTCGACTTCGACCACGGCGACGTGCGCACCGCTCGGGAATGTGCCACCTTGCTGCGCGAAGTCGCCCTCGCCGTCGATCGACTCACCATGTTTCGATGCTTCGGCGAGAACGTCGGACCATTCCTTCGACACTGCCGGCGAACCGACCACGAAGAACTTGCCGTCCTCGAGCACCACGTCGGCCACGTCGGCTTCGAGCAATTGCGCAGCGACGGCACGAGCCTTGTCGGCCGCTGCGCCCGCCGCGCGCCACACGTTGGTCCCACCCAACTGAACCGAACGCGAACCGCCGGTTATCTCACCCGAACGAACGAGATCGGTGTCACCGTGCACGACGGTGATGTTCTCGAACGGAATGCCGAGTCGATCGGCGGCCAGCATCGCCCAGGTGGTGCGGTGACCTTGTCCGTACGGCGTGGTGCCGGTGACGATACGTGCGCACGGGCGTCCGTCGGCGTCGGCCGTCACCTCGATCGTGCCGAGTTCGGATCCGCCCGACATGGCGGTGATCTCGACGTACACGGCGATGCCGATGCCCAACTGAACGGGATCTCCAGCCGCTCGTCGACGCTCTTGTTCGTTGCGCAACGCCGGATAGTCGGCGGCCTGCAAGGCGAGGTCGAGAGCGCCCGGATAGTCGCCGCTGTCGTAGGTCGTGCCCATGGCCGTGGTGTACGGGAAGCGATCGGGAGCCACGAGATTGCGTCGTCGCACCTCGGCCGGGTCGAGTCCGATTTCGCGGGCGAACATGTCGACGGCTCGCTCGATCGCCGCCGCGGCTTCGGGGCGTCCGGCCCCGCGATACGCAACAGTGGGAACCGTGTTGGTGAGAACCCCGTAGGCCGTCATCGCGGCCCGCGGAATGTCGTAGGTGCCGGTCAGCATGCGACCGGTCATGAACGGCAAGAAGGCGCCGAACCGCGGATAGGCACCGGCGTCCTGCACCACGCGCATCTCGTAGGCCAGAATCCGACCGTCCCGAGTGCCACCGATCTTCACGTCCTGGATCTGGCCACGACCGTGTCCGAGACCGTTCATGCTCTCGGTGCGCGACTCGGTGTAGCGAACCGGACGATCGACACGCTTGGCGAGCCACGGCACCAACAGGTCTTCGGGATAGAAGAAGGCCTTGGCACCGAAACCGCCACCCACGTCGGGAGTGATCACGCGCACCTGCTCGGCCGGCAGTCCGTAGAACGCGCAGATCTGATTGCGGATCGGATGCGCGCCCTGCGTGGCCTGCCAATGAGTCAGTCGTCGCACGCCCGACTCGTCGGGTTCTTCCCACCGACTCGCCGCAACACGCATCTCGAGCGGACTCGGCGCCAGGCGCTGATTGACGATGCGCTTCTCGACCACTACGTCGCAATCGGAGAAATCGACCGGGCCGGCCGCCGGCAAGGTGACGACGACGTTCGAACCGTGTTCGGGGAAGAGAAGAGTGGACGACTCCATGGCGGCCTCGGGATCGATCACCACGTCGAGCGGTTCGTAGTCGACGAGCACCGTTTCGGCCGCGTCGACCGCTTCGGCACGTGTCTCGGCGACGACGGCCGCCACCAGCTCGCCGACGAATCGAACGACTCCGTCGGCGAGAGCGGTACGTCGAACGTCAGCCGGAAGGAGCGGCATGTCGATGGGAAGCGGTCCGATGCCGTCGGCCACGAGATCGGCATGGGTGAAGACTCCGACGACTCCTGGCATCGCACGCGCGTCCGCCGCATCGATCGAAGTGATACGAGCATGGGCGACCGTCGACCTCACGTACACCACGTGTACGGCACCGTCGATGACCAGATTGTCGACATACGTGGCGCGACCGGTGACCAAGGCCGGGTCTTCGGTGCGAACCACGCGTTCACCGATCATTCCCATGTGCGGACCCCCGATTCTCGGCCCGGCTGTTCGGGCCCCGACGCTCACGACCTAGATTGGTCGCATGACGATGACCGAGCCTACGACTCCGAAAGCCGAACGCTGGACGGCCCAGTGGAAAGAACTCTACGAAGAGGTCGTGACCACCGGCTTGTGCACCGGATGTGCCGGTTGCGTCGTCACCTGTCCGCACGACGTCATCGGATACGAACACGAAGAAGGCAAGTACAAGCCCTTCCATCTCGAAGAAGAGCTCGGAGAAGCAAACTGTCTGCACGGCGAGAAGGGCTGCACCACGTGTACACGTGCGTGTCCGCGTTTCCGCAAGTGGGAGGAGTCGGCCGACCTGCATCTGTTCGGTCGAGTTCGCGAACCCGACGAGATGTCGGGCATCTGGCGCCAGTTGCTGCTCACACGGGCGAGTGATCAGACCGCCCACGAGAAGGGTCAGGACGGTGGCTTCGTGTCGGCCATGCTCATCTGGCTCCTCGAGAACGACTACATCGAAGCGGCCTTGGTCAGCGGTGTCGAACCCGACGACGCCTGGAAGGCCAAGCCGGCCCTGGCCCGCAACAAAGAAGAGGTGCTCGCCACCGCCGGCTCGCGCTACACCTACTGCGCCAATCCTCTGGCGCTGCGCGATGCGAAGGAACAGGGTTTCTCCAAGCTCGCTCTGGTGGGCATGGGTTGTCAGACCTCGTCGCCGCCGGTGATGTGGGATCGCAAGGCCGGCAAGGTGAGCAAGCCGTTCATCTTCAACATCGGACTGCTGTGCTCGAAGACGTTCGACGACGCGATCTTCCCCGAACTGTTCGAGGCCAAGTACGGCCTGAAGAAGCAGGACATGGTGAAGATGAACATCAAGGGTGTCTTCCAGATCTGGATGAAGGACGGCTCGTACCACGAGATCGATCTGAAGGAATGCCATCAGTGGACGCGTGAAGGCTGCAAGAACTGCCCCGACTTCTCGGCCGAACACAGCGACATCGCCACCGGCGGCATCGGCAAGGACAACGACTGGACGCTCACGATCGTGCGCACCGAACTCGGCGAAGAAGTGATCAATCGCATGATCAAGGACGGTGTGATCGAAGCTCGGCCGGCCCAAGAGGACGAGGTGGCGATGAAGTTGCTGCGCACGCTCTCGATCGTGAGCCGTCGCCGTTGGCCCGAGTGGGCCGACAAGGCGCCCTCGGTCGGCGTGCCGCCGCCGAAGAAGAAGGCCGCCGGTCCGGCGCCGGCCGCGCACTGACGTCCAGAGTTCCCCATGACCCTGCATCCGCAGTCGGCCGCCCTACTCGAGGCCATGGCACAGCTCGCTGCGCCGGCGCTCGAAACCCAGGACCCGGTGACGGCTCGTCGTGGCTTCGATTCCATGATCGCGCCGTCCGAGTATCCGATCCATCACACTCGTGATCTCGACGCCGACGGCGTGCCCGTGCGTCTGTACAGGCCGAACGATCGCACCGACCTCGGACTCCTCGTCTACTACCACGGTGGAGGCTGGGTGCTCGGCGGCCTCGAGAGCCACGACGACGTGTGTCGACGACTCACCGACGCGATCGGTCACGCAGTGCTGAGCGTCGATTACCGACTCGCGCCGGAACATCCCTTCCCTGCTCCGGTCACCGATTCGCTGAATGCATTGCGATGGGCCCACGACCACGCCGAAGAACTCGGAGTCGATCCCACTCGCATCGCCGTCGGTGGAGACTCGGCGGGTGGCAACCTGGCCGCCGTCGTCGCACAATTGCAGCCCGTGCCGCTCCGACATCAGATGCTCATCTATCCGGTCACCGACGCCCGACGTGGCTCACAGAGCTACGTCGACAACGCCGACGGGTACCGCCTCACGGCTGCCTCCATGAAGTGGTTCTGTGATCACTACCTGAGTGGTGGACACGGAAGCGAAGACGACCCGCGCGTGTCGCCCTTGTGCGCTCCCGATTCGGCGCTCGCCGGATCTCCACCGGCGCTGGTCATCACCGCCGAGTACGACCCGTTGCGCGACGAAGGCGAGGAGTACGCCCGCCGCCTCATCGCCGCCGGCGTCCCGTGCACCCTCACCCGTTACTACGGGCAGATCCACGGGTTCTTCTCGATGAGCGCGTTCGTCGACGACGCCGGTCAGGCGATCGCTCAGGCCGCGGCCGCGGTGAAGCAAGCGCTCGAGCGTTAGTCGGTCGTCAATTCGGCCACCCGTTCGAAGATCGCGTCGAACATCGGCTCGGTGAGTCGACCGGTGAACGTGTTCTGCTGACTCGGGTGGAACGAGCACACGAGGACCACACCCGACGGAGACTCGACCTCGACTCCGTGGCCGAACTTCGGACGCGGTTTCACATCGAACTCGCGACACGCCGCTTCGTACGCGAATGCGCCGAGGCACACGACCACTCGGAGTCGTGAGAGTGCGGCGATCTCCCGTCGGAGGAACGGCAGGCAGGCGTCGCGCTCGTCGGTCGTGGGTTTGTTATCAGGCGGTGCGCACTTCACCGCTGATGTGACCCAGGCCCGCGTCAGCGTCAAACCGTCGTCTCGACGAGTGGACGTGGGCTGATTGGCGAATCCGGCGCGGTGCATCGCTCGATACAGCCAGTCGCCACTGCGGTCGCCGGTGAAGATCCGGCCGGTTCGATTGGCACCGTGCGCGGCCGGCGCCAGGCCGAGAACGAGAACCTTCGCCAACGGATCGCCGAAACCGGGCACACCACGTCCCCAGTACTCCTCGTCGCGATACGACGCCCGTTTCTCGATCGCCGCTGCTTCACGCCACTCCACGAGACGAGTGCATCGACGACACTCCACCACTTCGTCGTGAAGTTCGGCGAGAACTCGAGACGGACGAGACGGCTTCGGCATGACACCACTAGGTTGGCACCCGTCATGGGCACTCGGAAATCCCCCCGGACGGCTCCTCCCTCGTCGACGCTGGTCCTGTTCGTCCGCCACGGCCAGACGCCGTCCACCGGCAAACTGCTTCCCGGGCGAGCACCCGGCCTGCATCTCGCTCCGAAGGGTGTCGAACAGGCCGAGGAAGCGGCCCGACGGCTGTCGGCCCTCACCAAAGTCGACGCCGTCTACGCATCACCGCTCGAAAGGGCGCGTGAAACAGCCGCGCCCATCGCCAAGGCACTCGGACATCGCACGCGGATCGACAAGGGCCTTCTCGAATGCGACTTCGGCGACTGGACCGGAGCCGAACTGAAGAAACTCATGAAGTTGCCCGAGTGGAACACCGTCCAACGATCGCCGTCGACGTTCCGCTTCCCGTCCGGCGAGAGTTTCACCGAGATGCAGACCCGCATGGTGTCGGCCGTCGACCGTCTGTGCGCCGAACATCGTGGAGGCACGATCGTCTGCGTGTCGCATGCCGACCCCATCAAGGCCGCCATGGCTCACGCCATGGGCACACATCTCGATCTGTTCCAGCGCATCGTGATCAGCACGTGTTCGATCTCGGCCGTGGCGTACACGATGGGTGGCCCCATCGTCCTCACCGTCAACTCCACCGGAGGATCGCTCGGCGATCTGCGCCCGAGCTGAACATGGGCGAGATCGTCTTCGACTCCGTCGACGTGTTCACGACCGGCACCGTCGGTCGACCCGGACAACGAACGTTCTTCCTGCAGGCGCGTGACGAGGATCGGGTGGCCTCGGTGCGTTGCGAGAAGCAGCAAGCGGCCGCCATCGCGCAGTATCTGCGACGCGCCCTCGCCCATCTTCCGATCGTCGAAGGCACCGTGGTCCGGCGTCCCATGTCGCTCGTCGAGCCGATCGACGAAGAGTTCGTCCTCGGATCGGTCGGCCTCGAATTCGACAAGAACTCCGATCGGTTCACGTTGGTGCTTCGCGACGTCGAGTCGTCGATGGCCGATGATCAGGACGACGAAGACGACGACTTCGGCGACTCGAACGACGAGTACGACGGAGATTGCATCCGGGTGACGGTCACGCGCGCGCAGGCTCTCGCCTTCTGCGACCAGACCGACCGCGTGGTGGCCGCCGGACGACCCGACTGCGAATTCTGCGGTCGCCCCGTCGACGCCGACGGTCACTTCTGCATCCGGATGAACTGACCGTGAGCGCCACACCACTCGACGTCTTGAGCACCGGCGACATCGATGTCGAGGGTCGCATGCCCGACAGCAGCAACGGAACGTTCCTCGTGACCGTCACCCTCGGGGACGATTCGCTCCGCGCCATCTACAAGCCACTTCGAGGTGAACGGCCGCTGTGGGACTTCCCGTCCGGTCTGTACAAGCGTGAAGTCGCCGCCTATCGGCTGTCGGAGGCCATGGGATTCGGACTCGTCCCGCTCACGATCGAACGCGACGGACCGGCTGGGGTCGGATCTCTCCAGCAATTCGTCGAAGCCGACTTTCGCGAGCACTACTTCACGTTGTTCGAGAGTCGACCGCAGTTGCACGACCAGTTCCGGCGGTTGGCCGCCTTCGACATCGTGGCCAACAACACCGACCGCAAGAGCGGTCACTGTCTCGTCGACGCCGACGAGCGAGTGTGGGCCATCGACAACGGACTCTGCTTCTCGGCCGACTTCAAACTGCGCACCGTCATCTGGGAGTTCGGCGGCGAGTTCGTACCCGACGACGTCCTCGACGCCGTTCGACGCATCGCCGATGCTCCGCCAATCGAGGTGGCGGCCCTGCTCGACGACGACGAGGTGTCGGCCATGATCGAGCGGGCCGAGATGCTCGCCGAGGGAGGAATGTTCCCGATCGACCCGACCGGACGTCGGTACCCCTGGCCGATCGTGTAGAGAAGAGGCGTGACGATCGAAAAGGAGCACGTGATCGACGAGGAGCTCGATCTGCTCGTCGCGCGCGCCGACCTCGACGGTCTCATCCGACTGATCGACGCCCGCTCCGAATCACGCGACTGGCCGGGTCTCTGGCGAGTCCGGCAACGTTCGCGTGCCGCTCTCGAGACCGGACGTCAGGTGTGGCCGGCCGCCACTCTCGCCGAACATCGTCTGGCCCTGTTCGCCGACGCCGAACACGCGAGCCGAGTGGTCGACGAGGAGGCGGGACGCTTCTCGATCGGTCCGCTCACCGAAGTGATCGCCCAGAACCACACCTGGCGCGAGTTGCGAGACCTCCTTCCCGACGGACCGCGTCGTTCGTTCGTGGCCTACGAACGCGCTCTGCGCGGCGACTCGATCGACGACGACGTGTTCCCCGTGCTCGACGTCCCCCTCTCTCGATGCGAGTGGGAACCCGACTACACGTTGCCGCGGTACCACGACGTGGGCGTCGAATGTCCGTCACCGGCCGACATCTGGAATCACGATTGGGACACCGTCACCACGATCGGCGGAGCCGACGAGATCGACGACCCATGGGTCGAACAGGCGTTCCGCACTCTGGTCGAGACCTGGACGTCGTCGTCGAACGGACGAACCGACATCGCCGTCGTCGACGGCGACCCTCGGGCCGCTCTCGGCACCCTCGGTCTCGCCAGCGCGCGTCTCACTCCGCTCTCCGCCAGTGACGCCCTCGACTGGATCACGTGGTGCGGTGCATCGGGCGGTGCCCACGGACGACGACGCGGTACCGCAACCGGACGCTTCTCGACCTGGTGGCTGCTCGCCGCGCTCGGTGGACTCACCGACGACTGGGACGAACTACGCGAGGCCGGCGAACTCGACTCGTTGATCGGCGCCGTCGCTCTCGGTGCCACCTGGTGGCGGTTCGACGACGGCTCGCGTCCGCACGCGCACGAGCTCTGCCTCGTGGTGGAAGTGCCCGAGAACGACGAGAGCGCAACGCCGATCAGCGTTGCGCTCCTCGCTCGCGATCACCCGGGGTGATCGTACGGTTTGGTTGGTCGGGGACCGAATTCAGCGACCCTGCAGAGCCTCGATGAGCTTCGGCAAGACCTTGTGCACGTCGCCCACGATGCCGAGATCGGCGACGCCGAAGATCGGGGCTTCCTTGTCCTTGTTGATGGCGATGATGTTCTTCGAACCCTTCATGCCCACCATGTGCTGAGTGGCGCCCGAGATACCGGCGGCGATGTAGACGCTCGGCTTCACGACCTTGCCGGTCTGACCCACCTGGTACGAATACGGCACCCAGCCGGCGTCGACGATGGCTCGTGACGCACCCGGTGCACCCTTCAGCAACTTGGCCAGAGTCTCGATCATCTCGAACTTCTCGCTCTCACCGAGACCGCGACCGCCCGACACCACGATGTCGGCTTCGTCGAGCTTCGGACCCGTCGTCTCTTCGACGTGAACGGCCGTGACCGCAGCGCCACCCGTGGCACCGAGATCGGGCAGAGCGACGGCGACAACCGAGGCTGCGCCGCCACCGGCCGACTCGGGGTTGAAGCTCTTCGGACGGAACGCAGCGAGGTACGGAGCGGCGCCGGTGAACGTGGAGGTGACGAGCGTGTTGCCACCGAAGATCGGTGTGGTGACCGACACCGAATCGCCCGATGCGGCGATGTCGACGTTGTTGGTGAGCACCGTGCGATCGAGCTTGACCGACAGGCG
>CAZTPF010000029.1:0-4272 GCA_964614655.1 uncultured Bifidobacterium sp.
CGGGTACAGTGGAGGCGTGTTGTTGGGGACTTCACAGACGCACTGGTGGTCGAATCCGCGGTGCGTCGCGCTCGAACGAATCGGCGACGTCATCGCACTTCACGACCTCGGATTGGGTCTTGGCGGTACGAGTCGCTGGGTGCGCTACCCGATCCTGCCGACGGACGGCTTCGGACGCCCGAACCGGGAGTTGCTCGACACGACCTTCCTCGACGGCAACCATTTCGCCAACGAACTCGGAGCGGCCATGGGAGATCTTCTCGTCGACAAGGTGATGTCGACACGAGTGTGCGCCTATGCCCAGCGGATCGCCGAACTGGCCGGGCTCCCTGAAGATCAGAGACTCCAACAGGCGACGCAAACGGCTCAGTCGATGACTGTCGAGTCGGTCGAGGACAAGAAGTCGATGGATGGCCGATGGCTCTTGTCGTCGTCCAAGCCCCATCTCCGCGTCTACGTGACCGCCGCCCCCGATGACATCGCCGAAGTGGAGGAGAGGCTGTCTCGACTCGTAGGGTCCTGACATGTCTCGTCTCAGCTACCACATCCCGAATTTCACGTACGACAGCGGATCGGGGTCGCCCTTCCCGCTCGTGGTCGCTCAGGCGAAAGAGGCCGAGGCGAGCGGGTTCGACCGCATCACGGTCATGGATCACTTCTACCAGTTGCCCATGCTCGGTCGTCCCGAAGAGCCAATGTTCGAGGCGTACACGTTGCTCGGTGCGCTCGCCGCCCACACGTCGAAGGTTCGTCTGGCAACGATGGTCACCGGTAACACGTATCGGAATCCGACCCTTCTGGCCAAGGCGGTCACTGCACTCGACCACGCATCGAACGGACGGGCGACGTTGGGCATCGGCGCCGGCTGGTTCGAGCTCGAGCATCAGTCGCTCGGTTTCGAATTCGGAACCTTCACCGATCGCTTCCAAAAACTCGAGGAGGCGCTGCAGATCATCGGACCGATGTTGCGCAATCAGAAGGTGTCGTTCAGTGGTCGTCACTACTCGGTCACCGATGCGGTCAATTCGCCGGCGCCGATCTCGCGTATCCCGATCCTCATCGGCGGAGGAGGAGAGAAGAAGACACTGCGATTCGTCGCCAAGTACGCCGATGAATCGAATCTGGTCGGACTCACACAGGCATCCGAGGTTGCCCGCAAGCTCGCCGTTCTCGACGAACACTGCGCGAACGAAGGTCGGAACCGTGCCGAAGTCTCCGTCTCGTTGAACGTCTCGTGTGTGATCGCGCCTTCCACGGCCGAGGCCGAAGCCGATGTGAAGGCGATGGCGGCGGTCAAGGGATGGAACGATCAGATCGTCGACGGGATGCGTGGCCGACTCGTCTTCGGTGATCCCGACACGGTCGGGGCGGCACTGGCCGAACTCGTCGGCGCTGGCCTCGACGGGCTCAGTCTCAGCCTGCCGGTCAACGGACACCTCCCTGGTCGGGTGGCTCTTCTGGCCCAGACCGCATCTCGAGCCTTCGGCTGAGCAGGCGTCGCGCCGGTCGCTTCACACGCCGTTCACGAAACTCCTGGCCGATTTCGGGCGTACCGCTCGTACCGTTGGGCTCCATGTCGCCCACCGTCCGCAACTGGCTGATCGTCGGAGGAGTCATCGTGCTCCTTCTCGCCATCGGCCGTTGGCGCGAGAAGCGGGCTCGGGCACCGAAGCGAGTCGTACCCGACCGAGGTTCGGGGTTCGATTCGGTGGCCGGTTGCGATGAAGCAGTCGACGACTTGCGCGAACTCGTGGAGTTCTTGCGCGATCCCGAAAAGTTCGAACGGCTGGGCGCGACACCACCGAAGGGCGCCTTGCTCGTCGGTCCTCCGGGAACCGGAAAAACTCTGCTCGCCCGGGCCGTTGCCGCCGAAGCATCGGTTCCCTTCATCGCGGCGTCGGCCACCGACTTCGTCGAGATGTACGTCGGCGTCGGAGCCAAGCGAGTTCGCGAGTTGTACGAATCGGCGCGCACCCACAAAGCGGCCATCGTGTTCATCGACGAGATCGACGCCGTTGCTCGCGCCCGTTCGATGAACGATCGTGAGAACGGCACCCCCGGTGGTCCGATCGAACACGAGAACACACTGATCGCGCTGCTCACCGAACTCGACGGATTCAACAAGTCGAACATCATCACCATCGCCGCCACCAACCGCGCCGATGTGCTCGACAAGGCGATCCTGCGCCCGGGTCGACTCGAACGTCGGATCGAGGTTCCACTGCCTGATCGCAAGGGCCGTCACGCCATCCTGAAGGTTCATGCGGCGTCCAAGCCGTTGGCGGACGACGTCGATCTCGATGCGGTCGCGGCTCGCACCGCGGGCATGTCGGGTGCCGATCTGGCTCGGGTCTGCAACGAAGCCGCGCTGGAGGCCGTGCGACTCGAACGACGTGACATCGATCAGACGTGTTTCTCCGCAGCCGTCGAATTCGTTGCTCTGGGCCGCCCGCGTCGTTCGATGACGATCTCGGAATCTGATCGACGCATCACGGCCTGGCACGAAGCCGGGCACGCCATCTGCGGTTTCGTCCAAGAAGATGCCGCCGATCCGGTGGCGGTCACCGTCGTTCCGCGAGGTCCGGCGGCTGGCGTCACCTGGTTCGAGAACGACGATCGCATCTTCCTCACCAAAGAAGCTGCCTTCGCCCAGTTGGTGGTGGCACTCGGGGGCCGAGTGGCCGAAGAGAAGTTGATGGGCGGTTCGTGCACTCAGGGAGCGGCGTCCGATCTGGCGAGGGCCACCGAACTCGCCACTCAGATGGCCACCACCTACGGCATGTCGGGCTCACTTATGAGCCGTCGTCCGTCGATGGTGTCGGGCCCCGATGCCTGGACCCAGGATTCCGTCGCGTCGATTCTCGACGAGGCACACGCAGCGGCCCGCACGATCCTCACCGAGCACATCGGCGCCCTTGAAGCCATGGCCGAAGCCCTCATGGTCGAGGAGCGACTCGATCTCGACCGCATCGAATCGATCGTCGGTGGTCGTCCGCGTCGTCGGATGGCCCGACGTGAAACGGTGACCAAGTCCGTGGAGCCGGTGGTGATTCCGAAGCGTCAGCCAGCTCGGCGCTTCCGACCGCGGGTCAAGGCGTTGGCGTCGATGATGCGTCGTCGTCAGCGGGCTTAGCCGAGGCGGTCTTTCGAGTCGAGCGCGGCCGCTCGGTAGATACCCGTGGCCATGAACGACGTCTCGACTTTCCGTCGGGCTTCGTAGATCGCAGCTCGGATGGCGTGAACGGCGATGTCATCGGGATCGGCTAGGTAGGCCATCTCGACGAGGTGACAGGCGAGTCGCAGATCTCCGTCGGCCGCCAGCGATTCGGCGCGGGTCGCCAGAACCGACGCGCCGCCGGCGAGGGACGCCATCTCGCGGGCCAGATCGGCGTCGCGAGCCGGCTTCAGATGAGCCGGATTTCCGTCGTACCAACCGCCGTACAAGCGCCAGATGTTGCGTACGACGAACTCGGGCTCGTCGTACGTCGGCCTCAGATAGGGAAGTTCGGCCAGATGATCGGGCAACTTCACGGTGTGGATCACGTCGTCGAGACGTGCACCGGTGTTCATGAGAGCGAGCGTCTGCTCGTGAAGCGACTCCAGGGCCTCGGCGGTATTGGTGAGTACCGAGACCACACGATCGGTACCACCAATCGCCATTCCGTGCGCCGGTAGGAGCAACTCGGGTCGCAGGGCCGCCATCTCGCGCAGGGCCACCGCCCACTCCCATGCGAATCGTTGCACCTTCTGTGGATTGCCCGCATTCGGGAATTGCCAGATGAAGAGATCACCGACGCACACGGCCTGGTGATCGGGGACCCAGGCCCACGTGTGATCGTCGGTCTCCCCCTTGGCATGGTGCAGTTCGAAGTGTGTTCCGCCGATGTCGAGAGTCGTGTGATCGGAGTACGTGGTGTCGGGGCGGACGAAGTCGCTCGGAAAGAACGGGTCGGGAAGGCGGAACTGCCGCTTGTTGATGTGTCCGTTGTATCCGTTGGTGAGGTCGTAGCGCTCGAAGCGATCGGGAATCGCTTCGTGTCCGACGAAGGTGATCGAACGATGCTTCCGCTCGGCGGCGTCGGCGATGAAGGCACCGGCACCAGTCACATGGTCGATGTGTCCGTGGGTGTACACGGCCGTATTGATCTCGTCAGCCGACCAATTTCGAATGGCCGAGACGACGGCCGGGGCCGACATCTGGTGGGAGACGTCGAACAGGACGAGACCGTCGTCGGTCGCGAACGAGACGACGTTGCTGAACGCCTGGACGAT
>CAZTPF010000029.1:4372-15413 GCA_964614655.1 uncultured Bifidobacterium sp.
GGACGAGACCGTCGTCGGTCGCGAACGAGACGACGTTGCTGAACGCCTGGACGATAGCGACCCCGTCGCCGACCTCGTCAGCGTCCTGTGTCGGAGCTCTCAGGAAGCCGACGTCGAGATCGGTGTCGACTCCGTCGATCAGTCGGGCGGCTCGCTCCAGCATGTCGGACATGCGGTCATTGTGTCAGGAATCATCGAGTGATCAGGCGACGTCGTCCGCAGCTGCCGAACACGGGATTCGCCATGAGACTCTGGTACCGGAACGTGAAGATCTGGCCTTGACCGCTACGGTTCCTCCGTACGACTCGGCTCGATGGCGAAGGTTGGCGAGACCATGGCCCGAGGCAGGCGTGGAACTGATCCCGACACCGTCGTCGAGAACGGTCACGGTGAGATGATCGAGGTCGCATTCGACCCGCACGTAGGTGCGATTCGCTGAGGCATGTTTGGCCACGTTCGCCAATGACTCCCGGATCACCGAGTGGATGTCGTTTCTCGCACGAGTGGACACATTGCAAGTCACTGAGCACGAGAAATCGGGCCGGTGACCGAGAAGTGGTTCCATCGAAGCCATGATGTCGCTCAAGCCTTTGCTCAGATCATTGGAGGTGATCGGCTCAGGTACTGATGCGAGGGCATCGACCATCGACCTCAACTCCGTCACCGCCTCGTCGAGATTTCTCTGGAGAGCATCGGCGTAGCGACGGTTCGACGAGGACAACTCGAGGGTGTTGATGGCCAAGCGAACACCCATGCCGACGGCGAGCAATCGCTGCATCACGGAGTCGTGGATGTCGCGGGCTACTCGTTGCTTGGCTGCGGTGATTTCCTGGATGCGCCAGGCTTCGAGAAGTTCGAGGTCGGACGAGGCCAGCTGGCGTTGGATCTCGGTGAGCAAGGTGAGGTTCTCGCCGATCTCGACGACGTGTGAACCGATACGAAGCCAGTCGACCGACAGAGTGATGGGCTCGTCGAACATCGAGTAGCGAGCCAGTACGTCGCCGTCGACCGAGAAGTATTGGTGAGCAGCACCGCTGTCCCACGCTCGTTGGACGTATTCGAGGGCGCTGTCGGGCTCGAAGTAGACGGCCCGCATCGACTGGTCGATGGTCGACGTCGTGTTGTGCAGTGCTCCGTAACTGGAGTTCCACCAGCGCAGACGGGCGTCCACGATGTGATCGTGCTCGTCGAAAACCGGTGTGTGGACGGCGACGCTACCGGGCATTGCCTCGACGATCGAGATCAACTCCTCGTAGGACAGAACCTCATTCATGAACGTCGTGATTGAAGATCAACGCCAGTTGTGTTCGGTTGGCGATCTCGAAGGTGTGCAAGAGGCGAGACACTCGGTTGCGGATGGTCTGCAGACTGAGGTGCATCTCGGCGGCGATCTGGCGGTCGGGAAGGCCCTGGGCGATCAGCGACACCAGACGTTGATCCGATTCACTCAGGTTCTCGAGGCGTCGGGTCTGCTTCCGCGCCAGCCGGGCCTTCGCCGGAGCCACGTTCACGTCGGATATGAACTTCCGTCCGGTCGCGACATCGCGAATGACCGAGATCAAGTGATCGCACGATGTGCTCTTGATCAGGTACGCGCTGGCGCCGTGTTCGTGTGAAGCGACGAAGGAGTCATCGGATTCGAATGCGGTGAGGACGATGACGTGGCACTCTGGACGATTCGACGAGATCCATTCGACGAGGCGCAGGCCGTTGTCGTCGCCGAGTCGCACGTCGACGATGGCGACGTCGTGGTCGTCGGAAAATTGAGCGATTGCACCTTCGACAGAAGATGCAGTAGCAGTTACGTCAATGTCGTCCTCGGCGCCGAGTGTGAACGCCAAGGTCTGTGCGAAGAGATCGTGGTCGTCGCACAGCAACACTCGAATGGTTCGAGACGTGGTTTCCACGTTGCGTCACCCCCCGATGATCGAAACGGACCGTGTTGCGAACTTTACAACGTGGTCGATGCTCAGAAAACGGTGTAGCCGCCGTCGACCACGACCTCTTGGCCCGTGTGATACGTGATCGACGGATCGGCGAGGAACGCCCCGACCTCGCGGAACTCCGACCACTCGGCCCAACGGCGCACTGGCGTTCGTTTCGTGGTCGTTTCGCGGAAGAGATCGTGGGCGTAGGCCGGCCCGGCCATTTCGGTGATTGTCCATCCCGGTATCAACGAATTGACCCTGATCTTGTGACGTGCGAACCCGACGGCGAGGGCCCGCATGAGGCCGTTGAGAGCGGTCTTCGACGTCCCGTAGGCCTCGTTACCAGCAGCACCGTGAATCGCCGACGTCGACGACACCAGCACGAGGCTTCCGCCCTCGCCTTGCTCGACGAGACGGCGCGCCGCTTCACGTATGGTCAGGAACACTCCGTCGAGATTGATCTTCATGACGGCCCGCCACTGCTCGAGAGTCAGATCGAGGAACGGAACTCCGTTGCCGGGTCGGCCGGCGTTGGCGAAACAGCCGTCGAGTCGCCCGAAGTCGGCGACGGTGCGCTCCATGGAGTCGACCACCTGTTCTTCGACACCGACGTCGCAGATGTAACCACGGGCCTCGACTCCGAGTGAACGAAGCCGGTCGACGGCTTCGTCGTTCTTGTCGGGCCGTCGTCCCCAGACGGCGACCGAGCCACCGACGGCCGCGATGCCCTCGGCGATTCCGAGGCCGATTCCCGAATTGCCGCCGGTGACGACGAAGACCTTCCCGGACAGATCGGTTCGTCCCGGTTGGTCGGATGGTCTGGTCATGCCGTCAACCTAGGGGTTGGGCATCATGGAGCTCGTGGTCGGCCGACCCACTAGCGTCGACGCGGGGACAGGAGGAAACATGACGACTCATGTTGACGTGGTGATCGTGGGGGCCGGCATCTCCGGTATCGGCTCGGCGTACCACTTGCAGACGATGTGCCCCGACCGCACGTACATGATTCTCGAGGGGCGTCCCGACATCGGCGGGACCTGGGACCTGTTCCGTTACCCGGGCATCCGCTCCGACAGCGACATGCACACCCTCGGCTTCAGCTTCAAGCCGTGGACCGAGGCCAAGGCCATCGCTGACGCCCCGTCCATCATGAAGTACCTCCGTGAAACGGTGAGCGAACACGGGATCGATCGCAACATTCGTTTCAACACCTTGGTGAAGAAGGCCGAATGGTCGACCGAGTCGTCCACGTGGACCATCACGACTCGACGAGCCGACACCGGAGAGTACGAAGACGTCACGTGCAACTTCATCCATATGTGCGCGGGTTACTACTCCTACAAAGAAGGCTTCACCCCACACTTCGATGGGCGAGACGACTTCCAGGGAACGATCGTCCACCCGCAGGAATGGCCCGAAGATCTCGACTACGCCGGCAAGAAGGTCGTGGTCATCGGTTCAGGAGCCACGGCCATGACGATCGTTCCGGCCATGGCCGACAGAGTCGAGCACATCACGATGCTGCAGCGGTCACCCACGTACGTGGTGTCGCGCCCCGATCACGACCCGATCAACGACTTTCTCCGCAAGGTTCTTCCGGACCGCTTGGCCTACTCGATCGTGCGCAAGAAGAACACGCTGCTCGGCAGCTTCTTCTACAACCGCACCCGTACTCAGCCCGACAAGGTCAAGGCCAAGATTCTCGGAGGTGTGCGCAAGGGACTCGGACCTGATTTCGACGTCGACACGCACTTCACTCCCAGCTACAACCCGTGGGATCAACGGCTGTGTCTCATTCCGAACGGCGACTTGTTCGCAGCCATCAATTCGGGCAAGGCGAGTGTGGTGACCGATCACATCGACACCTTCACTGTGAAAGGGATTCGACTGAAGTCGGGCCGAGAACTCGAGGCCGACATCATCGTGACGGCCACCGGACTCAATCTGGTGACCCTCGGTGAGGTCGAGTTCGAAGTCGACGGCCGCACTGTCGACTTCGCCGACACCTGGACGTATCGCGGCATGGCGTATTCGGACGTCCCCAACCTGGTGTCGACGTTCGGCTACATCAACGCGTCGTGGACGTTGCGCGCCGATCTCGTGAGCACCTACGTGTGCAAGTTGCTGACCCACATGAGAAAGACGGGTACGTCCCAGGCCACGCCTCGACTTCGTGCCGAGGATCGCAACATGGTGGCGCGGCCCTGGATCGAGGACTTCTCGGCCGGCTACATGCAACGAGTCATGGACAAGATGCCCAAGCAGGGCGATCGCGAGCCCTGGACGAATCCGCAACGGTACGAACTGGAGAAGAAGATCATCGGCAAGCAGCCGGTCGACGACGGTGTGATGACCTTCACCCGGACACCGTCCAAGGTCACGGTGTCAGCGGGCGAATAGCGGGTCCGCTCAGTCGGCGATCACCAATCCGCGATTGACGAGACGGCCGATCTTCGTCTCGACGAGATCTCGAAGCAATTCGCCGTCGGTCACCAGTTCTCCGTCGACTTCCACCTCGACGGTCCCGTCGGTCAGGGCAACGAGACCGGCCTGTACGACATTCTCGACCGACCGTGATCCGTCCATGTCGACGATCAACACTCGATCGAGATCGTCGATCTCGAGTTCCTCGTGCCGAAGGTTGGTCACCGACGTCCGCATCTGCGAGGCCTGCCATCTGGCACATCGAGAGGCACGTGGACGTTCGGGTAGTTCGTACGAGACCGGACGGGGCCAGCGACTCAACTGAACCTCGCCGGCCATGAACGCCGGCAGTGCCCACTCCATAATTCGTCGTGCGGCTCCGGGATCGTCGACCTGTGCTGCGACCACGTCGACGAGATCGTCGATCCACATGCCACGCCGGGGAGAGTTCGCCAGAGTCCACATGGCCACGATCGGGACCGGATCCCCGGACGTGACGACGAAGCGACCGTCGTCGTCGAGTGCGACCTCGAGTCCGTCGGCTGCATCGACGTCGAGTTCGATCTCGGACTCCCCGAGTTCGTTCGTTCGCACCCGCTCGAGGGAGACGAAGGTCTTCGACACCGCATCGACGTCGAACTCGGGTCGGAGTCGGTCGAGATGACGCGAGTGGGTGAGGATCGAACGACGGAAATGACGCATGGTCAGGAAGTCGAGAAGTTGCTGGGCTTCCAGATGGGCGAGATACGGAGTCGGTGTGTCACGCAAGTGTCGATCGACGGCCGCGGCGCCATCCGTCCCCAGTTGCTCGATCGATGTACTCGCCACTTCGGCGTCGGTGACGTGGATGAGATCGAAAGAGTGGACGCGCTCCGTGAATTCGGAGAACAGACAGGGCGAGTTCTCCTCGACCAGATGCTCGAAGAAGAGATAGCGGTCCGAGTAGTGGCGAAGCAGATTGATCTCGGTGTCGAGCCACGTACGCAGCGGAAGAGTGTCGGGAACGAAACGATCGAGAAGTTCGAGAAATGTGCGGGCGTTCTGGGCACGTTCGGGGGCCGGCCCATCGGGGACGACCTGAGCGAACATCGACCGCAGCATTCCTCGCGCGTGCCAGCCGGGATACGTGTTGTAGCTGACGTAAGCCAAGCCGTCGTCGGTGAGGAGGTCGCGACAACTGCGAAGAATCGCCTCGCGTGCGTCGTCGGGAACCCATGAATACACGCCGTGACACAGGATGTAGTCGAACTTTCCGAATCGGTCGTTCAACTCCCGCACGTCGAGAGCATGGAACGAGACGTTCTCCACTCCGATACCGCTGGCATCGGTTCGGGCGGCGTCGATCTGTGTCGACGACAGGTCGATACCGACGAATGTCGCGTCGGGCATGAGTTCGGCGAGAGGGATCAGGTGACCACCTCGGGCGCAACCGATCTCGAGGACACGACTCGATGCCACATCGGCTGGATCGAGACCGGCCAGCGTGCCGAGGGTGCACAGCCAGTCCGGATGCGACATCCGGAACGGCAGGTTCTCGTACTGGAACGACTCGTAGGCGGCGGCGGTGACGTCCACCCCGCCATCTTGGCGTTTCGTCAGTCGGACGACACCTTCACGAGCAACTTGCCGGTGTGCCCACCCGACATGAGGATGTCGAGGGCGGCCGGGAAGCGCTCGACGCCGACCTCCACGTGTTCGGGCATGACGAGCGACCCGTCGACGAACCAGTCGGCGAGTCGAGCCTCACCTTCTTCATAGGCGTCGGTGAAGTGGAAGACGGCGAACCCTTCCATCACGGCGTGTCGTTCGGCCAGTTTCAGATAGTTGCGGGGTCCGCGAACGTTGGCCATGTCGTCGTATTGCGAAATCGCTCCGCAGATCACCACCCGGGTGCCTTCTTTGATGTTGAGCAGTACGGCATCGAGCACGTCACCACCCACGTTGTCGAAGAACACGTCGATGCCACCCGGAGCCAGTTCGCGCAGGCGAGCTTCGACGTCGTCGTTGCGGTAGTCGATCGCTGCCTGATACCCGAGTTCTTTCACCAGGAAATCGCACTTCGCCGGACCTCCGGCGATACCGATCACCGTCGACGCGCCGAGAAGACGCGCGATCTGGCCGGCCATCGAGCCCACCGCACCAGCGGCCGCCGACACCACGACGACGTCTCCCGACTTCACCTTCGCCACGCGGGTCATTCCGACGTAGGCCGTGAGGCCGGTCGTGAGACCGAGGGCTCCGAGCCAGGCCGTGGCCGGCACACGCGAGACGTCGATCTTGCGCATCATGGCGCCGGGCATCACGGCGAACGTCTGCGAACACAACGGTCCGAAGACGTGGTCGCCTTCGGAGAGACCGTCGAATCGAGACTCGACGACTCGTCCGACGCCGAGAGCCGGGATGACTCCGCCCATTCGGGCGCCCTGGTGGAAACTCTCCTCTTCGAGAGTCGTACGGATGAAGGCGTCGATGCCGAGATGGTCGACCTCCACGCACACCTGACCGTCGTCGAGGTCGGGTACCGGAATGGTCACGAACTCGAAGTCGTCGGCGACCGGACGCCCGGACGGTCGACGTCGCAGCACGATCTGTGGGTTGTCTCGGCTCATCACAGTCCTCCGTCGATGCCGATGATCTGACCGGTGACCCAACTCGAGGCCGGTGACACGAGAAACAGCGTGGCGAGTCCGAGGTCGTCGGGTGTTCCGAGTCGAGCCATCGGAAGTCGAAGAACCTTCTCCAACTTCGGCAGATCGTCGTCCGACAGACGCATCGCCTTCATCATGATTTCGGTGGGTACGGCGCCGGGCATGATGCAGTTCACGCGAATACGTGGCCCGAGTTCCTTCGCGTACGTGGTGGTGAGCGAGTTCACGGCGGCTTTGGCGGCGGCGTAGTGGCCGCTTCCCATCACCGTTTGCACGGCGGCCTTCGACGAGATGTTCACGATGCGTCCGCCATCACGCATGTGGTTCGCTGCGATGTTGGTGCACACCCAGATCGACGTGAGATTGAGACGCATGGTGGCGTCCCACTCCTCGCGGGGAAGCTTCACGAGTGGTGTCTGGATCGGTGACCCGCCGGCGTTGTTCACCAGGATGTCGAGTGATCCGAATTCGGAGATCGCGCGATCGACCAAAGCTTGAACGGCGTCGTCGTCGGTCACGTCGGTGGGAACGGCAATGGCCCGTCCCCCAGCGGCGCGAATGTCGCTGGCGACCCGTTCGACCTCGTCGGCTCGTCGGGCGGCGCACACCACGGCCGCCCCAGCTCGGGCGAGTGTGGTGGCGATGCCCTCACCGATGCCTCGTCCGGCCCCGGTCACGATGGCCACGTCGCTCGACAGATCGAACATGTTGATGACGGAAGTATCCACGGCGTCCCCCTCTGTGCCGAACAAAAGTTACCATGAGTAAGAAATCGCTCGAGAGGGGGTGCCGCGGTGAAGCAAACTGACCAGATGTCGACCATGTCGCGTCGCCCAGGACGGCCTCGAGGAGGTCAGCTCGACATCGGGTCCGATGCCATCTTGGACGCCGCCGAACGGGTGATCCGGCGAGATGGCGCCACTGCATCGATCGACGCCGTGGCGGCCGAGGCCGGCATCACGAAACCGATCGTCTACGCCCGGGTGGGATCGAGAGCTGAACTGGCCAACGCCCTGGCCGATCGTCTGGCTTCCCGCATGATCACCGCCTCGCGGGAGGCCATGGCCGGGCGCACGTTCACTCGGGAGAGCCTGGCCGATTTCATCGCCGCCAATCTGGCCACCGTGCTCGAACATCGCGAGCTCTTCTTGTACGTCACCGGCGGATCGACCGACCAGACCGCCTTGTCGCGCCTCTCGTTGGCCGAACGCTCGGCCACCCCGTTGGCCCGAGCTCTCGAACGTTGGCGAGAAGGTGTGGGGCGTGATCCGGCAGTCGCCGGTTCGTGGGCCTACGCCATGGTTGGCACGTTGCAGATGGCGTCGCTGTGGGTCATCGACGACACCTCGCCCGATCCTCGGTCGGTGGCCGATCATCTGGCCGAACTGCTCTGGTGGGGTCTGGCCGGAGAGCGACCGGCGGGCTAATTTACGAGGGGTAGATAAGACCCCTCGCGGGGTGTTACTGTCGTCACAAGGGGGGAGGGGTCATGGCGTCTCATGACAACTACGAAGATCTGACCGAGTGCGCGCTCACGCCGGAACTCGAGAAGAAACTGGTCGAATCGCTCGGCGAATGCGTGTTCATGTGGGCCAACAGCAAGGGCGAGCCCTTCGGAGTGGTCATGTCGTATCTGCCCAAGGACGGCAAGTTGTGGCTCACGGCCGCCGAGACCCGTAAGCGAATTCCCGCTCTTCGACGCAATCCGCGCGCGGCGATCTGCATCAACAGCACCGGTTCGAAACTCGGTGGCGGCAAGACGGTCACGTACAAGGGCAACTGCTACATCCACGACGATCGTGAGACGAAGGACTGGTTCTATCCAGAGTTCGCGCACCGTCTGCGCTCCGACAATCACGATGCCGCCGAGGCGTTCCGCAAGTTCCTCGATTCACCCGGCCGCGTGATCATGGAATTCGTCCCCGACTATGCGCTCTCGTTCGATGCCACGCTCATGTGGGCGCGGTCACCCGAAGTCGTCCAGTAAGCCAACGTCGTTCGTCAAAGGAGTTTCGTCATGTCGATGACCGAAGAAGTTCCGGCCCACCTGCAAGGAAACGGCCGCCCCGTCACCGAAGAGGTGACCCTCACCGACCTGAAAGTGACCGGATCGATTCCGGCCGAACTCGACGGTCGTTATCTGCGCAACGGAGCCAATCCGCTCACGGGGATGAGTGCCCACCCGTTCTTCGGTGATGGCATGATCCACGGCGTTCGACTGCGCGACGGCAAGGCACAGTGGTATCGCAATCGCTACGTGCAGACACCTTTCATCGCCGATCCGTCGATCGACATCCTCGATCCGAGCGTCACTCTCGACATGACCTGCTCGAAGGCCAACACCCACATCGTCGGACACGCCGGGAAGATTCTCGCCCTCGAAGAAGGTCACTTCCCGTACGTCCTCGATGGTGATCTCGGCACCGTCGGCGCCACCGACTTCGGCGGTGTGCTGAAGGGTCCGTTCACGGCTCACCCCAAGATCTGCCCGATCACGGGCGAACTCCTCGCCTTCGGCTACGCGCCGCTCGAGCCCTATCTCACCTATCTGCGAGTGTCGGCCGACGGTCGTCTCGTGCAGGTCGAGCCGATCACCGTCACTGGACCCACGATGATGCACGACTTCAACATCACCGAGAACAACGTGATCTTCATGGATCTTCCGGCTGTCTTCAATCTCGATCTCGCACTCGAAGGCAAGATGCCCATTCACTGGAGCGACACGTATCCGGCCCGCCTTGGTGTCATGCCGCGCACCGGTAACGACTCGCAAGTGAAGTGGTACGACATCAACCCGTGCTACGTGTTCCACCCGATGAACAGCTACGAGGACGGCGACAAGATCGTTCTCGACGTCGCCCGCTTCGATCACATCTGGCGTGACGACGACATGGACTTCCCGAATCCCATGTTGTGGCGTTGGGTCATCGACACCACGACCGGCAAGGTGTCCGAGGAGCAAATCGACGATCGTCCGGCCGAGTTCCCGCGTGTGAACGACGCCGTGATCGGAAAGAAGCACCGCTACGGCTACGAAATGTCGATGGGGAACGCCGGATTCGGCGAAGTCGACGCCGGAGCGATCCTGAAGTACGACCGCGAGCGCGGCACGCGTGAGTCGGTCGAACTCGGGAAAGGCCGAGTGTCGGGCGAGGCGGTGTTCGTGCCGTCGGAGTCGGCCTCGTCCGAGGACGACGGATATCTGATGACCTACGTCTACGACCAGGCATCCGATTCCAGTGAGTTCGTGATCTTCGACGCCCTCACCATGGCGGACGAACCGATCGCAAAGATTCAACTGCCGCGAGTTCCCTTCGGGTTCCACGGCAGTTGGGTACCGGCCTCAGTGGCCGACTGAACCGCCGCGTCGCGGCAATGGAGGGGGAAACATGAAGATGAGGGGGATGCCCGTTCGACGACGGGCCTGGATCGCATTGGCCGTCGCTGGTTCGATGGCCTTTGCCGCGTGCGGAGGCGACGACGGGGGAGGCGCGAGCGATGCTCCGGCCGAGACGGCGGCACCGAGTGCCACCGAAGCTCCGGCCGACTCGTCGAGCGACGACACCGAGGCGCCGGCCGAGACGTCGGCTCCGTCCGACGAACCCGGACCGCCCACTGGTGCCGAACTGGTTGTCGGCATGGTCAACACCGAAGGTGGAGCCGGACTCGACTTCCCCGACATTCGTCGCTTCATCGAAGCAGCCGTCGAATACACCAATGAACACGGCGGACTCGGCAATCGTCCCGTGAAGCTCGAGACGTGCGTCGCCAACGGATCACCGGAGACGTCGCAGGCCTGTGCACAGGAACTGGTCGGAAAGAACGTCGAGCTCATCTTGTTGGGTCTCGACCTCTTCCCCGATTACAAGACCTACGAAGCGGCCAGTATTCCGATCATCGGTGTGTTGCCGATCCTGCCCATCGACTACACGGCCAATGCCCTGTTCCTCACCGGAGGTAACGCGACCTCACAGGCGGCGACAGCTGCCGTGGCCAAGGACTACTTCAACGCCACGAACGTGTCGATCATCCACGCCGACA
>CAZTPF010000029.1:15513-17760 GCA_964614655.1 uncultured Bifidobacterium sp.
GCCGTGGCCAAGGACTACTTCAACGCCACGAACGTGTCGATCATCCACGCCGACAACGCCGGTGCCAACTCGACGGCCGCATCTCTCACCGCAGCTCTCGACAAGGCCGGCATCGCATGGAAGGCCGTGAAGGGCGGCGACAACGAGACCGATGCGGGCTATCAGGGCCTGATGCGTGAAGCTGCCAGCAACAACCCCGACGTGATCGTGTCGTTGTATTCCGATGCCGGATGCATCGGCACCATGCGTGGCCGCGCCTCGCTCGGTATCACGATCCCGGTGATCACCACCAACATCTGCGCCGACAAGGACGTGATCGACGTCGTGGGTGACGAAGCCGAAGGTTGGTTGTTCGCCGGACTCCCCGAAGAGAAGGACACGCCTGACCGTGCTCTTCTGAAGCGCCTGTTGGCCCCGGTCATGGGCATCCCCGAAGAAGAGGTGACATCGGCCGGCCTCGGTCTCGGCGGTCTCGGCTACAGCCTGTACATGTCGCTCGTCGACTACGGCAATCAGATGGTCGAGCAGGGAATCGAACTCACGGGTGAGTCGTTGTACGACTTCGTGAAGAACGGCGAGGACCTGTACTTCTTCGGTGGGGTCACACCGATCGACTGCGGTGCGTCGGCGGCCTATCCGTCGGTGTGCTCCTTCGTCTTCCCCTTCGCGGAGTACAAGGGCGATGGAGTCGTCGGTCCGGTCGACGATCTGGGACTGGTCGACAGTCTCCCGTATCTCCCCTGACATGAGAGACGTTGTCGGGCAGCAGATGGACGAGGTGAACGGTCGATGACCGACTACCTCTTCTATCTGCTGCTCGGTAGCGCAGCAGGGGCGATCATCGCCGCCCTCGGCGTCGGCATGGTCATCACCTATCAGGCCTCGGGGGTGGTGAACTTCGCGGCCGGCGCCATGGCCATGTGGTCGACGTACGTGTACGCCGATCTACGCAACGGCTCGTATCCGTTCCCGATTCCCGGCCTTCCCGATCGATACCACTTCGGTGACGACGTCGGATATCGGTGGGCACTTCTACTCGCGCTCCTCACGTCGGCTCTGCTCGGGCTCTTGGTGTACGTCCTCATCTTCAGGCCGTTACGACAAGCACCAGCCCTGGCCAAGGTCGTGGCGAGTGTCGGTCTCATCATCGTCTTCATCACCTTGGTCGTCCGCCGCTTCGAGGACATGTCGGCGATTCGCGTTCCGAAGATCCTTCCGCGAGAACCGGTCACCATCACTCGCGATCTCACCGTTCCTCGTGACGGCTTGTGGCTGTTGTTCATCGTGGTCGTGATCGCCGCCGCACTGTGGGCGGGCAGCCGCTTCCTGCGGATCGGCCTGGCCATCCGTGCGTCGGCCGAGAACGAAAAAGGCGCCGTGCTCCTCGGTTACTCGCCCGACTTCCTGGCCGGACTCGGCTGGGTTCTGTCGTCGGTTCTCACCACATTGCTCGCCATCCTGGCCGCCCCTCAATTGCAGCTGAACCCGACCATCTACACGTTCGGATTCCTGGTACCCGCTCTGGGTGCGGCTCTCATCGGAAAGTTCCAGAACTTCGGGCCGACCGTCGTGACGGGTGTGCTCATCGGCATGGGCCAGTCGCTCTGCACGAAACTGCAGAACGACATCTCGTGGTTCCCCGAATACGGAGCACGAGAAGGAATCCCGTTCGTCATCATCATCCTCACCATGGTGTTCCTCGGTGAGCGCCTGCCCGATCGTGGAGCGGTGAAGATGTGGAAGTTGCCCACGGTGCCTCCGGCACGAGTCACCCCGGTGTCGTTCCTCGTGCCGACTCTGGCGGCCATCGCCGGCATCGTTCTGCTCGGTCCGTTGTGGAGGGCGGCGATCATGACGACGGTCATCGCGGCCGTGCTCGCATTGTCGCTCGTCGTCCTCACCGGTTTCGGCGGTCAGACCTCGCTCTCGCAGATGGCCTTCGCCGGAGTGGCCGGCTTCGCACTGTCGAAGTTGGCCACGCAGTACGACATCCCGTTCCCGATCGCGCCCCTGCTCGCCGCCATCGGAGCGATGATCTTCGGATTGATCGTCGGCATCCCGGCCCTACGAGTGCGAGGAACCAATCTGGCCATCGTCACTCTGGCCGGTGGGGTGACCATCGCCGAGTTCGTGTTCAAGAACCCGTGGGTCATCGGTGACATCTCGACCGGCGGTGCCAAGGTTCCCAATCCGTCTCTGGGCGGCTGGGACCTGGGCCTGGTGTACGGCACCAAGGTGTCGCGTCCG
>CAZTPF010000029.1:17860-24987 GCA_964614655.1 uncultured Bifidobacterium sp.
GCCTCGCTCACGGCTCTCTCGGTCGCCTACCTCGGCGGCATCACGAGTGTGAGTGGTGCAGTCACCGCCGGTATCACGGCTCAAGCCGGAATCGCGTTCTACGGAATGAGTCGTCTCTTCGACGGGCTGGGAAGTTGGGAAGCGTTGATCGGCGGCGTGCTGCTCATCGTCACGGCGATTCTCAATCCCGAAGGCATCGCCGGTGGCATTCGACTGCAGGTGGCCGAGGCTCGCGCCAAGAAGCAAAGGGCGATGGCCAACGCCTGAACCGGTCACTAGTGTCGCTCACGTGACGCTCCCGGTCGTCGATCTCTCACCATTCGCCACTGGCGCCGATCACGGCTCGTCGGCGGCCCGTGAATCGGCCCGCCAGATCGACACCATCTGTCGACGTCTCGGATTCCTGCTCGTCACCGGACACGGTGTGGCGGAGGCGACCAAGCAGCGATTCCTCGATGCGATGCGCGAGTTCTTCGCGTTGCCGGCTGAGCAGAAAGAGCTCATTTCGATAGGTCGAAGTGCCCATCACCGCGGTTACGTGGCGATGGAGGCCGAGAGTTTGGAGGGAGCTCTCGGAGATGGTGGTGACATCACGGGCTATCGCGCCGGTGACCTGAAAGAGACCATCGACTCCGGGATCGAGCACGGGCTCGACCACCCTGAAGTCGTGGCCGGCACACCGCTCCACGGACCGAACCAACTCCCCGACCTACCCGGGTTCCGAGATGCTTGGCAGGCCTACTTCGACGAGGTCACCGAAGCATCGCTACGAATGCAACGTGGTCTGGCCATGGCTCTTGATCTCGATCCCGACTTCTTCGAACACCTCGATGGCGAGACGATGTTGCATCTGCGCATGCTCCACTACCCGCCGAGTGATCGAGTGACTCCAGCGCCCGGGCAGCTCGGCTGCGGAACCCATACCGACTACGGAACCATCACGTTGTTGGCCGACGACGGAGTGGGAGGCCTTCAGGTGCAGGATCGCTCCGGCGACTGGATCGACGTGGTCGTTCCGGACGGACATCTGGTGGTCAACCTCGGCGACCTCATGGCCATCTGGACGAACGACAGGTACGTGTCGAACCCTCATCGGGTGGTGAATCCCGTCGGACGGGATCGTTATTCGATCCCGTTGTTCGTGACCCCACCGTTTCATGCGCGGATCGAGTGTCTGCCCACGTGTCAGTCAGTTGACGAGCCGCCCCGTCACGAGCCGATGGTCTCGGGACCGTACTTGCTGTCGCGTTTCGACGGAACGCACAGCTATCGCAATCCGATCCTCGGTCATTGACCAGGCATGGTCACGGCCATCGACCCGCAGCGCGTCCTCGCCATTCTTCGTCGGTCCACAGAGCGCGGATCTCGGTCGAGATGAAGTCACTCGTCCAGCGAACCATGTCGGCCCACGGAAACTCGGCGCTCGCCATCTCGGTGAAGGCCATGCCGGCCAGGATCAATTCGGCGTCTTCGATGTGAATCTCGAAATCCTTGGCCGGATGATCGCGATCACTCGCCGAGTGCGGGTCGGACTCGGTCATCCCCCAGGACTCGTCGGGCCACAGAGTTTCGATGCGATTTTCGAGTGCGACGATCTCCTCGAGGTTCCACGAACGACGTCCCCAGCCGGTGTCCTCACCGCCGAACATCACGAGTTGGTCGGACATGATGCCGAGAATGATCCGCAGAGCCGAGGCGGCGTCTCGTTCGAGGGGCATGATCCGCATCTCGCTCATCACGTCCTCCTTGAGGGTTCGTTGACCAGAACCTGACGGTCGACTCCGGGTGAAGTGCAAAGAGTCTGGCAGAGCAGTGGTCGGCCTGTCGTGGTGGGCTCAGCCGACAGGGCGGACGACCCATTCACCTTGACGATTCGGCATATCAGTCTCCTTCGACGGGTTCGTGCGTCCCACACCCATTTCGGAGGAGGAAGACATGATTCGCATTCCACGAACGATCGCACCCTTGGTCATCGGGATCGCGTCGACGGCTGCCTGCGGCTCGGCGACGACCAACGAGCCGATCGGCACCTTGGAGCGCGCTACGTCTCGGCCACTTGCCGTGATCGACTCATCGGCGACGACCGACGCTCCTGTGCCGTCAGGTCTTGCCGAGGAGCGGTCGGATTCCGATGTGGCGTCGGCGTTCGAATGGTTGATGCTCGGACGCATCGAATGCGGACGGCGTCCTCACGAATGCGACGTCGATCGACTGGCCGTGCCCGGTTCACCGGTGCACGACGCCTTGACCGGGGTGATGGCCGATCGGATCCGTTACGGGATCGTCGCCTCCGATCGCGGAGCGCACCGTTTCCGCATCGACGAGATCGTTCCCGTGGCGCTCGACGAGGTGACCCTTCGGGTCTGTCATAGCGACGACGTCGTACTCACCATGGCCGTCGCCCCCGGGCGGCCCGGCGCGATCTTCGACGAAGCGTGGTCGAGTCATTGGTCGCTCTGGACGATGAAGTCGATCGACGGTGCTTGGCGATGGACCGAAGAGAACGTCGAGCGACGTGTGTACGAGGAGGAGTTGTGCGGTTTGTGAAGTGGATACCCGTGGTCGCCATGGCGATGGCGACGACGATGTCGTGGATGCCGGCACGCGTGGCGGCAATCGACGGTTCGGGCTCCGGGGGAGCGGCTGACGGCTCGATCTGGGCCGGTGTTCAGACGGGAACTCCTCCGTCGGAGGGTTCGGCGTCCACGTGCACGTGGGCGATCGAGAGCGGTTACGACTCGAGCACCGGTGAAGGTTCCGAGGATCCCATCACCATGACCATGAACGGCGTCGAATACATCCTCTACACGCGTTCGTGCAGCGGATGGTCGACAGTGGTGTGGGTTCCCCAACTCGATCCCGCACAATTGGCCCAGCAGGCGTCGGTTCTCGTCCGGGCCCAGCTGAGTTCACCGGCTGTGCATCTCGCACCACCGGCCGACGCCGGAGTGGTCACCGTTGCGACTTGGATCTGGGCCGATCGCTCGTGGTGGAAGCCGGTCTCGGCCACTGCGTGGTTGCCGACACCCGGAGGTGTGATCTGGGCTCGCGCCACGGCCACTCCGGTGCGGATGACTTTCTCCACCGAGGATTCGGTCGACGACGGACGGAGTCGTCGTTCGGTGGTGTGCGACGGACCGGGTGACGTCTGGGATCCCTCGAAAGGTGACGATCGGGAATCCGACTGCTCCTACACGTATCGACACGCGTCGACCTCCCATGCTTCGGGTCGCTTCGACGCATCGGTTGCCGTCGACTGGGAGATCAGTTGGAGATCGAACGTGGGACCGGGAGGCCGACTGCCGGGTTACACCACGAACATGTCGATGCGTGTCACGGTGCAAGAACTTCAGGCTCTGGTCGGTTGATCGGACCGACACGACGTGAACGTTGCGACCAGATCACACCGCTGATGACGAGAGCCGCTCCCACCAGTTGCACGGGAGCGAGCGATTCGCCGAGGAAGAGCACGACCCATAGCAACGTGATGGCCGGTTCGATCGATGCGACGAGAGCGGCTGGGGCCGGACCGAGATAGCGGACCCCGAGCAGGAACGCGGTGGTCGACACGACGGTGCCGATCACACCGAGACCGAGCATCGACCAGACGTACTTGTGTCCGGACGGAACGTCGACACCGCCGACCGTGGCCACGACGACCAGCGCGAAGACGAGTGATCCGGTGAGCCCCCAGGCCGCAGTGACGAAGCCGTCGTGCACGTGTCGAGTCGGTCGCTCGGTGAGTGACGAATCGTTCGTTCCGACAAGTTTCTCCGAATACAGGATGTAGCACGCGTAGATGAACGAATTGGCGAGGGTCAGGAACATTCCGGTGATCGCACGACCATCGGTGCCACTCGAGATCTCGGGGAAAGTCAGTGCGACACCGACGAGAGTCAGGACGACGGCACCCCACAACTGTCGCGACGTCGGCTTGCCCACGAACCAGGCGCCGATGGCGACCATGGCTGGGTACGTGTAACACAGCACGATGTACACGGCACCGCTCAGTCGTTCGAGAGATTCGAACGCGACGTACGCCATCAGACCGAACGACACACCGGCCATGAATGGTGGCATCCATCGAACGTCGCGCACGCGGGCACCGACTCCACGCGACTGTCGAAGAGCGACGATCGACCACGAAATCGGAACGGCGATCGCGAAGCGCCAGAACAAGACGTCGGTCGTTCGCAGCTGTTCGAGAACGTTCTTTCCGAAGACGGTGAAGAGGGAATAGGCGAACGCACTCGTCAGGATCCAGAGAACGCCTCGCCGAGTGGACGACACGAGTGGCGACGCTACGGCATCTGGGTGGAAAAGAGGTGGCTCACCAGGTCTTTTTCCAGCAGATCTCCGAGAGCCGGGGCCGTGATCGGCTCACCGAAGAGGGGACCGCTCTGCCGGTGGCAGCCGAGGGCGGCAAGGCGATGAGAGTCGTCGATCGAGACGACCCCACCGGCGCCGAAGTCGAGTTCGAGACGGCGCGCCACATCGGCGACCGCTCCGAGGAGTGCATCGTCGACCGGCCGACGTCCGGCGACGACCGAACCGGTTGCCCGGAGTTCGTCGATCGACCCCAGGAGTTCGAGGTCGGACAGATCGTGGAGGGCCACCTGGGCGCCTCGGGCTCGAAGGTCGGCGAACAACCCGGCTGCGTGGATGGGATCGACGGCCAACACCTCGCTGGTGACGTCGAGGGTGACTCGGGACATGTCGAGATCCACGAAGGCGGCTGCGATCTGGCCGTCTCGCCAGGCTCGCGGGGTGCATCGGCGGGGAAGATCGAGGCGGAATCGAAAGTCCGAGGGAAGCCCGAGCAGGTCGAGGCGCCGCAGAATCGGTCGGGCTTCCCGTGCCACTGCGACGGCCAGTCGCTCGACCGTGTTGGCGTCTCGCGCCACGTTGTGCAGGTCCTCCTCGTCGAGGATCGTCCCGTCGTGGCGGATCCACCGGGGAACGATCTCGGCGCCGACCGGACGACCGCTCCGCACGTCGAATTCAGGTCGAAAGAAGGGTTGGATCTCTCCCCGATCGAGGGCTCGCCTCAAGTCGGCTTCGTCGAGGGCTCGTCGTCGATCGGCGGCCCGCATCTCGGATCCGAACACTTCGATCCGATCTCGACCGTGTTCCTTGGCTCGTTGCAACGCCTGATCGGCCGAACCGAGGACGGCGACCGCTGACGAGTCATCCCATGGTCCGATGGCGACCCCGACACTGGCACTGACACGAAGAAGACGGCCGCTGATTTCGACCGGTTCGATGATCGATCGGGCCAATCGTTCGGAGAAGGTCGCTCCACCGTCACCGGTCGTGTCGACGAAGGTCACTGCGAACTCGTCGCCACCGATGCGAGCCGCATCGCCGTCGGAGCCGACGACCCGAGCGATGCGGCGACCGACGACGCGCAGCAGCTCGTCACCGGATGCATGACCGAGAGTGTCGTTGATGGTCTTGAAGCGGTCGAGATCGAGATAGAGGACCGTGGTGCGCGCTGCGTCTTCGGCAAGATTGGCGTCGAGCCGTTCGAGGAACCCGACCCGGTTGAGGAGTCCGCTCAGCTCGTCGTGCCGAACTGTGTGTTCGAGGGAGTCGAGGCGAAGTCGCTGGTCACGAAGGCGTCGTGCGACGACGAGCGCAGCGACACAGCCGATCACGAGGATCGACGCCAGGAGCACCAGCCAGTTCACGGTCGGTCATCGGCTGATCCGTTCCGGAACTTGAGGGGGAATCGTCAGCGAGAGCGAAGGCGGGGGATGAGAAGAGGGGTTCGCTCGCAGTACTCCGACCAGCCCGGACGTCGCTCCATGCTGCGCTTCTCGGCGAACGGGATGCTGGCGGTCAGGAACATGACGGTCATGGCCAGCGCTCCGATACCCGTCCACCACGACCCGAGGTCGGCCGCCAGGGCAAAGAAGAAGAGTCCCCACCACCACAGCATCTCGCCGAGATAGTTGGGGTGGCGACTACGAGACCACAGCCCGATGTCGAGGACGTCGCCGGGTTGTTTGGTGCGGTTGAAGCGGCGGAGATCGACGTCGGCAAAGTGCTCGAGAGCCGTTCCGGTGAGGGCGAGAACCACCGCGATCACGTCGAGGACGTTGAAACTGCGGCCGGGGATCGACGCCGCCGCGACCATCGGAAGAGATCCGAGTGTCACGACGACCAACGGGAACAGATGGACCGACGTGAGACTCGTGAGCCATCGGGGCATTGGAGCGTCGGCGTACAGCTTCACGTAGCGCCAGTCCTCGTGATGCAGGCCGGGCCAGCCGATCGCCCAGTTCGCCGTGAGGCGAACACCCCATGCGAGCGCGCACAGAGCGACCAGCCATCGGCGCACATCGCTGGTGTCGTCGATCGTGAACACGAACCAGAAGGCGATCACGGGTGGAAGGACACTCCACCAGGCGTCGAACGTGGACCCGTTCTGGACCAACTGACTCACCACGTAGAGGACTGCGACCGAAGCGGCGTATCCGAAGATCAGATCACCGTACGGGTCGGACGTCGTCGATGCGACGAAGAGTGCGGCGGCGATGGACACCACGTACAAAGCGGTGATGAACACGAGTGAGCGCGAGCGAGACCAGTGGCCGAGTCGGTAGTTCATGCCCACATCATGACCCAGGTTTCCCGAGGCTCTACGATTCGTCCATGGGGAGGCGATGGAAGAGCATCCCGGGTCTGATCCTGGGCGCACTCGTGCTCGTGGGCTCGATTCCGCTCTGGTTGCCGATCGCCCTGGTTCTCGACCTGGTGAGAGGGAAGTTCCGCTGTCCGACCGTGCGTCTGCTGTCGTTCGCCGTGATGTGGGCCTGGATCGAAGTGGCCGGTGTGTTGATGTCGGGTCTCTTCTGGCTGGCCGGTCAGCGTCGCAACCATCGGGTCCACTATTCCTTGCAACGTTGGTGGGCGGCGCGGCTGATGACGGCGCTGAAGTTCACCACCGGTCTCGCCCTGCAGGTCGACGGAGTCGACGCACTCCGCCCCGGACCCGTCATGTTGTTCGCCCGGCACGCGAGCCTCGCTGATTCGCTGGTGTCGGCCTACGTGACGACGTCGCTGGCGCGACTGAATCCCCGATACGTCCTGAAGAAGGAGTTGCTGATCGATCCGTGTCTCGA
>CAZTPF010000030.1:0-11174 GCA_964614655.1 uncultured Bifidobacterium sp.
CGTCGAATACGCGACACCGCGTCGGCGTATCCGAGAACCAGATGAGGCACCGCCGAGTCGGACAGTTCGGCCATGGCGTCTCGATACCGAAGCGAGAGCACCCGTAGGCCCGAGCGAAGTTCGTCGGTGCGGTGTCTCCGCAACTCTCTCTTGTGGCGGTCAGCCAAGGCCTTTCGTCCGCTGCCCCGCTCACCCAGCATCTTCACGCGCTCTTCGAGGGCTTCGACCTCGGCTTCCTGCGTGGCCTTGTAGGTGTCGAGCGACGATTCGATGGAGGCGAGAATTTCGGCCACCAACTTCAGAACTGTCGCATGTTGACCGTTCAAGCGGAGAGGTACCGCTTCGAACAACTCGAGCCGAGAGGCGAGATCGGGATCGTTCACGATGATGGAAGCTCGCACGAGATCGCCGGCCGCGATGTGGGCGGCCCGACGTGCCACATCTGGGGAGTGGCCCTCGGCCATGAGTCGCTCGGCCACGAGATCGTCGGAGATCGGGGAGAAGTTCACACGCACCGTTCGTGATGCGATGGTCGTGAAGGCGGCAGGAACGTCCTCACCCAAGAGGATCAGAATCGTCTTGCCATCGGGCTCCTCGAGCGTTTTCAGGATCACCGAGCGGGCGTCTCCCGACATCAGTTCGAAATCGTGCACGACGATCACCCGCGTGGAACCTTCGATCGCGGTTCGATCGGCGATCTTCACGATCTCCTCTCGCGCCTGGTCGACACTGATCGCCGCACCCTCACGTTCGAGCTCGTGGACGTCGACATGCATCCTGCGCATCACCAGATCGGCCAGTCGGGTCGACGCGTCCTCGTCACCTTGAAGTTTCAGAGCGGCGAAGGCCCGGGCCGCCACGTCCTTTCCGCAACCGGCCGGTCCGACGAACATGTAGGCATGGGCCGGCGAGGGGCCGAGAGCACGCAGCGTCGACACGGCGGCGTCCTGCCCGACGACGGCGTCGAACACGGACTCGCGATCGGTCTGAGGCACGTCAGAGACCGAACCTCTCGCGCACCGTCGTTCGCACGCGCTCGGCGATCACATCAGGCTCTTGCCGGCCATCGAGCACCACCCAACGATCGGGATCTTCGGATGCCATCGTGCGGAATCCTTCCACGATCCGCTGGAAGAATCCGGCTTCCTCTCGCTCGAATCGATCGAGTGCACGATCGCCGATACGCGCCATGGCCGTGGCGTGATCCATGTCGAGCAGCACGACCAGATCGGGCCAGCGATCCTGAATCGCCCATCGATTCACGGCACGTACCCGTTCGAGATCGAGGCCACGGCCGTACCCCTGGTAGGCGATGCTCGAATACACACTGCGATCGCTCACGACGTGTCGGCCTGCCGACAGGTTCGGTTCGAGAACTTCGGCGTAGTGCTGAGCTCGATCACCGGCGATGAGGAGCGCCTCGGCCACCGGACTCAGGTGCGTGTTGGCCGGGTCGTGGAGAACGTCACGGATTCGAGCGCCGATCTGCGTGCCACCGGTCTCGCGTGTGAGCACGGCACCGATGTCGGCGGCCAGTCGCGATGCCTGCGTGGACTTGCCACAACCCTCGATCCCTTCGAAGGCGATGTAGTGGGCGTTGACCGTCACGACGTCTTCTTCGCCGCCGCTTTCTTGGGAGCGGCCTTCTTGGCCGGAGTCTTCTTGGCGGCTGTCTTCTTCGCTGTGGCTTTCTTCGGTGCCGCCTTCTTCGCAGCACCCTTCTTCTTCGACTTCGGGGTGATGCCTTTTTCGGCCATCACCTCACGCCGAATGGCCAGCAGTTCGTAGGCGCGCTCGGGAAGCATGTCCTCGATGCGATCGCCCTTGCCGAGCGACGCGTTCACCTCACCGTCGGTCACGTACACGCCGTACTGGCCGTCCTTGGCGACGACCGGACGCTCACTCACTGGATCATTGCCGAACTCACGCAAAGGACCCTTGGCCGCGACCGATCGTCCGCGACGGAACTGTTTGGGTTGGGAGAAGATCTGTACTGCTTCGTCGAGGGTGATCGTGAGCAGACGTTCCTCGTTGTCGATCGTGCGGTAGTCCTTGTCTTTTTGCACGTACGGTCCGTAGCGACCGTTGTTGGCCAGAATCTCCACGCCGTCGGTCGGGTCGGTTCCGAGCGAACGGGGCAGGCTCAACAAATCGAGCGCGTCGCGCATGGTGATGTGTTCGAGGGCCATCGTCTTGAACAGACTGACCATCTTCGGCTTGGCGAGACCTTCGGGCGGCTCGTCCATCGTGCCCCACTGCACGTACGGTCCGTAGCGACCGTTCTTGGCGAACACCGGATGACCTTCCCATTCGCCGATCGGCTCGTCGCTCTTCGGCATCGACAACAGACGCAGCGCTTCGTCGATCGTGAGTTCGTCGGGCGCCAGGTTGTCGGGAACACCCGCCGTGTCGTCGCCGCGCTTCACGTAGGGCCCGTACTTGCCGGGCTTCACGTTGACGACCTCACCCGTGGTCGGGTCGGCACCCACCGGGAACGAGTTGATGGCGGCGGCGTCGATGTCGACGATGTTCTGTTCGATGAGTCGCTTCAGGCCGAGCTCACCGAGATCCCCGCGCTCGGCGTCTCCGAAGTAGAAGGCGTGCAACCACTCGTCCTTCGACAACGCCTTGCCGGCGATCTCGTCGAGTTCTTCTTCCACACCGGCGGTGAAGGCGTAGTCGACCAAGTCGCCGAAGTGACGCTCGAGAAGGGTGACCACGGCGAACGCAGTCCAGGTGGGCACGAGAGCCTGACCCTTCTTCCACACGTAACCACGGTCCTGGACGGTCTGGATGATCGAGGCCCAGGTAGACGGACGACCGATTCCGAGTTCTTCGAGCTTCTTCACGATCGACGCTTCGGTGTAGCGGGCCGGCGGTGTGGTCTCGTGTCCACCGGGCACGAGATCGGCGACGGCGACAGTGTCACCGACCGTGAGTGACGGGAGCAGAGCCTCTTTGTCGTCACCCGACTCGGTGTCGTCGTCGGTCGACTCCTCGTAGACCTTGCGATGTCCGGGAAAGGTGATGGTGGTGCCGCTCGCCGCGAAGGTGCAGTCGGCAGCGGCATCGGCACCAGCGGCCGGAGCAGTGGCACCGAGGCGAATCGACACGGTCACGCCGGCGGCGTCGGCCATCTGCGAGGCCAGCGTGCGCTGCCAGACCAGCCGGTAGAGCGCCAGGTCGGGTCCGGACAGTTGGCCGGCCACCGAATCGGGGCTGCGCAGGGGCAACGTGGGGCGGATGGCCTCGTGGGCCTCCTGGGCGTTCTTGACCTTGCTGGCGTATCGCCGTACCTGCGACGACACGAAATCGCTGCCGTAGTCCTTGCCGATCTGAGCCCGGACAGCGTCCAGGGCCTCGTCGGCCAGGACCACCGAGTCGGTACGCATATATGTAATGAATCCCCGCTCGTACAGACCTTGGGCGGTGCGCATCACCTGCTGGGCCGACAGGCGAAGCTTGCGGCCGGCCTCCTGCTGGAGCGTGCTCGTCATGAAGGGGGCCTTGGGTGACGAGCGGTAGGGCTTGTCGTCGACCGAGCGCACCGTGACCGTGGCCGAGCGGAGGCGATCGACGAGTGACATCGCCGACGACTCGGCGAGAACCGTCACCTTGTCGGAGGCACGGCCGGTGTCGTCGAAGTCCTTGCCGGTGGCGACACGAACGCCGTCGATCTCGAGCAGGTTGGCGGTGAACGACGGGGAAGTCGCCGACACCAGATCGATGCCCCAGTAGCCCGCCGACACGAAGGCGATGCGCTCCCGTTCACGTTCGACGATGAGGCGAACGGTCGGACTCTGCACTCGGCCGGCCGACAACCCCCGGTTCACCTTGCGCCAGAGAACCGGAGACACCTCGTAGCCGAACAGGCGGTCGAGGATGCGACGGGTCTCGGCGGCGTCGACGAGGCCGATGTCGAGATCGCGCGGATTGGCGAAGGCGTGCTCGATGGCCGCCTTGGTGATCTCGTGGAACACCACGCGATGAACTTCGACGCCGGGCTTGATGGCCGACTTCAGGTTCTCGTAGAGGTGCCAACTGATCGCTTCACCCTCGCGGTCTTCGTCGGTGGCGAGATACAGAGCCGACGCCTGCTTCACGAGTTGACGCAACTCTTTGACGACCTTGGCCCCGCGTTCGGTGAGCTCGTACGTCGGCTTGAAATGGTTGTCGACGTCGACGGCCAATCCCTTCGACGGCAGGTCGGCCACGTGACCGACCGATGCGCGGACGTCGTAGTCGGAACCGAGGAACGAACCGATGGTTTTCGCCTTGGCGGGTGACTCGACGATGACGAGGGGTTTGGCACTCACAGCGGACATATCTATACAGGGCTACGAGATTCCCCAACTCGATGTCAAGCAGACGAGTCGGCGGAGGGTCGTGCGTGACCTTCCACCTGAATGCGCGGAAGCACCCGGTCGATCCATCGTGGGATCCACCAATTCTTCGCACCGAGAAGTTCCATCGTCGCAGGTACGAGCACCATTCGCACCAAAGTGGCGTCGATCAGAACGGCGACGGCGAGACCGAGTCCGAAGAGTTTCACGGTGCGGTCGTCACCGGCCACGAAACTTCCGAAGACGGCGACCATGATCAGGGCCGCAGCGGTGATGACGCGCGCGGTGCTGGCGAGGCCGTCGGCGACGGCGGCGGCGTTGTCACCCGTGCGGTCGAACTCCTCTTTCATGCGTGAGAGAAGGAACACCTCGTAGTCCATCGACAACCCGAACACGATGGCGAAGAGCATCATCGGAATGAAGGGTTCGACCGGTCCGGCTCGTCCGACACCGATGAGCCCCGACAGCCAACCCCATTGGAAGACGGCGACCACCACGCCGTAGGCGGCGCCGATCGACAGCAGGTTCATGATCACGGCTTTCAGCGGAACGAGAACGCTGCGGAACACCGCCATCAGCAACAGGAACGACAGGAGGAGCACCGCACCGATGAAGAGATAGATGCGCTGGCCGAAGAAATCCGACAAGTCGACGGCGATCGCCGTGAACCCGCCCACGTTCACCGTCCAGTCGGAATGCGCGGTCGACGCCAAGGCGTCGGGCAGCACGTCGTCGCGGAGGTGATGGACGAGGTCGGCCGTCGACGCGTCCTGCGGGGCACCGGTGGGGACGACCTTCCACAAGACGTACGAGTCCTGGATCATGTTGGCATCGGATGCGAAAGCCACTCCCGGATCGGCGCGCAAGGCGGCGGTCACGTTCCCGGTGGTCGCCATGAGTTCGGCATCGACTCCTGTGGGCGGCACTTCGGCCACCAGCGTGAGCGGTCCGTTGAAGCCGGGGCCGAATCCCTCGGCGAGCAAGTCGTAGGCCTGACGGGCCGTCTGCCATTCGGCACGGTTGCCGTTGTCGCTGAGAGCGAGACGCATCGAGAAGAGCGGCAAGGTCATGATGACGAGGGCACCGAATCCGGCGGCGAAGGCGATCCACGAACGTCGTTGAACCACCCGACTCCAGCGATACCACAACTGTTCTTCGCGCGGCTTCGGAGGGCGTCGCTTGATGGGAGTGCGCCATCCCTTGATCACGAAGCTGGCTCCGACGATGACGACGACGATCAGAAGCGACAACGGAATGAAGGCGATGTTGTGGAAGACGATCACACCCACCAACGACGTGAGCGAAAAGAGGATCAACGAAACGAGCGCGGCCCGTGTCGTGATGTCGATGCGGCGTTGCACGAAACCGAGCAAGGCCGGCAACAGAGTGAGGGCCGCAACGACCATGAAGCCGACGACCGTGGTTGCGGCGACGGCGAGGCCGTTCACGAAACTCATGCCCATCATGAACATGCCGAGAAGAGAGATCATGACGGTGATGCCGGCGAACAACACTGCTCGTCCGGCGGTGTCGGCGGCTTCCACGGTGGCGTCCTCGGGTTCGAGTCCGTCGGCGAGTGCTTCGCGGAAACGTGTGACGATGAAGAGCGCGTAGTCGATGCCGACTCCGAGCCCGATCATGGCGCCGATCTGCAGGGAGAAGTCGGGCATCTCCATCAGATGACTGACCATCGTGATGACGGCGATGCCACTGCCGAGACCGATGAGCGCCGTGCCGATGGGAAGTCCCATGGCGAGCACCGATCCGAACGCGAGAACGAGGATGATGATGGCCACCAGGAGGCCGATCACTTCGCTCTCGGGAAGTTCGAAGTCGACGAAGGGGTCGCCGCCGAACTCGACGCGGACGTCGGAAGGAAGGGGGGACGACGCCAGATGCTCGTCGACCACCTCGATGATGCGGTCGCCGAGTTGGTTCTGCTCCTGTTGCGAATTGACTTCGGGGAGGCCGAGTTCGGCGTAGGCGATGGTTCGATCGGGTGACACGAGGCGGGCCCCGCCGAGCGGGTCGTTGGCGGTGGGGGCGTCGTAGGGAGTGGTGACACGTAGGCCGGTCACTCCGTCGGTCACGGCGACGAACAGGGCCGCGAGAGCCGACTTCACTTCGGGATCGTCGACGGTTCGATTGGTTTGGACGACGATCTGAGCGTCGGTGACCGAGTCGCTGTCGGGGAAGGCTTCTTCCAGCAATTCGAGAGCGCGAAGGCTTTCGGTGTCGGGAATCGAGAACCGCGTCTCGAATCGATCTCCACCCATCACACCTTGGGCGATGGTCGAACCGCCGACGAGGACGACGAGCCAGACGACGATGGTGATCCATCGGTGACGAAAGCACCAACGGGCGAGACGGGAGATCATGATGTCCTCGGCGCGGGTGGGGGGTGAAGCGCCGACGGCAAGGCTACGGTCGGCTTCGTGCCGGCTGGTGACCAGTCCCTCGGATGGGATGTGACATGGGAAGAGGTCTGGTCGACGTCGTCGGTGGCCCGACGCGAGACGGCTCGCCCTGGCCGTGTGGCCCGGATCGATCGGGGCTGGAGCACCGTGTGGTTCCGGCCGCCGTCTCCGACCGAACCCGCTGGTGACGTGATTCGAGTCCGCAATATCGGCGCCGACGTGGCCGTCGGCGACTGGGTCGTGGTCTCGGAGGACGACGAACGTGTCGAGCACGTTCTTCCGCGCCGGAGTGCGTTCGTGCGTCGGGCGAGCTTCGAAGGTCAGCGCGCCGAAGCTCACACGATCGCCGCCAACATCGACGAGGTCTTCCTCGTGCACTCCATCGCCGCGCCGCCGAATCAGCGTCGCCTCGAACGCGAGCTGGTGCTGGCATTCGACAGCGGTGCGCAACCGGCGGTGGTGCTCTCGAAACGCGACCTCTTGGACGACGACCAGGACGTCGAGGCGCGCGTGCAGTCGGTACGCGACGTCGCTCCTGGTGTCGCGGTGCACGTCGTGAGCGGAACGCGTGGTGACGGGCTCGACGCTCTACGAGAGCGAGCACGCGGGTATCGAACGATCGCTCTCCTCGGTGCGAGTGGTGTCGGCAAGAGCACGATCGTCAACGCCCTGGTCGGTGACGTCGTGCAGAGAACTGCGCAAGTGCGAGAAGGCGATCAGCGGGGCCGTCACACCACGACGGCCACCAATCTGGTCGCGCTGCCGGCCGATCCGATCGGTTCAGCAGGCTGGCTCATCGACACACCGGGTGTGCGTGCCGTGAGCTTGTGGTCGAGCGGTCACGGCATCGAGCGAGCCTTCTCCGACATCTTCGACCTCATGGACCATTGCCGCTTCCGTGACTGCAAACACGAGGAGGAGCCTGACTGCGCCGTTCGACGAGCGGTCGAAGCCGGAGAACTCGATCCTCGTCGTCTCGAGAGCATGAAGAACCTGGTCGCCGAGGAGGCCGCACTCGAGGACGAACAGAAGGCACGGCTGAAGGCCGAGGATCGACGAGGGTTTCGACGTCGCAAGACGTGAGGAGTACCGTCCAGCCATGGACTTCGCCTTCTCCGATCGTTGCCTCGAATACCGCGAGCGTCTGCTCGCCTTCATGGACGAGTGGATCTATCCGAACGAAGATCTTCACCACCGTCAGGTCGCCGAGTCGGGCGACCCCCACTTCCACGCTCCGATCATGGAGACCTTGAAGGCCGAAGCCAAGAAGCGCGGCTTGTGGAACCTGTTCCAGCCGCACAGCGGTTGGTGGGGTGACGGTTTCAGCAACCTCGACTACGCACCCCTCGCCGAGATCATGGGGCGTTCGCCGATCGCGTCGGAGGCGTGCAACTGTTCGGCACCCGACACCGGCAACATGGAAGTGCTCACCATGTTCGGCACCGCCGAACAGCAGGAGAAGTGGCTGCGCCCTCTTCTCGACGGCGAGATCCGCAGTGCCTTCGGAATGACCGAGCCCGATGTGGCGTCGTCGGATGCCACCAACATCTCGCTTCGCATCGATCGCGATGGCGACCACTACGTGTTGAACGGCAAGAAGTGGTGGACGTCGAACATCTACCACAAGAACTGCAAGATCATGATCGTGATGGGCAAGACCGACACGTCGGCGCCCACACATCAGCAGCAGAGCCAGATCCTCGTACCGGTCGATACGCCTGGCGTGACGGTGGTCCGCGACCTCCACGTGTTCGGTTACAACGACGTCGAGGGACACGGCGAAGTGCACTTCAACGACTGCCGCGTTCCGGCGAGCAACCTCATCGCCAACGAAGGCGACGGCTTCATGATCTCGCAGGCCCGTCTCGGACCGGGACGCATCCATCACTGCATGCGGACGATCGGCGCCGCCGAGCGAGCACTCGAACTCATGTGCCAGCGCGTGCTCGGCCGTACCACTTTCGGGAAGCGAGTGGCCGAACGGTCCAACATCCAGGACTGGATCGCCGAAGCCCGCATCGAGCTGGAGATGATTCGTCTCCTCACGTTGAAGACGGCGTGGCTCATGGACACCGTCGGTAACAAGGGTGCTCGCACCGAGATCGCCGCCATCAAGGTGGCGGCGCCCAACGTGGCCCTCAAGATCATCGACCGAGCCATGCAGGCTCATGGTGCTGGTGGCGTGTCGCAGGACTTCCCGTTGGCCGGAATGTACGCCGGAATCCGAACCCTTCGTCTGGCCGACGGCCCCGACGAGGTGCACAAGATGACGATCGCCCGTGCCGAGTTGCGCAAGTACGACCCGGCTTTCCGAACCGATGGGGTCAACAACGCGGCTCCTGGTGGAGGCCGCGGCTAGACACACGTATCCGAGACGCGGTTACGGTGCGCTCATGACGAGTGCGTACGACGTGATCCAGATGTTCGGCTCGGTGGAGGACGACCAGAAATACGGTCGACTCGTCGAGTTCGTGACCGACGACGCGGTGTACTGCGATCCTTTCGCCGGACCGCAGCGGGGCAAGGCGGCCATCACGGCCTTCATGGCCGAGATGGAGCGCGTGATCCCGAAGATGGGCGTGTACTTCGCCGACTGGGAAACGGTCGCCGACACGACGGTCGGTTGGTCTCGGTGGACGATGGTCGTGCCGGTGAACGGAGTGGAGCACCCCATTCCGGGTCAGAGTCTGTACCGACTTCGTGATGGAAAGGTCTGCTACGCGGCCGACTACGTCGACTCGGCGGCCTACCGAAAGTTGCGACCCGATGTGACTCCCGATCTCGTGTCGGCGAGTCGTGAGGCCAAAGGAACGTCCGTGGCCGGATCGGCCGACGAGTTGGTGCGCACCTTCTGGGACATGCAGACGAATGCTCGCTACGGCGAACTGGCGTCGCTCTTCGCCGAGGACTCGGTGTTCCAGGATCAGGTCTACGGACGGTTCGAGGGAATCGCTGCCGTGACCGAGTACCTGCGGCGTATGGAGACGGAGATGCCGGATTCGGGTGTGACGTTCACTCTCGACGACCACGCCGGCGACGAAGCGGTCGCTTGGTCGCAGTGGACCTGCCACATGCCCGGCGGCTCGTTGCCGGGTTGGACTCTGCACACCGTTCGTGACGGGAAGTTCACGCTGGATGCCGACTACTTCGATGTCGTTGCAGCGCGAAAGCTGCAGCCACCGCGTGACCCACGTTGAGGGAATCGACATCGGATTCGATGTCGATGCGCGCGCACACGTCGACTCGAGCAAGTGTCGATTCGGGTAGTCCGAAACCCTCGGATCCGAACACCAGAGCCACCGGTCCGTCGTGACCGGGGATGGTGTCGAGTCGAACCGCCGACCGCCGAGGAGTGAGAGCGATCGTGGTGCCGCCGTGATCACGTACCGATGCGATGGCCGTTGAGACGTCGGTGCGCACGATCGGGAGGAAGAGAATTTCTCCCATCGACACCCGGACACAGCGTCGGTAATACGGGTCGGCGCAGAGTGGATCGAGAATCAGAGCGTCGACACCGAAGGCTCGAGCCGTGCGAGCGATGGCTCCGAGGTTCTCGTGATCGTTCAATCCCTCCAGGACGGCGAACAGATGAGCCCGTCCGTCGAGGGGTGGCCGGGCCCAGACGTCGTCGAGCGACCACAAGGGTGGACGGACGGCCGACGCGAGCACACCACGATGCAGCGAGTACCCGGCGGTCTTCGACACCACGTCGCGTTCGGCCAGATACACCGGACAGGTGACGGATTCGAGAGCCTGTTCCATGACGTCGAGACGATTGGGTGCCAGGACGATCGATCGAATCGTCAGACCACTGCTGATGAGTCGACGAACCACCTCGGGACCTTCGGCGATCAGGATGCGTTCGGACTCGTGTCGCTGTGCGATGTCGCGATCGCGCAGATTCATGTAGTCGGCCAGACGCGGATCCGAGGCATCGGTGATCAAGGGTCGACTGGTCACCGGACCATTGTGCCCGGACGTTGGAGACCAGTTCGCCGTCGTGGCAAGGTGGCGTCATGAGTTTCGACCTCGAGCGAGTGGTGGTGGTCGGCGCGTCGTTGGCCGGACTGCGGGCGGCGGAGACTCTGCGCCAGCAGGAGTACTCCGGTGAGATCGTCGTCGTGAGCGACGAATCCGAGCAGCCGTACGACCGTCCGCCCCTGTCGAAAAAGGTCCTGTCGGGAGAGTGGGAACCCGATCGGATCCGCCTCCGCAAGCCCGAGATTCTCGAGTCCCTCGACGTGAACTGGATCCTCGGCGACGGCGCAGTTTCGCTCGACGTCGAGCAGCGAATCGTGCGACTCCGGTCCGGGCGCGAGGTCTCGTTCGACGGTGTGGTGATCGCCACCGGCGGTCAGGTTCGCCGTCTGCCCGGTCAGCCCGACTGGCGAGGTGTCCACGAACTGCGCACTCT
>CAZTPF010000030.1:11274-22151 GCA_964614655.1 uncultured Bifidobacterium sp.
TGGCCGACGGAGAGGTGATTCCGGCCGACGTGGTGGTCGTCGGTGTCGGAGTTTCGCCGGCGACGGGATGGCTCGAATCGTCGGGGCTCGAGATCCGGGACGGTGTGGTGTGCGACGAAACGTTGCGCGCGGCAGCGGGTGTGTACGCCGCCGGGGACGTGGCCCGTTGGCCGAACCGTCTGCTCGGTCGCGAGATGCGGGTCGAACACTGGACCAACGCGTCCGAACAAGGTGCGGCAGCGGCCCGCAATCTGCTCGCCGAATCGCGTGGTGAAGTCGGTACTGCTTACGAGTCGGTTCCGTTCTTCTGGAGCGACCAGTACACGAGCCGGATCCAATTCATCGGACGAGCTGAAGGCGACGAAACGGTCGAAGTCGTGGCCGGCTCGCCCGACGAGCACTCGTTCGTCGCGCTCTATCACCATGGTGACGAGCTGCGAGCGGCGCTCGGTGTCAGTCGCCCGAAGCAGGTGATGCCGTTCAGCAAACTGCTGGCCGAGCGGGCGTCGTGGCAGCGGGCTCTCGAACTCGTCGCCACATGGGAGCAATGACCGGGTCGTTGCATCGCGAACTTTTCCGTGACACGGCGAAGGACGTTGATTAGGCTTTTCGTCGAGATGTCGTCGAGCGATCACAGGGGATGGCGTGCCGCGACTTGATTCCGAACGAGTAGCACTCTGGCGTGCGTTCCAGACCGCAGCCGAAGTGGTGTCGCGTCTCATCGAAGCCGAGATGGCCGACGAGTTCCAGTTGTCACTTCCCCAGTTCGACGTGCTGGCTGCCCTTGCGCAGCACGACGACCACATGCGTGTGAAAGATCTGTGCGACGTTCTGGCCGCCGTGCCCTCCAGCTTGTCGCGACGGATCGACGCGTTGGTCGAACGGGGTTACGTCACCCGAGAGGTGCCATCGACGCCCGACGACAACCGGGCCGTGGTCGTCACCCTCACCCGCATGGGGCGGCTCGTTTGGCGTGACGCCAACATCTTGTACCGGCGGGCGATCCAGCGAGAGTTCGCCGCCGAACTCTCGGAGACCGACGTCGGCGTCATGTCCCGGGCACTCAGCAAAGTGGCTCCGTTCCGAGTCTGACGAGCCCATTCGCTCTGATTCGTCGGGGCCGAAGATCAGCCAGCAGACTGTGGCTCTCGAACGCCTCAGAGGAGATCTCCCATGAACACCGCCGTCATCGTCGATGCCATCCGTACCCCGCTCGGGAAGCGCAACGGAAAGTTGAAGGAGTGGCATCCGGTCGATCTCGTCGCCGAGACTCTCAGCGCGCTGGTCGATCGGACCGGAATCGATCCGGGTCTGGTCGACGACGTCGTCATGGGTTGTGTGATGCAGGTCGGCGAACAAGGTGTGAACGTGGCCCGCAACGCCGTACTCGCCGCCGGTTGGCCCGAGTCGGTTCCCGGCACCACCATCGATCGTCAGTGCGGTTCGTCTCAGCAGGCGGCGCACTTCGCGGCCCAAGGTGTGATGGCCGGCGCCTACGACGTGGTCGTGGCGTCAGGTGTCGAGATCATGACGCGTGTTCCGATGGGCGCTTCGATGGGCGACGGCAAGTTCGGTTGGCCGTTCGGACCCAAGGTGGGTGAGCGCTATCAGCCGCAGGGCGGTCTCGTCCCGCAGGGAATCTCGGCCGAACTCATCGCCGACAAGTGGAACATCTCGCGAGACGACATGGATCGTTTCGGCGTGACGTCGCAGGAGCGTGCTGCTCGCGCCACCAAGGAAGGCCGTTTCGAGCGTGAAATCCTTCCGGTGAAGGACGCCGAAGGCAACATGATGACCGCCGACGAGGGCATCCGCGACACCACCATGGAGAGCCTCGGCAAGTTGAAGCCGTCGTTCCGCCCCGAAGAAGAAGGCGGTCGAGTGACGGCCGGTAACTCGTCGCAGATCACCGACGGTGCCGCAGCCCTTCTCATCATGAGTGAGGCCAAGGCCAAGGCGCTCGGTCTCACGCCGCGTGCGCGTTTCGTGAACTTCGCACTGGCCGGCGACGATCCTCGCTACATGCTCACCGCACCGATTCCGTCGACGCGCAAGGTGCTCGAGCGAGCCGGTCTCACGATGGACGACATCGACATCACCGAGATCAACGAAGCGTTCGCTTCGGTCGTGCTCGCCTGGGAGAAGGAACTTCACCCCGACATGGAGAAGGTCAATCCCAACGGCGGCGCCATCGCCCTCGGTCACCCGCTTGGTGCATCGGGTGCCCGACTCATGACCACATTGCTCAACGAACTCGAGCGCACCGGTGGTCGCTACGGGTTGCAGACGATGTGCGAAGGTGGCGGCATGGCCAACGCCACGATCATCGAACGACTCGGCTGATCCGGGTCGGCGGTTCGGCGTCCCATGGATTTCGGCAGCGTCGTCTGGTTCCTCGGCGCCGTCCTCATCTTCTTTTTCCTGTGGCGGGTGGGTGTGTCGCTCCTGCGCGGCATGACTGAGCCACTTCCTCCGCCTCCTCCGCCGGGAGAATTGCGCAAGATCAGCGTGAAGTACCGGTGCAGCGTGTGCGGGGTGGAGCTGAAGATGACTCTCGCCCCCGAGGAAGATCCGGATCCTCCGCGTCACTGCATGGAGGACATGGATCTGGTGGCCCCGATCGAGTGAACGGACGGTGACATCGAGTTACATCGATGTGACTATCCCCGAGTTCGTCCACAGGCTGTGGACAACAATTTGGTGCTAAAAGACCAGGTCAGACGTCAATGATATTTGGTGGCGGTGTACAACCCGCCCAGGATCATGAGCAGGCCGACCAGCAGGTAGTAGTTGCTCCGACCTCCGGGAACAGCACCCAAGTAATAGAGCAAGATCACCAGTGCCCCGGCGATGAAGAGGGCGAACATCAGGATCGGCACCCAGCGCGGACTTTCCTTCACGTACTGAGGAATCGGCGGGGTGTAGCGCGACGAGGCAGCGACGCCGGATTCGTTGTGATCGGGAGTGGCGGAGCGACCGTCACCGGGGCGGGTGCCCTTCGGCGTCGTGCGTCCACCTGTCTTGCGTTTCGGAGGTGCCACGTCGAAAAGTGTAGGGGATCATGGTCCCCGGCTGGCAGGCTGACGTCATGAGTTCCCGGCGAGTCGTCGTTCTCGACAACTACGACAGCTTCGTCTACAACCTCGTCCAGTACCTCGGAGAACTGGGGGCCGACCCGATCGTCCACCGCAACGACGACGTGTCGGTCGACGACGTTCTCGCTCTGTCACCCGACGCCGTCCTGCTGTCACCTGGTCCCGGTCGACCAGAGGACGCTGGCATTCTCTGCGAGTTGATCGAGCCGGTCGCCGAGCGCGGTATCCCGGTGTTCGGTGTGTGCCTCGGGCACCAGGCGATCGGCCACGTTTTCGGTGCCGAGGTGGTGCGAGCTCCCGAACTCATGCACGGCAAGACGAGCGAGATCACCCATGAGGGGACGGGTGTCTTCGCCGGCCTGTCGTCACCACTCACTGCGACGCGCTACCACTCGCTCGTGGTCGAGCGAGATTCGTTGCCCGACTGCCTGACGATCACTGCCGAAACAGCCGACGGCATGATCATGGGTCTACGTCACCGTGATCTACCCATCGAAGGTGTGCAGTTCCATCCCGAGAGCATCCTGACCGACGCCGGTCACGACATGCTTCGCAATTTCATCGGCGGCTGAACGCGTCGATCAGGGAAGCGTCGTCGTCGCGCCGGGGATCGTGCTCGACGATGTGGAGGGTGCGGGAGCCAGTCGGCCGATGACGATCACGACTTCGGTGCCGAGTTCGACCTCGTCGCCGCTTTCGGGTGTCTGACGGATCACGAGATCGAGGAACTCGTCACCCTCGGGAACGTCTTCGTACTCCACGCGTACGACGAGACCGTTGGCGGTGAGGAGCGGACGAGCCTGACGCTCGGGTAGGCCGACGACCGGCGGCACCGGAATGGGAGCACGCCCGTTCGACACGTACACGGTGACCGTGGCGCCCTTCGCCACTTCGGCACCGGCCACCGGACTCGTGCGGATCACGTTGCCGATCGGCACGGTGTCACTGGCTTCGAGAATCTCTTCCACCACGAACTCGTACGGCTCGCCTTCGAGAACCGAGCGGGCCTCTTCGGCGGTCTGACCGTCGAACGACGGAATCGGATTGGTGCCCTTGCCTTGGCTCACCACCAGATCGATCGTGGCGCCGCCGAGCACCGACTCGCCGACCGCCGGCTGGGTGGAGATGATGATGTCGACGGCGACGAGTGGATCGTCGACGTAGGAGATGTTGCCGATGGTGAGGCCGAGGTTGAGTAGTGCGGTGCGCGCCTGCTCGACCGTCTGACCGCGGAGGTCGGGGACCGGAATCGGCGTGTTCGACGGGTTGTAAACGATGCGGATGGTGTCGCCGGCCTCGACCAGTTGACCGGGCGGCGGATCCTGCGACCACACGACGTTGGGGTCGACCGTGCTGTTCTCTTCGGCGACGGTGACGACGTCGAGATCGAGGGCTTCGAGGGCAGCGACGGCGAATTCGAGTTGCACACCGGTGACGTTGGGTGCCTCGAAGGTGGCGACTGGAGCGTCGTCGCCGGACAGCGCAAGCAGTGCGCCGACGAGAGCGGCCACGATCAGCAGGGCGGCGGCCACCGAGCCGATCACGATGTTGCGTCGCTTCTTGCCGAGATCGTCGGGTGGAGTGATCGACCCGGTGGAATCGCGGTTGTCGGCTTGCTCGTTGATCATGACCACAGTGCGTTGGGTGGTCGGACGTTCGGCGGTGTCGGCCAGCGTGGGAGGTGGCAAGACCGTCGGTGTCATGACGGTGGGTGCAAGACCGTCGTCGGGATCGCGCTTGTTGAGAATCGCGGCGAGGGCCTGGACGGGAAGGCCGTCGCGGAACCGGCGAAGGTCGTCGCGCACGGCTTCGGCCGTGGGATAGCGGCGCGCCGGATCCTTGGCGAGCAGGCGGGCGACGATGGCCTCGAACGCGCGCGGGACGTCGGGGGCCAGTTCGTTGAGAGGAGTCGGAGCCTCGTGTACCTGCTTGTAGGCGATCGACACCGGTGTGTCGCCGGTGAATGGAATCTGGCCGGCCACCATTTCGTAGAGCACGATGCCGAGTGAATACAGATCGCTACGCGGATCGGGTTGCCCGCCCTGTGCCTGTTCGGGTGAGAAATAGGCGGCCGTTCCCATGACAGCGCCGTGGGCGGTGAGTCCGCTGTCGGCCGCACTGCCGAGGGCTCGGGCGATACCGAAGTCGGCGACCTTCAGTTGTCCGTTGCTGCCGATCAGGATGTTGCCGGGCTTGATGTCGCGGTGCACCACGTTGTTGCGATGGGCGAACGACAGGGCCGCCGCCACTTCGATACCCACCTCGGCGGCCTTCGACGCCGAGATCGAACCGACGTCGCTCAGAGCATCGGCGAGAGTGCGACCCGGCACGTACTCCATGGCCATGAAGTAGGTGTTGTTGCTCCGACCCCAGTCGTACACGCTCACGATGTTGGGGTGATTGAGATTGGCGGCCGACTGGGCCTCACGACGAAAACGCTCGACGAACGCCGGATCGGTGGCGTACTCGGGGAAGAGGACCTTGATGGCCACCAGTCGGTCGAGCAGGACGTCGCGTGCGAGATACACGTCGGCCATCCCGCCTCGACCGATGCGCTGTTGCATCTCGTATCGGTCGTTGAGAATGACGTTTCCGTGGTCGGACATAAGAGTGTGACAAGGCTACCGCTGGGCTATCGGTCCCTGAGGGCAGTGTTCATCACCTTGGACGCCACCGGACCGGCGAGAGTTCCACCGGTTCCGGCGGAAATTTCGGCGTTCGTGCCCTTCAGGACCACGGCGAATGCGTAACGAGGGGCATCAGCAGGAGCGAAGCCGATCATCCAGGCGTGTGATCGCTCCGGTTCACCAGGTCCGTTCAACTGCGCGGTGCCGGTCTTGGCCGCTGCCACCACACCATCGGCCAGTTTCAGGCAGCACGACGCGGTGCCCGACCGCACCACTTCTTTCATGAGATCGACCATCGTGGAGGCCACACCCGGGCTCATCACCTGACGCCACATCGCCGGCTCGGTGCGATCGAGAACCTTGCCGTCGTGATCACGGGTCGTGTCGATCGCGAATGGTGCCATCATCGTGCCGCGATTGGCGATCGCAGCGGCGATGGCCGCCATGTGAAGCGGAACCATCTGCGTATTGCCCTGTCCGAAGCCACCGATGGCGAGCAAGGGAAGGTTGTCGACGAAGTAGTCGACATCTCCGAACGAACTGGCGGCCGGACTCGGCAGGTCGAAGGGCACGTCTTCGCCGATGCCGAAGCGAGTTGCGGCCTCGACCATGTTCGACGGCCCGAGGTCGATCGACAGTCGGGCGAAAGGAGTGTTGCACGAACGACGGAACACTTCGGTGAGATCGCCTCCGCACGAACGGCCGTTGTAGTTCTCGATCGGATCGTCGGTCTGCGGTGGCAGGTACTGCGACTCTTCGGCGAACACGGTGTCGAGGGAGACGGCCCCGGCTTCGAGTGCGGCGGCCGTCGTGATCACCTTGAACGTAGAGCCCGGCATGTAGCGCTCTTGGTAGGCGTTGGCCAACAGTGGCTTCGACGGCAACAGGTCGAGGAACTGGAGCCAGACACCGGCTTCGGCGCTGTCGTGGTCGGCGATCGTGTTCGGGTCGAACGATGGCCAACTCCACATCGCCTTCACCGCTCCCGTCTGCACGTCGAGTACGACGACCGAACCTTCACGTTCTCCGAGCGCGTCCTTGGCCGCTTGTTGAAGGTCGGCATCGAGGGTGAGCGTGACCGAACCCGAATTGTCGTCGGTGTCGAACACCGACCACACGCCCGACAACTGTTGTTCGGCGGTGTTGCCCGACAACACGTCGTTCATCACTCGCTCGACTTGGGTGGCTCCGTAGGCGAGGGTGAAGTAGCCGGTGACGTGGGCGAAGAGGTCGCCTTCGGGGTAGGTGCGCTGCCACGAGTAGGTGCTGCCGGGTGAAGTACGAACGCTTTCGGCGATCACTGTTCCGTCGGCAGTGAGGATCGGACCACGTGGTTCGTCGAAGTCGCGAACCGTCTGGCGGGTATTGCGAACGTCGGCGTCGAGCGAGGCCTTGCGACCCACCTGGATGAAGTTGAGCTGCACGAACAACACCGCGTAGAGAACGAGCAAGGCGACGGCGAGACGGCGGATCCGCTGATTCATGCGTCACTTACTTCGGTTGTCACGTCGTCGGGCTGGTTCTGCTGACGTGCCCGTCGGGCCGCCCACCGCTCGCTCAACATCGGTGTGTCGGGCACCTCACCGAGTCGTCTCGCCGAGACGTCGCTCAATCGGATGAGCAAGGCGAGAAGCGCGTAGTTGGCGACGAGGCTCGATCCGCCGTAGCTGACGAACGGCAACGTGATGCCGGTGAGAGGCACCACGCGAATGACGCCGCCGATGATGATGAACGCTTGAACACCGATGATGGTGGTGAGGCCGGTGGCGAGCAGCTTTTCGAAGGGTCGTTGGGTGCGCAGAGCGATGCGAAGTCCGGCGCCGATGATCACCATGAACGACAGCAACACGATGGTCGCGCCGAGCAAACCCATCTCCTCGCCGATCGCCGCGAAGATGAAGTCGTTCTTGGCCTCGGGAATGCGTTGGGGCAGACCGCGTCCGAGTCCGGTGCCGGTGACCCCTCCGTTGCCGAGAGCGAACATGGCCTGGGCGATCTGATAGCCCTTGCCCTCGTAGCGGCTCCACGGATCGATCCACACCGCCACGCGTGTCTGCACATGATCGAACAGGTTGTAGGCCACGACGCACGCGGCGGCGAACAGGCCGAGTCCGATCACGAGGTAGCTCGTCTTCTCGGTGGCGACCCACACCATGACGACGAAGAGGGTGAAGAACAGAAGGCTCGAGCCGAGGTCCTTCTGGCCGACCATGATCACGACCGAGAAGCCCCAGGCGGCGACCAGCGGAAGGAGGTCGCGAGCTTCGGGAATGGTGAATGGTCCGAGACGGCGCGTGCTGGTGGAGATGAGGCGACCTCGCTCGGCGAGGTAACCGGCGAAGAAGAGAGCGAGGGCCAACTTCGCGAATTCGCCGGGCTGGAAGTTGATCGGGCCGAGATTGACCCAGATGCGCGCGCCGCCGGAGGAGAAGCCGAGTCCCGGGACCAACGGAAGAAGAAGGAGTCCGGCACCGGCGGCGAAGAAATGCCACGTGTAGCGCGACAGGTCGTTGATGCGTTCGACGAACACGAGCACGGCGATGAAGACGGCGATACCGATGAAGGTCCAGGTCGTCTGGAGGCCGGCGAGTCGTTCCGACAATCGGGCGATCATCACGTAGCCGAGACCGTTCAAGAGGGCGGCGACCGGAAGAAGTGTGGAGTCGGCACCCGATGCGAGCCAGCGAACGGCGACATGAGCCGAGACAAGAAGCAGCAGCATCAGACCCAAGAACGGAAGGATGCGCGACGGGATAACGGCGTTCTGCCCGAGTGAGGCGAGGGTGTAGGCGCCGGCAGTGACCAGGCCGGCCATGATCACCGACCACAGTTCCTGTGAGCGTCGGCGTGACGCGACGTGCGCGGCGGAACGGCTCACTGCGTGAGAGCGCTCACGATCACGGTGACCACGATGGCGGTGGCGACGAGCCACGAACCATAAGCGGCCACGTCGAGCAGTCGTGATGGGCGACGGGGAACCGCGATGGCGACGGTCTCGTCGGAAGCAGTGGTCGTAGGTGTGGACGCCGGTGCGGGTCCGTCACTGAAGTCGACGACGACCACGGTCACGTTGTCGCGTCCGCCGTTGTCGTTGGCGAGAGTCACGAGCGCCTGGGCCAGGTCGTCGGGTCCGGACGAGGTGCGAATGGCGACCTCGATGGCGTCATCGTCGGCCTCGTCGACGAGACCGTCGCTGCACACGATGAAGCGGTCCCCGTCTTCGATGTCGAGTTCGAACACGTCGACTTCGAGGTCGGGGTCGATCCCCATGGCTCGCAACACGATGTTGCGTTGGTAGTGCACACGGGCCTCGGCGCGCGTGATGGCGCCACGGTCGACGAGCGACTGCACGTGTGAGTGATCCTTGGTGATCTGTCGGAGTTCTCCGTGTCGCCACAAGTACGTGCGTGAATCACCGACGTTGGCCACGAGGGCCCGACGTCGTTCGGAGTCGGCGACGGCGAGTCCGGTGAGGGTGGTTCCCATGCCGGCCTTGGCACGATCTCGCATCGCTTCGGTGAGGATTGCCGTGTTGGCGTGCCGAACCGCGGCGGCCAGATCGTCGGCGGTGAGTCCGTTGTGGACGACTTTCGAGAGGAGTTCCGACAAGGTGGTGACGGCGATGTCGCTCGCCACTTCGCCAGCGCTGTGACCGCCCATGCCGTCGGCCACGAAGTAGAGACCGTCGTGGCACAGGTACGCGTCTTCGTTGCCCTCGCGAATCTGACCCACGTGAGTGGCCGCAGCCGCGTGTGCGTGCATCATCGAGTGGCCTCGATCACGACGTGACCCATCTGCACCCGGTCACCGGGAACGAGAGCGGTGGCCTCTGTGATACGTAGGCCGTTCACCTGCGTGCCATTGGTGGATGAGAGATCGTCGACCATGGCGATGCCGTCGGCCGACCAGACCTGTGCATGGCGACTACTCAGGTAGGTGTCGTCGGGGAACGAAAGGTCGGCATCGTGTGATCGTCCGATGACGATGGGATTGGGTGTGAGTTCGAACCGGGATCCCTTCAACGATTCGGGTTCGACGATCTTCAGTTCGGTCACCCGCTGACGACGGGAGATGCGTGAGGTCGCACCCGTGGAATTCGATGCAGTTCCTGCCTGCGGGAGGGCGGGAATCCGAACCTCAGTCCACACGGCCCACACCACACGGGCGAAGAACAGGTAGAGAGCGAGTAGGAGAACGAGTCGAAGCCCGCTGATGACGAGGTCGTTCATCGAGTCAGCGCGCCTCGAAACGAATGGTGTTGCTGCCGAGGGCGATGATGTCGCCGTCGCGCAGAGTGCGTTCGAGAGTGATCGGAACACCGTTGACCTTGGTGCCGTTGGTGGAACCCAGGTCGGAGATCACGTGGGCACCGAGCACGACCTTGATCTCGGCGTGACGCCGACTGATGTTGGCGTCGTCGAACGAGATGTCGCAGTCGGGGGAGCGACCGATGGTGATCGCCTTGTCGGCGAGCGGCAGCGGGTCGCGTCCGGTGATCACGAGAGAGGCGGCCACGACGGGAGATTCGTTGGTGCGCACCTTCGACGTGATCTGGATGCGACCGGTCTTCACCGAATCGTCGTCGGCGAGCTTGACGGTGACCGGCCCGCGGAGCACGTACCCCTCGTCACGGGCGTATTCCTTGGCGGCTTCAACCAGCTCGGTTTCGAGAGCGGCGAGATAGGACGAGAGTTCCTGGTGGTCGGCCGGGTTGAGGGCCACGACGAAGTGGTTGGGAGCGATACGACGGCCGTCACCGTCGACGGAGCGTTTGTCGTCCATCTCGGCCACCAGCCGGCGACCGATCTCGATGGGACGAACGTTGGCCCGGTTGCTCCGCTTGAAGATTCCGCTGGCCATTCGATCACCGTCCCCGCTCCGAGCGCCATCGGCGCCCTGACAGGGTATCGGTCCTGCTCAAGGGGAGAGTTTCACCAGGTGAGGAGGTGGGGGCGGGGTGCGCGGTTGGTAGCGTGCGACTCCTGTTACTCGGGCGAGTGGCGGAATGGCAGACGCGCTGGCTTCAGGTGCCAGTGTTCGCAAGGACGTGGGGGTTCAAGTCCCCCCTCGCCCACCAACCGGTGATCCAACCGGTGTTCTGGTGAGGATTCTTCACCGCATAGGTCAAGATCCCGCGCCAGATTCGGTGGGATCG
>CAZTPF010000031.1:0-21094 GCA_964614655.1 uncultured Bifidobacterium sp.
TCCCAGGCCGACTGCCAGTTCATGAGGCGCAACACGTCGAGCTTGGCGTGCACTCGGGCCAAGTTGAGTTGCACCCATTCCTGGTCGGCCACACGACGGCCGTCGGGGAGGGTTGTGTTCTTGGCCCATTCGAGCGTGTCAGCGAGGGCACGCTCGACCACACCGGTGGAACACAGCGTGACGCGCTCGTGATTGAGCTGATTGGTGATGAGTGTCCAACCCTTGTTCTCTCCGCCCACGCAATTGGCGACCGGGATGCGCACGTCGTCGAGATACATCGCGTTGATGTCGTGCTCGCCGATGAGGTTGAGGGGCTGCAACGAGATGCCGGGGGTGTCCATCGGCATGATGAGGATCGAGATGCCCTTGTGCTTGGGCGCATCGGCGTCGGTGCGCACGGCGAGCCAGCAGTAGTCGGCATCACTCGACAACGACGTCCACATCTTCTGGCCGTTCACCACGTACTGATCGCCGTCGCGCACGGCCTTGGTCTGGAGCGACGCGAGATCGGTTCCGGCGCCGGGTTCGGAGTAGCCGATGCAGAAATGCACGTCACCGGTGAGGATCTTGGGAAGGAAGTAGTCCTTCTGCTCCTGGGTTCCGAAGTTCATGAGCGTGGGGCCCACGGTGTTGATGCTCAGCATCGGCACCGGAGCGCCGGCGCGCATCGACTCGTCGAAGAAGATGAACTGCTCGATCGCACTTCGCCCCTGACCGCCGTACTCCTTCGGCCATCCGATTCCGGCCCATCCGTCGGCGCACATTTGCTTCCAGACGCGACGTGGTGCGGCACCGATGCCGTGGCTGGTACCGAGTTCGGCCACCGTCGCCTCGTCGAGCAAACCGTCGTAGTAGCCGCGCAGTTCGGTGCGGAGCGCTTCCTGCTCGGTCGTGTATCCGATCTCCATGTCTTCTGTCCTATCACGGACGAACCTGCCCGTTCACGGCGAACCGTTCCGCTCGCGACCGACTGTCGACGGCGAACTACGGTGTGCAGGCGGGGAGGTCGTCCGAATGGCGCAAGATCTGAAGCTCGGTTGGCACATCGGTTATTGGGGTCGCTCGATGCCGGCCGGTGTTCCCGAAACTCTCGCGATGATCGAAGGACTCGGTTACGACTCGGCCTGGACGGCCGAGTCCTGGGGCAGCGACGCCATCTCGCCGCTCGCCTGGTGGGGCGCCGGCACCTCGAAGTTGCGTCTCGGCACCAACATCGTGCAGATCTCGGCGCGCACTCCTTCGGCCACCGCCATGGCGACCATCACCATGGATCACCTGTCGGGTGGACGGTTCTGCCTCGGTCTCGGAGTGTCGGGTCCGCAGGTGGTCGAAGGCTGGTACGGGCAGAGATTCAACAAGCCCTTGGCTCGCACCCGTGAGTACGTCGACATCGTCCGCAAGATCCTCGCTCGGGAGGAGCGGCTCACGAACGACGGACCCGAGTATCCGATTCCGGCTCGTGACGGTCTCGGGCTCGGAAAGGCCCTCAACGTGATGACGCATCCGTTGCGTTCCGACGTGCCGATCTTCCTCGGGGCCGAGGGTCCGAAGAACGTGGCGCTGGCCGCCGAGATCGCCGACGGTTGGTTCCCGATCTTCTATGCGCCGCGCCACGAGGAGTTGTACGCCGCGTCGCTCGAGGAGGGTTTCGCGCGCCCGACGGCTCGTCGTCGCCCCGACGAGTTCGAGATTCTCGCCACAGCGACGATCGCCATCGACGACGACATCGATCGCGCCTATGACCGAGTTCGGCCGACTCTCGCGCTCTACGTGGGAGGAATGGGAGCGCAGGAGATGAACTTCCACGCCGACGTGTTCCGCCGTCTTGGGTACGAAGAAGCAGTCGATCGCATCCAGGATCTGTTCTTGAACGGCAAGCAGGCCGAGGCCATCGCGTCGGTGCCGAACGCGATGGTCGACGAGATCTGTCTCGTCGGTCCGCCGGCCAAGATCAAGGACGACTTGGCGGCCTGGCGCGAGAGTCGCGTGACCACCCTCATCGTCGGTGGATCCGCCGACACCTTGCGCACCATGGCCGAACTGGTGAACGGTTGATCTCATGGCTCTTCCCGATTACGTCCACGAGCTCGCCGCCAAGGTCTCCAACTGGGGTCGCTGGGGGGCCGACGACCGCCGAGGCACCCTCAACCTGATCGACGAGGCCGCAGTGCGTCGCGGGATGGCGGCCGCTCGGCAGGGCAAGGTGTTCTCGCTCGCTTTCCCGTTCGACGAGGACGGTATGCAGCTCGGTTACATCCCGGGCCGCATCAATCCCGAACGCACGATGGTGTCGATCAACCAATCGCTCACCGGCGACCCGGGTGACTTCACGTCGAGCGACGACGCGGTGTCGATGGGAATCCAGGCGTCGACCCATCTCGATTCGCTCGCCCATGTGGGTTACGACGGTCTGCTCTACAACGGAGTGCCGATGAGCACCGTCGACGAGGCCGGTAGTCACGAACTCGGAATCGAAAAGGTCGGGCCGGTCGCTTCGCGCGGCGTGTTGCTCGACATCGCTCGTCTGCACGGAGTCGACCACTTCGACGAGATGTACGCGATCACCGGAGACGATCTCGAGACGGCGGCGTCCAACGCAGGTCTCACCGTGATGCCGGGTGACATCGTGTGCGTCCGTACTGGCCAGATGCATTGGCTTCGTGTGGGCGACAAAGTGCATTACTCGCACCCGACTCCCGGAATCGGTTTGAAGAGTGTCGAGTGGATCCGCGATCACGACGTGGCGATCGTCGCGACCGACACGATCGTGTTCGAGTGCTATCCGCCCGAGGATCCGGCGGCGCTGTTGCCGGTGCACATGGTGAATATCCGCGACATCGGGCTCACGCAAGGTCAGAACTGGGTGCTCGACGAGTTGGCGGCCGACTGCGCGAGCGACGGACAGTACGACTTCTTGTTGACGGCCACGCCGTTGCCGTTCACGCGTGGCCTCGGCGGCCCCGTCGCCCCCACCGCCATCAAGTAGTTGGTGTTCTGGGTCTGTAAAACGACCAAAAATCGTCAACTTTTGGACCCAGAACGCCAAGAGTCAGCGGGTCCAGGCGGAGGCGAGGGGAGTGGGATGGCGGTCCCAGTCGAGGAACGCCGACTCCTGGGCCGCCTTGGTCGCAGCGATTCCCGGTTCGACGAACACGCTCGTGATCGGGATGCCGTCCGAGGTCGCCTGATCGACGGCCCGCCGGGTGGCTTCGGTCAACACTTCGGCATCACGTGCGTTCTCGGATCGACGTGACCGGCTCACCCGGTACGCACCGACGGTGATCGGCAGGTCGGGCCCCTCGTCGGCGACTCGATGCAGCATCATGACCGCGCGTTCTTGCCATCGCCGTAACGACTCGTCGTCGATGGTCGTGTCGGTGCCGAGATCGGTACGCAGACGAACACCGATCAGATCGATTGCTCCGGCCAGATCGGGAACTTCGTAATCGGCCCGGCCCGGGATCACGAGAGTGCCGTCGCGCAACCCGCGGAGGAAGGTTCGCCATCGGAGGTGGTCTTCGCGTCGGGCGGCCTCGGCGGCCGGGACCGAATCGTCGGCAGGTCGCACGGTGCGAATGGCGAACGAGCCGGCCACTGGCGGACCACCCCTCAACACTCGCCAGGCGTCGCGCCAGGCCCGCACCATGATGTCGACCACCTCGCCGTGGCGCACGACGTCGTCCGGTTCGAGACGGGCCGCGTAACCGATCGGATCGTCGATCGGAAACCATCCCGACACGAGGTCGCCGAACGCGTCGGCCGAAGCCTCCACGAATCGTGGCCAGTAGCGGTCGGCGGTCTTGGAGTCGCGGAACCCGCGCTCGTCGTCGAACCACCGAGGAACGTGGCGTTCGAGAAGCCCGGCCCACACGTCGATATCCGCCGCGCGAGCGGCACTCAAAACGTCGCGATACCACTCGACCCACTCGCCGTTCAGTTCGTCCCCCATTCCCGAACGAGGCTGGAGACGCGACCAGTCGAACCCGAGTCGCAGATGTCGCACACCGTGGGCGGACAAGGCCTCGAGATCGTCGGCGAATCGAGTGTGGAACCCGTTACCGGACGACCGAGTTCCGTCGACGTCGGAGGTGGGCGACGTTCCGAGAGCCACGAGGCCGGGGAGCGAGGCTCCGAGTTCGATCACGGTCGATCAGACGTACGGAAGACGAGTCCAGAGTTCGCCGGTGTCGTGCAGACCACCGAGCGACTTCTCGGCCGTGAGATGCACGACGTCGATCGTGCCGAGACCGCGCAACGTGAGCGGAGCGTGATTGTGTTCGTTCACTCCACGGGGAGGACGGGGCATGTCGTTGCGGGCGATCAGAACCTCGTCGGATTCGGCGGCGTCGCACAGACGGGAGGCCTGGTTGACCGAACTGCCGATGTAGTCCTCGCCCTGGAACATGAGAACTTCACCAGTGGCGATACCGACCCGCACCTTCAGCGGCGCGCAGACGTCTTCACAGTTGCGCTGCAGGTCGAGGGCGAAACGGATGCCCTGCTCCTGTTCGACGGCCACGATCATGCATCCGTCGCCGAGCCACTTGTCGACGCGCACTCCGCACTTGGCCGCCTCGTCGCGAACCTGGGCTCGGAACCGGGTGAGGATGTCACCGGCCGAGGAGTCACCGTGGGTGGCGGTGAACTTCGTGAACCCCGAGAGGTCGACGAAGACGAAGGTTCGCTGGACTTTCATGGTCGGGGGCAGGCTACCGGTCGGGCCCGAGGGCCGCCGGATGTTCGCCCAGGACTAGCGTGCGGTCATGGCCGGGCGGTTCACCTATTCGCGCTGGGACGGCACCCAGCAGGGATTCGACCTCGACAACACCTCCCTCTTCGAGGAGATGTCGGACGACCTGCTCGCCTACGGCGACCTGCGAGGTGCCTTGCGACGACTCATGAATCGTGGGCTCACCGACCCGAACGGCGAGCGCCTCATGGGTCTGCAGGAGATGCGCAAGCGCTTGAAGGAAAGACGTCAGGAACTGCTCGACCGCGGCGACCTCGGCGGCGTCTACAAGGAGATCGCCGACGAACTGAACGACATCGTCGACGAGGAGCGACACGCGATCGAGCAGTCGGTGCGCGAGGCCAACAAGAGTTCCGACGCCCGCCGGCAGGAGAGCGCACAACGGTCGGCCGAGGATCGCAACTTTCGCCTCGACATGCTTCCCGACGACCTGGCCGGCAAGGTGCGCGAACTCGACGCCTACGACTTCGAGTCACGTGAAGCCGAACAGCGTTTCGAACAGCTGAAGGACAAGTTGCGCAATCAACTCGCGCAGCAGATGGTCGATCAGATGTCGTCGGCCATCCAGAACATGACGCCGCAGGACATGCAGCGCATGAAAGAGATGATGACCGCGCTCAACGAGATGATCGACAAGCATCAGCGCGGTGAAGATCCGGGCTTCGAGGACTTCATGAAGGAGTACGGCGACTTCTTCCCCGAGAATCCGCAGACGATCGAGGAGCTTCTCGAGAACATCGCCCAGCGGATGGCAGCCGCTCAGGCCATGTACAACTCGATGTCACCCGAACAGCGCGCGCAGCTGGAGGAGTTGTCGCAGCAGCTCATGCAAGACATGGATCTGCAACAGCAGATGGGTCAGTTGAGCGCCAACATGCAGTCGATGTTCCCTTCACTCCCGTGGGAGCAGGGTTACGACATGCAGGGTCAGGATCCGATGGGGTTCGAGCAGGCGATGGAAACCATGCGTGATCTCGGCGACCTCGATCAGTTGGAAGATCTGCTCCGCAATCCGTCCACCCCTCAGCAGTTGGCCGAGGCCGACATGGATCGTGTGCGCGATCTCATGGGCGACGACGTGGCGAACGCCATGGACAAGTTGTCGAAGCTCGTGCAAGAACTCGAGCGCGAAGGTCTCATCCGTCAGAAGGAAGGGAAACTCGAAGTCACGCCGAAAGGCATGCGCCAGATCGGTTCGAAGGCTCTGCGCGACATGTTCTCGCGGCTTGCCAAGGACAAGTTGGGTCAGCACCAGATCAGCCCGATCGGGCAGGGTCACGAGCGCACCTACGACACCAAGCCGTACGAATACGGAGATCCGTTCAATCTCGATCTGCACCGAACCATCCGCAACGCTCTCAATCGGGGCGGACAGGGCACTCCGGTCCGGCTGTCACCCGACGATTTCGAGATCGAGCGCACCGAACATCTCACCCGCTCGGCAACGGTGCTCATGCTCGATGCGTCGTACTCGATGTATCGCGACGACCGTTGGGGTCCGGCCAAGAAGGTGGCCGTCGCGCTGCAGTCGCTGATCTCGTCGCAATATCCGCGCGATTATCTCGGAATCCTGATGTTCGGCCACGTGGCGTGGGAGATCAAGGCCGACGAATTGGTCGAGGCGACCATTCCCGGGATGCAGGGCACCAACATGCACCACGCGCTCGGACTCGCGCGCAAGATGCTGGCGCGCCAACACGGAAACAAGCAGATCATCATGATCACCGACGGCGAGCCGACGGCGCACATCACTCCGTACGGCGAAGCGTGGTTCACCTACTTCGACGGCTACGAGGCACAGCAGCTCACGGTCGAGGCCACGTTGCGAGAAGCGGTGCGATGTTCGAAGGAGAACATTCGCATCAACACCTTCATGCTCGATGCCGACGTGTACTTACGGCGTTTCGTCGAGCAGATGTCGTCGCTCAACGGTGGTCGGGCGTTCCTCACGAGCAGCGACAATCTGGGTGACTATCTCCTCGTCGACTTCCTCGAGCACAAGAGGAAGACCTCCCGCGGCGGCCGCAACCGCCGAGCCTCCTAGCCCTCGTCAACGAAGGGCGGGATGATCGTGGGCGAAGGTCCCGTACGGGTTCTCCCAGCCCGGAACCACCCACGCTCTGATCATGTACGAGATGGTGTCGTCACGGGTGCCGCCCACGTTCTGGCAGCCGGAACCGGTCGTGGGTTCGTCGAGGGGGATGGCGTATTCGCCCTGCGGCCCGTCGACGATGCACGTGCCGCCATGGAGATGCCACAAGGACTCCTGGCCGACGAATCCCGAGGGCCCGACGTCGCTCGACACCCACTGCGAATACTGGACGCCGACAACCGGTGCATCCGGTTCAGATGACGCATAGACGAGTCCGTGTGGGCTCTCGACGTCGAAGCTGACCGTGCGGAAGTCGCGCGACGCATCGACCACCATCTGGCCGGCGCCTCGCGCCGATGAACCCGACAACGTCCAGCCGGCGTCGAGGGCCGATTGCAGGGTCGGGTACGTCAAGGCGATCTCGCGCACGCGCGTCACTTCGTCGCCGAGAGCGATTCGTTCGTCCCACGTGAGTTCGTCGTCACCGATCGCGAGAGTGGACGAGTAATGAACATGGCCCGAGCCGGCCAGACTCGACGCGTCGTCGACCCAACTGGTGGCGGCGAGTCCGGGAACAGCGGCCACGACCACGGAGAGGGGAGCGAGAGTCTCGAAACGCCATCCGCTCCGACCCAGCAATGCGTCGTCGACGAGCAACACGCCGACGACGAGTGACGCAGCCACGAGCGACAATCCGAGCACGGTGAATTCGTACGACGAGAGCGACGGCGCGTATCCCGAGAACGGACCGAAGGGGTATCCGGCCGTACGCGTGTAGACGAGTGCGCCGGCGGCCGCCACGAGCCAGGCGACGATCAGGATCAGGTGACGCCGGCTCCGGGTGAACACCACGGTGATCGCCGTACCCAGGTGGACGAGCCCGGCCCCGGCGAGGAGCGCACCTTCGAGCGCCCAGTCGTGGGCTCGTCCCACCGCTACGAGGAGGTGAAGCACCCCGAGGCCCACCACGAGAGCCGACAGCACTCCGCGCAGGCTGAGGGTGCTCGCCGGCTGGGGGGACGCCATGGGATGAGTCTGCCAGCGCTCGGTCGTGACGAACCAGGAGTGGATGGAAGGGGTTACCCATGGGTAACCTCGAGCCATGGCTGAATTCAACCTTTCTCTCAACGACGACCAGCTCCAGTTGAAGGACTGGATCCACGAGTTCGCCAAGGACGTCATGCGCCCGGCAGCCGAGGAGTGGGACGACCGTGAGGAGTTCCCCTGGCCGGTCGTGCAGGAAGCGGCCAAGATCGGGCTCTACGGCGTCGACTTCATGATGAACGCCATGGGCGACAACTCCGGACTCACCTTGCCGGTCGCCATCGAAGAGATTTTCTGGGGAGACGCCGGCCTCGGCATGGCAATCATGGGTTCCGGTCTCGCTGCCGCCGGCATCAGCGGCAACGGCACACCCGAGCAAGTCATCGAATGGGTGCCTCAGTGTTACGGCACCGCCGACGACGTGAAGCTCGGCGCGTTCTGTGTGAGCGAGCCCGACGCCGGTTCCGACGTGTCGTCGTTGCGCACGCGTGCGGTGTACGACGAGGCCAACGACGAATGGGTGCTGAACGGCACCAAGGCCTGGATCACCAACGGTGGAATCGCCGACGTTCATGTGGTGGTGGCCGCAGTCGACCCCGAACTGAAGGGTCGCGGTCAGGCCTCGTTCGTCGTTCCGCCCGGAACCAAGGGTCTGTCGCAGGGTCAGAAGTACAAGAAGCACGGCATCAAGGCGTCGCACACTGCAGAAGTGGTGCTCGACGACGTGCGCGTGCCCGGCCGTTGCTTGCTCGGCGGCAAGGAGAAGTTGGACGCCAAGTTGGCGCGGGCTCGTGAAGCCGGTCGTACCGGTGAAGCGCAGCCGGCCATGAAAACCTTCGAAGCCACTCGTCCGGCGGTCGGTGCGCAGGCGCTCGGTATCGCGCGCGGTGCCTACGAGATTGCGCTCGACTACGCCAAGGAGCGCGTGGCGTTCGGCAAGCCGATCATCATGAATCAGGCCATTGCGTTCAAGTTGGCCAACATGGTCACCCAGATCGACGCTGCTCGACTGCTCATCTGGCGCGCCGCCTGGCTCGCTCGTAATGGCGGCTTCAAGAACGGCGAAGGCTCGATGAGCAAGTACTACGCGTCGGAGACCGCCGTGCGCGTCACCGAAGAGGCCATCCAGATTCTCGGTGGCTACGGCTACACCCGCGAGTACCACGTGGAGCGCATGCACCGCGACGCCAAGATCCACACGATCTTCGAAGGAACGAGCGAGATCCAGCAGCTGGTGATCGCCCGCGCTATCTCGGGCCTGCGCATCGAGTAGTCGTGCACGAGGGAGCGGTCGACTTCGTGTTCGAGGGCGGGCTGTCTCCGTGAAGAACGCCCGGGTCCCGGAGGCGATGGGAGAATGTAGGTGTATGGTAGGTGTATGGTGGGTGTATGACGCGCACGAATATCGACATCGACGATGATCTGTGTCGTCAGGTGATGGCCCGATTCAACCTGGCCACCAAACGTGAAGCGGTCAACCTGGCCCTTCGCCATCTGGTGGCCGAACCCATGAGCCTCGATGAAGCGAGGTCACTTCGGGGAACCGGCTGGGAGGGCGATCTCGACGAGATGCGGGCCACCCGTTCATGATCCTGGTCGACACCTCGGCTTGGGTGGAGTTCCTTCGGGGAACCGACTCGCAGGTGTGCAAGGCCGTCGATCAGTTGCTCGATGACGATCTTGCCTCATGCGACATCGTGTCCATGGAGTTACTGGCCGGGGCGCGGGACGAGCGGCAATTGAGACAGTTGCGGGGCCTGTTGGCGCGAACGGTGTTGCTTCCCACCACGGCCGGTGATTACGAGGCCGCGGCAGCGATGTATCGGCAATGTCGATCGCACGGTGAGACCGTACGAAAACTCGTCGACTGCTTGATCGCCGCAGTCGCCGCTCGCTCCGAAGCAGAAGTGCTTCATTCCGATACGGATTTCTCCGTTCTTCAAAAGCATGTTGGTTTGCGGATTCACCGCGACTCCTTGGCCTGACTGCTGGATGACGATGAGTCAGCGGGCGCCGGCGCGCTGGTACAACCTCGTGGCGATCGGTGCGAAAACGACGATCAGGATCCCGGCCCACACGAGGGTGTAGAGCGTGGCGTTCTGCAACGGCCACGCCGTCGGTTCGGGTGTCCCAGCCGGGATGTTGCCGAAGCCTTCGCGCACGGCCTGTGTGAGTGTCGACACCGGATTCCATTCGGCGAACGTCTTCAGCGCGCCGGGCAGATTGTCGGACGGTACGAAGGTATTGGCGATGAAGGTGAGCGGGAACAGCACCACGAACGTCGCGTTGTTGACCACCTCGGGTGTGGGGACGAGAAGTCCGATACAGGCCATCACCCACGAGAACGAATAGGCGAAGAAGAGCAGAAGAGCGAAGGCCACGATTGCGTCGACCACCGAACCGCGGATGCGCCACCCGACGGCCAATCCGGCCAACGACATCACGACGATCGACAACGCGTTGTACACGACGTCGCTCACGGTTCGACCGGCCACCACGGCCGAGCGCGACATGGGCAAAGATCGGAAACGGTTGATGAGGCCCTTCTGCATGTCTTCGGCCAGACCGGCTCCGGTGAACGTGGCGCCGAACACTACGGTCTGGGAGAAGATGCCGGCCATGAGGAACTCGCGGTAGTTGCCGCCGGGAATGTCGATCGAGCCACCGAACACGTAGGCGAACAGAAGCACGAACATGATCGGCTGTACTACGACGAAAGCCATCACGTCGGGGACGCGACGGATCCGGATCAAGTTACGGCGAGCGATGGTCGCCGAATCGCGTAACACGCTCATGACGCCACCTCTGCTTCGGCCTCGTGACCGGTGAGTTCCATGAACACGTCGTCGAGCGTGGGTCGACGCAACCCGATGTCGACGATCGGCACCTGGCGAGCCTCGAGCTCTCGAAGGACGGTCGACAGGGCCTCCACACCGTTGGCGACCGGCGCCGACACCTCGCCGGTGTCGGCATGCACGCGCAGGGGGCCGGTGGCCACGGTGGTCAGCACCGACTCGGTGATCGCCACGTTGTCGAGGCCACTCACGTGCACGTCGAGATGCTCGCCACCCACGCGACGCTTCAACTCTTCGGCGGTTCCCTTGGCGATGGCGCGGCCGTGGTCGATCACGACGATCTCGTCGGCCAATTGGTCGGCCTCTTCGAGGTACTGCGTGGTGAGCAGCACCGTGGTGCCTTCCTGCACGCGTTCGCGGATGGCGTCCCACAACTCGCCACGACTGCGAGGGTCGAGACCGGTGGTGGGTTCGTCGAGGAACAGCACCGGCGGATCGGCCACCAATGCACCGGCTAGGTCGATGCGGCGACGCATACCGCCCGAGAACGTCTTCAGCGGACGATCGGACGCTTCCATGAGTCTGAATTGTTCGAGCAGGGCCTGACCGCGCCGACGAGCCTCACGTCGCGCCATGCCGTACAGGCAGCCGATCATCTCGAGGTTCTCGGTCGCGGTGAGGTGTTCGTCGACTGCGGCGTACTGACCCGACAAACCGATCCGACGACGAACCTCGCGCGGATCGGCCATCACGTCGACACCGGCCACGGTGGCAGTACCGCTGTCGGGGCGAACGAGAGTGGTGAGGATCGACACGGCGGTGGTCTTTCCGGCGCCGTTCGGGCCGAGCAGACCGAGCACGGTGCCGGCTGGAACGTCGAGATCGAGTCCGTCGAGCGCGGTCACGTCGCCGTACCGTTTGACCAGTCCGCGAGCGACGACGACCGAGGGGGAGGTCGTGGTATTCACCCGCCCGACGCTACCGACGCCGGTAGAAAAGCCCTGCTCACGGCCGTAGATTCCTTTCATGGAAAGGTCTCGAGTCGCCACTCGCTTCTCGATCGTCTTCCCGTTCATCGGCCTCGTTCTCGTGGTGCTCACGTGGGGGAGCGAACCGAGCGTCCTGTTCGCCGTCGTGATGGCGATCATCCACGTGGCGTTGGTGATGGTGGCCGTGGCGCATGCCGAGGCAATTGCGCACCGCGTCGGTGAACCGTACGGCACTCTCGTTCTCGCCCTCGCCGTGACCGTCATCGAAGTGTCGTTGATCGTCACGCTCATGTCGATCGACGGACCGAAGGCCGAGACCCTCGCGCGCGACTCGGTGTTCGCGGCCATCATGATCGTGTGCAACGGAGTGGTCGGACTGTCGATCCTCGTCGACGCGCGCAACGACCACATCGTGCGCTTCAACGAACAGGGAGCGAATGCACTGCTCGGCACGGTCATGACCATCGCCACCCTGAGTCTCGTCTTGCCCTCGTTCACGTCGAGCAGTCCTGGTGGCACCTACACCGGATCGCAGTTGGCCTTCGCCGCTGTCGCGGCGGCCGGGGTGTACGGAGTGTTCGTGTTCGTGCAGACCGTGAGACATCGCTGGATGTTTTTGTCACCCGAAGCCCTCGAGTTGGAAGCGCACGAGACGCTCGCTCACGTCGAACCGCACGAACCGCGAACGGGTCGCAGTGAGGGGCTCCTCATTCGGGTCGGCTTGCTGATCGTCAGCTTGGTCGGGGTGGTCGGGTTGGCCAAGACATTGGCACCGAGTATCGAGGAAGCCGTCACCGAGGTCGGTGCACCGCAGTCGTTCGTCGGAGTGATCATCGCCCTCATGGTTCTTCTTCCCGAATCCGTCGCGGCCCTTCGGGCTGCGGCTCGCGACGAGATGCAGACCAGTCTCAACCTCGCTCACGGCTCGGCCTTGGCGAGCATCGGTCTGACCATCCCGGCTATCGCCGTCGCCTCGATCTGGCTCGACGGTCCGATCACCTTCGGTCTCGGTGGCAAGGAGATCGTGTTCCTCGCTCTGACGGCGGTGATCAGCACGCTCACCTTCGGCTCGGGTCGGGCCACGATCCTGCAGGGAGTTCAACACTTGGCGGTGTTCATGGCGTTCTTGTTCCTGGCCATCGTCCCCTGAACCTCGACGATTGTCGCCTCGAGAGCGACAGTGGTTCAGCCCCGCGGGTACGACGGCGCGGCGCGCCGCAACATCACGTCGGTGCGCATGCGAACCATGTCTTCGAAACGCCCCTCCTCGACCATCCAGAATCGATCGTTCAGGAGTCCGTCGATCACGGTGTCGGCCACTTCGGTGAGTGGAGTGAAGGTGACCGGGGTTCCGGCGGCTTCCATCGACTTGATCCAGTCCTGCATCTTCGAACCGGTGTCGACGGGTTTGTCGGTGGCGTACTCGGCCGGACGCTCGCGTGTCTTCCAGATTCCGGTGTCGAGCAGCCCTTTCGTCTTGCCGCTCGGGAACAGCACCGAAACTCCGATCTGGCTGCCCACTTCTTGGAGCTGTCCCCAGAGGCATTCGGAGATCGTCACGACGGCGCTCTTGCACGTGGCATAGGTAGCACTCGACGCGATGGGAGCGAAGCCGCCGTTGTGCGACGAGGTGTTGATCATATGACCTTCCTCGCCGCGCTCGAGCATGGTCGGAATGAAAGCTTTGATTCCGTTGATCACTCCGTACACGTGCACGCTGAAGGCGAAACGCCAGTCGTTCACCTCGTGTTCCCAAATGCGTCCGTAGGCACCTGATGCGACGCCGGCGTTGTTGCACACCACGTGCACTCCGCCGAAGTGTTCGAGTGTTCGGTCGCGTAGGTTCTCGACCGACTCGAGTCGTGACACGTCGGTCGGTACTCCGATGACGTCGCCACCCCGCGTCGAGAGTTCGCCGACGGCCGAAGTCAACAGCCCCTCGTCGATGTCGGCGACGACGACCTTCATTCCTTCGTCGAGGAATCTCTCGACCATGGCCCGTCCGATTCCGCCGGCTCCGCCGGTCACCACGGCGACACGATCCTTCAGCGTTTTCACGGCTACCCCCCATCGAACGAACGTCATCGGTTCGTGGTGAATCCGAACGTCGTCCCCTGGCGTCGAAACTAGCAGCGGCCCTTTTCCCGATCGATCCTGACTGATACGGTCGTCGTGTCGTGTACGAACGGAGGGGGTTCTCGTCGTGACAAGACCAGCCGTGGTCACCGATTCCGCAGGGGACGATCGCTACATCGTGGTGTCGTCCGACGGACATGCCGGGGGAGACATTCCCGACTACCGCCCGTATCTCGAATCGAAGTGGCTCGACGACTTCGACGCCTGGGCCGCCGCCTTCGAGAACCCGTACCCCGACCTGGAAGGCGATCTCGGCCCGCGCAACTGGAACTCGTCGCGACGCGACGGCGATCTCCTGCAGGACGGAATCGTCGCCGAAGTGATCTTCCCGAACACCGTCCCGCCCTTCTACCCGAAGTCGTCGCTCACCACTCAGCCTCCGGCGATGACGAAAGCCGACGCCGAACGTCGTTGGGCCGGTTTGCGCGCTCACAACCGTTGGCTCGCCGACTTCTGCAACGAGACACCGGGCCGTCGAGCCGGCGTGGCACAGATCAACATGCTCGACATGGACGCGACCGTCGCCGAGATCCGTTGGGCGCGCGAGAACGGCCTTCGTGGTGGTGTGTTGCTTCCCGGAACACCTCCGGGTGGCGAAGCACCGCAGTTGTACGAGCCCTATTACGAGCCGCTCTGGCAGGTGTGCGAAGAGCTCGGCATGCCGCTCAACCACCACACCGGATCGGCATCGCCGCCGATGGGACCCGAAGACCTCGACGCCGTGATCTTCATGCTCGAGGTGTCGTGGTTCGCCCATCGTGCTCTCACCCATCTCGTCGTGGGTGGAGCTCTCGATCGTCATCCCGATCTTCAGTTGGTGTTCACCGAGCAGGGAACGGCATGGGTCCCCGACGAGTTGAAGCGTCTCGACTTCTTCTTCGATCGCATGGCGACGGCCACCGGATCGCAGGAGGCCGAATGGGGTCGGGCCATCGTGACCGGACTGTCGGCCAAGCCGAGCGAGTACTGGGCTCGGCAGTGCAACATCGGCGCCAGTTTCATCCGCCCGAACGAAGTGCTCCTGCGACACGAAGTCGGTGTCGATCGCATCATGTGGGGCGCCGATTATCCGCACAAGGAAGCGAGCACACCGTACTCCGAGCTCGCCCTGCGGCTCGCCTTCGGTCCGGTGTCCGTGGAGGAGACGGCGATGATGGTGGGCGGCAACGCTGCCCGTCTGTACGGCTTCGACCTCGACGCCTTGGCGCCCTTGGCTGCGCAGTACGGACCCAAGGTGTCCGACGTGCACCACCTCGTCGATCGCTCCGAGATCCCGCTCGAGGCGTACAAGTGTCCGGCATTCGCTCCGCAGAACGCGGCCTAGGAGGAAAACCATGACCGTCACCGAAGACAGGACTGCATCGGTCGATCACGGATCGGTCAACGATCCGTACGTGATCGTGGCCGCCGACAGCCATGCCGGTCTGCCCACCGAGCAGTACCGCACCTATCTCGAGAAGAAGTACTGGCCGCAACTCGACGAATTCCTCGAGCAGCAGCAGGCGTTGATCGAAGCCTCCACCAAGTTGGGTGTGCGTGACTCCAAGTTCGCCAAGAACTGGTTCGACGAGCACGGTGAAGAGTTGGCCGGAGGTTGGGACGCCGATCGCCGCGACCTCACACTCGACGCCGACGGTGTGGCGGCCGAGGTCGTGTATCCCGACGCCGACGCCGTCGAGAGCCGTACTGCGGTTCCGTTCGGAGCCGGCCTCGGATTGTCGGGCGATCTCGATCCCGAACTCGGTCTGGCCGGCTCGAAGGCGCACAACCGCTGGCTGAGCGAACTGGTCGCCACGAGTCCCGGACGTCGTTGCGGTGTGGCTCTCGTTCCGATCACGGGCGATCTCGACGACGTTCTCGCCGAGATCGACTGGGCCAAGGAGCACGGACTCGGCGCCGTGATGATCCCGGCTCGTTGGTGCAATCAGGCTCCGTATCACGATCGTCGCTACGACCCGGTGTGGGCGCGTTGCGAGGAGTACCAGATGCCGATCGTCACGCACTCGGGTTCGGCCGAACGCGATCTGTACGGCGATCACCTCGGCATCTACGTCACCGAGGTGACGTGGTTTCCGGCCCGGCCCATGTGGTTCATGCTCTGGTCGGGTGTGTTCACACGCTTCCCGGGCCTGAAGTTCTGCGCGACCGAAGGCGGATGCTGGTGGCTGCCGCAGCTCTTGTGGTCGTGGGACCGACTCTGGATGGGCCAAAAGGGTGCCGAGAAGCTCGGCAAGGGTGCCTTCACCGGAAAGGTCGACATGCTTCCGAGTGAAATCGTCGACCGCAACTGTTTCACCGGCCTCGCCAACGTGAAGCGCCGCGAACTCGGTATGCGGTACGAGATCGGGATCGACAACATGTTGTGGGGAACCGACTTCCCACACCCGGAGGGAACCTGGCCGGCCACCTTCGAGGCGTTGAAGGCCACCTTCCACGACATCCCGGTGCACGAGACCCGTCGTATGCTCGGCGAGTCAGCGGCCGACGTGTTCGGATTCGACCTCGAGGCGCTCCGTCCCATCGCCGAGCGGATCGGACACCGACCCACCGATCTCGGTCAGCTCACCGACGAGCGCAGCGAAGACGATCTGATCGCTCGTTGGGCACAGGCCAAAGAGGTGGGTCGTCATTGGCTCACTGGCCACGATTTCCCGCTCTATCCGTTCTGATCGTTCCCACCAGGAGAAGACCATGGCCACTACCGTCGGGCAGTACTGCATCTACGTCGACGACATCGAGAGATCGGAGCGCTTCTACACCGAAGCGGTCGGCCTCAAGGTCCAGAGCCGCACCGAGATCCCCGATGTGCACGAGATCGTCCTCGCCGCCGACAAGGGGGGAGGACGCCTGCAGCTCGCCGAGCGTTATGAGGGTCGCCAGCCGATCGATCACGGTTTCTCGCTGTGGAAGATCTACATGAACGTCGACGACTGTCAGGAGATCTACGACCGGTGCATCGCCGCCGGGGCCACCTCGCAGATGGAACCCACCCGGCTCGATCGCTGGCCGGTGACCGTCGCTTTCGTGATCGATCTCGACGGATACGTGGTGGAACTGGTCGAAACCCACATCGACAATCGGACTGGGGCCGTCTGACCCGACACCGGCCCTCGGGTCGACATTGAGTCGACGGGGTCGATCTGCGAAACTCGATTCGTCACCGGTCGGGGGATCGATGGCAGGGGGTACGAGGGGTATGGCCGAGAACGATGTCGACGTCGTAGTGGTGGGGGCCGGGTTCGCCGGCATGTACCTGTTGCACGAACTTCGCAAGCACGGCTTCTCGTCACGAGTCCTGGAGACCGGTAAGGACGTGGGCGGAACCTGGTACTGGAACCGCTATCCCGGGGCGCGTTGCGACATCGCCACGACCGATTACCAGTACACCTGGGATCCCGAGTTGCACGATCAGTGGACCTGGTCGGAGAAGCATGCCGCCCAGCCGGAAATCCTCGAGTACGCGCAGTTCGTCGCGAAGAAGCACGACTTGTATTCGGGGATCGACTTCGAGGTGAAGGTCGAGAGCGCCGAATGGGACGAGGTCGCCAAGCGTTGGCACGTGCACACCTCGAAGGGTGAGACCATCACGTGCCGCCACTACGTGATGGCCACCGGCTGCTTGTCGGTTCCGAAGGACCCCGACATTCCGGGCACCGACCGTTTCGGCGGCCAGGTGTATGTCACGGGTCGTTGGCCTCACGACGGGGTCGACTTCACCGGCCAGCGGGTGGCAGTGATCGGCACCGGTTCGTCGGCCATCCAGTCGATCCCTCACATCGCCGAGCAGGCGAAGGAGCTCGTGGTCTTCCAGCGCACGCCGAACTTCTCGGTCCCGGCTCTGAACGGCCCGCAACCGGCCGATCGAGTCGAGCGTCTGCGCACCGATCGGGCGACGTACGAAGCCGAGGCTCGTCTGTCGTATTCGGGTGTGCCGATCACCCCGTCCACGGTGTCGGCTCTTGCCACACCGCGTGACGAAGCCCACGCCTTGCTCGAACAGTCGTGGCAACGTGGAGAGTTGTTGTCGGTCGGTGCCACGTTCATGGATGCCGGCTCGAGTCGAGCGGCCAACGACGTGGTCGCCGAATTCGTTCGATCGAAGATTCGCACGGTCGTGAAAGATCCCGAGACCGCCGAGTTGCTGAGCCCGCGCGGTTATCCGTACGGCACGAAGCGTCCGTGCATGGACACGAACTACTACCAGACGTTCAACCTGCCGCACGTTCGACTGGTGGATCTGAACACCGCGCCCATCCGCTCGATCACCGAGACGGGCATCGACTTCGGCGACGAATCGAAGGAGTTCGACTCGATCGTCTACGCGACCGGTTTCGACGCCATGACCGGTGCGATCGTCGCCGTCGACATCACCGGCAAGGACGGTCTCACTCTCAAGAAGAAGTGGGAGAACGGGCCGCTCACGTACCTCGGTCTCACGTCGGTCGGCTTCCCCAACCTCTACATGATCACCGGGCCGGGAAGTCCCTCGGTGCTGTCGAACATGATGGTGTCGATCGAACAGCACGTCGAGTGGATTCGCGACACGATCGTCGACATGCGTGCCAACGGTCTCGACACGATCGAGCCCACGCCGACTGCGGAAGAGGGATGGCGTCAGCACTGCGCCGACTGCGCCGACATCACACTCTTCCAGGACACCAACTCGTGGTACATGGGGGCCAACGTTCCCGGCAAGCCGCGTGTGCTCTTCCCCTACATCGGTGGTGTGGGCCGCTATCGCAAGATCTGCGACGAGGTTCGCGAGCGCGGCTATCTCGGCTTCGAACTCGCCGGCTCCGGAAAGTCGTCGGTGAACGACGGTCTGGTGCGCGAGATCCAGCCCGACGTCGAGATGCTGCTCGAGGCCATGGCGATGCTGAACCTGCCGCCCATCGAATCGATGTCACCGCCCGATGCGCGCATGTTCATGGACATGTCGTCAGCCATGCGACCCCCCGGCCCCGACGTGGGGGAGATCGTCGACGGCACACTTCCCGGTGCTGACGGCCCACTCGAGTATCGCCTCTATCGGCCGGCCACTCCAGGTCCGCACCCCGTGGTGGTGTACTACCACGGCGGTGGTTGGGTGATCGGCAGTCATACGTCCGACGATCCGTTGTGTCGTGATCTGTGCGTGAAGGCCGACGTCCTCATCGTGTCGGTGAACTACCGCCACGCGCCCGAGCATCGATTCCCGGCCGCCGCCGACGACGCGTATGCGGCGTTGCAGTGGGTGGTCGACAACGCTGCGTCACTCGGTGGAGACCCGGCGCGCATCGCCGTGGCCGGTTGGAGCGCGGGAGGCAACGTGGCGACGGTGTCGGCTCAGCTGGCACGCGACAATGGAGGACCTGCCTTGCTTGGCCAGTTGCTCCTCACGCCAGCGGTCGACGGATCGAAGGAGTATCCGTCGATGCGCGAAAACGGCGAGGGGTACGTCCTCACCAAGGCGCTCATGGATTGGTTCTGGGGTCACTACGCCGATCCGTCGGATCGTTTGCATCCGAAGGCGTCGCCGTTGTTGGCGGAGTCGTTGGCTGGATTGCCGCCGGTCGCCATCGTCACGGCGCAATACGACCCGTTGCGCGACGAAGGCAATGCCTACGCGCAGGCCTTGAAGGCGGCCGGTGTTTCGGTTCAGCACATTCAGGCGCGAGGCCACACGCACACGTCGGTCGGCATGGTCGATGTGTTGCCCTCGGGTCGGCCGGTGCGCGACCAGATGGCCGCCGCGCTATGCGGCTTCTTCAGCTGAGCGGCCGATCGCCGGTCAGCACGGGGAGGATTCGCGGTCCGCGGACTTGTCCGTTGGCCCAGGTGACCTTCTTTGACGTGTCGAGTGAGTATTTCGGGAAGGCCCGCAGCCATTCCTGGAAGGCCACGATCATCTCGAGTCGGGCGAGGTTCGACCCGGCGCATCGGTGGATACCCAGTCCGAATGCCACGTGGCGGTTGTTCTTGCGGTCGAGAACGAACTCGTCGGCTCGTTCAAACTCGGCCGGATCGTGATTGGCGGCCGGAAACGTCACGAGGGTCTGATCGCCGGCGTGCATCGGACAGCCGCTCACTTCGATGTCGTTCAACACCTTGCGCGCCATCGTGACCGGCGCGTAGTAGCGCAGAACTTCCTCGGTTGCTTCCGACCACAGTTCGTGATCGTCCGGAACGGCGATCAGTCGCTGCACCTGATCGTTGTGCTGGGCGAAATGCCAGAGTCCGGATCCGATCGCGCTCCACGTGGTGTCGATGCCGGCCACGATCTGCAGTCGGATGTAGCCGATTTTGATCCCCCAGTCGACGTCCTGACCGTCGATCTGGGCGTTGGCGACTACCGTCAGAAGGTCGTCCTGCGGGTTCTGGAGTCGATCCTTCAACTGTTGGTCGATGTATTGGGTCATCTCGGTCAGCACCTGCATGCGGATCGTGTTGTCCTTGGGCGCCAATTGGAAGGTCTTGTAGATCCAGTCTCGGAAGAGGTCGGCATCGGCTTCCGGAAGTCCGGTCACGATGCAGATGCCGTGCACCGGAATGTGCTGGCTGTACTGCTCGGCGGCGTCGGCCGTGGGGGAGTCGCCGATCTCGTCGATGAGCGATCGGCAGAAGCGACGCAATTCGGGTTCGATGGCGGCGATGGCCTTGGGGTTGAAGGCGGGCAGGATGAGCCGACGATGCCCGTGATGTTCGGGCGGATCACTCGTGATCGGGGGAGCCGGAGCGCGTGGGGCGTCAGGGCGCGCCACATTGACCCAGATCGACGAAAAGTTCTCGGTGTCCTGTGCGATGGCTCGCACCGCTTCCATGGTCACCGGCATGAAGGCTCGCCCGTATCGCTCGGTACTGGCCACGGGGCACTGTTCGCGGACTTCATTCCAGATGTCGATCGCGTTCTCGCCCCAACCGTCGTCGAGCCAGTCCCAGTCGGTGATCCAACTCTTGACCGGTTCGTGGTCGATCCGCTCGCTGCCGTACGACATGGCGCCCCCTCACACCGTTTCCCCCGAAACGTGTGTCGAAACCCTACCCCAACTGCTTCGCACACCCCTTTGGTACGTTCGCCACGTGAGCGGGACGAACCAACGAGCGACACGCGAGACCCGACGTCGCTTCGAGCAATGGGCCCGCAATCCCCAGTGTCACGCCAACGTCGTGTCGGCCGTGCACAATGTGAAGATGGGCGCGGTCGCCCGTCGCGAGAATCCGTCCGCTCCCCGTGAAGGCCAGTCGGTTTTCGCTTTGGCACGAGGACGCACCTTCGAAGACGGCTTGGTGCGCGACGGAGGAACGCGGC
>CAZTPF010000032.1:0-20530 GCA_964614655.1 uncultured Bifidobacterium sp.
GAGCCGGTTCGCCAACGCCGTCGACCGCATGCAGCCGGCCATGTTGAATCACGTGGCCGGTGAAGCGTCCACGTGGAAAGAGCACGGGGTGACGATGCCCCAGGCCGTGAAGCGTCTGTCGCCGATCGGCGACGGATCACAGGCGTTGTGGGAGCACACTCAGTCGATCATCGACGAGGCGCGTCAACGCGGTCACATCCGCGAGGCCTGAGTCAGTCGTCGATTTCCTCGGCGTCGACCACGTCGTCGTCGACCGCCGGCAGTTCGGGAATTCCCTGTTTCTGTCGGAGTTTCTCGATCTTCTTCACCTGAGCGTTCAGCATGCGGAAGCGGGTTCCCCCCGTGTTGATCGATGCCAGATCGGATTCGAGGGTGTGGAACGACTTCTCGACCTTGTCGACGGCTTTCAGATAGTCCTCCCACTGCTTCTGGAAGCGGTTGACGATCTGCATGATCTCGGCCGCCGTCTTCTCGGTGTGGAAGGCATCGGTGGCCTGACGAATGACAGCCAAGAAGGCGTAGAGATTGAGTGGCGAACACAGGACGACCTTGCGTTCGAGGGCGAAGTCGAGGAGCTTGGGGTCGGCTTCATGGACGAATCCGCTGATGCTCTCGTTGGGAATGAACATGAGGACGTAGTCGACGGTGTTGTCGGAGGCTTTGTCGACGTAATCACGTTTGGCGAGTTCGATCACTCGATCCTTCACGGCTCGGATGAATGCATCCTTGGTGGTGATCTTGTGCTGATCGGATTCGGCCGCGACGTATTCCGCGTATTTGTCGAGTGGGAACTTGACGTCCATGAAGAGGACGCGATCGGGCGGAATGTCGAAGCGATAGTCGGGTCGGCCACCACCGTCGATGGTGGCTTGCTTGGAGTAGTTGACGCCTTCGACGAAGCCGGCGGCCCGCAGCATGTCTTCGGCCAGTCGCTCACCCCACTGACCTCGGGCCTGCGAACTGGAGAGAACGTCGTTCAACTTGTCGGTACGGCGCGTGAGGGCGGCGACAGCTTGTTCGACAGTTCCGTATTGCTTGGAAGTGCTCTCGCGTAGAAGGGAGAGAGCCTGATCGATTTCCGACATCTTCTTCGCCATCTGGTCGGCGACGTTCGAGAGGTTCTGGTTGATCATTTCGCCTTTGGTGCCGATTTGCTCGACACCAGCTTTGGTCACCAGTTGAATCGTCTCGTCCCGCGTCTTGCGAGCCTCGTCGTTCAGTCGTTCGAGAGCATCGGTGAGGGCCGTGGACACCGACTGCGAGAGTTGAGCCTGAAGGAGGGCCGGATCGACGGGTGGAGTGGTGGGTTGTTCGACCACGGGGGATTGCTTGGCGCGCAGTTGAAGAGCCACGGCCACGCCGAGCAAGACGATCACGATGACGAGAAGGACGGTGTTCATGAGTGTTCAACGCTCCGAGGGTGGGTGAGTGTGATCACGAGAGGCCCTCGATCCCGATCAGCCGGCCGTCGGCGATCGTGACGAGGTAACGACCCTCGACGATCACGAAGTCGTCGGATTCGGGGATCGAGTAAGCCGTACGACCTTGTTCGACCAGACGGCGGAGAGTGTCGGCCCCGACGACGGCACTTCCGGGATGATTCGGATCGCGGGCGTCGACCCGGAGCGAGACGAAGAGAACGTCGTCGAGGGGAGCGTCGTACGAAGGTCCGCTCGGTGAATCGAAGCGCACCAGAAGCGACGTGGAGCCGACCCCGTCGAGGTAGCCGATGTAGAAGCCGTCGGGCAGGGTGCCGCTGACTCGGCCGTCGGTGACCGACCCATCGGCAACGGTGCGGGGTGACGACGGAGGCTCAGGAGTGTCGGTCGGGGTGTAGTCGTCGAGGACGAAGCCGGCGTCGTTGTGGTCGTCGTCCTCGTCGTCGGTGTTGATGGAGACAGGTGGGGCGACGGACCCGATGGTGACCGTGGGAATGCTCGAGTCGGCCGAGACGACCGACGAGTCGGAAGAGATGATCGAGTCGGTGGACGACGTCTCGGGTGAGGTGGCGGACGGGGAGTCGCCGGAGATCGAGTTCTGGGCCGACACGACGAGCAGCGCCCCGACACCGCCCATCACGGCGACCAGCAGGACGAACGGCAGTTTGGATGCCGACTTCTTGCGTCGTTTCGCAGGTTTTTTCTTGCCGGCCACCTCGTCAGTTTGTCAGACAGGTGTGACAGCGGGGCGGAGTGCTCAGAGCTTCAGGAGGCGCACGTCGTCGACTCGATGGTCGGAATCCTTGTGCAAGATGAGCGAGGCGCGATCTCGTGTGGGTTCGATGTTCTCCCGCAGGTTGAGCCCGTTGATCTCTTTCCAGATGAATCGGGCCGTGGCGACGGCTTCGTCGTGCGACAGATGGGCGTAGTGCTGGAAGAAGCTGTCGGGATCCTGGAAGATCGAGCTGCGCAGCGACAGGAAACGGTCGACGTACCACGACTCGATGTCGGACTCCTCGGCGTCGATGTAGATCGAGAAGTCGAAGTAGTCGCTCACGAATTCGGTGCTCTCGGACCCAGGGGCTCCGACTTGTAGGACGTTGAGGCCTTCGAGAATCAAGATGTCGGGTTGGCAGACCGTGGCTCGTTGGCCGTCGACGATGTCGTACACAACATGGCTGTAGACCGGGGCCGACACTTCAGGACGGCCGCTCTTCAACTCACGTAAGAAAGTGAGTAGTGCACGGGTGTCGTAACTCTCAGGAAAGCCTTTGCGGTTCATGATGCCGCGCTCCTCCAAGACCCGGTTGGGGTGGAGGAATCCGTCGGTGGTGATGAGGTCGACCTTGGGATGATCGGGCCACCGGGAGAGCAGGGCCTGCAGAATACGGGCGAAGGTGCTCTTGCCGACCGCCACCGATCCGGCCACACCGATCACGTAGGGGACCTTGGGGGCCAGTTTTCCGAGGAACGTGGCGGTGACCTTGTGCAGGTTCTGGGTGGCCGCGACGTAGAGGTTGAGCAATCGAGTGAGGGGGAGGTACACCGCTGTGACCTCGTCGAGGTCGATGCGCTCGTTGATACCACGCAGTCCGGCGAGGTCGTCCTCGCGAAGAGTCATGGGCGTAGCGGCTCGGAGCGACGCCCAGAGCTCCCGGTCGAAGGTCAGGTAGCGCTCCGGCACGGATCCGACGCTACGGGACGGAAGTGCCTTCCGACGACCTGATCAGGAGGTGGGGGCCCGGGGAGATACGGCTCGGTCGCCGCCCGTGAGGACATCGACGCCGGTCTCGGTGACGAGCACGGTGTGCTCGAACTGGGCGGTGCGCTTGCCGTCGGCGGTCACGGCCGTCCAGTCGTCGTCCCACATCTTGTGCTGCCAGGTGCCAAGGGTGATCATCGGCTCGATCGTGAACACCATGCCCGGCTTCATGATCATGTTGTTGCGAGCGTCGTAGTAGTGCAGCACCTGGATGTCGGTGTGGAACTGCTCTCCGATGCCGTGACCGATGAAGGCTCGCACCACGCCGAACTTGTGTTTGTGGGCATGGTCTTCGATGGCCCGACCGATGTCGGAGAGCGGACGGTCGGGCTTCACGGCCTGGATGCCCTTCCACATGCACTCTTCAGTCACTCGGACGAGCTTGCGGTTGGTCTCGTCGACGTCACCCACGAAGAAGGTGGCGTTGGTGTCGCCGTGCACGCCGTCGAGGTAGCACGTGACATCGAGGTTGATGATGTCGCCGTCGCGCAGAACAGTGGAGTCGGGGATGCCGTGGCAGATCACTTCGTTGACCGAGGTGCACACGCTCTTCGGGTAGCCGTGATAGTTGAGCGGGCTCGGATAGGCACCGGCTTCGATGGTGAGGTCGTGCACCAGGACGTCGATGTCGTTCGTGGTGATGCCCGGCTTCACGAACTCGCCGGCCTGTCGCAAGATGTCGGCGGCGAGAGCACAGGCCACACGCATGCGCTCGATGATCTCGGGCGACTTCACACGAGATTCGTTCCAACGCGGAACCTTGCCGGAGTCGGCATACGGCGGTCGGGCAATGTGTGCGGGAACGGATCGCATCGGCGAGACGATCCCGGGAACTACTCGCCCTTCCATGCCCTTGTGGCAGCGCTTGTACTTGCGACCTGATCCACACCAGCACGGGTCATTCGACTGCGGAAGAACCGCCGGCAGACCGGGGGTCGCGGAAGCCCCGGCACCGCTGTTCATGTTCGATCCGCCAAGCGATTCGTCAAGACCCACTTGACCAAATCTACAGACTGAACAAAAACGCCCACTCTGTTGCGCAAATGACCGCCCGTGGTGCTTAACGCAACAGAGTGCGCGAATTTCGTCGTTTTTGTTGGGGAATGTGGAGGGTTTGGGGGTGGGCCGGCGGAATCGTCGCGGCCGACGACCCATCGGTCCCATCGGTCCTCGAGCCCGATCAGGGCCCACGGCATCTGGGTCGATCGACCTATCGATCGTCAAGACGCCTCCGAGCATCGTGTCATCCACATCACTCGACCACGTTCGTAAAGGGGGCCTCGTGAGCCAGCTATCAATCGACTCGACGTCTTCCTCGAAGCGAAGTTCTGCTTCGAGGATCGTGGAACCGCTACGTCGACGCAAAGTCAAGGTTCCGGAATTGGCGATCGGTCTCTTCGTCATCGCCGCGGCGGTGACCGTTTCGGTCGTCCTCAACACCGACGACAGCGAGGGAACAGGAGTCCTGGCCGTCAACCGAGCGGTCCAACGGGGTGAGATCATCGACACCGGTGATCTCACGGTCGTCACACTGACTGCCGATCAGGACATCGCACTCTTGTCGACTCGTCTCGCCGACGAGGTCGTGGGGATGCGAGCCGCTGTCGACATCGACGCCGGAACGCCCCTGTCTTCCTCTCACCTGTTCGACGTCGTACCGCTCTCGTCGGCTGACGCGGTGGTCGGCATCGTGGTGGACGATTCGGCAGCCCCGACCGACCTCGTCGTTGGTGACACCGTGCGGGTCGTGTTCCTCGATTCGTCCTTGGAGGAAGGCGATCTCGTCACGACTCTCCCCACTCTCGCCGAGGTGTGGACCGTTTCTCTCGCTGACGGCTTGTCGAGTGAGCGTTCCGTGAGTCTGCGTGTTCCTCGGCTCGTGGCCGACTCGTTCGTAGGACACGACGAGATCCATCTGGTGAAGGTGGTGAACTGACATGGCCGTCATCACCACTTCCACGACTGGCGGCATCATGGATCTCGCCACCGTGACCTTGCACATCGCCTCGTTGTGGCCTCGCCCGGTCACAGTGGTCGAGGCCGATCCGGACGGAGGTCGCCTGGCGGCACGTCATGATTGGGACGTCCATCCGGGCCTCGTCGATCTGGCCACCATGGTTCGCTCTCCGCGGGCGACCACGTCGGGTCCGATCATGCGGAAGTACACCGACAACATTTCGGTCGTCGTTGCGCCCCCTGCCGTCGAACCGATCATGGCGAGTCTTCCTGTCCTCGCTCGACACCGGAGTCGTATCGACGAAATCCTCGGCACCGACGTCCTGGTCGTGACCGGAAGACTGCGGCCGGATTCCGTCGCCAATCAACTCCTCGAGGTCGTCGATCGGCGCATCCTGGTCACCCGGACCGATCTGGAAGATGTCGTCTCACTGGTTCATCGAGCCGACCGAATGCGCGAGATCGGAGACTGGCACGTCCTGACTGCAGGTGGTCAGTACGGAGCCGTCGACGTCGCTCGAACCATCGAATGGCCGGTGGTGGCCGATCTTCTGCCCGACAATCCTCGGGGTAGTGCTCGACTTCGAACCTCGATTCGTGAATTCCTCGAAGCGATCGGCAGCGACCGCTCACACGCTGAGGCGGTGGCCTGATGTCGAAGGACGATCTGTCGACTCGCTTGCGAGGTTTTGTGGCCGAAGCACTCGTCGAACGACGGCACGAGGCACGAAGTCGTGCCGATGGTCAGCCCATCGAAGCCGACGAGGAGAGCATTCGTGCGGTCATCTCGACCTATCTCGATCGAGACGCGACTCAAAGACTTCTCGGTGGCCAATCGACTCTCAGCCCTGACGAGGAACTCGAGATCACCCGATCCACGATCGACCACTTCATGGGACTCGGGCCGCTTCAACGACTTCTCGACGATCCAGAGATCACCGACATTCACGTGCGGGGTACTGGGCCGGTCTGGGTGAAGCGTCGAGACGGGAGTCGCAGTGAACTTGCCGCTGTCGTCGACTCCGACGACGAATTGATTCGACTGGTTCGCAACGCTTCGTCCAGGTCGTCCAGTGGAGAACGTCGGTTCGACGCATCGACAGTCGAGTGCAACCTCTGTCTTCCGGACGGAAGTCGCCTCTTCGCTGTCATGGACGTATCAGCGTCTCCGTCCGTCGTGATCAGAAAACATCAGTTCGCCTTGTCGTCACTCGACGAACTTCGTCGTGGCGGCTTGCTCACCGATGAACTCGAAGCCTTCTTCGGGGCTGCGGTTCGCGCACGGCGCAACATCATCGTGGCCGGAGGTACGGGTTCGGGAAAGACGACCCTTCTACGAGCTCTCATCAACGAGATTCCCCGTGATGAGCGCATCGTGACGATCGAAGACGCCTACGAGTTGGGAATCGATCGATTCAGCGATCTCCATCCCGATTTCGACACCTTGCAGTCGCGTCCGCCCAACATCGAAGGGAGAGGTGAGATCGCCTTGGCCGATCTCACACGAATGGCCTTGCGCATGGATCCTGATCGTGTCGTCGTCGGTGAGGTTCGCGGTGCTGAAGCGTTCCCGATGCTTCTTGCCATGAGTCAGGGAAACAACGGTTCGATGTGCACGCTGCACGCCGATTCGACTCGCTCGGTATTCCCGAAATTGGCGGCCTACGTCTCGATGGCGAATACCGGATTGCCGGTCGACGTGGTCAATCTGGTCATTGCCAGCGCTGTTCACTTGGTCGTCCACATCGAGTTCACTCGCGGGGTTCGTCGAATCACGAGTGTCAGAGAAGTCGTCGACGCTGACGGTCCCCGGATCGTCTCGAACGAGATCTTCGAGGCCCGAGAGGGTGGCGCAACCGACGTCGGCTATCCAATGACTGGCGAACTCCGAGACCTTCTGTCCGAGTACGGATACGAGATGTCGTCCTCCACCCGCCTACGAGGTGTTTCATGAGGACGACGTTGGCGGTACTTGTCGGAACAGTGGCCGGCGTCGGTGTCCTGACCGTCGTTGCGGCCCTTCGTGACTCCGTGGCGAGCGGAAAGATGGCGTGGCGTCACTCGAAGCGACGATCGGCGGTGGACGACCGGGAACTGGTCGAGGCATTGGCCGTCTGGATCGAGCAGCTTCGCGACACCATGGCGGGTGCTCGTGGCCTCGAGCAGGCAATTGCAGCAACGGCCGAGACGGCTCCGAACCTGATCAGACCGTCGGTGACTCGTTTGGCTGATCGCCTCGATCACGAGTCCCTCTCGACCAGTGCCCTCTTGTTCGCCGAAGAGGTCGACAATTCACTCGCCGACTTCGTGGTGGCTGTCTTGGTCACCGCCTCGCAGCAGCAGGTGAGAGATGTCGGAGCAGTCCTTTCCCAACTGGCCGAATGCTGTCGCGACGAAGTGAAGATGCGGACGCGAGTGTGGGTGTCGCGTGCCCGTACACGCAGTGCAGTTCGGATCATCGTCGGGGTTCTCGTCGCCTTCGTCACCGGCCTCTTCGCCTTCAATCGCTCCTACCTCGAGCCATACGGATCAGCGTCCGGAGCAACCGTCCTGTTGGTGGTCGTCCTTCTCTTCGTCGCATCGCTTGTCTCGATGAGTCGAATGTCCAGATTCGAGGCTCCACCGAGATTCGTATCTCATCGGAGGGCGGTCTCGTGATCGCAATCTTTTTCAGTTCTCTGGCCCTCGCCGTCGGCGTGGTGATCGTCACGCGATCGCTTCGACGTCCGACTCTCGAGAGTCGGCTGTCGAGGTTCGTGGAGACCTCACTCGATGATCGATCGGCCAGCAGATCGTTGACCGAACGGCTTCTGGCTAGCGACGATCGGGACCTCGCCGTGACCGGAACGAGCTCGGCGAAGTACGCAACCGAGCAGATCACGTGCGGAGCCCTCGCTTTTGCGATTCCAGTCGCCATGTACGTGACGCTCGGAATGGGCGGCCTGAAGCTTCCCGTTCCCCTGGTCGTCTTGCTGAGCGCCTCCTGTGGAGTTCTCGGTCTGCAGATTCCGCGCCTCACTCTCGTTCAGAAGGCGCGGCGAGCACGCCACGATTTTCGAAGCTCGTTGTCGTCGTATCTCGACCTCGTGTCGATCATGCTGTCTGGTGGTTCAGGAATCGAGACGGCACTCGTCGCAGCGGCGCGAGTGGGCGACGGGCCGACCTACCTGTTGATCAACGATGCATTGGAGGTTGCTCGGTCGACCAGGCGCTCACCTTGGGACGTACTGGCCGAAGAGGGACGTCGAATCGGCGTCGATGAGCTTCCCGAATTGGCCGCGACCGTGAAACTCGGAGGAGAGCAGGGTGCACGTATGACGTCGTCACTCGTCGCCAAAGCGGCGTCCCTTCGTCAGAAGCACATGGCTGAGGTGGAGGCAGCGGCGAATTCGTCGACCGAGCGAATGGGGTTGCCCATGGTTCTCATGTTCGTCGCCTTCTTGGTGCTTCTCGGATATCCGGCCATGCATCTGATCAGCCAGGGCTTCGGCTGATCGACGTTCGACCGCCACACAACACAACCAACAACAAGCAAAGGAGAAAAGCAATGTCACATTTCCGTCAACTCTGGGATTACTACACGATTCGTTTCGCCGCGTCGCGTGAACTCGATCGGGACCGCGGAGAAGTGAGTGCGACCACGGTCGTCATGGCAGCGGCTCTGATCGCTCTGGCCATTTCGGTGGGTGTCATCATCACGAACAAGGTTCGCGAAAAGGCCAATGACCTCGATCTCGGCTGATTCGTCGGACCGCGACCGCGGGGAGACCACCTCGGAAGTCGTCATCGTTCTACCGGTGCTGATTCTGATCGTGATGGTGGTGTTGCAGTCGGCGCTCTTCTTCCACACCGCTCACGTTGCACGTGCGGCGGCGTCGGAGGGAGCGGTGGCTGCAGCATCCCATCGGGTGCCCGACGCAGCGTCGTCGATGGTCGGCTCCGAGCATGCGGCCCTGTTCGCTCTCGATGCCGGAGGGAGAATCGAGGGCTCTCCCGTGAGTTCGCTCGACGGGAACACGGTGTTCGTGAGCGTGACTCTGAGAGTTCCGTCACTCGTACCTTTCTTGACGACTCGAGTGACCCGCGATGCGACCGAGCCGAAGGAAAGAATCGTACGGGAGCCGGACAGATGACCGGTCGAGCTCGTCGTGACAGTGGAAGCGCCTCGATGGAGATGGTGCTCATCACCCCTCTCCTCGTGATCTTCGTCCTGCTGGTCGTCTTCGGTGGCCGATCGGTCGAGAGCACGAACGATGTGAAGCACGCCGCTGACCAAGGAGCACGGGCTGCGTCGATGGTGGCGACGGCTCGAATGCCCGATGTTGCACGTCGTGCTGTGCAGGCGGACCTGGTGGCTCGTCGAGTTTCGTGTCCGTCCCCGAGTGTCGACGTACGAACTTCGCTCGAGGGCCGAACCGTCACCGTGACCGTTTCGTGTCGAGCCGACGGGCAGGGCTTGGGTCTTCTGGACGTGTCGACTCGTTCCGTCTCTGCGACGTCGACCGAGGTCGTCGACCGTTATCGGGCAGGTGAGTGAGATGGCGACAGATCGTGACCGAGGACTGGTGAGCGGCTTCGTCGTCTGTCTGGCCCTCACGTTCATGGCCATGGCGGGTCTGGCCGTCGACAGCGGTCGGCTCGTGGCGGCTCGACTCGAAGCCGCCGATCACGCCGAGAACGTGGCTCGACTCGGTGCTCAGGAAGTTCGTGAGATTCGTCTCGGTGTTCGGAGTGTCGATCCGGTGAGAGCACGCGAGGTGACGGCGGCCTACCTGTCCGAACACGGCCTGGACGGCTCGGTGATCGTCGATCACCAAACGGTGACCGTGACCATTCGGGACGAACAGGAGACGACGATCCTGCATCTCTTCGGTGTCGATTCTCGAGACTTCGCCGTGACTCGGCGGGCCACGATCGTGGCTGGGTGAACCATGCGTTCGTCCGTGCGGTGGGTTCGATGGTCGATTGCCATGTCGATCGTCGTCAATGTGTTGATCTCGTGTTGGGTCGTCGTCCAGGCTCTGGTCGAACCCGGCCACGACTCGTGGGTCGACGGTTTCCTGTCCGATTGTCGACGCTGGTGGCAAGGAGACGTGGACCGCTCACTGGTCGTGCGCTCGGCCATCCTCCTGACAGCGGCACTTGCCTGTCGTCTCGGTATATGGCTGGTGCTCGTGGCGATTCAGGAAGCTCGAGGGCGTCCGTCTCGTCGACCGGCACCCCGCTTGTTGGCATTCGTCCTCACGTCGGGCGTCGTGTGGGGAGGGACGGTCGGAGAGGCAACTGCTGGACATGGGTCGGTGACCGAGGCGAATTCGGGGGTTGAGGCCTCCGCTCTCCCTCCGACTTCGGTCGTGCTCGTGAACGATTCGTCCGGTCTCGATATTGCGGGCACTGCAGTGGTGTCCGGCCTCATCGGAGCCGGTGTGGCGTTGCGGCTCAAGAGTCGTGACCGCCGCGATCGACGGGTCCGCGACGCGGGATCTGTCGTCGACGACGTGATGATCGATCCACCGATGGAGATGGCTTCGGAGTTTTCGACGGCCGAGCGGTCGTTCAGGCAGATGATCGAGGTCGTACGTCGAGTGATCGAAGCCGAACCCGACAATCGGATTCGTCATGTGGTCGACGAAAAGAACGGGTGGATCGTGATCGAATTCGTCGATCCTCCGAGGCAGCTGCCTCATTCCGAGGTGATTCACAGCAGGGCTCTGCGGGTGAGGTCGCCGGAGCAGGTGGCGACCGAGGAGGACCTCGTCGATCCGCGGCTTCCCGCTCTGTTGCACGTGGGTCGATCGTTGTCAGGCGAGATCTGGATCTCGTTGGACGAGTACGAGAGCTTTGCAGTCGACTGTCGTCACGAAGAGGGAGAGCGAGTCTGGCGTCATCTTTGTCAGAGCGTGGTCATGGGTCCTTCGCTGGAGTCACGAGGGGTCGTGAGTGATCGTGATTTGGGGTCGTATCCCGGTCGACGATGTTTCGTGGCCGCCGACGGAACCACCGTCGACGAAGTCGTCGAGAGAGTTGGCAGCTCGATCGCCGTTGTCCACGAAGGATCCTTGGGTTTTCCTGGCATTCATCGGGTGGTCGATGGACAGGTGACGACGGGTCTGAAGCGGGTGAGTGACGAATGGCGACTTCTTCCCGCCGATGTGGCGATCCGGCCTGTTGGATCGGACCTCGACGAGGTCACGTCGATCAAGGTTCTGCTCGGAGTGGACGAGAAGGCGATCCAAGTCGATCCTCCTGCGGTCGTCGAGACGGACGAGACATGGCATTTCATGGCTTGTGTGCTCGGACCCCCACGCGTGATCGACTCCACTTTCGAACCTGTCCGGTTCGAGCGAGGCAAGGCCGAAGAGTTGGTGATCTGGTTGGCGTTTCACCCAGCGCAGAGGAAGCGGTCCTTGGCTCGGAGTGCACTGTGGCTGACCCCGGTACAGGACGCGACGTTCTCGAACATCACGGCCGCAGCCCGTCGATCCATGAATGCAGTTCGCGCTCGTGAAGACGGGAGTCCTTGGGTCGGCATCACGATGTCGGACGAGCTCCCCTTGGCCGAGGGGGTAATCACCGACATCGAGGTGCTCCGGGAGGCCGTGACTGACACTCGACTACGTCCAGAGGAGACCGGAGTTGATCGCCTGCGCAAAGCGTTGGAGCTCGTGAGGGGAGTGCCCTTCGCCAGCTCGAGCTACACCTGGTCGGACGGAATTGGAGTATGTGGTGAAGCTGCGACTCTTGTCGTTCGAGCCGCAACGATGATGGCCGTGATGTGCCAGGAGAACGGTGACATCGACGGTGTCTATTGGGCGACGGCGAAAGGGTTGCTGGCTCTCCCAGGGCATGAAGAACTCGTGGCGACGAGATTGCGAGCTCACGCGACACGAGGAGATCGCTCGGCCTTGAGAGTCGAATGGGAGTCGTTTCGTCGCGCTCTGGCGAGTGAATGGGGGGACGAGGAGCCCTCACCGCGGATGATGCAATTGTGGCGAGGTCTGACGGCTGATTGGTCAGTTGAGGAGGGCCATCAGTCCGGCGAGAACTCCGACTGAGGTCATGGTGCTGCCGATGCTCAGCCGGAGCATTTTGGCCCCGAGCTTCGTCTCGAGCAGTTCGAATCGTTGATCGATGAGATCGAAGCGCCTGTCCATCACGTCGAATCGTCGATCGATTGCCTCAAATCGTTGATCGATTGCCTCAAATCGTTGATCGACGGATACGAATCGGTGATCCATTCCGTCGAGGCGTGCTTCAAGGCGTCGGATGTCGTCTTTGGTCGCAATTTGCGTCCAGTCGAAGGGCGGCAAGGAATCCATCAGATCCTCGGCCACTTCGTCGCCGAGTTGCTCACCGAGTGAGGTTCGCATGCGAAATCGACGCTGTTCATGAGAGGTCATTGTGGTCACTTCCGTTCGTCATGGCAAGAGCGGATCGGGAAAGTGGTCGCAATGTGGGGAAGACAGCGGTGCCGGCGGTGATCGAGTCACACGCCGGCACTCACGCCGGTGTGCTCACTGCCGTCGAGGGGGTCGTCGTTCCAGTGGCACATCACTGGGAGAGGGGGATCTCCCTATGTGAACCTCACCGTATGACACTCCCATCTCACATGTCAGGGATACATGTCTTCAGTGTTGCGGTACGGACATACCGAGAACTTGCAAAGCCTGTCGTAACGTGGAGATTCGTTCGACCTTCATGGGCCCGTCGACGGCTTGAGTGGTGGCTGGAACCAAGGCTTTGGTGAAACCGAGGCGCGAAGCCTCTGCGAGTCGTCGAGAAGCATGAGCCACTTGACGAACTTCGCCACCCAGTCCGACTTCTCCGAAGGCCACCACTGTGGGAGGAAGTGGCTGTCCGGACAACGCCGACAGCACGGCAAGACACAAACCGAGATCGGTGCCCGGTTCGGACAACTTCACGCCGCCGACGACCGATGCGTACACCTCGTGTTGCGACACGGGTGCTTTCACGCGCTGACCGAGAACGGCGAGCAACATGGCGAGACGTCCGGGATCGAGCCCTTGCGCACTTCGTCGGGCCGGAACGTCGGGTTTCACCTTGTTGGTGAGCACCTGCAACTCGACCATGAGAGGGCGTTGGCCCTCGAGCGTGGGGACCACCACACTGCCGGCTACACCTGTTTGGCGATCGGCGAGAAACAGCGCACTCGGATCGGGAACACCGCGCAGACCGGTTTCGACCATCTCGAAGAGGCCGAGTTCGGTGGTCGGCCCGAAACGGTGTTTGGAGGCGCGCAGCAAGCGGAGGGCGTGGTGACGCTCACCTTCGAATTGCAGAACGGTGTCGACGACGTGCTCGAGAACGCGCGGCCCGGCGAGGCCACCCTCTTTGGTGACGTGACCGACGAGGATGATCGGCACATTGCGTCGCTTGGCTTCCATCACGAGTTTGTGCGCGCAACCTCGAACCTGGACGACACTTCCTGGTGACGACCCGAGTTCGGGATCGACGAGAGTCTGAATACTGTCGATGATGATCAATTCGGGCGACAGCTCGTCCATGGCGGCGATCACATGCGGAAGCACCGTTTCGGCCAGGAGCCACAGTTCGGGACGGACGGCATCGAGTCGTTCGGCGCGCAATCGGACCTGTTGGGCGCTCTCTTCGGCCGAGACGTAGAGGGTTCGTCCGGGCCACGCGGCGAGTGTCTGCAACAACAGAGTGCTCTTGCCGATTCCGGGTTCGCCACCGAGAAGAGTGACCGACCCTGGTACGAGACCACCACCGAGAACACGATCGAACTCGTCGACACCCGTGGAGCGAGGTGCACCGTGCGCGGCGTCGATTTCGCCGATGCGTTGTGGTGACGATGTGGGGAGGAGTGCAACTCCGGCCGCCAGCGACGAAATGTCGGCCGATGGATCCTCGACGTCTTCGACGAGGCTGTTCCAGGCTCCGCAGGCCGAACAGCGCCCCGTCCATTTGGGGAACGACGCACCGCATTCGGAGCAGTTGTAGACGAGTTTCAGTCGGGCCACGTCGTCAACCTAGGCATCGGGTGTGTCACGGGATGGTCGTCGTCGAATGGGTGCACGACGGGACACACCACGTCGGCGACGGGCGAACATGACGAGAAGGATCAACAGACCCATGAGGACGAGCCAGACTCCGAGCACGACTCCCACCACGGTGGCGATCGTCTTCCAGACTCCTCCGTCGACCTTGGTCTCGACCGTGCCGAGAACGACGGCTTGCGACGAGCCATCGAGTGGTGCAGCCCACACGACTCCGCCCTCGGCTTCGGTACCGGTCGACTTGCGGATCTCACCGGGCAGACGGGCCAGCACCGTGAACGACACCGACTGCATCGGATCGACGCCCATGGTGTCGATGGTCGACTGCCACGGAGCGGCGCCGATCAACGAACTGAGTTCGGGATCGGAGAACGCCTCCACTCCGCCGACGAATTGCAGAGACGCGTCGAAAGTCGTGGCCACATCGCGTCCGTCGACCGTGCGCTTCAACACCGGATCGAGGAGAGGTCCGTTCGGACCGTTGATCTGCCGCAAGGCGCGAGTCGCCTCGTCGGGAGACTCGAATTCGTAGGACAGAACAACTCGGATCCCCCCGTTGTTGATCTGGGTCGGGCCTTCGATCGTCCAGCCGCTCGTCAGCAGGTCTTCCACCCGCAGATCCTCGATGAGGCCCGGAACGGCCGACACCACCTGGCTGTCGAGATCGACGGTGACGGCGATTCGACCGGCCCCGTCGTCGTCGGCGTCGATCTGCAACTTGATGTCGACTCGGCACGCAGCGAGCACGAGGGTCAGGGCGACGACGAGAGCGACCCTGACGCGAACCAGCACCTCGCGAACTTACCCCGTACGAGCGATCAGGTGATCAGTCGTTGGTGGGTGCGTCGGCTTCGCCGTTGCCCTCGCCGACACCGGCCAACTCGATGGTCGACGGTGGCTGGAAGCCCTCGACGGCCTTGAAGCCGAGTCGCTGTTCGCCTGGGCGCTCCGGATCGTCCTCGGTGTCGACGACGATGATCTCGCCGGCGCGGAACTGCTTGTAGAGGATCTTCTCGCTGAGAGCGTCTTCGATGAGGCGCTGGATGGCACGACGCAGAGGACGAGCACCGAGAGTGGGGTCGTACCCCTTGTCGGCGAGGAACTCCTTGGCGGCCTGGGTGAGTTCGATACCGAGACCTTGGGCCTCGAGCTGCGTGGTGAGTCGCTTCAGCATGAGGTCGACCATCTGCATGACCTCGTCCTTGGCGAGTTCGTGGAAGACGATGACCTCGTCGATGCGGTTCAGGAACTCGGGGCGGAAGTGGTTCTTCAGCGAGTCCATCACCTTGTCGCGCATGCGGGCGTAGCTCATGGCTTCGTCGGCCTTGGTGAAGCCCACGTTCGCCTTGCGCAACTCCTGCGTGCCGAGGTTCGACGTCATGATGATGATCGTGTTGCGGAAGTCGACCGAGCGGCCCTGGCTGTCGGTCAGACGACCCTCTTCGAGAATCTGCAGCAACGTGTTGAACACGTCGGGGTGCGCCTTTTCGATCTCGTCGAAGAGGACCACGCTGAACGGCTTGCGGCGCACGGCTTCGGTGAGCTGACCACCTTCGTCGTAGCCGACATAGCCGGGGGGCGAACCGACGAGACGGCTCACGGTGTGCTTCTCCATGTACTCCGACATGTCGAGCGTGATGAGCGACTGCTCGTCACCGAACAAGAACTCGGCCAAGGTCTTGGCGAGTTCGGTCTTGCCCACACCAGTGGGGCCGAGGAAGATGAACGAGCCGCTCGGACGCTTCGGGTCTTTCAGGCCCGCACGGGTACGACGGATGCTCTGCGACACGGCCTTGATGGCGTCTTCTTGGCCGATGATCCGCTTGTGGAGTTCGGCTTCCATGTTGAGGAGCTTCTGCGTCTCTTCTTCGGTGAGCTTGTAGACCGGAATACCCGTCCAGATGCTCAGCACTTCGGCGATGCACTCCTCGTCGACCTCGTCGAACAGGTCGACGCCCGACGCCTTGATCTCGGCTTCCTTGTCGGCCTTTTCGGTCTGGAGTTGCTTCTCTTCGTCGCGAAGACGGCTCGCCTCTTCGTAGTTCTGCTCTTCGACGGCGCGCTTCTTGGCTTCCTGGATCTCGGTGAGCTTGGTCTCCATCTCCTTCAGATCGGGAGGAGTGGTCATGCGCTTGATGCGCAGACGGCTACCGGCTTCGTCGATCAGGTCGATGGCCTTGTCGGGCAGATGGCGATCGGAGATGTACCGGTCGGCGAGGTTGGCCGACGCGACGAGCGCCTGATCGGTGATGGTCACACGGTGGTGCGACTCGTACTTGTCGCGCACACCCTTCAGGATCTCGATGGTGTGAGCCACGGTGGGCTCTTCGACCTTGACCGGCTGGAATCGACGCTCGAGAGCGGCGTCCTTCTCGAGGTGCTTGCGGTACTCGTCGAGAGTGGTCGCGCCGATCGTCTGGAGTTCGCCGCGAGCGAGCATCGGCTTCAAGATGCTGGCGGCGTCGATCGCGCCTTCGGCCGCGCCGGCACCGACCAGCGTGTGGATCTCGTCGATGAAAAGGATGATGTCGCCGCGGGTGCGGATCTCTTTCAACACCTTCTTCAGGCGCTCCTCGAAGTCGCCGCGGTAGCGGCTACCAGCCACCAGCGCACCGAGGTCGAGTGTGTAGAGCTGCTTGTTGCGCAGAGTGTCGGGAACGTCGTTCGACACGATCTTCTGGGCGAGACCTTCCACGATGGCGGTCTTGCCGACACCCGGCTCGCCGATGAGGACGGGATTGTTCTTGGTGCGGCGGGAGAGGATCTGCATGACCCGCTCCATTTCGCGGGCCCGGCCGATGACCGGATCGAGCTTCTTCTCGCGCGCGAGCTGGGTCATGTTGCGGCCGAACTGATCGAGGATCTGGCTACCGCCCTTGTCGCCCTCTTCTTTGCCACCCCGCTCGGAGGAGGCTTCGCGACCGCCGGCCGGCGCCTCGCTCTTGCCCTGCGGACCCTGGTAGCCCGACAGAAGCTGGATGACCTGCTGGCGAACTCGGCTCAGGTCGGCGCCCAACTTCACGAGGACCTGCGCGGCGACTCCTTCACCTTCACGGATGAGGCCGAGAAGGATGTGCTCGGTGCCGATGTAGTTGTGGCCGAGCTGAAGAGCCTCACGCAGCGAGAGCTCGAGAACCTTCTTGGCTCGTGGGGTGAACGGAATGTGACCCGACGGCGACGAGCCGCCCTGTCCGATGATCTCTTCGACCTGAGCCCGCACCGCCTCGAGGGAGATGCCGAGAGTTTCGAGTGCCTTGGCGGCGACTCCTTCGCCTTCGTGAATGAGGCCAAGGAGGATGTGCTCGGTGCCGATGTAGCTGTGGTTCAGCAGTCGCGCTTCTTCTTGGGCCAGTACGACCACTCGTCGGGCTCGGTCGGTGAAGCGTTCGAACATGCTCAGCCTTTCGTCCTGCGGGTCACTCTACAGGTGGTGTGTGGCAGGTCCGAGGCGGCGGAAAAGGTGGTGTGGACGTGTCAGACGTCTCCGAAACGATGATGGATCTCACTCGTGCCCACACGAGGAAATACGCCTAGCCTGCCGGTGTGAGCGGGTCTCCTCTTCTCGGTCTTCCGACGTCGGATGCCGACCGCGAACGGGTCGAAGCGGCTTTGAAGGACGCGGTCCGAACGCCGGACGCCTATCTCACCGAGATCGCATCACACCTGCTTCTCGCCGGGGGCAAACGGCTACGGCCGATGTTCAGCGTGGTCGCAGCCCAGGTTGCCGGTGGTCCGACCACCGAAGACGCCGTTCAGGGTGGCATCGCTTGTGAACTCGTGCATCTCGGATCGCTCTATCACGACGACGTGATGGACGAATCCCCCACCCGTCGTGGTGTCGACACCGTGAACGCCAAATGGGGAAATCTGCAGGCCATTCTGGCCGGCGACTTCTTGTTGGCCCGAGCCTCCGAGATCGCCGCATCCCTCGGAACCGAGGTGGCGGGACTGCTCGCCCGCACCATCGGCCGGCTCTGTGAAGGGCAGATCGAAGAACTCCGCCACACCTACAACGTGGCGCGGCCGGTCGACAGCTATTTGTCGTCGATCGCCGGCAAGACGGCGTCGTTGTACGCGACTGCAGCCCGCATCGGCGGATTGGTCAGCGGCTTCCCGGCTCCGGTCACCGATGCCCTCACCGAATTCGGCGAGGCGTACGGCATGGTCTTCCAGATCGTCGACGACCTGCTCGACATCTCGTCGACCGACGAGGAACTCGGCAAGCCGGCCGGCCACGACATGGTGGAAGGTGTCTACACGTATCCGGTTCTGCACACCCTCATGACGGGTGGAACGCCGGCTCGTGAACTCGCCGATCTGTTGGGCTCGCCTCTCTCGGCCGTCGAGAAGGACAAGGCCATGACGATCGTGCGTGGCAACGGCGGGATCGAAGCAGCGCGGCAACTCGCGCTCGATTACGTGCGTCGCGCCGAAGCGGCCTGCGACCGCATGCCGAATTCGGCGGCCACCGAGGCGTTGCGGGCGACTCCTGCCGCGCTGCTCGCCAGTGTCTAGTTCGCGTTCGGCTCGAACTGCTCGAGAATCGGCGCGATCAATTCCGTGTGGACGTTCTGGATGTTCCCGACTCCCGAGTCGCGATTCACGGCGATGACGAGGTTGCGAGACGGCGATACGTGCACCGTCTGCCCCCAGACTCCTCGAGCGACCATTTCGCCGTCCTCGATCCACCATTGGGCGCCGTAGTAGTCGGCGGTGGGCGCCGGTGTGCGGGCGTAATCGACCCAGCCGTCGGGCAGAACGCGAACATCGCCCCAGTAGCCGTCGTGCAGAAAGAGAAGACCGAAGCGGGCGAAGTCGCGAGTCGTGGAGTCAGCGCCCATCATCCCGATCCACTTCCCCGACGGTTCTCGTTGAAGAACAGTCGATGTGATGCCGATCGGATCGAGAAGTCGTGACGCGAGGTAATCGTCGACGGCATCGGGACCACCGAGAACGTCACTGATGATTCCCGAGAGAATCGACGTCGTACCTGAGCTGTACTTCCAGACCGAACCCGGACGGGCTTCGAGTGGCTTGCTCGCGGCGTACTCCAACGAGTCGTATGCGCCAAGGATCGAGATCACATCGGACGGTCCACCTTGTGGTTGGTAGGTCTCGTTCCAGGCGAGACCACTCGACATGTGAAGGAGATTCTCGATGGTGATCGCACTGCGCGGATCATCGGATTGCGACCACAGGTCGACGGGTGCCGGTTGATCCAGTGCGAGGAGCCCGTCTTCGACGAGAAGGCCGACGAGTGTGCTGACGAACGATTTGGCGACCGAGAACGACGCCATGATCGAGGTGTCGTCGTCGGTCGGGTGATAGCGCTCGTAGACGATCTTGTCGTCGTGCACCACGACCACGCTTCGGAGTGCGCGCTGTCCGCCGACGTCGAGCATGTTCGACACGATCGAGTCGATGTACGAGACGTCGAAAGATGCCGGTGGTTCGGCGGTCTCCCAGTCGCCGCCGTCGAAGATGGTCTTCGGTTCGGCGAGAGTCGTGGATGTCGTCGTGCTGGCCGCGATCGTGCTGGTCTCGGTCGTGGCAATGGTCGTCGCGACGTCGTTCGTGGTCGGGGGAGCCGATGGCGACACTTGCTCGTCCGACGAAGTGCACGACACGGCGACACATGCGACCGCGAGAACGGCAGCGTTCCGGAATGATCCCCTCATCACGTGTTCAGACTAGGAGGCTCCGTGCGGCTGACAGACCACTCGTCACCGCACCCTCGACTTTCGGTCCGGCGAAGGCGTCGCCGGCCAGAACGAGCGAGCCGGATGCATCGATCCAATGAGGATCGGGCCAGAGGCGCATCGGAGTGGCGAAGCGCCATCTCTTGAACTGTGACTCGATCACCTCGGCGTCACCGATGTAGTCGCGAGCAGCAGCCAACAAAGCTGCATGAGCGTCGTCATGAGCGGTATCCCAGTTCTCGAGGCTCCACGTGGGATTCGCATGCAGAGTGAGTGCACTCACCGGCGACACACCTTTTTGGAAGTTGTCTCCCACCCACGAGAAGACGTCGTCGGGATTCTGTAGACCGCCGGGAGGTGGAACTCTCGACGGGCGATCGAGAACGGCGAGTACGCCGAGTGTTCGTTCGTAGTCGGTCATGAGCAGATCGTTCGGCAACTCGACGTCGGTGTTGGCGACCAACGAATACGACTGAGGAATCGGACACGTGAGCACGACGGCATCGGCGTCGAAGGTGGATGCATCGTCGAGTGTGAGACGCCACGTCGAATCGTGTCGGGCCAGCCCGAAGGCGAGGCTGGATGTTCGAACATCGAGCCCGGTCGCCAAGTACTTGGCGAGGGACGTCATTCCGT
>CAZTPF010000033.1:0-20497 GCA_964614655.1 uncultured Bifidobacterium sp.
TGTAGGTCGCAACAGCGGTCTCGCCATCCATGAAGTCGACCGTGAGGTCGGTACAGTCGCCGGCGATGCCGTCGACGGTCACTGCTGAGACCTTGATCCCGTTCGACGACGTGTTGCCGTAGGCGAACGACGTCGTGACTCCGTCGGAATCGCAGGCTTCGGCAGCCGACTCGCCGACGGCGGGAAGAAACGGCACGTCGACGTTCAGGCTGTCGAAAGCCAATGCGGCCACTGGTACGGCGAGACCAATCGTCGCCGCCAAACCCAGTCCTCGAACCAGTCGTCGGCCCCGTGGTTTCGGGTCGACGTCTCGAGGTCGTTCGATCGTGTGCATGGTTCCTCGCTTCGTGTCCGGCCTTTTCGATGGGACTCTCCCGTCGGGGATCGGAAACGTAGGAGGTGGTGGACGGTTAGTGGTCGCGAGAACGAGCATCGTGACAGAGGTGGTCGCGACGAGGAGTAGCGTTCGCCCATGAGGCAGTTGTCGGGGCTCGACGCCACGTTCCTCCACATGGAGTCGTCGACGACCTTCGGCCACGTGTCGGGCTTGGCTTTGTACAGCCGTCCGACTCCCGACTTCGATCCCTACCACGTCGTGTATCGACGGTTCGAGGCCCTGGCCGGTCGGGCTGAACCACTTCATCATCGGTTGTTGGAAGTGCCCTTCGGACTCGATCATCCCTACTGGGTGGTCGACGACGATTTCGACCTCGATTTCCACGTGCGACATCTCGGCCTTGCGCCTCCGGGCAGTGAACGCCAGTTGGCCGATCAGGTCGCTCGGATCTTCGGACGCGCTCTCGATCGAACCCGCCCCTTGTGGGAGGTCTACGTCATCGAGGGTCTGTCCGATGGCCGTTGGGCTCTCATGACGAAGTTCCATCATTCGGCCATCGATGGCGGGGCCGGGGTCGTGCTCTTGAACATGCTCACCGACACCGAACCCGATTCCGAACCCGATCTCGAACCGGTCCCGATCGTTCCCGAGCCGTTGCCCACGCCGAACGAACTCGTGCGCCGCGCAGTGGGAAAGCTGGTATCGGATCCCGTGCGCGCCGTGAGGTTGCAGCTGCGAGTGACACAGGGTCTGGTCGACGCGGCCGGATCACCGATCGGAAGTCGGGTCACGCGTCAGGTTCGACGAACGGTTCGGACGATCACCCGTCGACCCGACGTCGACAATCCGACACCGGTGGAGCGAGTGAAACTTCCTCTCACGCCGGCTCCTCCGACGCCGTGGAACAAGACCATCACCTCGCACCGCCGATTCGCCATGCGTTCGGCGTCGCTCGACACCTTGAAGAACTTGAAGACGGCATCGGGCGGCACCGTGAACGACGTGGTCATGGCGATCTGCACGGGAGCCCTTCGCCGTTACCTCGTCCACCACGATGCGCTTCCCGATCGGCCACTTCGAGCTCTGGTGCCGGTGTCGTTTCGAACCGGTGAGGAAGACGTTCCCTGGACGAACATGGTGTCGGGAGTCGTCGCCGAATTACCGACGACGTTCGACAGTCCGATCGATCGTGTCGCCGAGTGTCACCGGGCCATGGAGGACGCCAAACGCCAATTCGATCTGATCCCGGCCGACACCATCGCCGAAGGTGCGCAGGCCACGTCGCCGTTGCTGGCCACTGCGGCGACCCGGCTCGCATCGCGCCTTCGCTGGGCCGACCGCGCCAATCTCCTGCCGAACAACGTGGTGATCTCGAACGTTCCGGGGCCGAGGTCGCCGATGTGGCTGAGCGGGGCCCGGATGGAGAACTACATCCCCATCTCGATCGTGACCGACGGGATGGGTCTCAACATCACCGTGCACAGTTACCTCGATCGGCTCGATTTCGGACTCATCGCCTGTCGTGAACTCGTGCCCGACCTCTGGGATCTGCTCGACATGCATTTCGAAGAGATCGACGAACTGTGCCGTGTGTTCGGAGTGGACAACCGGAACTGATCACTGTCGGCTGCGCACGTGGAACACTCGGTTCCAGTCGCGGTTTCCCCGGCCGTCGACCGATATGCGCCACTCGTAGGTTCGCCCGGGCTCGAGGGTGATCGGAGGAATCTGAACGGCGACGTTCTGGTCGATGTCAGAACCAGGTTTCACGCCCTCGGGGCGTCGAACTTCGAAGGCGATCTCGATCGCGAGCGCTGATGCGTTGACGAGTACCGCCCGCCCGTCTTCGTCGACGAGTTCGGCTCTGATCACGATCCGTTGATCGGCCATGTCCCAGGGGACCTTGGCCATGAAGGCGAGAGAACTGGCGAAAGGACCGGGTCCGACTTGCGTCCAACCGGCCCCCGCCATCATCACCTTGCCGTCGTGGGTGACGGCGTAGTCGGCCAGGACCACTTGCAGTTGAATCGGCACGAGGACTCCCTTCGGACTCGCCGGTACCGTAACAGCGTGAACCACGAGGCCGATGCGACCCGATCGTCTCGAACCTTCAAACCACGCCGTCGTCGGCTCGGGAAGAGACGGGAGTCTCTGCACGCCGAACTTCTTCCGCTGTTGGGCCTCGCCGAGTCAGGTCCGCTCGTCGATCTTCGCTCGCTGTTCGAACCGGGAGCGACCGTGTGCCTCGAGATCGGTTCCGGTAACGGCGATCTGGCATCGCATGTGGCGCGACATCTTCCCGATGTGGGTGTCGTCTCGGTCGACGTGCATCGACCGGGAATCGCCCGATTGCTCGACGATGCCGACACCTACGGATTGTCCAATCTTCGCGTCGTCGAAGGTGATGCGCTGATCTTCGTCGAGCGGTTGCCGACGTCGTCCCTCGACGAGATCTGGATCTTCTTTCCCGATCCTTGGCCGAAGAACGCGCAGGCTCATCGGAGGCTCCTCACCCCGGATCGACTCGTCAGGTTGGCCCGCGTCCTTCGGGAAGGCGGAGTCATCCGGGTGGCGACCGACGTCGACTCCTACGCCGTGTCGATCGAGAGAAATCTCCGGGATTCGGGCCTGTTCGAGCCGCCCCGTTCGGATCGCCCCGACTGGCGGATCGAGACGGTGTTCGAGCGGGCGGGTCGTGAGGCCGGTCGCTCGTCCACCGACCTGAGCGCAGTGCGCAACAGTTCGCCTATCGAGGTCTAGATGCCGAGTCGCGTGCCGGCGTCGAGATCGTCGGCGGCGGCAAAGGCCCGTCGTACGAGGGCGTCCATGAGAGCGGCACCGCGTTCGTTGGCCGTGTCGAGTGTGAGGATGCTGGCCGCGAACGACGTGCAATAGAAGAGGCAGCCCTCGGCGTAGCCCTGGGTGATTCGTTCCGGATCGGCCCATTCGTCGGGCACCCCTCCGGTGCGCATCGCCGCCGCGTAGCGCTCGATGAGGTCGGCCTGATGGGCTTGACGCATCTCGGTCGGCAGGTTCGTGCCGAGGAAGTAGACGAGATCGGTGGTGCTCGGGGAGCGCATCGACAATTGCCAGTCGACGAGAGTCATCGATCCGTCGGGCGCGAAGAACATGTTGTCGAGGCGGAAGTCGCCATGAGTGAGAGTGAGGGGCCAGTCGACGTACTTCTGTATCCACGTCTCCACCATCGGGGCGAAGGTTTCGCACCAGCGCAGTACTCGCTCGGGCAGGGAGTCGCCGTAGCGGGCGAGAAAGGTCGGCCAACCCATGTCGAACATCGACCCCACCGATGCACTCATCGGATCGGAGATGTCGGGCATCCAGGTGAGGTCGGCGAGATCGGGATGGTCGAACCACGAACTGTGAAGAGTGGCCGCCGTGTCGATCACCGAGTGGGCTTGGGCCAACGTGGGACCGGCCACCTGATCGCCGGGCACGAGTGGGTGGAGGTCCTCCAGGATCAAGACGTAGGGGTCGTCGGACGAATGGAGGCATCGGGCCAGACGCACACCGTGCATCGACGGAGCGACCTCGGTGTAGAAGCGGTGCTCACGTTCCCAGACGCGCATCATCTCGCCGATCATCCGACCGCCAGGATCGGCGGTCGGCATCTTGACGATCACGCGTTCGGGCACATCAGGTGCCAGCGAATTGCCCGAGAGCGAAACGCGAGCGAGTTGACCCATGAAGCCTTCGCCGGTGCCGATGGTCTGAACCTCGAAAGACGTGATCGGAGTTCCGAGAGTCGCCGACAGCCACTCGGCGGTGATCTCGGACGTGGTGGTCGGTGCCTGCATCGTGCGCCCCCTCTGCGACGTGTGCGGCTGAACGCCGACACCCTAGATCACCGATCGCTACCCTTTCGACGTGCCCGTTTCCCTCGACTTGCGTGGTTCGCTCGAAGAGCTCGTGGGTGCCGAATACGTGATCGACACCGAACCCGCCGACGACGTCGACTGGACGGGTCGCTATGTCGGCGAGTCGACGGTCCTCGTCCGGCCGGGATCGACTGCTGAGGTGGCCGGATTGGTCGCCTGGGCTCGCCGGCACCGGGTGGCCATCGTTCCGCGTGGTGGAAACACCGGACTGGTCGGAGGCTCCATCGCCCGCGGTCGTTCGATCGTCGTGTCGACCAGTCGGTTGCGACACATGGGTCCGGTCGATCCTTTGTCGCGTCAGGTCACGGTCGGAGCCGGCGTCACGCTGCACGAGCTCCAGGAGCACGTGGCGCCGCACGGCCTGCGGTACCCGGTCGACTTCGGAGCGCGTGGGTCGGCCACCATCGGCGGGTCGGTGGCCACCAACGCCGGAGGCGTCAACGTCGTCCGGTACGGGATGACCCGCCGCCAGGTCGTCGGGGTCGAAGCAGTTCTCGGCTCGGGGGAGACGGTGTCCCATCTCGGAGGACTCGTGAAGGACAACACGGGCTACGACTTGGCCGGCCTGTTGTGCGGGAGTGAGGGCACTCTCGGCATCGTGTCCGCCGTTCGGGTACAGCTGGCGCCGAGGTTGCCGCACGTGGTGACCGCTCTGATCTCCTGCGACGACGTCGCGACTGCGGTCGACATCGTGGGGTCGGTGTGCTCTCGCCTCGACACCGTCGATGCCGCCGAACTCGTGACCGATCAGGGTGTCGCGCTGGTGCGCGAACAGGCCGGATTCGAAGGGGTCGTTCCGAACCGCCCGGTGCACGTTCTTCTGGAGTGCTCGAGCACGGTCGACCAGGTCGACGTGTTGTCGGAGCTTCTGGAGGAGCACGACGGAGTCGAGGTCTCGGTTGCCGTGACCGCGTCGCACCGTGAGCGCCTCTGGAAACTCCGCGACGAGCAGACGCCGTCCATCAATCGAGTCGGGATCCCGTTCAAGTTCGACGTGACGGTTCCACTTCCGCAGCTGGCCGCCTTCGTCGATCGCATTCCGTCGGCCGTCGCCGACGTCAGGCCTGGGGCGCGAACGTTCGTGTTCGGTCATGCGGCCGATGGCAACATGCACGTGAACGTGGTGGGCGGAGACGGGAGCGAGATCGCCCTCACCGACCGTGTGCTCGGAGAAGTGGTTGCGTGTGGTGGGAGCATCTCGGCTGAACACGGAATCGGTACGGCCAAGCAGGCATACCTTCACTTGGTGCGATCGACGGCCGAGATCGACGCGATGCGCGCGATCAAGACGGCACTCGATCCCGATGACGTGATGAATCCCGGAGTTCTGTTTCCCTAGTCGACGAAAGGTCGGGGCGAGCGGCTCAACTGGTCATGCCCTGAAGTCCGACGAAGCTGCGAGCGAGCTCGATCTCTCCCATGTGACGAAGCCCGTGCTGGTAGAGCCAGCACTCGATGCCGTCGAGCACACTGACGCCGTCGTCGTTGGCGACTCGAGCGCTGAATGTCGAGGCGATCTGAGGAGGGAACGGACGCGGGATCACGATGCGATCGAGGTCGCTGGGCGCGAGTGTGGCGAGCCAGGCTTCGGTCCGGTCGAACACGGCTCGGATGTAGTCGCGAAAAGCATCGAGGTCACCGATTCGCTGGGCCGTCATCTCGTCGACCGTGCGATGTTTGCCGTGATCGGCGATCGCCGGTTTCACGCGCGTCTCCCAGTCGTCGTTCCAGAGGGGTGGCTGTCCGGTGAGAAGCATGAACGACGCGTCGTGCATGTTGGCGTAGTGGAAGAGGGAGAAGGCGATGGGCAGCACACCGTCCTTCTCCTGATGATTGACGTGGCTTTCGTCCATGGTGGCGAGAGCGTCGTCGTAGAGCGAGTGCATGGCGGCCATTCGGCGCCGGAGGGAGTCGAGGGTGCGTTCGTCGTGGGATCCCGTCATTCCCCAACCTTATGGCAGACAATGTGCCACTAGTGACACGAGAACTGATACGTTCCGCGTATGCGCTTCGGAACCATCGACATGAACTACGCCGCCGACCTGGCCACTCGCTCGCCCGAGAACGACGGCCCGATCTACATGGTGAATTTCATGAAGTACAAGTCCGTCGCCGAATACCGAGAAGGGTCCGATGCCGAGGGTGGGATCTCAGGAAGAGAGGCCGACGACAAGTACGCGCCCGTCGACGTGCTCGAGCGCATCGGGGCTCACGTGGCCTTTCACGGGACGGTCGTGGCCCAGGGCTGCGACGGTGAGTGGGACCGTATGGGCATCGTGAAGTATGCGACTCGCAAGTCGTTCATCGACATGCAGAACCGCCCCGACTTCAAGACGAAGTACGTGCACAAAGAAGCGGGAATGGACTACACGATCGTCATGGGGACGTTGCCCATCGGTGGCCACGACGAGATTCCTCGCCGTGGTTTCGTGACATTTCGTCTGACCGCCGAACCCCACGGCGGTGAGTCGTCGCAACGAGTGGCCAGGCTCGGGGTGGAGGGAACCATCGTCGGTGACGGGCGGGTGTGGTCGGATCTCACGATGACGTGGAGCGACGAGGTGCCGTCGGTTCCAGCGTTGGAGCGAGGCGGTTCCGAAATCGTGGTCGTGGCTCAGGCCGAGATCGACCGAATGGGGAAGCTTCTCATCGCGCCGTGAACGTGATCGGCACCGAATTCGGTCCGAGAACGAAGTTGCCGGTGCGCCATTCGATGAGATCGGTGGCGAGCTGCAGGTCGTCGAGACGGGTGAGCAGCTCTTCGAAGAGGATGCGTAGTTCGAGTCGAGCCAGAGGTGCTCCGAGGCAGTGGTGGCGCCCATAGGCACCGAACGCGACGTGATCGTTGGGTGATCGTGTGATGTCGAAGCGGAATGGGTCGGCGAACACCTTGTCGTCTCGGTTGGCCGAGGGATACAGGAGGAGCACACGGTCGTTTTCGCGGATGGTGAAGCCGTTCACTTCGACGTCACGAGTGGCGGTGCGATTCATGTTGCGCACCGGAGTCGCCCATCGGAGCATCTCCTCGATGGCTCCCGGCAACAGGCTCATGTCGTTCTGCAGCATGCGCAACTGATCGCGATTTTGCAGCAAGGCGGCCACCCCGCCGGAGATCACGTGACGTGTGGTCTCGTCGCCTCCGACCAGAACCAGCATCGTCTCGAACATGATGTCGACATCGGAGAGCCGTTCACCTTCCCATTCGGCGTTGACGATCAGGCTCACCAAATCTTCGGCATCGGAGTTCCGGCGTTCGGCGACCTTGCCCATGATGTATTCGTTCCATTGCATCACGGCCTCCACCACTTCGGCTTGGATCTGATCGCCTCCGGTGGCGAAGAGATCCGACCAGTGCAAGAGGGTGTCGTGGTCGGATTCGGGGAGATCCATCAACTCGCCGATCATGTACATCGGGAGCGGGGTCGCGATGTCGGCGACGATGTCGCAGCGGCCGGTGTCGATGACCGCATCGATGAGCTGAGTGACCTTGGCTCGCAGATAGGGCTCGTGGTCGGCGACTCGTCGCGGGGTGAATCCGTGGCCGACCAGACGACGACGCTTCGTGTGCTCGGGAGCGTCGAAGTTGATCATCGACGGCACCGAACTCTCGGGACGCGATCCTTGGCCCGAGCAGAAGGTGTGCCACTCGCGACTCATCATCGATACCAGCTCGTGGGAGGCCGCTCCCCAGATGCCGGTCTCGTCGTCCCAGTAGAGAGGCGCTTCGGCGCGCATCCAGGTGGTCAGGTCGTCGAAATTCGCGTAGAACGCGGGATCGAGAAGGCGAATCTCGGGCCGGGTGGGATGGCCGGCGGCGCCACGACCGCCTCGATTCAGGTCGACCCGGAAGTCGGGTTCTTCGTTCGAGATCTCGCTCATGGGCGAACCATAGCGAGCGTTTCGAGATGACGGTTGATCGGCGGAAGCGTTAGCGCGCTGGACGTGTTCCGACGATGCTGGCCCGCTCCATGATGCGGATGTCGGGCCAGTAGTCGCTGCTGGCGTAGTGCTGGCACGACCGGTTGTCCCAGAAGGCCACCGAGTCGTCTTCCCAATGGAAGCGACACTGGTACTCGACGTTGTGACTCTCGCGCCACAACAGGGTCATCAGTTCGTCGCTCTCGGCCTCGGAAACACCGAGGACCCGATTCATGAAGATGGGATTGTTGTACAGGTGCTTGCGGCCGGTCTCGGGATGACGAGCAACCAGCGGGTGGACGACGAGGGGGTACTTTTCGCGCATCTCGCTCACCCGGTCGGCTGGCACTTGACGTCCGAATGCCTTGACGAAGTCGTGTTCGGCGTCGAGAGATTCGATGCGGGCCTTCATGTCGTCGGTCAGACCGTCGTAGGCCGCGTACATGTCGCAGAACAGTGTGTCACCCCCCGACTCGGGAACCTTGATGGCGTGGAGAATCGCGCCCATCGAAGGCGTCTCACGCCATGTGACGTCGAAGTGCCAGGTGTTCTCGTAGCCCTTCACGTCGAACGACTTCTCGAAACGGACGAGTTCGGGAACACCGGTGTTCGACGGAAGGAACGGATGGATCTCGAGCTCGCCGAACCGCTTGGCGAAAGCCACGTGGCGCTCGGGGGTGAGCGGCTGTTCGCGGAAAAAGATCACTTTGTACTCGAGGAGAGCCCGACGCAGATCGTCGACTACCGGCTGGGCGAGTTCGGACGTGATGTCGATGCCTTGGATCTCGGCCCCGATGGTGGCGCCCAAACGCTTCACGTCGAAGTTCTGCCATTCGAGTGCGGCCAAGCGGGCCCGTTCCTCGGCCAGGTGCACGACCGGGCCGATGCGCTGGCCGTTCATCTCGACTCGATCTTTCGAGATGTGAACGGCGGCGTCCTGGGTGGCGACGATGTCGGCATGAGCAGTGGTGGACATGACCCCTCCTGACCGTTTCTGACGATCCGTCAGAAATCTAGCCGAGGAACCGACGGGAGGGCAGAATGTCGCCGGGGAAAGGGGACGACATGTCGGATCGCCAGCCAGGGAGTGTGGAAGAAGCCGGATACGTGTTCGTGGATCCGGCGGCCTACGCCGACGAGGACTACTTCCATCGGGCGTGTGCCAAGTTGCGCGCCGAGGATCCGGTTCACCTGGTGGAGGGGCCGGGTTTCAATCCGTTCTACGCCATCACCAAGTCGGCCGACATCTTCGACATCGAAGCCAAGAACCAGATCTTTTTGAACGAACCGCGACCGGTACTCGGGACGGCTGAGGACGATGCTCGTCGGGCTCAGAACGGCGACATGTTGCGTACGTTGATCCATGTCGACGATCCGGAGCATCGGAATCTTCGTGGCGTCACGGCCGAATGGTTCCTGCCGAAGAACCTGTCGAAGTTGGAAGGCGTCCTCGAGGAGTACGCGCGTCGTTACGTCGACAAGATGTTCGAAATGGGCGGTGAATGCGACTTCGCGCGCGATATCGCCATGTACATGCCCCTGAACGTGATCCTGTCGATCCTCGGGCTACCAGAGAGCGACTACCCGAAGATGCTGAAGCTCACCCAGGAGCTGTTCGGTTCGGCCGACGAGGATCTGCAGCGAGGAGACGGCGACCCGTCGGCCGACCTCATCGCAGTGGTGCAGGACTTCTTCGCCTACTTCACGAAGCTGACCGAAGATCGTCGAGCGGTGCCGACCGGCGACATGGCGTCGGTGGTCGCCAACGCCACGATCGACGGTGAGCCACTGTCGCTCGTGCAGACCATCTCGTACTACGTGATCACGGCCACGGCCGGCCACGACACCACGGCGGCCGCCATGGCGGGCGGACTGCACGCCCTCATCGAGCATCCCGACCAACTCGCGCGCCTGCAGGCCGACCCGGGTCTCATGAACACGGCTGTCGACGAGATGATTCGCTGGGTCACTCCGGTGAAGCACTTCATGCGCACGGCGACCGAGGATTACGTGTTGCGAGACAAGACGATCAGAGCCGGCGAATCGGTCTTGTTGTCGTATCCATCGGGCAACCGCGACGAAGAGGCTCATCGTGATCCGTTCACGTTCGACGTCGGTCGCTCACCCAACAAGCACTTGGCTTTCGGCTTCGGCGTGCACTACTGCCTCGGCGCCATGTTGGCTCGTATGGAGCTGAAGGCACTCTTCCGAGAACTGCTGCCTCGGCTGAAGTCGGTCGAATTGGCCGGCGAGCCGAAATGGATGAAGACGATCTTCGTCGGTGGGCTGAAGACTCTGCCGATTCGTTACGAGGTGACGGCCGCCTGAGGTCAGCGCGGCGCCGGCGACACGAGTTGGCCGGGCCGCTCCTCGAGTGCCGACTCGACGAGTCGGCCGTCGCGCACGATCGCTCGTCCGTTGACGAACGTGTGGACCATGCCAGTTGGCTGATCGGCCGTGAGTCGTTCGCCGTCGGCCGGGAAATCGCGCACCCGTCGTACGGGGCCGGGACCGACGGTGGCGGGGTCGAAGACGACCACGTCGGCGAAAGCACCTTCCCGCAGTTCGCCGCGGTCGGTGAACGAGAAGAGATCGGCCTGCACCTTGGTCAACTTGTGGATCGCCGTCTCGAGGGAGAACACCTTCTTCTCTCGAACCCACTTGCCGAGCAGATCGGTGGCGGCCACGGCATCGCACAACTGACCGACATGCGCGCCGGCGTCGGACAGGCCGAGGGTGGTCCGATCGACCTGGAGCAACTTCTCGACACCGGCTTCGTCATCGTTGGCGACCATGGCCTTGAACCGGAGTTGAAGATCGGGCTCGAGGAGAGCCACGTCGAGCAGGGTGTCGAAAGGGTCGGTTCCGAGTCGTTCGGCGATCACGCTGATGCGCTGACCGATCAGCTCGGGAGACGCGTTCGACTCCATCACCTCGTAGCTGTCCCAGCGCGGAATCAGACCTTGCTTGTTGTCCCATGCAGTGCGGACGCGCTGGCGCCACTCGGGATCGGAATAGGCGGCTCGGCGCTCGTCGAGTGTCTTGGGCATCAGCTCGGCGAACACCGGATTCGTGTTGAGGGTGAACGGTTCGACCATCGTCTGCGAGAAGGCGAGTGGTCGGCACGAGACCTGCGGCCAGACGTCGGCACCAGTGGCGATGCCGGCTCGGTGGGTCTCGACTGCCTTCAGGTGGAAACCTTGGGCGGTCGTGAGAAGTGCGGTGAACGTGATCGGTGCGCCGACTTTGGGCTGAAGTTCGTAACAGTCGGCCAGGCTCAGGTTGTCGCCACCGTTCACGGCGATGACACCGCGGCCGCTGTCGCCGACCGCTTTGCACAGTGCTTCGATTTCGCTTCGGCCGGCCCATCGACTCGGAATGGGCTGTCCGTCGGCACCCCGGTGAGTGACGGCGAAACTCGACGCGAAGCCGGCTGCACCCGTGTCCATCGCTTGCCGTACGAGAGCAGCCATCTCGCTGATCTCCTCGTCCGTGGCCTCGCGCCCGACCGCGTCAGCGCCCATCACGAAGAGACGCAGGGGTGTGTGGCCGATGTACGCGGCATAGTTCAGAACGGTTCCGCGTCGACGGATCGAGTCGAGGTATTCGGGGAAAGACTCGAAGTCCCACGGAATGCCGGTCTTCAAGGTCTCCGGATCCATGTCTTCGACCTTTTCCATCGTGTGAGCGATGAGATCGCGATCGGATGCACGAGTGGGTGCGATGGAGAAGCCGCAGTTGCCGGCCACCACCGTGGTGACACCGTGGAAACACGACGGAGTCATCGCCGGATCCCAGAAGACCTGCGCGTCGTAATGGGTGTGGATGTCGATGAACCCGGGTGCGACGACCAGGCCCGACACGTCGATCGTCTCGTCGCCGTCGAGGTTCTCGCCGATGGCGACGATCCGGTCACCGCGCAGGGCGATGTCGGCGACGAATCCCGGCCGGCCGGTGCCGTCGACGATGGTGCCGCCTTTCAGGACGGTGGTGCTGCTCGTGCTCATGGGTCCCCCTTCGACAACTGACGCCTCGTCAGTTTCGCATCTCCCGAGCGTCCTGTCAGGGGCTGAGGAAGGAGATCGGGGTCACCCGCGGTAGGGTGGCGGTCCTGCTCAGGCCCGGGAAACCAGGTGGGAGCAGATGGCGATGTGGCCGAGTGGCTGAGGCAAGGGCCTGCAAAGCCCTCTACCTGGGTTCGATTCCCAGCATCGCCTCCATTGTCATCCGCCGAGGGTGGCGCCGAGAAGAACGAAAGCCATCCGTCCTCCGGCGACATGGAGTCCGGCTCGGTCGTCGAACAACGACTCGAAGGCAGCCGGCGTCAACTGGGAGTCTCCGTCGTCGATGCAATCCGAGTCGGCGTAACAGATCGGGACCAGGCTGTCTTGTCGATGAAAGGTCAGTGCGGGCCCGTCCGGTGGCTGCCACGCTCCGAAGGGCATGAACGACTCACCGAGTTCGACGGCCCGGAAGCGGGGTTCGTCGAACAGGTTGACGGCGACGTCGGCATAGGAGGCCCCGGCTCGGAAGGGTTCGGTGACGAGCACCGAATAGGCGTCGTGGAGTTCCACCAAGAAATCGGCGAAAGTGGGGCCCTGGGCCAACCACGAGTAGTTGGTGTAGTACGTGTCGCCTTCGATTGGCTCGAGAGCAGCGGACATCTGGACGGAGAAGTTGTCGTCGAGTCGAACACGAAACCGCTGACTGGTCTCGAGGGCTTCGTAGCGACCGGGTGAGAAGTCGTTGATCGAGCAGTAGTAGACGTCGGCGGCCTCATCGGAGCCGCAATCGACGACACGCCAGACCTCCATGGTCAACCATTCCGGTTCGGTCGGGTCCCAATCGGAAATCGATGCGAGGTACAGGCCGTCGCCAAGATCGGTGGCATCATCGGAGTCGGGGAGCTCAGGTGATCCGAACGTGGCGTCGAGTCCGGCATCGCAGCAGCCTTCTGCAGTCCAGACGAACGAGGTGAAGCGGGGGTCGTCCGCAGACTCCACGAACGCTCCGACTGTGTCGTCGAATCGTGAGGTCGACTCGACCCAGCCGGGTGGTGCCACGTAATCGGGCGGCAGGCCGTACGGGCTCGACGTGTCGATCGGAACTTCGGTCGTCGTTGGTGTTGCCGTCGCCTCGGATGTGATGGGCGAGGGCTCGGAGGTGTTGCTCTCTTCGTTCTCGGCGCCTCCGCCGCAAGCGGCGAGCACCACCAGCGGGATGGCCGCCAGAAGGGCGAGTGAGGGAGTGGGACGGTGGGGCGGGCGAGAAATCACGCCGGGATCGTAGGCCCATCCGGCCTCGCCCCCAGCCATCCCCACCCTCAAGAAACCATCAGAATTCGCCCACTCTGTTGCGCAGATGACTGCCGGCGGTGGCTAACGCAACAGAGTGCGCGAATTTCGTCGGTCAGGAGACGAGGGTGCAGACGACCGAGTGGCCGGGATGCTCGGTCAACTCGATCTCGCCGGGGATCGTCGCCGTGAAGACGAACCGAACCTCGGTTCCGGTCAGCTCGATGTCGTATTCGTGAAGGTGGTATTCCCTCTCGCTCGTGCTGGTGGCGACGAGCACGACGTCGGTACCGAGGGGGACTTGGAAGGTCTGATCCGAACCCGAATCGGCGTCGCACACGATTTCGGTCGGCGGTGGAATCGTGCTGGTCGTGGTGGCCTCAGTCGTCGTGGTGCTGCGGGGTGGCGAGGTCGAAGAAGGCGCTGCGGTGGAACCGATCGAAGGCTCGGGGGCACGAGTCGACGAGGATGCTGACTCGTCGGACGAGCAGGCAACCAGGCCAAGAAGAACAGCCGCAGTGATCAGCGTGGATCTCGTCCTCGGGTGCATGCCAATGAGTCTCCCGTTGCTTCTCCGCAGTTCCAGCAAAAGCGACGATATTCGCGCACTCTGTTGCGCAAATGACCGCCGGTGGTGCCTAACGCAACAGGGTGGGCGATTTTCAGGGGTCGAGGACTTGGCGGAGGTAGTCGTTCGCAAAGACTCGATCGGGATCGAATCGGTCACGTGCCACCTGGAAGTCGTTCCATCGGGGATACATCGGCGCCAGATCGGCGGCCGAGCGGAAGTGCATCTTCCCCCAATGGGGACGACCCGAGAACCCGACCATGATCTCCTCGACGTCCCGGAAGTACCGCTCGACATCGGGCCAGGGCGTTCCCTTGTACATGTGAACGGCGATGTAGGCCGACGGGCGACCGTGAGCCGTCGACAACGGAATGTCGTCGGGGGCCGTGAAACGGACCTCCACCGGAAAGCTCACCATGTGCCCGCGTCGTTCGATCATGGCTCGCACGGCCGACAAGGCTTCGGCGCAGTGTTCACGGGGGATCGAGTACTCCATCTCGAGGAACTTCACGACGCGCTTGCTCGCATAGATGCGGAAACTGTCGTTCACATACGACGACTGTCCGCTCGACGGCAGTGCCGTGGCCAGCCGCGGAATCAGAGACGGCCGGCGACGCCCCAACTCGCAGACAGCACCGAAGGCGTAATTCTCCATCAGGGATTTCGAATACCAGTGCTTCCATCTCGACGACACCGTCGCCGGCGGAACCGGATCGTCGGTCCGGTTGTTCCGCTTGGTCAGTGCCCACTTGGTGTGGGGAATCCAGAAGAACTCGAAATGGTCGTTGCCGTCGACATGAGTATCGAGATCGTCGAGGAGAGCGTCGAGTTTCTGCGCGCCTTCGACAGCTCGAAGTCGAAACGCCGGTACGACACCCAAGGTGTACTGGGTCACGATGCCGAGCGCGCCGAGATTCACGCACGCGGCATCGAACAGGGCACCGTCGCTCGGTGTGAGATCGACGACGTCTCCCGTCCCAGTGACGAGTCGAAGAGCCCGAACCTGCCCGGCCAGTCCGGTAAGCGTTGCGCCCGTGCCGTGGGTCGACGTCGCGATCGCCCCGCTGATCGTCTGGTACGCGATGTCGCCGAGGTTCGGCATGGCGAGCCCGAGCCCATGAAGAGCGAGATTGAGATCGCCGATCGTGATGCCGGCGCCGACAGTCACGGTTCCGGCCTGCCGATCGACGTCGATGATCCGACGCAACGAATCCATGATCACCAGATGACCGTCGGTGAGGGCAGTTGACGTGAAACTGTGACCCGTTCCGACCGCCTTCACAGATCGTCCGGCCTCGCGCGCCCGCTGAACGATCGCAGCGACTGCGTCTTCGTCGGTGGGCCGTTCGATCGCGTGCGGACGTGAGGTCTGGTTGCCGGCCCAATTGGTCCACGAAGTCGAACGCACACGCCCCATGACTCACCTCACGTCGCGAACGGGCCGCCGGTGAGAGTGCGCGGTTGGACGCCCAGCTCGGCGAGGAGCGGTTGCGAATAGGCGATTCGTCCCGTCAACGTGGCCGGATCGCCGGCGACCAGTTCGAGGGCCGCTTGAGCGATGATCTCCTCGGGCTCGAGCGCATATTCGGCGACGAGATCGTGGGCCCCGGCTCCGGGAGTCGCCACGTTGTCCCACGGAGCCAGCGTGTTGACTGAAATTCGGTCCTTGTGCAACTCGGCCGCCATCCCGAGCGACAGGCGCTCGAGCGCCGCCTTGCAGAGGCCGTACACCGAGGAGTTGCCCTCCGAGTACCACGCCTCGAAGGGAGGGCCCACCGGCTTCACGGCGGCGCGAGACGAGATGTTGAGAATCGATCCGCCACCGCGCGACCGCATATCGGGGATCACGCGTTGGGCCAGATCGATGGCGCTCCAGACCTGGGTTTCGATCATCAGGCGGAACCGTTTCTCGGGGAACGACTCGACCGGGAGGAAGAACGTGACCGCGGCATTGTTCACGAGGATGTCGACGGCGCCGAGCGACTCGTGCACGTCGTCGACGAGTTTGGCGCGATCGTCGGCCACGGACAGGTCGCAGCGAAACGCAGCCGCTCGACCGCCGCTCTCCTCGATCATGGCGATGGTGTCGCGAAGAGATCCCTGATACTTCGGATCCGGTTCGAGGGTTCGAGCCGTGCAGGCGACGGCCGCTCCTTCGGCGGCCAGTCGACGAGCGATGGCCGTTCCGATACCGCGGCTGGCTCCGGTGACCAGAGCGACCTTTCCGTCGAGACGATGTCCGTCGAGTTCTTTCTGCATGTTTCCTCTTCGTCGACTGCTCGACCGATTCTGGCAGAACGAGGGGAGTGGTCGGGTACTGTCGAGCGTCATGGCTTCAGCACCCACGCCGCCCGCTCGTCGTTTCCTGCACATCTGTTACTGCTGCGACGACACCGACTCGGTGATCTCGTTCTACGAGAAGGCCTTCGGTCTGAAGGAGGTCATGCGCAACCCCCTCCATCCCTCCGATGGCTCGCTGCTCGGCATCGACGGCGAAATCGTGAGCGGTGCGGCCTTCGCCTACGACTGGCGCGGCCCCCGTGTGAGTCCGTCGGTCGAGGTGCAGGAATGGGTGTCGCCCACGATGATCGACGAACCCATCGCCGATCCGACTCGGGTGGGCATGCAGGCTCTCGGTTTCGCCGTCTCCGACCTGGGGGCAGCCATCGAACGCGCGACGGTGGCCGGTGCGTCGTTGGTTTGGAGAGGTGTCGCCCCGTGGGGACCCGAGTGGGCGACCCTCAGCGATCCGTTCGGTACTCGTGTCGACGTGGTGGTCGACGCCGGATCCAACGAGTCGGCGGCCCGTATGCGGCATCTGCGCGTCACTGTCACCGATCTCGACGTCTCATTGCCGTGGTACCACGGCATGGGATTCGTCGAAGTGGCGCGGCAGACAGTCGAGGGAGACGAGGTCCTCGGTGTCGCCGACGCCCGAGTCGACGTGGTGCGTATGCGACTTCCCGACGAGGCGTTCGAGGTGGTGCTCATGCAGTGGAAGTCGCCAGAGTCACACGGACGTCATCCGGTTCCGGCCAACACGGCCGGCTTGTACCGCACGGCAGTCGGTGTCGACGACACCCGTGCGTCGTATCGCGAGTTCCTCGACGCCGGCTGGGAGTTCCAACGAGAGCCGCGACAAGTCGAACTCGAAGGAACGGCGGTACCCGACATGTGGATCTGCTTCCTCGACGATCCCGACGGTGTGCCGTTCGAGTTCGTGCAACGTCCTCGCGACGCTTTTCGCCCCGATCCGACTGGCCTCTGACGAGAGTCAGATCCGCGGGAAGAGCGAGCGCTCCGACCAACCGTCGACCGACACCGAGCGACGCGCGAAGCGCCATCCGTCGTCCGTGCGGACGTAGTGATCGACGTAGCGACCCCAGTGGTCGAGTCCCACGTCGGTCAGAACGGCGAAGTACAGGCGCCCGGCCGCATGGGAATCGTCGTCGAAGTCGATCTGATGGGTGCTCGTGAAGTGGCGCACGTGGGTGAGGGCCGACGAGGCGGTGTTCGAGCTGGTGCCGGTGAAGATCGACATGATGGACTCGATCCCGACGTACTCCTGGTCGGGCTCGATCCGCATCACGGCGTCCTCGAGAAAAAGGGCTCTGACCTGGGGAAAGCGACCCGTGTCGCCGTTGGCGTTGTACCGGGCCACCAGATCCCGGATCTGCTCCCGGGCGACCGAACGGTCCAGGGGGCCGAACTCGCCTTTTTCGCTCACCAGGACATCTCCACGGGATTGGGTCTACCACCTCGGCCTCGCCTGACGTACAATCTGACGAGGCGTCAGATTTCGTTCGTTGAAGTCCGAGCCACCAACCCGAGGAGACATCTCATGACGATGACCGCCGAGCGCAACATTCCGGCCGACGTCACCTACGGCCTGTCGGATGCCGACCAGCACTACTACGAGCACACCGATGCCGTCACCCGTCATTTGCCGAGGCAGCATCGTCACGCGATCCACTGGATCGAGATCGACGGTCGCAAGACGTTGCTCGTGAACAACAAGTTGCTCACCCTCATCCCGAATCCCACATACGACCCGGTGGGTCAGCCCGGATCTCTCGAGATGTACTTCCGGGCCCAGAACCACGAAGGCAAGGAAATTCGCGACATCATCGAGATGGGACCCATTCCGCCGGCGGCGCGCGACCGCGACGCCCGCGTGAAACTGCTCGACGAGCAGAAGGTCGACCTCGCCTGGTTGATGCCGAGCCTCGGTCTCGGCCTCGAGGAGATGATGGCCGACAACCCCGAGATGCTCTACGCAGCCTTCCACAGCTACAACACCTGGCTCGACGAGGACTGGGGCTACAACCGCGACGGTCGCATCATCACCGGCCCGCTCATGTCGCTCATCGACGTCGACAAGGCCATCGCCGAACTGCAGCACGTGATCGCCAAGGGTGCTCGGATCGTCACCTTCCGTCCGGCCCCGGTGAATGCGCCCGACCGCTTCCGCTCGCTTGCCGATCCGATGTACGACCGGTTCTGGCAGATCGCAGCCGATGCCGGCGTCACGATCGCCTTCCACGGAGCCGACTCGGGTTACGGCATCTACCTCGAGCGTTGGGGCGAGAGCCAGGCCTACACCGGCATGAAGATGTCGGCTCTCAGCGAGGTCATGGGCGTTCACGTCGAGCGTCCGGTCTACGACCTGATCGCCTCGCTCATCTGCCACGGACTCTTCGACCGTGTGCCCAACTTGAAGGTTGCGACCGTCGAACTCGGCGCTGGCTGGGTGGGCGATCTCGCTCGCCGCTTGAAGCGCTCCTACGGCAAGACGCCGCAGCTCTACAAGCGTGACCCCATGGACACGTTCCGTGATCACGTGTGGGTGGCTCCGTTCTACGAGGACGACATCACCGTCGTGCGCGACATCATCGGTGCCGAGCAGATGTTGCTCGGCTCCGACTGGCCGCATCCCGAAGGTCTCGCCAACCCCTACGAGTGGGTCGCCGACTACTCCGGGCTCACGCCGGCCGAGCGTAAGCTGTCGCTGCGCGACAACATGCGCAAGTTGTCGGGCCAGCCCGTCTGACCACTTCTTCTGCGATGTTCAGCGGAACGTCGCGGCACACGTACTGACGACGCGGCCCTCGTTGCCGTCATCGATCAGGTTCACGCGTGCGCCCCATGTGCCGTCTGCGCCGGCGAAGCACTCACCATCGGTGCGGAAAGGTCCTGTCTTGCCTCGGTTCACGAACATCACGTACCAATCGGTGACCTGAAGCGGTCGACCGGCTGCGGTCTCGGCCAGATCGGCCGCCGCCGCCTCGAGCGTGATGTGTTGAGGGCCGATGTGCAAGGCGGCGTCGGGTGACGCCAGTTCGGCGGTGAGGGCGGGGAGGACCCACACGCCGCACGATTGGCGTGTGGCGCCGAAGACCTGATGCAAGGGCGGCAGGTCAGGGGAGTCCTCGATGTCGATCGGCGGATTGTCGATCTTTTCGTAACCGTCCGGCGCGGGGCCGAGCGACAGGCCCACGCCGGTGGAGATGGCCACCACGCGCGAGGTGTCGGCGGCATCGACCACGAGGGCGCGACTGAATCCGAGACGACGTCCGGTGTGGAGGTTGTCGGGAAGGATCATGAGACGCGTGACGTCAGGCGCCGGATCGAGGATCTGCATGGACGCGATCAGCGGATTGGGGACCACCTCGTCGTCGTTGAATCCTCCGCATTCAGGGGAGGCGACGCACAGTGGGGCCGCCATGATCCCGCCGAGGACGTTGCGCATGTCGTGACGCAGCGTCATGAATGCGCCCTCGACTCCGGTGTCGAGCGAGTCCCATTGACGGCCGAGGTATCGGTAGGTGAGGAGCGACGTCCATTTCTCGGCGAAGGTTTCCCAGTACGTCTCGGGATCGGTGTCTCGGATGTCGACGGGGCGCTCGTCGTTCATGTCGTCTGGCTTACCAGATCGATGGTGCCGGTGTGGCAATCTGGCTCCGTGAGTTCTCTCGACGACAAGCAGCGCGCTCGACTCGCCGAGCTCCTCGCCGGTGACGTCGCCGTTCTCACGATGGAACTGCAGCGGGGAGTCGTCGGTGAGGGAGCTCTCATGAAAGCTCTGGTCGACGAAGTCGACCGAGTTGGGGTGAGGCAGTCAGCAGGTCGCCTGTGTGCAGCGGCGCGAGCGCACGGAGTGGCCGTCGTGCACTGTACGGCTGAGAACCGACCTGACGGGATCGGGGCCACCGACAATTGCAAGGTGTTCGCCATGAACGCCCGCCTGCGTCGTGACACCGGTTCGACACCGATCGATCAGGGAACCGACGGCGCGAAGTTGGTCCCCGAACTCGGGCCCGAAGCTTCCGACGTGGTCGTCTCGCGGATCCACGGGATGACGCCGTTCACCTCGACGTCGCTCGATCAGATTCTTCGCAACATGGGAGTCCGAACCGTCGTGGTGGCCGGTGTTTCGGTGAATCTCGGAATCCTCGGAACGGTGATCAGCGCGATCGATCTCGGC
>CAZTPF010000034.1:0-3153 GCA_964614655.1 uncultured Bifidobacterium sp.
TGGGTGCGCAACGACAACGACTTGTCGTTCTTGGCGCCCATCTGCTTCACCAACTTGGCCCACAGCAGTCGAGCGGCGCGCATTTTGGCGACTTCCATCGAGAAGTTCATGCCGATGGCCCAGAAGAACGAAAGGCGCGGCGCGAAGGCGTCGATGTCGAGTCCGGCACCCATGCCGGCCCTCAGGTACTCCACACCGTCGGCGAGTGTGTAGCCGAGTTCGAGATCGGCGGTGGCGCCGGCTTCCTGCATGTGGTAGCCCGAGATCGAGATCGAGTTGAACTTCGGCATCTCCTGCGACGTGAAGGCGAAGATGTCGGAGATGATCCGCATGGACGGCTCGGGCGGGTAGATGTACGTGTTGCGGACCATGAACTCCTTCAGCACGTCGTTCTGGATCGTGCCGGTGAGCTGCTTCGGTGCCACACCTTGTTCTTCGGCGGCCAGGATGTAGAGAGCGAGAACGGGCAACACTGCGCCGTTCATGGTCATCGACACACTCATCTGATCGAGCGGAATCCCGTCGAACAACTGACGCATGTCGAGGATCGAGTCGATCGCCACACCGGCCATTCCCACGTCGCCGGTCACGCGCGGGTGATCGCTGTCGTAGCCGCGGTGCGTCGCCAAGTCGAAGGCAACCGAGAGTCCCTTCTGACCGGCGGCCAGGTTGCGCCGGTAGAACGCATTCGACTCCTCGGCGGTGGAGAACCCGGCGTATTGGCGGATGGTCCACGGCTGGTTCACGTACATGGTGGAGTACGGACCGCGCAGGAAGGGTGCGAGACCGGGGTACGTCGCGAGGAAGTCGAGTCCGGCCACGTCGTCGGCGGTGTAGAGCGGTGGAACGTCGATCCCCTCGGGTGTGTTCCACACCAATTCGTCGGGAGTGTGGCCACTCGCCTTCTCCACGCCCTCGGCCCACGTCGTGCGATCACCGGAGGACGATGCCACCCCGAGGTCGACGTTCGACAGATTCGGAACCGACATCACGCGACCCCCAGTTCATCGAGGGCCCGGGTGAGGACGTCGAGAACGTCGCTACCCATGCCCACTTCCTCGTCGACACCCGGAACGTCGAGTCGACGTCCGGCCAGATACACACGAGCCGCCCCGGCGGCCTTCAAAGTGGCTACCGCATCGGCAGCCGACTCGTTGTAGACGGCATCCGACGAACACACGCACACGACCGTCGTCCCCGACGCGGCAAAGTCGGCGACCTCCCCCGACACCGTCTCGATTCCGGCCACCTCGAACAGGTTCTTGGCGAAGGTGAGGCGAGCGGTGTGAACCGCTGGCGAGCCGAGAGTGGCGAGGAAGATCCGTGGTCGACGACCAGTGGCCGCCAGATGCTCATCGGCTCGTCGACGCTGCGCCTCGAAGTCGGCCGACAACCGAACGAGCGACAAGGGAGCGAAGAGCGGACCATGATCACGAGGTGTCTCGACGATCGTCGACGGGGCGTCTTCGGCCACGTTCGGGAACTCGCTCAGTCCGGTGAGCGGCCGACGACGCGTCGCCACCGCGCGACGGCGCTCCGAGAGCTGCTCGGCGAGAGCATCGTGCACGTGTCCGGCGACGACGGCCTCGACGATGCCGCCCTTGGCTTCGACGGCGCGTAATTCCTTCCACGCGGCTTCGGCCAGTTGGTCGGTGAGCGACTCGACGTACCACGAACCTCCGGCCGGATCGACGACTCGCCACATGTTCGATTCGGCCTGCAGGATCGACTGGGTGTTGCGGGCCAGGCGCCGCCCGTGCTTCGAACCTCCGACAGTCACGAGCGAATCGTGGGGCCAGATGGTCACGGCATCGGCGCCACCGACGGCGGCCGAGAAACAAGCCACCGTGGAACGCAATGTGTTCACGTAGGTGTCGTAGCGAGTGAGCATCACACGCGAGCCGTCGGCGTGCTGGAACATCGCGGCACCGTCGGACGAGATTCCGGACACCTCGGCCACGCGCGCCCACAGACGACGGGCGGCCCGAAACTTGGCGATGGTCGTGAACTGATCGGCGGTGGCCGCGAAGCGGAACTCGAGGGTTCGAGCGGCGACGTCGAGCGACAGGCCATCCCGCACGAGAGCCCGCACTGCCGCGGCACCAGCGGCAATCGTCCAGGCCAGTTCCTGCACGGTGTTGGCACCGGCGTCGTGCCAGACGGTTCCATCGACGGTGACGACTCGTGCTGAAGGTGCCGACATGTGAGCACGACTCACAAGAGACGCCGTGTCGTCCCACGCGCTCACCAGATCGACCGCACCGCCAGTACGCAACCAGGTGCCGATCGGGTCGACACCGAACGAACCACGCCGATCGCTTGCTGCGATCCCACGACGATCCCACAACTCGAGAAGCGACGAGGCTGCACCGAGTCCCACGTCGTCGAACGACGAGGACAGCGACACCGGCGCCAGGTCGAGGTACACACCGTCGAGAGTGTGAGCGAGCGAATCGACGTCGCCGCGCCCGTCGACTTCGACGAGCAGTCCGGTGGCTCCCGACTCGAGTTCGCCGACGGCCGACGAGTCGGCCACTCCCGACCACACTCGTTGACGGATCTCCCAGGGTCGCGGGTCGGCGTGAGTCGAGCGAACGAAAGGTGCCTCACCTGGCCAACTGGTGGTCGCAGACACGTCGGCGGCGGTGTACAGAGGCTGGATCTCGATGCCGTCGTCGGTCGTCGTGACGAGTTGGCGTCGGAAGGCGGCGTCGAACTCGTCGGGGGTGGCATCGGGAGACGACTTCAGGATCACTCCGTGGACGGCTCGAAGCCACGTGTCACGACTGGGCGTCTCGAAGTCGGCGGCCAGGGTCGGCGATTCACTCATCGGCGTTCAGCCTAATGACACCGTCCCCGTAATCTCATGGCCGTGAGCAGGTCGAAGACACCGCATCGCCTGGTGCGTCTCGTCACAGCGATGGCCACTTCCTTCACCATCGTCAATGGCTGGCGTCCCGTCTCGCGGCGCGGTGGGCGACGCTCGATCCCACTCTTCGTCGACGGACTGTTGGGGTCGGAAGCCCCTCTCGTCGTGGCGTCGGTCCACCTCGTCATGTTGGGACGTCTGGCCCGTCGAGGTCGGGGTATCGCGCGGGGCTTGTTCGTGATGGTCGGTCTGGCCGGCGTCGCGGTCTCGATCGAGAACTACCG
>CAZTPF010000034.1:3253-20134 GCA_964614655.1 uncultured Bifidobacterium sp.
CTCGACGTGTGGCGCCGATCCGATGTCCCCGGACGCACACCGGTACTCGTGCAGATCCACGGCGGTGGTTGGAGCGTCGGAGACAACCGAACCCAGGGTGTTCCTCTCATGGCACACATGGCCGAAGCGGGGTGGACTTGTGTGGCTCCTCGCTATCGATTGAGTCCGCGAGCCACCTGGCCCGACCACCTCGACGACGTCCGGCGCGCGCTCGACTGGGTACGCGCCAACATCGAGTCGTACGGCGGCGACCCGTCCTTCATTGCGCTCACCGGCGGATCGGCCGGTGCACACCTAGCCGCTCTCGCCGGACTCACGTCGGAGGTCCCCGTCCAGGCGGTCGTTCCGTTCTACGGCATCTACGACTGGACCGACACGAACGACGAGAACAACCCAGCCGTACGACACCTGCTCGAGAATCACGTCGTCAAGACTTCGATCGACGAGTCACCTGACGTCTATCGAGAAGCGTCGCCGATCGAACACGTGTCATCCGATGCACCACCCTTCTTCGTCATCCACGGCAGGAACGACACTCTTCTCCACGTGGAACCCGCCCGCGAATTCGTCGGGCGTCTACGTTCCGTCTCCAAGCAGCCCGTTCTCTACGCCGAACTTCCCCTGGCTCAACATTCTTTCGATCTGTTCCGCACTCCACGGTCACGGGGAGCTTGCGAAGCCGTGGGCCTGTTCCTGTCGACGCTCAGTCGACGATCGTCGTCGATTCCATGACAAATGTCCTCACGTCGTTGTGAGGAACTCCGCACTCGCTCGCACGTTCATAGTTTGCACTCCCGATCGGGGAATCGACATGAACGCTCACATTCCATCTTCACCACATCCTGCAGTGGCCTTCGTCGACTGGCAGGGAATCGCGATCTTCTCGACAGTCGTCGTCGTCGTCGGGTTGATCGTTCGTATCTGGTCCATCGAACGAACTCACGGGAGAATCCGCGACGTTCTCGAAAAGCGGGTCGCCCAGCGGACCGCCGAACTCGAACGTTCGTTCCGTCTCACCAAACATGTGGTCAATTCGGTCTCGGAGGCGATCATCGTGACCGACGAGACCGGCCGGGCCGATCTGGTGAATCCAGCAGCGCGGCGACTCTTCGGCATCACCATGGATCACGACGAGACCGACGACGCTCGCCGGATTCTCGACGAGTTCTACCCGGAAATCCACGAGTTGATCTCGACGCACAGTGACGACATCGCCCGACGTCGATCCTTCACGATCGACGTCGACACCAGCAATGAGAAGAAGATTCTCGAGATCTCTGCCGCCCCCTTAGACGGACCCTTGCACGGCAACGTCTTGGTGATCCGTGACATCACTTCGGCCTTGTCGCTTCTCGAGATGAAAACTCGCTTCATTTCGATCGTGAGTCACGAGATCAGAACACCCCTGACATCACTTGCCGGATCCCTCGATCTTCTCGATGCCGGAGTCGTCGGCGTCCTCCCCACACAAGCAGCCGAGCTCGTGAACGTCGCGCAAGAAAGCACGTCACGCCTCGTCAGGCTCGTGAACGACGTGCTCGACCTCGACCGTCTCGAATCACAGAGAGTCGACCTCACCTTGGGTGAACAAACTTCAGACACCCTGATCGCCGAAGTCTTTCGAACCTTGCAGCCCCAGGCCAGCAGGAAGAGAGTTCGTCTGGTTGCCGAACCAGCACCAGACACCTTTGTCGCTGATCACGATCGAATCGTCCAGGTTCTTTTGAATCTGATACAGAACGCCTTGAAGTTCTCTCCTCCGTCGTCGACCATCGTCGTCGCCTCCCTACGAGTCAAGAACGAAATTCAATTCGTCGTCGACGACGAAGGACGCGGAATTCCCGCAGACGCCCTCGATGGAATCTTCGAGCCTTTCGCGCAGGTCGAAACTTCCGATGACCGTCGCAATTCGGGTACTGGGCTCGGGCTCGCGATCAGCCGCGGCATCATTCACCGCCATGGCGGACGGATCTGGGCCGAGAACCGCAGTCCCGTCGGCTCTCGATTCATCTTCACCCTTCCCCTACTCCCCAAGGAGCCCTGCTCATGACTCTCGTCCGAACTGCCCCCCATGCACTGATCGTCGACGACGACGACGGAATCAGAAGCGTCGTCGACATCGCGCTCGGTCTCGTCGGAGGTTTCGACGTGACCGAAGCGACGAGCGGCGAAGAAGCACTTCGACTTCTCGAAGACCACAGGTTCGACGTGATCGTTCTCGACGTGATGATGCCTGGCCTCGACGGACCGTCCACTCTCGGTCGAATTCGCCAGACCACCAATGGGGCAACGGTTCCGGTCGTGTTCCTCACCGCCAAGGCACAGCCTCACGAGCGTCGAGCCCTCGAAGCCCTCGGGGTCCGCGGTGTGATCGTGAAACCCTTCGACCCGCTGTCGCTAGCCGATGATCTGCGATCTCTCGCCGACATCGTCTGATGGACGACCTCGACACTGCGCTCCACCGAGTGTGGATCCGACATCGCAAGTCGGTGCTCGACGACCTCGGACAACTGGCTACATCCATCGAGAACTGGAACTCGGGCGACCGATCCGACGACGTCGCAGTCTCGATCGAACGTCGGGCCCATCGAATCTGTGGATCGCTCACGATTGTGGGGAGTCCCGCCGACATCGACGAACTTCGAAGCATCGAACGACGAGCTACCGACCAAGAGGGTCCCTACGCGATGGAGGTCGTGGACCGAGTCCACGACCTCCTGAAACGACTTCGCAACCTCTGAACGACGGCGTTACTTCTCGAAGCGATGCCCGACGTCGTCGTAGTCGTTCACCATCAGAGCGAGCTGTGTTCGGTTCTCACGACCCAACGTCGTCAAGAGTCGACTCACACGGTTACGAACGGTCTGCGGACTCAGGAAGACACGGGTCGCAATGTCTCGATCGGTCATCCCTTTGCCGATCAGCGACATGATCTCGCGATCGACCTGACCGAGACTTTGCATCTGCAGAATTCCCTTGTGCTGCAAGCGAGCCTGAGCCTCCCTCACCAAGTCGCCCATTCCGGTCCAGCGATTGCCAGCTACCTCACGCACGACCCGTGCCAGTTCGTTCGGGCGCACAGCCTTGTCGAGAACTGCCGAGACACCGAGAGAAGACGCCTCCAGCACCAACTCGTCCGACATGAAGTTGGTGAGAAGGATGATCTTGGTGTCGGGTCGGTGGTCGCGGACCCAATGGACCACGTCGAGTCCACTATCGCTTCCCAGCCGAACGTCGACCACTGCAACTTGCACATCCTTCGACGACAACACCGACACCGCACCTCCGAAGTCGGCAACCGATCCTTCGACTTCGAAATCACCGTCGTGTTCGAAGATCGTCGTGAGCGCATCGCGCGCCAGCTGATGATCGTCGCATACCAGTACCGAAACCATGAATACCTCCAATCGAATGGGAATCGGAGTATCCACGAACACGGCGTCCGTCCGTTGCGAACAAATGTCACCGACTCCTGTCAGGTATCGACGTACTCCAACTCGCCATCTGACGTGCGCGAGACATTCGTGAGACTCGCAGAGGTCCATCGATCGTTACTTTGCCGATCTCGGCAGAGTGACTGGAGGGACGATGAACGGGAATCGGCGATCAGGTCTCGATTTGTCAGGTGTCGAATTGATCTCGGCGATCATCCTGTTCACAGCGATTCTCATCGGCTTCGTCCTCGTCACTCGCGATGCATCGGGCGCCTCGAAGCCTTCGGTCGAGATCGAGCAATGCGCCAATCTTGATTCGACGTGCGACGCAGCCGATCCGGCCAACTGGCAGAAGGGAAATCTGGGCCAGAGCAACGCCCTGTACTTCGAGGGCCAGTCGGTCCCCTACCGATCGGTTCTGTCCGGATTGACGGTCGGCCGAACCTACGTCGTTCGGATCGAATGGGACACGACCGAAAACGGCAAGCACGCCCTGGACTACCTCACGAGTTTCGACCGCACCGAGCCGGGAGCCGATCCATGCGCCATCGCGCTGTGCGCCGGCCCGAGTGACACTCTCGGAATTCCACTCGATCCGAACGTCGCCGGGGCCGGTGTCACCCAGGTCGGCAGTCAGTTCTTCGATCTGTGGGGCGGAACCTTCACGGCGGCCGGTTCGACCGTACCCAACACGGGGAACCTCTGCGGCTCGGCGTCGTGCACCGTGGCGAGCAATCCGTCGGGATACTCGTTGTCGGGCACCTACGGGGGTTCGAGCCAGACAAGTGTCGAGGTCTATTTCTCGGCCACGGCGCCCACGGCCGTTCTGGCATGGGGCGGGCACATCTCGTCCCGCCTCGATTGGGGCTTCGGCAACTCGGCCGTCGATCTGTCGGGTTCGCCCTACCACATGCGCCTGACCGATCTGCGATGCAGTGACGTCACGAACTGCAGTACCGGTCAGATGGACCTCTCGCTCAGCAGCACTGCGGTCGTCTTTCCCGGGCAGATCACCATCGTGAAGCAATCCGACGTCGAGACCGACGACATGTTCGGCTTCACCGCGTCACCCGCACCGCTTGGTGACTTCGTGCTCGTCGACGACGGAACCGGATCGGACACCAAGATCTTCGACGGGATCACTGATTTCCAGGAGTACTTCGTCTCCGAGCTCGATGCCGAAGGTTGGGACTTCGACTCGGTCGACTGCGATCTGGAATTCGATCGAGGTGGCGGATACTCGGTGAACGGTCCCGACGTCGTGATCGATCTCGCCGAGGGCGAGAGCATCGTGTGCACCTTCCTCAACGTCCAAGCCACGACCACGTCGAGCACGAGCAGCACCAGTAGTACGACCACGTCAAAGGAGCGCAACCCATGATCACTTCCCCACCCAGTCCCGCCATCGTCAGTACGTTCCCACCCACGGCGTGCGGTTTGGCCACTTTCGCCGCCGCCCTCGCCAACGGCCTGCGCGACAACCGAGCGACCGACGTCGGGATCGTCCGATGTGCCGTGGATTCGCTCCCGGCGACCGACGAGCGCATCGTCGCCGAACTACAGCCTTCTCGTCTTCGGTCGATCCGCGAGGCCGCGATCGCGATCAATTCTTTCGACTGCGCATTTCTACAACACGAATTCGGCATCTTCGGCGGACACGACGGTGACGATGTTGTTCGACTCATGTCGCACGTACGGGTTCCGATCGTCACCACTCTTCACACCATCCCGACGAGCCCCACCACCCACCAGCGACGAACTCTCCAACACGTCCTCGAGGGATCGAGTCGAGTGGTGACCATGACGAACGCCGCACGTGATCGTCTCCTCGATTTCTACGACGTCGATCCGCTCGACGTCGTCACCATCCCCCACGGCGCGACACTTCCCCCGCCCGTCGCGCCGCGACGAGCACCGGTTCCCACGGTGCTCACCTGGGGGCTTCTGGGACCCGGCAAGGGCATCGAATGGGTGATCGATGCTCTTGCCGCGGTCTCGGATGTCGTTCCACCGGTCACCTATCTGGTGGCCGGGCGCACCCATCCGAAGGTGAAAGCCCGAGAGGGCGAGCGATACCGGGAGTCGCTCCGCGAGCGAGCACGAGAACGAGGCGTCGAATCTCGTGTCGTGTTCGATCAGATCTATCGAAGCGTTCCCGAACTCATCGAGCTCGTACGTTCGGCATCGGTCGTCGTCCTCCCTTACGACTCCGACGATCAAGTGACGAGTGGGGTCCTGGTGGATGCCGTCGCCGCAGGTGTTCCGGTGATCGCCACCGACTTTCCACATGCCCGCGAGCTCTTGTCGGACGGAGCGGGAATCGTCGTCCCTCATCGCGATCCCGATGCCATTGGTCGCGCCATGCGGACGATCCTCACCCATCAGAACGTTCAGGCGAACATGCGCGCACGTGCTGAGGAGCTCGCCCGACGTCACGACTGGACGAAGGTGGCCGCCGACTACCTCGATCTCGTCCCGATGATCGCCGGATCGAGAACGAAGGCGGTTGCGTCATGAGCTCGTACACCTTCAGACATCTCATCAATCTCTCCGACGACTGGGGTCTCTTCGAGCATGCCAAGGGGCCGCGACCACGGTTCTCGCACGGCTACTGCACCGACGACAACGCGCGCCTCGTGGTCGTCGCAGCACGCGAGCACAACGGAACCTGCGGAGGATCGATTCTCGCTCGTCTGGGTATGCGGTTCGTCCTCAGCGCGCAGACCGCTGACGGCAGGTTCCACAACCGACTGAGTTTCGGGCGCGTGTGGCTCGACGAACCCACGGTCGAGGACGCCTGGGGACGAGCGATCTGGGCCTTCGGAACGGTGATCGCACGTAGCGACGATGGGGTTCTGCACCAACGCGCGCTCGGTGCCTTCGAGTCGGCGATCCGACACCGTCCCGATTGGCTTCGATCCCTCGCCTATGCCGGACTCGGCGCCTCGGAAGTGCTCTCGATCGCACCCGAACACAAAGGGGCCCTCGACCTGATTGCCGACGCCGCCGACCGTGTGCTCCTGTCGTCGCGCTCACCGGACTGGCCGTGGCCCGAACCCCGACTCTCGTACTCGAACGCCCTACTCCCCGACGTCGTGATCGCGGCCGGTGTCGCCCATCGCGACGACGACACCGTTCGCACCGGTCTCGAGATGCTGCGCTGGCTGGTCTCCAACGAAACCCACTCCGGACACTTCTCGGTGACTCCGACCACGGGGCGTGGTCCCGGGGATCCGAAGCCGGCCTTCGATCAACAACCGGTCGAGATCGCCGCCTTCGCCGACGCGGCCAAACGGGCCTTCGACGCGACAGGAGACGACGAATGGCTTCGGGTCATCGAGATGGCAGCACGGTGGTTCCACGGTGACAACGACGCCGGCGTCCCGATGATCGACGAGGTCACCGGAGGCGGGTACGACGGCCTGCACGCACACGGTCGCAATCTCAACCAGGGAGCCGAGTCCACCATCGCCATGGTCTCGACCCTGCAACTCCACGACCGAGTGTCGATGCTCACTCGATGACGGTCTTCCCCGACCCCGACGTCCTCGCCGTCCGGACCGGCATCCACCTGAAAGCCGATCCGTCGCGAATCTTCGCTCGTTTGTTCGTACCGGGGCAAGAGGACTTCGGCGCCACCCAGTCGCGTACGAGTGCCGTTCTCGATCGCATCTTGTCACTCTCGGAAGAGGAGGTTGTGCGCGCGCTCAACGACGTCGTGCTCCGCTTCTCCGATCGTCACGACGATCTCGATCTGTGGCTCGAGTCTCACGCCCACCGGGTGGCGAATCGGCTCGATTCCCCCACCCACTTCTCCGACGACCGCTGGAAACTCATCGGTGCGTATTTCACCCACGAGTTCTCGGTGGAAGGTGCGGCCCTCACGAACCCGAGTGTCGTCCCCCACCCCGATCAGACCGGAATTCCCGACGGGAGTCTTCGCTTCGTGATGAGTGTGCGAGGTATCGGCGAGGGTCACCGCTCGTCCATCGGATTCCGCACGGGTGTGATCGACGAATACGGAAACGTCTCGGTCGACTCTCCTGGACGTGACCTCGACGTCGGACTCCACTCGGAGGGCTGTCTGCGCAACATTGCATTTCTCGGTCTACTCGAAACCTTCGGTGATCTCGGGGAGAACGCCCGCTACGTGTTGCAACATCTCGACGGTCTCTTCACTCGGTCCGACCTGGAAGAGCAACTCAATCGCCTCATGCACGATCAGGACACCTACCGCAACGTCGATGCCACGGCCCGTCACTTTCGTTCGATCGCCGACCGTGCCTACTCGGTGTCGTTCTCGGTCGATTCGCAGCTCTCCGAGAGGGTCCTGTGGCCCCACTCGATGGCCGAATGGCGCGGTATGGAGGACGCTCGCTTCGTCGACTTCGAGGATCCCGACATGGGTCGCATCTTCTTCGCCACGTACACGGCTTTCGACGGTGTCGACATCGGACAGCAACTGCTGTCGACCCGTGACTTCCTCCAGTTCGAGATCACACCGGTGTCGGGACATGCGGCACGAGGCAAGGGACTCGCCATCTTCCCGCGAAAGGTGGGTGGACGATTCGCGGCGCTCAGTCGAGCCGACCGCGAAACGAACTCGGTGTCGTTCTCGCACCAACTCGAATACTGGGACAACTCACTCGAGATCCAACTGCCCACTCGACACTGGGAGGTCGTCCAGCTCGGCAACTGCGGATCCCCCATCGAGACTGCCGCCGGCTGGCTGGTGCTCACTCATGCCGTCGGCCCCATGCGCACCTACTGCATCAGCGCAATGCTCCTCGACCTCGACGATCCGGCCCGAGTCATCGGCACCCTCGACACACCACTCCTCGTTCCGTCGGAATTCGAACGCGACGGCTACGTACCGAACGTGGTGTATTCGTGCGGAGCCCTGCGCCACCAGCACCTGTTGCTCTTGCCGTTCGGTATCGCCGATCAGTCGATCGGTATCGCCGTGGCCAATCTTGACGATCTCTTGGACCGACTCGTCTCGAAGTGATTTCGAACCTCGCTAAGGTGAGCCCGACGTCGAAAGGGGCACCGAGTGAGGACGCGAGTCGTAGTGGCATTCCTGGCGGGCCTGCTGGCCACCAGCTTTTCGGCATCCATCGTCGCCGCTACGCCTCCCCCGTGGATCGACGAGCGCCTGACCGGTCCGACCACCGCCGATCCCGGAGACATCGCACGCTTCACCGCCCGGGCCTCCAACTGTGGCGAAGACGCCAGCCGTTTGTCCGTCGAGTACGAGTTGCTCGGCGATTGGAATACGGAGCCGACCACTGATCTCCTCACGATCGACAACGAGCAAATCGTCCTCGACGTCGTCGTCGGCAACTTTGCAGGAAATGGAGCGATCGACATCCGGGTCTTGTGTTCTCTCCCCGAGAAGAGATTCCGCTACTCCACCCGGCTGAGAGTGGCTGGCACAGCCGGTCCGAGTGGTGGCGATCCGAACGCCGGCATCACTCCCGAGCTCGTCTTCGGTGACACCGAAGTGGCCCCCTTTTCGAGAATCCTGGGGTCCGGCAACCGGCCGTGTACCGGCGGAAAGATCTTGTCCCGCCGCCTCTTCGTCGGAGCAGGAACGGGCAAGTGGGAGACAGAGCCGAGCTACCGCGTCGCCCTGAAGAACGACATTCCCGTTTTCGAAGTGTTGAACATCGGAAAGCCGATCTTCGACGCAGATCGTCCCGGCGTTCAAACTCTGCACGCGGAAATCGTCTGCCTGAACAGCGTCAAGGACGAACTCAGATACGTGGGCTTCATCACCGTGCGCGACACCAATCAGCCGGTGGCACCGAATCCGGGCAATCCGCCCGTCGCCTCGAACGTTCGAGGTGCGATTTCGGTCGACCCGGCTCAGGTGATCGAAGGCCAACGCGTCACGATCTCGAACACCACTGCTTCCCCGTGTCGGGATCTCATCTTCCCGTACGGCGCCTCCGGCCTCGACTCAGGAGACGAGAGCAAGTTCGAGCTCTCGATCAGTAGAGGTTCGGAAGCCGGCGATCTCTTCCGGCCCGACGCGTCGGGGAATTGGGCCGTCTCGATTCGATTCGACGACGGGTTCCTCGCCGGTCAGGACGTTCGACGTCTCACCGTGACCTTCGCTTGCGGGACGCGCGTGAACAACCAACCCTCGATCAATTTCGTCTACCAGCCGGCGGCCTTCTCGGTGGTCGCCCGGGGAGCTCAAGCACCGGCCACCACCGCCGGTTCGGGCGCCGGGGCGCCCGCCACCACCGCGGGATCGACGGGCAGCACTCCGGCCACCGGCTCGGTCGATCCGCAGACCGGAACACCTGTTGATCCGCAGACCGGCGGCGTCGCCGCACCGTCACCTCTCGGCGGCTTCTCCATTCCGAGTGGCCAGTCGGTCGATGCGGCCGGCGATCTGATCCTGCCGCGCGCCTATCTCGACGGTGACACGCAGCAGCTCATCGAGATCGCCACCGGACTCGTCATCGGCGAATACGACCTCGTGTCGGGTCAGTTCGTCGATCCGAACACCGGTGCCGTCACGGGCATCGTCGATCCGGCCACGGGTGAACTGATCGATGCGGCAACCGGCATCCAGATCGGCATCTCGACTACTCCCCCGAGCGCGCGCGACGGCGCCGCACTTCTCGGATTGGGTGGCGACGGCACGGCTGACGAAGCCGCCGACGACTCGGGTTCGAACACTCTCGTGATCGTGCTTGCAGCGGTGGCCGGCGCACTGTTGTTCGCCGTGATCGCGCTCGTCGTCAGCCGGCGCAAGAAGCCGACGTTGCCGCCGCCGCCGATCGCCTGATCAGGACAGCGCCAAACCCGACAACGAGCCCTCGGCTCGCCAGTCCTCCAGCACCTTGACGAAGGCCACCGGGCCGGCTCCGTAGCTGCCGTTCTGCAGGCTGCGAGCGGCTGGCTGGCCTTCGTTGTTGTAGTAGCCGGGCGTACAGGCCTCGAGATACTTCACGTTCATCTGCGAGAGGCGCACGATCGTCTGCACCCATTCCTCTTCGGCCTCAGGAGTGGCTTCGATCCGCGTGATCCCGCGACTCTGCGCTTCCGACAACAGATACGCCAAGTGCTTGCTCTGCTCGTTCAACATGTGCGGAAAGTTCACGGTGAACCCCGACTGGATGTTGCTCACCACGAAGCAGTTCGGGAAGCCGACACTGTGAAAGCCGTGCAGGGTGCGGGCACCGTCAGCCCATGCGTCGGTGAGGCTCACACCGTCACGGCCGTACACCTCGTATCCGGAACGTCGGGTGTACTCGGTCCCGACTTCGAAGCCGGTCGCATAGATCAGGCAGTCGATCTCGTACTCGACGTCGCCCACCACGACTGAGTTCTCGGTGATCCGGTCGACACCTTGGCCGTCGGTGTCGACCAGGGTGACGTTCGGACGGTTGAAGGTCTGCAGATACTCGTCGTGGAAACAAGGACGCTTGCAGAACTGCCGATACCACGGCTTCAGCGCTTCGGCCACCTGCGGATCGCTCACGATCTCGTCGACCCGTGAGCGAATCTGGTTCATCTTCTCGAAGTCGGCCAGTTCGAGATTGCGCGCCAATCCATCGGCCGACAGATCGGGCGACGACTCCTTACGGAGTCTGATCAGGAGATTGCCGATGATGTCGGTCCAGCCGTCGTTCACCAGATCGACCTCGGCGAAACCACCCGAGACCAAGGCATTGAAGTTGTCCATCCGCTCCTGCTGCCAACCGGGTTCGAGCGAGTCGGCCCAGTCGGGGTCGGTGGGCCGGTTGTTGCGAACGTCGATCGACGACGGCGTGCGCTGGAACACGAAGAGTTGCTTGGCGTGCTCGCCGAGGTGCGGAACGCATTGCACCGCAGTCGCCCCCGTGCCGATGATGCCCACTCGCTTGTCGGCCAGTTTCGTGAGACCACCGTTCGACGAACCGCCCGTGTATTCGTAGTCCCATCGGCTCGTGTGGAAGGAATGCCCGGCGAACGATTCGACGCCGGGAATACCCGGAAGTTTCGGCCGATGCAGCGGCCCGTTGGCCATGATCACGAAACGAGCACGCATCTGGTCACCGCGATTGGTGGAGATGATCCATCTCGTGTCGTCCTCGTCCCAGCGAATCTCGGTCACCTCGGTCTGGAAACACGCGTTGCGATACAGATCGAAATGTCGTCCGATCGCCTGACTGTGAGCGAGGATCTCGGGCGCCTTCGAATACTTCTCGGTCGGGATGTAGCCGATCTCTTCCAAGAGCGGCAGGTAGATGTACGACTCGACGTCGCACGCGGCTCCGGGATACCGATTCCAGTACCAGGTGCCGCCGAAGTCGCCGCCCTTCTCGATCACGCGAATGTCGTCGACCCCGGCTTCGCGCAAGCGGGCACCGGCCAAGAGACCGCCGAAACCACCGCCCACGATCACCACGTCGATCTCGTCGAACAGCGGACCTCGCTCCTCCCGAGCCACGTAGGGATCCTCGAGATAGTGCGCGAACTGTCCGGCGATCTCGACGTACTGCTCGTTGCCGTCGGCGCGCACGCGCTTGTCGCGCTCCGATCGGTACTTGTCGCGTAAGCCGTCGGGATCGAAGTCGATCGTCGTCATGTCGTACCCCCAGTCACGACCCGGCTCGGGATCGAGCCGGACACCCCTACATGGACGTCAATAATGTCAGCGAATCGAGTTCGAGGCACTGCTGGCCGTATTGGCTGGCCATCCGGACGAACAGATCGTCGCCCCGCTCGGTTCGGGCCGCCATCGACGTGGCCAACACCGTGATGGCCAGACCCCAGAACGATCCGAATCGGTAGTCGCGCCAGCAGGTCTCGGCGTCGTAGGCGATCCCGGTCGCCGTCAACTGGCGTCGATATTCCTCCACCAGGTCACGTTCGATCGCGGCCCGACGGTCGGGGTCGCAGCTGCTGGCGATCACGTAGGCCACGTCGACCATGCCCAGCCCCTCGTTGGCGGTCTGCCAATCGACCACCACGATGGGCGGTGCGTCCGCCTCGCGCGCGAACAAGAAGTTGTCGGGTCGGAAGTCGTAGTGGGCAAGCGTGAGTGGCGTACCGGTGCCTTGGGCCCAACGCTTCACGTTCTGGCCGAAGCTCTCGCAGATTCCGACGATCGATGCATCGAGACGAGAACCGAGACGATCGAGGAAGGCCGGCAACAACATCGAATAGATCATCTGCAGAGCGTCGGACCGCTCGTCGATCGTGGTCTGTGCAGGTGCCGACTGGGCGAGCGTCGTGTCTCCCCATCGAGGTGCGTGCAACTTCACGGCCTGTTCGATCGCCAACGCCGTCTCGTCGGCATTCAGTCCGACGAAGTGATCACCCTGCTCGGAGCCCGACAGGTCTTCCATGATCAAGCAGAAACCTTGTTCTTCCATGCTCAGCGCTGCGTGGTAGCAGTGCGGTGCACGTACGTCGACCGTGTGCGCGAGGTTGCGGTAGAAGTTCCATTCGGTCACGTACGCACTGCCGCCGAAGCCGGTCGCCCGTGCCGTTTCGTCCGGCGACGGGAACTTGCCCATGATCGTCGCTGGACGACCTTCCGGCCGATCCCAACCGAGCGCGAATCGCGCGTTGCAACCCGTCTGGCCGGTACCGACGTAACCGGCGAACTCACACGTCTGCAACACCGCGCCTTGCGACAACCCGGCTGCATCGAGAACCGCTCGCATCCATTCGGTCTCGATGGCTTCGGGGTCACTGCGGATGCCGAGATGATCGGGGAACTGAGGCGTGGTGTCAGTCACGTTTCGGACGATAGTCCCCGGTCAGGATCGTCAAGTCATTCTCAATACGGGAAATTCGAAACATTTCGCGAACTCGTACGGTTGTACCGTCGGAACACGAAAGCGGAGGTCACGAGTGAGAATCATCGGCACGACGACGAGGAACGCAAGGAAGGCGCTCCGCTCGTTCGTCGCCGTCACCGCTCTGTTCACGGCCGTCGGATCGACACTCGCCACGACCCCCGCGTCCGCATCCGAACTGAGTATCTCGATCGTCTCGGACGACACCTCGTCCGTCGATCCGGTCGATCGACTGATCGTTCGCCGACACACCGGACAGACGAGCGAAGCGGCGCGAACGTTCCTCGCCGACCAGTACGGCGTCGAGACCGATTCTCCGGTGGTGATCGGGAATCGATTCGAAATCCTGGATCTCGACGGCTCGATCACCTTCGCAGACGCGCTTGCTCTGGCCGACGAGCTCATGGCACGACGTCTCGTCGAGAGTGCCGAACCCGATCTGGTACGCGTGTCGACCGCCGTTCCGACCGATCCGCGCTACTCCGAGCAGTGGTACCTCCAGACTCCCGCTCCGAGCACTCAAGGCATCGACCTGCCGAGTGCATGGGACGTCACCCGTGGCTCGGCGAACGTCGTCGTCGCCGTGATCGACACCGGGCGACTCGACCATCCCGAACTGTCGGGACGTCTGGTCGACGGCTACGACTTCGTGTCGCAGACGAAGAACAGCAAGGACGGTGACGGCTGGGACCCCGACGAGACCGACGTCGGCGACTGGTCCGAATCCGACGACCCTCTCTACACCTGCACGGTGGGAGACCCGTTCAAACCGAGTTCGTGGCACGGAACGCACGTGTCGGGCATCGTGGCCGCCAACGACGACAACTCGGTCGGCATCACCGGTGTCGCGCCGAACGTCAGAGTGCAACACGTCCGAGTGCTCGGCACGTGTGGTGGACGCACGTCCGACGAAGCAGTGGCCATTCGCTGGGCGGCTGGCCTCCCGGTCGACGGTGTTCCGCTCAACCCCACGCCGGCGAAGGTCATCAACTTGAGCCTCGGCTCGCAGACCGCCTGCGCGGCGGTCGAACAGGCTGCCATCAACGATGCCGTCGCCGCCGGCGTCACGATCGTGGTCGCAGCCGGTAACGCCGGACTCGATCTCGACACCAACGACTTCGCCCCGTCGAAGTGCGACAACGTGATCAGCGTGGCTGCTCTGCGCTACGACGGAAGTCGGGCGTCGTACACGAACTACGGATCGAGCGTCGACGTCGCCGCACCTGGCGGTCCAGGCGGAATTCTGTCGCTGTCGAATGGCGGAACCCGCACCGCCGATTCGTCGTGGACCTACGGCTACAAACAAGGCACGAGCATGTCGACCCCGATCGTGTCGGGTATCGCCGCGCTGATTCTGTCGGTGAACCCGAACCTGACGCCGGCCCAAGTGGAGGCGATCATCGAGTCGTCGGCTCGCCCCTTCCCCACCGGTGTGAGCACCCCGTGTTCGAGCAATCCGTCCGACACGTTCCACTGCGGATCGGGAATCGCCGATGCCGGCGCGGCGTTGCGACTGGCCGCGCAGCAGCTCCCGCAGAATTCCACACCGTCGACTCGCCTCGGTTCGGCCGGTGACCGCTTCTCGACCAACCTCGCCGTCGAGGCACTCGCCGATCGCACCGACGTGATCCTCGTGAGCGGCTCGGTGTATCCCGACGGTCTCGCCGCCTCGGCTCTCGCCAAACAGGAGAACGCCGACATCGTGCTGGTTCCTCCGACCGGGCTCGGCTCCGCGCAGATCACCGCCATCGTGAACGAGAATCCGCAGACGGTGTGGATCCTCGGCGGTCCTCAAGCCGTTCCCACGTCGGTCGAGACACAACTCACCACCGCGACGTCCCTCGGCGGGGCCGGAATCGATGCCTCCCGTATCGAACGGGTCTTCGGTGCCACGCGTTACGACACCGCGGTCGAAGTGTCCAAGCGCATCGACACGATCGCCTTCCTGGCCGCGCAACGGACCGCCATCGTCGTGCGCGGCGACAGTTTCGCCGATGCCGTCATCGCCGGACCGGCGGCCTTCGGAATCAGTGGTGGCATCGGTTCGCATCCGGTGTTCCTCGTGAACCGCGACACGATTCCTGCGGGAGTGGTCGAGCAACTCCGTATCCGTCAGATCACGAACGTTCTCGTCGTGGGCGGTACCTCGGTGGTGTCGGAAGCCGTGCGACTCGGCATCCAGTCGCTCGGAATCAACACCACTCGCGTCGCCGGACCCGATCGTTACGCAACAGCCGCCGCGCTCGGACAACTTCTCATCACACCGATTCAGCTCGGTGGTTTCGGCTGGAACGCCGGCGACGTGGCCCTCGTCGACATCTCCGATCCGTCACTCGGTTTCGACGCCATCTCGGCCGTCGGCACTCTCGGCCCGACCCGTCGCATCCTCCTCGGTGTCACCCCCCTGCGACTTCCGGCGTCGACCGCCACCTACTTGGCCACGCTCACCGATCTCACGACTCGGTTCACGGTCATCGGAAGTGCTTCGGCGATCCCCGACTCGGTGATCACCGAAGCGGCGCGCGCCCTCGCCTCCTGATCACCGACACCCGTCTCAGGGAGCCGGACGGTGCAGCAGAACCGACGCCAGGGTGACTCGCAACGACCCGTCGGACACTTCTCCCGCGCCGTCGGCCACCAGTGAGTAGTCGTCGTACTCGTCGGCTGGCGCCGACACCGGTGGCCACAGGAGAGTGACTCGATCGTCGACGGCCATCCGGTCCTTCACCGACTGACTGGCCGTCGGAACGCTCACCACCGGTCCGTCGACCTCGAACCGATGGGCGACCGCATGCACACCGCCGTCGCGCACGGTCAGCACGTAGACGAAGTCACGACCGCCGAGACGTTCGTCGACCCGCGCCGGATCGACACGGACGCTCACCGATGCGAACCCCACGAGTCGAGATGGACCAATTGGTCGGAGTCGAGTCGGTGAGCCGGCTTGAAATCGTCGCCGGTGTAGTACGCCACCGGGAGGAGAGCCGTCTGCGTCCAGTCGTCAGGGATACCGAGCAACGACGCGACCTCTTTTTCGTGGAAGAGGTGAATCGTCGTCCACGCCGTGCCGAGACCGCGGGCGCGTAACGCCAGCATGAAACTCCAGGCCGCCGGGAGAATCGAACCGTACGTGCTCGCCTGCGCCACCACCATGGGCACCGACTCGACTCGGCCCTGCACACACGGGATCACGTGTACCGGCACGCGGTCGAGAACTTCGCCGAGATAGGTGGCCGACTCCATCACTTTGGGCATCACGTGCTCACGAGGGTCACCGGGCGGCAGCGGCGGCGGGTAACCCGATCCGGACATCACCTCGGCGCCCCGCCGATACGCATCGGCGATGGCGGCCCGCTTGTCGGGATCGGTCACCACGACGAACGACCAGTTCTGAGCATTCGTGCCCGTCGGCGCCTGGAAGGCGATGTCGATGCACTCGCGCACCACCTCGATCTCGACCGGACGCTCGAGGTCGAGTCGCTTCCGCACCGATCGGGTGGTGGTCAGCAATTTGTCGGCCGACGCTCGATCGATCCCTGGTACCTGTCGTCCCGCCACGGGACCTCCCCTCGTTCGTTCGACCGCAGTCTCCCATGCCCGTCGACCCCTCGGACAATTCCCGACTTGTCCGATCGGATTTT
>CAZTPF010000035.1:0-13345 GCA_964614655.1 uncultured Bifidobacterium sp.
GGATCGGTGCTGGTGGGGCTAACAAGAATCGAACTTGTGACCTCATCCTTATCAGGGATGCGCTCTAACCGACTGAGCTATAGCCCCAGCGACGGGTCACCCTATCGGTCGGTTCGGCGACTCCTCAACCAGTCCCCGATCCCCTTGGGGGCCGGCGCCGGCACGGCCTCACTGTCGTCGGCGACGTCTTCCAAGACGGTCACCCTGATGCCACCCACCACGTCGGTGATGAGGTTGAAGGTGACCGCCGCAAGAACGGCGAGACCGGTCAGTCCCACCACGAGGAACAGTCCGAGAATCCAGGCCTGGTGGAAGATCTCCCCACCCTGGAACTCGAAGGACTCCCAGCCGAAACTCTCCATGAATCGTTCGACGTTGTCGACCGTTCCGGTGGTGTTGGCCACGTTCCAGAGGAGTACACCGGTGATCAAGAGCACGAGGTACAGGACCACGTGGAACAGACCAGCGACCCTCAGCACGCTCCACGGATCGATGTAGCGAACGGTGCGGGTGGTTCGACGCACACGACGAAGCCGACGACGAACGATCGGTTCACGTTTCGACGATGCCTCGTCGGCCTCGGTGACAGTGGGCTTCGCCGCCGGAGACGGCTCCTCCTCGTCCGGCTGGACGGCCGGCACGATGAAGAACGGATCGTCGTCGGCCACGTGGTCAGCGTAGAAGATTCCGTCACCAGTTGGTGGTCGCTCGTGCCGTCGCTGACGACGATCCGACCCGCACCTCGACAATCACGTCGCCGTCACGGTCATCCAGCGACACCACGCTCGCCTGCACATTGCGAACGAGTGCCGAGATCACATCGGAACGACCCGATGCCACCGCCAGCGCCACCGCATCGGCCACACCATGGGCCCGCGCTCGATCGGTGATCGTCGATCCGACCTGCACCAAACCTTGAGTCGCAACCAGAACGACGACCGCCAATGCGATCGTGAGGACTCCGACCTGTCCCGAATCGCGTCGGGACCCGGTCACTCTTCGTCGTCGTGAGCGATGATCAGAGCCACCGACGACACCGTCTGGCCGTCTTCCACCGACATCACCCGAACTCCAGTTGCGGTGCGTCCCTGGGACGAAATGCTTCGGACCTGAGTTCGGATCGTCGAGCCACCCGAGGTGACGGCCACGATCTCGTCGTCGATACCAGCCATGAAGGCCGACACGACCATGCCCTTCTTCTCCTTGATCTGGATCCCGCGCACACCCATTCCACCGCGGCCCTGCCGGTTGAACTTGTCGAGCTGGGTCCGCTTGCCGTAGCCGGCTTGGGTGATCATCAGGATCGCTGCTTCGTCGCGGGCGACGTCGACACTCACCACTTGATCACCAGCGCGTAGCTTCATGCCGCGCACACCAGCTGCAGCACGACCCATGGCTCGTACTTCGGTCTCGGAGAAACGAATGGTCATACCCGACTGGGCCACCATGAAGATGTCGTCGGAGCCGGACGTCTCGATCACTCGCACCAGTTCGTCGCCGTCGCGCAGGTTGAGGGCGATGAAGCCGTCGCGACGCGCCTTGTCGTATTCGTTGAACGGCGTCTTCTTGACCACACCATTGCGGGTCGCGAAGAACAGGTAGCGCTCGGCCGCGAAGTCACGAGTGTCGATGATCGCCTCGATCGTCTCTCCAGCCTGCAGTGGCAACAAGTTGACGATCGGGACACCCTTGGCCGCCCGCTCACGTTCGGGAAGTTCGTGGGCGCGAAGTCGGTACACCTTGCCTCGGTTCGAGAAGAACAAGAGGTAGGCGTGAGCCGTGGTGAAGATCACGTGCCGAACGATGTCGTCGGCCTTCAACTTGGCGCCCGTCACGCCCTTTCCTCCTCGACCCTGGGTCTTGAAGTTGGAAGCGTGGACGGCCTTCACGTACTGGGCTTCGGTCATCACCACGACGAGCTCGGTGTCGTCGACCAGGTCTTCGACGCTCATCTCGCCGGCATCGAGAGCGATCGGACACACGCGCGGCGTGGCGAACTCCTCCTTGATGGCCAGAAGTTCGTCCTTGACCACCGTACGCAACTTCACGTCGTCGGCCAGGATCGCCTGCAAATCAGCGATGCGTTGAGTGAGTTCGGCGATCTCGGCTTCGAGATCGATCCGTGACAAGCGGGTGAGCTGACGGAGCTGCATGTCGAGGATGTCGATCGCCTGAACCTCGGTGAACTCGTAGGGCTTGGCCATCAACTGGTTCTTGGCGCTCGGCGCATCCTCGCTTTCGCGAATCAGCTTGATGATCTTGTCGATCACGTTCAGGGCCTTGATGCGACCTTCGAGCAAGTGGGCACGTCGCTGGGCCTTGTCGAGGCGGAACTGTGTCCGGCGAGTGAGCACCTCGATCTGATGACGCAGGTAGCCGTTGATCGCGTCGGCGAGCGTGAGCTGGCGCGGCACACCGTCGACCAGCGCCACCATGTTCACGCCGAAGCTCGTCTGGAGCTGGGTGAGCTTGTAGAGGTTGTTGAGCACGACGTTCGCATTGGCGTCGCGCTTCAGGGTGATCTGCAGGTTGGTCTTGCCGCCCGACGAACCATCGTTCACGTCGGCGATACCGTCGATGTCACCGGCGTCGACGAGTTCTTGGATACGTCCGGCGATGGCCGAGCAGCTCGTCTGATACGGAAGCTCGGTGACCACGATCTGCATCGCACCGCGCTTCGACTCTTCGATGGTGGCGGTGGCCCGCATCTTCACGCTGCCGCGACCGGTGCGATAGGCGTCGATGATCCCGGCCCGGCCGAGAATCGCACCGCCGGTCGGGAAGTCCGGTCCCTTGACGAACTCCATGAGATCGTCGGAGGTGGCGTCGGGTGTGAACAGCACGTGCACGCACGCGTCGATCACTTCACCGAGGTTGTGCGGAGGAATGTTGGTGGCCATGCCGACGGCGATGCCCTGACTGCCGTTGACGAGCAGGTTCGGGAAGCGTGCCGGGAGCACCGTGGGTTCTTCGCGGCTGCCGTCGTAGGTGGCCACCATGTCGACGGTGTCTTCGTCGATGTCGGCCAGCAACTGCATAGCGAGCGGATGCAGACGACATTCGGTGTAACGGCTGGCGGCCGGCCCGAAGTCGGGTGAGCCGTAGTTGCCGTGGAAGTCGATGAGCGGATGACGTAGCGAGAACGGCTGCGCCATACGCACCAAGGCGTCGTAGATCGCGCTGTCACCGTGCGGGTGGTACTTGGCCATCGTGTCACCCGAGACACGAGCCGACTTCACGAACGGGCGATCAGGGCGGAAGCCCTGCTCCTCCATGTCCCAGATGATGCGGCGATGCACTGGCTTCAAGCCGTCACGGACGTCGGGAAGAGCGCGGGCCATGATGACCGACATGGCGTAGTCGAGGAACGAGCGCTCCATTTCGTCCTGCAACGCCACGGGCTGCACAGGAACGATCGGTTCTTCGGGGGTCGCGTCGTCGGCGGGGGGCGGTGGTGTCTTTTTGGAAGCCATCAGATATCGAGGAACCTCACGTCTTTGGCGTTGGTCTGGATGAAGTGCTTGCGACTCTCGACGTCGTCACCCATGAGGACGCCCATGATCTCGTCGGCCAAGGCGGCCTCTTCGACCGTCACCTGCAGCAGGGTGCGCGTCTCGGCCGACATGGTGGTGGAACGCAGCTCTTCCCAGTCCATTTCTCCGAGGCCTTTCAGCCGCTGGAATTCCTTCTTGTGGTTCGGGTGCTCCTCGAGGAACCGCGCCTTCGCGATGTCGTCCTTCAGGTAGATCTTCTCCTTGCCGATCTCGGTCGAGTACAGCGGTGGTTGCGCGATGTACACGTAACCGGCCTCGACGAGTGGACGCATCTGGCGGAAGAAGAACGTGAGCAACAGCGTGCGGATGTGGCTGCCGTCGACGTCGGCGTCGGCCAGGATGATGATCTTGTGGTAGCGCGACTTGCTCGCGTCGAATTCGTCGCCGACTCCGCCACCAATCGCCGTCACCAATGCGGTGACTTCGGCGTTTTTCAACATCTTGTCGAGTCGCGCCCGCTCGACGTTGAGGATCTTGCCGCGAATGGGAAGAATCGCCTGTGTACGCGGATCACGCGCGTCGAGGGCCGTGCCGCCGGCCGAGTCTCCTTCGACGATGAAGATCTCGCTCTCTTCGGGATTGCCACTCGTGCAGTCCTTCAACTTGTCGGGCATGCCGGCGCCACTGAGAGCAGTCTTTCGGCGGACGGCGTTACGCGCGTTCTTCGCAGCCACTCGTGCCTGGGCCGCGGCCTGCGCCTTCTTCACGACCTTGTTGGCTTCGGTCGGGTTCTCGTCGAGCCACTCGGTGAGTCGTTCGTTGGTGGCCTTCTGCACGAACGAGCGCATCGAGACGTTGCCCAACTTGGCTTTCGTCTGGCCTTCGAACTGCGGCTCCGACAACTTGACCGACACGATGGCGGTGATTCCCTCACGGATGTCTTCGCCGAGGAGGTTGTCGTCCTTTTCCTTGAGCAGACCGCGCGACCGGGCGTACTTGTTGACCACGCTGGTGAGAGCGGTCTTGAAGCCTTCGACGTGCATACCGCCTTCGGTCGTGCTGATGCCGTTGGCGTAGCCGTGGATGCCCTCGTGGTAGCCCGTGTTCCACTGCATCGCGATGTCGAGGGTCTGGCCTTCTTCTTCGTCTTCGTAGTGGGCGACTTTGTTGAAGAGCGACTCCTTCGACTGGTTGAGGTGCTTCACGAAGTCGACGATGCCGCCCTTGTACTGGAACGTGACGTCTTGTTCCTTGCCCGGACGCTCGTCCTTGAACACGATCTCGAGGCCCCGGTTCAAGAAGGCCATCGTCTGCAGACGCTCGAGAACCGTGCGGGCCACGAACTCGGTTCCTTCGGAAGCGAAGATCGTGGCATCGGGCCAGAAGGTCACGCTGGTGCCGGTGGTGCGACCGCGACCGGGCGTGGGGCCGGTGGAGCCCAGCTTGCCCTGCGGCTTGCCGCCGTTCTTGAACTCCTGCTCGTACCGTTTGCCGTCGCGGTCGATCTCGATCGTGAGACGACTCGACAAAGCGTTCACGACCGAGACGCCCACACCGTGCAGACCGCCCGACACCTTGTAACCCTCGCCGCCGAACTTGCCGCCGGCGTGCAGCACCGTGAGAACCACCTCGGCCGCGCTCTTGCCCTTGTGCGGACCCGACGGATACGGATCGACCGGAATGCCGCGACCGTTGTCGTCGACCCGACATCCGCCATCAGCGAGCAGGGTCACACCGATCCGCGTGCAGAAACCGGCCATGGCCTCGTCGACCGAGTTGTCGACGACTTCCCAGATGAGGTGGTGGAGACCGGCGAGACCGGTGGAGCCGATGTACATACCGGGGCGCTTGCGCACCGGGTCCAACCCCTCGAGAACCTGGATGTCTTTGGCGCCGTAGTCGGCAGCGGGGGTCGCGTTCTTGGTGGTCACGGATACCTCTGAGGTGGGGATGACGGGCGGTCGGAACTGTGAGCGGCGGGGGCCGTCACGGGGCGATCAACACGTCGGAGCAACGTCGAAAATTCTACCTCATCCGAGGCCCGAAATCGTGGCAAAACAGGCACTCTGACCAGGGAAAACGTACTCCTGTTCGGGGTCCGTATTCCGGGTCGATTCAGCGGCGTCGAGCGACCGTGATGTCGAGCCGTTCGACGGCCATTCCACCCCCGGCTCGGAGCCGGTCGACCACATCGGACTGGAGGATTTTCAGCTGGGTCGCCCAAGCCGGATCGTCGACTTCCACCACCAGGACTCCCTCGTCGAGTTTGAGCGGTCGACAGTGCGCCGCCACCCGATCACCGACCAGTTCGGCCCACCGAGAGAAGACCGAGACCGTGGTGGCCCGGTCACCCCCCTTCAACGAGGCGAGGAGCCGATCCATCGACTCCGACAACGGACGGGGGTCGGAACTCACGACACCACCGCCCCGGCGTCGATTCGCAGGACTCGGTCCGGTCGGGCCGCTTCCGGGAGTGGACTGGCGGTCGTGATGACCACCTGACCCTCGGGAAGGTGTTCGAGAAGGGCCCGGCATCGATCGGGGTCGAGTTCGCTCAAGACGTCGTCCAGCACGAGGAGTGGAGTCATGTCGGTGGTCTCGGCCACCAGACGATGAGCGGCCAGACGCATGGCCAGGGCCAAGGACCGCATCTCCCCTTGGCTCGCATGGGTGCGGGCCGGCATGGCACCGATCGACAGTTCGATGTCGTCCCGATGAGGCCCGACGGTCGATACGCCACGCCGAACGTCGTCCTGCCGAGAGGCGGCCAAAGCGGACGTCATTCCCATCCGCCGCCACTCGGGTTCGTATCGCAGCCCGATCGCCACCACGTCTCCGGCGATGCGGTGATACGCCTCCTCGACCCGAGGTTGAAGTCTCCCGACCAAGTTGGCTCGAACCTGGCCCATTTCGTCGGCCACGGCAGCCAGCCGCTCGTCCCAGACGTCGAGTGAGAAACCGATCTCGTCGGTGAGGCGGCCGCCGCACTGTTTGAGCAAGGTGTTGCGCTGCTTCAGGACTCGTTCGAGGTCGAGGCGGAGAGCGTCGTGCTTCACGGCGAGCGACACCGCCGTGTCGTCGAGATATCGACGACGTTCCCCTGGCGATCCTTTCACCAACTCCAGATCGTCCGGTGAGAAGACCGTGACTCGCATGACTCCCAGGAGTTCACGAGTACGAGGGAGTCGCTGCCGGTTCACCTGAGCCGTGATTCGACCCTGCCGGGGGATCGCAATTTCGACGAGAACGTCACGACCGTCGGCATGGCGAACCGTGGCTCGCACGAACGCTTCGTCGGCTCCGTTGCGGACGAGAACGGCCGGTGGAACGTTGCGAAAACTTTCGAGTGTCGCGAGGAAGGCCATCGCTTCGGCGACGTTCGTCTTGCCTTGTGCATTGCGACCGACGATCGCCGTGACTCCCGGGTTCAAATCGAACGTGGCTCGCTCGTAATTGCGGAAGTCGACGAGCTCGAGTCGCTCGACGTACATCAGGAACGCAAAGGCATGAGGAGATACGTGTAGTCGGCCTTCGACGCGTCACCGTCGACCACGGGGCGGATGACGGCCAACTTGCCCGGCTCACTCGTCTGGATCGAAACCGTTTCCGTGGAACACGCGTCGATGCCGGCGGCCAGAAGTTCGTTGTTGAACGACATCTCGATCTCGTTACCGGTGAGCTCGGCTTCGATGTTCTCGACCGCTTCGCCGCTGTCCTGGCTGATCATGCGCAGAGTGACACCGTCGGCATCCATCCGGATCCGCAGCGGTGTTCCGATGGGATCGCGAGCCACCAATTTCACTCGACGAATGGCGTCGAGCAAGGCGTCGCGACCGATCACCAGACGATTGGGCGGACTCGGCGGAATGAGACGCTGGTAGTCGGCGAACGTTCCGGAGATGAGACGAGTCACGAGTCGCATGTTCCCGACCGAGAACGTGGCGTCGTTCTCGGTGATGTCGATGGTCACGCTCTCGGCCCCACCGAGCAGCCGCTGCAGTTCTCCGAGTGCTCGAGCCGGCACGACGAAACGCGACCCGTCGGGAAGAACCGCCGCCGAGATGTCGCGAATCGCGAGGCGATACGAATCGGTGGCCACCAGACGCAGAACACCGTCGACGCTCGTGACCAGCACACCGGTGAGAACGCCTCGGGCATCGTCGGTACTGGCTGCCCGCACGACTTGCTTGAGAGCTTCCGACAAGTCGGCGGCCGGAACACTCACACCGCTTCCGACCGAGCCGGTCCACTTCGGGAAGTCGCCTTCAGCACCCACCGGAACGGTGAAGTTGACGCGACCGGCCGAGATCAGAACCTTGTCACCCGACAACTCGATCTCGACCGCACCCGACGGCAAGGAACGAACGACTTCACTCGCCAACTTGGCGGGGACGAGGGCGACACCATCGGTTCCGGCCGCGACGTCGACTGTCGCTTCGATCGTGAGATCACCGTCGGTACCGGTCACGCGCAACTGAGTTCCGGCCAACACCAATCGCAGACATGACAGCGTGGGGTTGGTGGCTCGTCCGGTGGCCGCCCGGCTACTGGCACCGAAGGCCTCGGCCAGAACGTCTCGTTCACAACGGAACTTCACGACTCATTCCTCCCGCTGACGATCAACCGGGGCTCCGAACCCGTCGGTCTTGTCGTCGTCATCTCATGATGTTTCGAACCAATAGAAGTAATAACACCTGTGGATTGTGGACGACGGGTGATTCGTCCTGCATGACATCTGTTTCGCGGCGCGCGCCGTTGTCCACATCGGTCCACAAGGCGCGAGGCTCTGACCAGCGCGTCGGTGGACAACTCACAGTTGTTCACAGCGCGACCCCCCGTTCGACCACAGCGCGTCCACATGATCGTCCCCAACTCGACTCAGCCCAGCTTCAGTGTCTTGATGAGCATGGTCACCTGGTCGTAGGTCTGCGTGCGCTCTTTCATGAGGCGCTGGATCTTCTCCACGGCATGGATGACGGTGGTGTGATCACGTCCGCCGAACAGACGAGCGATGGCCGGATACGAGAGATCGGTGAGTTCACGGAACACGTACATCGCCTCTTGACGAGCCGCCACCAACGGACGTTGGCGGCTCTTGCCACGCAGAGCGTCGACGCTGAAACCGAGCAACCGGGCGATCTCTTCCAAGAGCTCTTGGTCGGTGCGCTGCTTCGGTGCCTGATCGGTGAGGAGATCTTCCAGCAGGCGTTCGGCCTGACCCACCGTGACGTCGACCTGGTTGAGGCTGGCGTAGGCACTCACCCGAATGAGGGCTCCCTCGAGTTCACGGATGTTCGAGGTGACCTTGGAGGCGATGAACTCGAGAACGTCGGCCGGGAATTCGGTGCCTTCTCGTTCAGCCTTGTTGCGGAGGATCGCCAGACGGGTCTCGAGATCAGGGGGCTGAACGTCGGTGATCAGACCCCACCGGAACCGACCGATGAGGCGTTCCTCGAGATTGGGGATGGCGTCCGGAACTCGGTCGGACGAAATGACGATCTGCTTGTTGGCTCCGTGCAGCGAATTGAACGTGTGGAAGAACTCCTCCTGGAGACCTTCCTTGCCTTCCATGAACTGGATGTCGTCGATGAGGAGAACGTCGATGTCTCGGTAGCGACGTTTGAAGTTGGCGATGGAGGCCGAGCGGATGCCGTCCACGTACTCGTTGAGGAACGTCTCGGTGGTGATGTATCGCACCTGGTAGTGGCTGTAGTTCTGGATGACGTAGTGCCCGATGGCGTGGAGGAGATGGGTCTTGCCCAGACCGGCCGACCCGTAGATGAAGAGCGGGTTGTAGCTGCGGGCCGGCGTCTCGGCCACTCGTTGGGCGGCGGCCAGGGCGAAACTGTTCGACGCGCCACGCACGAACGTTTCGAAGGTGTAGCGGGGATTCAGCCCAGCCCGTTCGGCCGGACTCTCGACGGTGGTGCGCGTCAGGGTCGCGGTGGTCGTGGTGGCGTTCGCGGCGGCGACCTCGACGACGTCGGCTGGTTGGTTGGACACTTCAGCGGGTGCGACGACTTCCACTTCGAGTTGGCGAGTTCCGAGGCCGATCTCGACGAAAGCATCGGTCACGAGGGGCAAGTACCGCGACAGGATCTTGTCGCGCACCGTTCCACTCGGGACGGCGAGGCGGACGGTGAGGTCGTCTGACGGCAGAGCGTGGATGTCGTTGAATGTCGAGTACCACACCGCATCGGAGACCTGCGCCCGCAACAACTGCGAGACGGCTGTCCACATGTTCTCCTGGTTCTCCACCTGCGGTTCCCCTCTGACGGTGCCCTAGTCGTCCACAGCGGTATCCACAAGTTGTGGACGACTTGACATCGATAATTTCTGGTCCCTGACCTGGGAGGACCCAGAACCACGAACATTTGTCGTGACTCCGAGAAGTCAAGGAAACGCGACAGTAGCAGGCTGTGGATAGTCGACAAAAAAGGGACCCCTGACGAATCGCGTCTCAAGGTTGCCCTGGTCGCCTCGACCGCCGTAGCCTGCGCCGATGCGTCGACTGTGGTCGACCGTCCGCCATCGCCCGATCGTCTGGGCGGACTCGAGGAGCCTTTCGTGAAGCGTACGTACCAACCGAACAAGAAGCGCCGGTCGATGAAGCACGGCTTTCGCGCTCGTATGTCCACCCGCGCCGGCCGCGCCGTGCTGAAGTCACGTCGCCTCAAGGGCCGTCACCGCCTGTCGGCTTGATCGATCGTCTGCGACTCGGGCACGATTTCCGGCGTCTTCGCCACGAGGGAACACGTGTTCGACGCGGCGTGATCTGGTGCTCCATGCTTCCCGATTCGTCGATTCCAACGCCTCGTATCGCCTTCGCCATCGGTCGGTCCGCCGGCACAGCCGTGACGAGGAACCGAATTCGTCGTCGCCTTCGTGAGGCCGTTCGCCACTCGTCGCTCGTCCCCGGTTTGTACCTGTTCGGCGTGACTCGTGACGCGACACGTGAACCATCGTTCACCGAGGTGACCGAGGCCGTTTCGCACATTTCAGCCCGTGCCCGTGAGGTTGCGGCGTGAAGCGCTTGTTGCTCCGAATGGTCGAGGGATACCAGCGGGCCCGCGAAGGTCGTCCTTCCCCGTGCCGTTTCTTCCCGTCTTGCTCCGAGTACGCCCACGAGGCCCTCACGGTGCACGGCGCGGGTCGGGGCAGTTGGTTGACAATGCGTCGACTACTCCGATGTCGTCCGTTCGGCCCTTCGGGCTTCGACCCGGTCCCCGAGCGCACCCCGCGCGCTCACGACCACTCTTCGTGTTCCACTCCCCCTGTTGGAAGGGTTTCCTGACATGTTTCAAGCAGCCGCCTGGCTGATCAGCCAGTTCTACAGTCTGACCTCGAACTACATCCTGGCGATCGCCATCGTTGCCTTCGTCATCATGATGCTCATCTTCCCCCTCACGCTGAAGAGCACCAAGGGCATGCTCGAAATGCAGCGTGTTCAGCCGGAAATGCGCCGTATTCAGCAGCAATACCGCAACGACCGGCAGAAGATGAACGAAGAGATGATGAAGCTCTACCAGGAGCACAAGGTCAACCCGTTGGCCTCGTGTCTGCCACTTCTAGCGCAGATGCCGATCTTCATCATCATGTTCCGCGTCCTGCACGGCTTGACGTCGCGTGGGGCCGACGGCACCTTCGATCCCGACTACATCTCGAAGTCGAGCGAGCTCTACAGCAGTCTCGACGACAAGACCGAAATGCTGACCTGGGGTCTCGACCTGTCGTTGCGTCCGATCGAGGTCATTCAGGACGATCCGGCCAAGGGGATCATCTACGCACTGCTGGTCGTGGCACTCATGGGTTTGTATTACGCCCAGCAGCGCATGATCGCATCGCGAACGGTGTCGCCCACCATGTCGGCCACTCAGGCCAAGATCATGCAGTACCTGCCGGTCGTGTTTGGCGTGTTCCAGATCTTCTTCCCGGTCGGATTGGTCATCTACTACTTCGCTCAGACCATCGTTCGCATCGCTCAGCAGGCTTACATCACCCGCCGCTTCTACAAGGGTGACGAGTCACTCGGCCGACAGGCTCAAGAGGCCAGCGCCAAGGCGCGTGAAATGGCCAAGAAAGACGGGGGCGGCGGCGGATTGTTCGGCCAACTCAAGCAGGAAGCAGCCAAGGCCAAAGAGCAGCAGGCCTCAAATCGCCCGACCAGCAAGCGTGTGACGCCGCCCAAGGGCAGTGCGTCAGCCAAGGGTGGATCGTCGGGGACCAAGGGTCGCCCGACTCCGTCGAACCGCCCCAAGCCCGGTGGAAAGCCGCGGCACCCCAAACCCCCGCGTCCTTGACGCACGACGTCGTGATCCCGCTGCTCTGGCGGATGCCGGGACGTCATCATCCCTGAACCTGACACAGAAAGAGGTGGCCCATGCAATGGGTGGAAACCACTGGACGAACCATCGAAGAAGCCAAGAGCACGGCTCTCGATCAACTCGGCGTCGCCGACACCGATGCTGAATTCGAAATCTTGGAGGAGCCGAAAGCCGGACTGTTCGGACGGACTCGCGGTGAGGCCCGCGTGCGGGCGCGTGTTCGACCCCGTTCGCCACGACCTAAGGTTGAGCGCAGAGACCGGCGTCGCGGTGATCGGCAGCGCTCCGACGGCGGGTCTCGACCCGAGGGAGGTTCCCGCGAACGTCGCCCCCGGAACACTCAGAAGCCCGCAGCCGACAAGGGGAATGACATGAGCGACGAGAGTTCTCGACCGGCCCGTCCGGCTGCTGACCCGGCCACTGTGGCCGCTGAGGCCGAGAAGTTCCTGCAGGGACTGACCACCGCCTTTGGCGTGTCGGGCCAGACCTCCACGGTGATCGACGGAGGAGAGATCGACGTGTCTCTCGATGGCTCCGACCTCGGACTTCTCGTGGGCCCTCGGGGATCCACTCTCCAGGCCGTGCAGGACATCACTCGAGTGGTGAGCCAGCGTCGGATGGGCGACCACGACACCCGCCTGCGGGTCGACGTCGGTGGCTATCGGGCCAAGCGCAAGGAAGCCCTGAGTCGTTTCGTCAACCAGGTGGCCGACGAGGTCGTGGCCTCGGGGACTGCTCGAGCCCTCGAGCCCATGCCGTCTCCGGACCGCAAAGTGATCCACGATGCGCTGAACGGCCGCACCGACATCGCCACCCATTCAGAAGGCGAAGATCCGTACCGGCGTGTGATCATTGCGCCGGCTGAGGCGCCGTCAGCCTGAGTCATGGCAACCGATGTCTGAACCATCGGCCGAACAACTGAGCATGTTGCTGGATGCGCTGGGTGAAGCCCAGCGCATCGGCATGTTGGGGCCCAGTCCTCTCGAGACCGCCATTCGTCGGGCGTGGGCGTTCGTCGACCGGTGTCCAGCGGAGGCGCAGACGTTCGTCGACCTGGGAACCGGTGGCGGATTGCCGGGTTTGGTCGTGGCGGTCGGCCGTCCTGATCTGACCGGACTCCTCGTCGACCGGCGAGCCAAGCGGATCGACCTGGTGGTCCGCCTGATCGGGCGGTTAGGCCTCGCCGACCGAGTCCGCGCCTGGGCGGGCGATGTTGCCGACCTGCCTGACGTGATGGACGAGCCATGGGATGTGGCCACCTGCCGAGGTTTCGGTTCTCCGAGCTATACCGCCCGGCTCGCTTCCCCGGTGGTTCGGGTGGGGGGCGTTGTGCTGGTCAGTGAACCCCCGGAATCCGCAGGAAGTCGCTGGCTCGACCCGGAGGTCGCCGAGGAAGGACTTCAGTTGGAGGACGTGGCAGAGGGCGTGGCTCGCCTTCGCCGACTCCCCTGAGGGGTGGCTTGGCGACGTTCCACGTGGAACGTCGCCGGGTGGTGTTGGGGGTTGATGTTCCACGTGGAACGTCGC
>CAZTPF010000035.1:13445-20003 GCA_964614655.1 uncultured Bifidobacterium sp.
GGGTGGTGTTGGGGGTTGATGTTCCACGTGGAACATGGCCCCTTCTCCCGTTCCACATGTTCCACGTGGAACATGTGCCGAAGAAGCACCCGGAATCCTCGGACGTGAACCCCACCCCTCCGGTACCATTCGCCCACGACTTGTCGTCGACAGGTCGTCAGCTATTTCGAGGTGAGCCTGGTTTCATGAGCGACAGTTCGACTCCCGTCCCCCATCAACGACCTCTCCCCCGCATCATCGCCGTCGCCAACCAGAAGGGTGGGGTGGGGAAGACCACCACCTCGGTCAATCTGGGGGCATGTCTGGCCGAGCTCGGGTATCGCACCTTGATCGTCGACCTGGACCCCCAGGGCAACGCCTCATCAGGGGTGGGTGTCGACACACGGGGCGTCGACACCTCCATGTACGACGTGATCTTGCACGACGCCTCCATGGAGGACTGCATTGAGCCGGCTGCCGTACGGAATCTGTTCGTGGCCCCGGCCAATCTCGATCTGGCTGGTGCCGAGATCGAACTCGTACCGGCCATGGCTCGCGAAACACGACTCAAAAAGGCGATTGACTCTGTTCTCGATGAATTCGATTTCGTGATCATTGACTGCCCGCCGTCGCTCGGCCTCTTGACCGTGAATGCGTTGGTAGCGGCCCGTGAGGTCCTGGTTCCGATCCAGTGCGAGTACTACGCCCTCGAAGGCCTGGGGCAACTTCTCCGCAATGTCGACCTGGTCAAACGCAATCTGAACACCGACCTCGAGGTCAGCACCATCGTGTGCGTGATGTTCGACGCCCGGGCCAAATTGTCCAATGAGGTGGTCACCGAGGTCCGGGAGCATTTCGGAGACAAGGTGTGTAACACGGTCATCCCCCGAAATGTCCGGTTGTCGGAGGCCCCGTCCCACCATCAGCCCATCAACGTCTACGACCCGTCGTCCAAGGGCGCGGTGGCGTATCGACTCGTCGCAAAGGAGGTCGCCGGTGGCACCCCGCCGCGGAGGACTCGGTAGAGGACTCGATTCTCTGATTCCCGGGGGTGGGGCGACTCCGCCGTCCACCCCGAACAGTGGCCTGGTCGAGATCCCTGTGCGGGATCTGGTCCCCAATCCCCACCAGCCACGTGTCCATTTCGACGAGGAGCTTCTGAGCGACCTGTCGGCATCGATCAAAGAGATCGGGGTCTTGCAGCCGTTGCTGGTTCGCAAGATGGCTGATGGCACTTACCAGCTCATTGCGGGGGAGCGCCGATGGCGGGCCGCCCAGCGAGCGGGTTTGGCCACGGTTCCGGCGGTGGTCAAAGAGACCGACGACATGTCATCGGTCGAGCAAGCCCTGGTCGAGAACCTGCATCGCCAAGATCTCTCGCCCCTCGAAGAAGCGTCGGCCTATCAGCAGCTCCTGGACGATTTCCATCTCACTCACGACGACGTGGCCAAACGAGTCGGCAAGAGCCGCAGTGCGGTCACCAACACCCTGCGACTGTTGAACCTGCCACCTGCGGTCCAGGCACTGTTGGCCGATGGCCGATTGAGCGCTGGTCACGCCAAAGCGCTCCTCGGAACACCTGACCGGGCTTTTCAGGAGCAGTTGGCTCGGCGGGCCGCAACCGAGCATTGGTCGGTGCGGGCCGTGGAAGAAGCCATTCGTGATCGTGGTGGCGATGGCTCGGGTGAGACGTCGCCCACGGCAGGATCGACGTCGACCAGTTCTGGTGGCTCGTCTGGTTCCCGTCAGTTGCCGGCCGCTGGCCTCCTGCAACTCGAGGAACTTCTGGGTGAGTATCTCGCCACCCGTGTCGCCGTGAAGATGGCCAACAAGAAAGGTCAGGTCACGATCGACTTCGCCGACCTCGACGACCTCGAGCGGATCTATCACCTGATGGTCGACGGTCCACCAGGGGAGTGACCTCGCTAACCGTGTGAACCTCTGGTCGCGCGTGAGGGTTTCACACAGCCTGTGGATAAAGGTGTGCACAACAACCGAGTTTTAGTTGTAAATCAACGTTTGACCTGCTCAGAGAGAATTCACAGGATCACAAGAGCTGTGTTGTCAGCGCGACCAGGCCACGACGGCCAGGTAGACGGCCTCGGCAATGCGGGCCGAACGATCGGCGAGATCTCCGGCCGACCCGATAGTGACCAGAACAGCCGGCATCTTGGTCTCCCGCAGAATCGGCAGGCGCAGCCCGACCACATCGACCCCGGGCACGACGTCTCGCAGATGGCGCTCCATCAGATGAGCCAAGGATCGGCCACCAGCCGATTCGAAGGCCGGAACGGCGTAATACGCGACCCGGTGACCAGGCTCGTCGGAGCTCTCGAGTCCGACGAACACTTCGGCGCCGAACAGATTGGCGTGTGCTGCTTGAGCGGCGGCGGTCGGTTCCTCGGTCGGCACCACATCGGCGCCGTGGGCGTCGAGGGCGGCCATCAACGGTTCGACCAGGTCGTCCACGTCTCCGAAGCGCCCGATGGCGACCCTCATCGAGGCCAGTGGCTGCCCTTGTTTCAAGGCCTCGAGATCGCGGATGGCGGCAATTCCGGGACCGTCTCCGGTCTGACGGGACAGGACGCGAAGATGTTCGACGAGGTGAACTCCGCAGATCCCGTCCACATCGAGTCCGGCGTTCGTCTGGAAGTCGCGAACGGCTCGGTCGGCGAGAGGGCCGAAGATCCCGTCGATCCGCCCGCAGTCGAATCCGAGCCGGGACAGCACTCGCTGTAGTTCGGCGACGTCGTCACCACGCAGGTTCGGTGAACGCTGCGACAAGACACGGTCGCCGAGATTCCACGAAGCCTCGAGCAGTGTGTGCCAGGTGTCGTCATCGCAGACGCCGGTCGCCGGCAGGCCTCGATCGCTCTGGAACGACGACACCGCCTCGGCCGTCGCGCTGCAGTAAGTGGCCTTGACCACACCACGGTCCGGGAGAAAGCCGGCCGCACCCAGCCGGCGCTGGAGTTGCCGAACCTCCTCGCCCGTGTCGCCGGGCGAGAGGGCCATCAGCCGAGGAATTCCTCCAACTCCGACAGGAGCTGTCCTTTGCCCTTGGCGCCGACCATCCGCTTCTTCAACTCGCCGTCCTTGAACACGAGAAGGGTCGGGATGCTCATCACGTTGTAACGCATGGCGATGTCACCATGGTCGTCGACGTTGAGTTTGGCGATGGTCACCTGGCCGGCCTTCTCGGAGGCGATCTCGCCGAGGATCGGGGCGATCATCTTGCACGGTCCGCACCATTCGGCCCAGAAGTCGACGACCACCGGGGTCGACGCCGAGTTCACGGTCTCGTCGAAGGTGCTGCTGGTGAGGGTCACGATGCCGTCGGCCATGAGATTCCTTTGTCCGGAGTGATCGGACGACAGGCTACCGCGACGCGCTCAGTGCTGGGATTCAAGCCAACGTTCGGCGTCGATGGCCGCCATACAACCCGACCCGGCGGCCGTGATGGCCTGGCGGTAGGTGTGATCCTTCACGTCTCCGCAGGCGAACACCCCCGGAACGTTGGTGTAGGTGGAGTCGGGTCGCGTGATGAGGTACCCGGAATCCTCCATGTCGAGCACACCTTTGAAGACGTCGGTGTTGGGACGATGGCCGATGGCGATGAACAGACCCGCCACGTCCATCGTGCTCTCTTCACCGGTGACGGTGTCGCGCAGTCGAATGCCTTCGAGTTGATCGGTGCCGATCAAGCCGGTGACGGCACTGTTCCAGCACATTTCGATCTTGGGATTGTTCAGCGCGCGATCCTGCATGATCTTGCTGGCGCGCAGGCTGTCACGTCGGTGGATGAGCGTGACCTTCGACGCGAACTTCGTGAGGAATGTGGCTTCTTCGACGGCCGAGTCTCCACCGCCCACGACAGCGATCTCCTTGCCACGGAAGAAGAAACCGTCGCATGTGGCGCACGTCGACAGGCCGTGGCCGATGAGGCGTTCTTCCTCGTCGAGACCGAGCATGAGGCTCTGGGCGCCCGTCGACACGATGACGGCGTCGGCGGTGTGCACGTCGTCGTGAACGTGGATCTTCATGGGACGCTCACCGAACTCGACCTTGGTGGCCTTGGCGGTGAGGAACGTGGCACCGAAACGCTCGGCCTGCTCCTTGAAGCGACCCATGAGTTCTGGGCCCATGATCCCCTCGGGAAAACCGGGGAAGTTCTCGACTTCGGTGGTGAGCATCAGCTGTCCACCGGGCTGATCACTCGTGCTGGAAGGTTCGCCCTCGATGACGAATGGCGCCAGGCTCGCACGAGCGGTGTAGATGGCGGCGGTGAGACCGGCCGGACCGGATCCGATGATGACGACACGGTGATGCTGTCCCATCAGACACCCTCTTTGCTCTGGCGCTTGATCATGAACACCGAACCAGCGGCGAGTAGCAAGCCACCGATCACGTAGTACGCGACCCAGACCGCAGTGTCGTGGTCGAGCGGCGCCTCGAGTGCCGAGATCAATGCACGTGAGCCGCCGATCAACAGCATGGCGACGATGAACGTGCCGAGGAAGAAAGCGAGGAGACCGAACACCAGACCGCGAGCGATCATCACGATCGGCTTGGTGGTGCGGTCGCGGACCTTGTCGACCGTCGACACGATGGTGTCGGTGAGGTCGGACGCCCAGTTCGGATCGTTCAGAGGGTTGCCAGCCATGGAGCCGAGGCTAGCGAGCACGGTCCTCAGGGCACGATGCTGGCGATCGTCGAACAGTCCGACACCGAAAGCAGCGTCACACCAGCTTCTGCTGAGAAGTACGCCAACACGTCGATTCCGGCGAAACGGACGCTGATCGCCAGTGCTCGTCGTCCCTGGTCGTCCACACAGGGTGAGGTTCCGTCGACGAACGGAGGTGGCACGTCGATCCAGGAACGGACGATTTCCGACAGATCAGCCAGATCGGCGATTTCGACGACGTTCGTCGCTTCATCATGAGTGGGCAGGTCGGGAGTCGTCGAGGCGGCGGTCGTGTCGTCGACGGCCATCGCCGCGGCCGACTCGCTCTCCGGGACGATCTGATCGTCGACGGGTTCGGCGTCGACGGTGGTCGGGATCTTCGCTTCGCGAACGACATCGACACTTGCGATCACGTCGGCACTCTCGACGGCGATCACTTCGGGTGAGTCGTCGGGTTGAAGAATCGTCGCACCGACCGCGATCACACCCACCGATGCCGCAGCCATGGCCAGCAGAGGTACCAATCGCGAACGTCCGCGTGTGGTCGCCGTGTCGGGAGATCGAAGGGCTGCCGAGACTGCTGCGTTCGTGATGGATGTGTCGACGGTGTGGTCGGTACCGGAACGAAGGAGTGAACGCCGCTGGACGGCGAACGACGTGGAGCGCTCCTGAACGGCCGCTCGCAGATCGATCGGAACGTCGGCGAAGTCGACCTCGCGATCGACCAGACGACTGGCCCACCAGTCGACGTCGAGCTCGGGATCGGGTTCTGATGTTCGGTCGTTCATCCCCTGCCTCCCTCGTTGTCCAACTCGCCGTGTCCGTCGGTGCTTTCGTTCGATTCGATTGGACGTTCCGACGGCGTGGTTCGGTTCCCGAAGGAGTCGGCGAGTCGAGCTCGGCCGCGGGCGATTCGGGAGCGTACGGTTCCGATCGGAACGTCGAGAACGGTGGCGATCTGTTCGTAGTCGAGGTCGGCAACGTCACGGAGCACGAGGGCCACGCGGTATTCCTCGGGGAGAGCAGCGAGAGCTCGTTCGACCAGTTCTCGGTTCTCGAGCGCGTCACCGGCTCGTTCGGCTCGAGGATCGGCCAGGTGTTCGTGCATTCGCTCGACGTCGCGCAACGGTTGCGGGCGCCGTCGGCGTCGACGCAACTCGTCGAGGGCGGCGTTGGTGGCGATGCGGTAGGCCCACGTGGAGAACGACGAGCGTCCGTCGAACGAATTCAGATTGCGGGCGATCGACACCAGGGCGTTCTGGGCGGCGTCGTCGGCATCGGACCGTCGACCGAGGATCCGGAAGCAGACTGCATGAAGACGCGGGTGATGGCGACGCAGGAGATCGTCGAGGGCCGCTGAGTCGCCGAGGCGGACGCGTTCGACGAGTTCGTCGTCGGTCACGGTGCTGCGGAGACGCCGATCTCGGCGATTCCACTTCGATACGGATTGGCGTCGCTGCATCCGGAGTCCCGAGATGCTTCGCGCAGATAGATCATCACGTATTGAACAGGTGACGACGTGATGCCGACGAGAGTCGCTCCGTCGTCCGACGAGCCGCGGGCGATCGGTTCACCCCATGACGACACGTCGGAACCGACGACGTTGGCGCCGTACATGTCTGCTCGCCAGGTCGACCCGGCGAAGTCGACGTCGACGCGAGCGAAATTGGGTTCGGTGAGTTGGACGATGAGGCCTACTCCCGACTTGCTGCCGAACGTCTGGGATTTGTAGCAAAGCGTCGACCATGCAGTCCCACGGTCGCCGTCGGTGGTCCATCGCACGTCACCGTCGTTCTCGGTGCCGTCGCCTTCGGGATCGAAGGTCGTCACTCCGGCGATCGACGGCGGGCCGGTCGGCGGAGCCGGCGCCGTCGTGGCCGCCGGAAGGGAAGTGG
>CAZTPF010000036.1:0-19505 GCA_964614655.1 uncultured Bifidobacterium sp.
CGGCCGAATCGACGGCGACGATCACGGTCGCCCCAGATCGACGTTGAGCCTCGCTCATGGAGTGGAGGCGCGACCGATCAAGAGTCTCGTTGGCGAGCAGCACATCGGTGCCCACCCCGGCGTCGATCATGCCGACCACCTCGCGTGGGGTGGCGCACGTGAACGTGTGATGACCCATCGCCACTTGGCGAGCGGCGAGTGACGTGCACTTGTGGGCTTTCACGTGAGGACGCAACGAGGGTCCGGGACGTGTGGCAGCCATGGTGTCGAGGTTCCTGGCGAACGCTCCGGCGTCGACGACCAGCGATGGTGTGGGGAGATCGCCCAGTTTCACGTCACGAGTCTTTCAGAGTGCGATCTCGCTCGTGACGGTGGAGTAGTGCGGGGCGAATCCCAGACCCTTGTACAGGCGATGGGCTCCCGTCGGACTCTCGGAGTCGACACCGATCATCGCGTGGGTCAGATCGTGCTCGCGGAAGCGGTGCATGGCCTCGACGATGAGAGCAGTGGCGACGCCCCGGCCGCGATGGGAGGCCAGGGTGCCGAGTTTGTCGATCCAGGCCTGACGCTCACCGTTCACGGCATCGTCGGCCGGATAGCGGTGAGTCAGAAGAAAGCCGACGATCTCGCCCGTCGAGTCGTCGCGGGCGACACTCGAGAGGTCGGTTCGACCACCGAAACCATGAACGAGTTCGTGCCAGCCGTCGACGGTCGTCGGGGTCGAGCCCCAGTGGTCGGCAAAGGCCAGGTTCTTCACGGTGAGAACGTCGAGTAAGTCATCGGGCCATGGTTCGATGACGATCCCCGGCGGAGTCACTCGGTCGGGAAGGTCGTCGAGTGATCGCTTGAGATCGTCGAACCAACGCACGGGAACGAAGTCGAATCGATCGTGAAGACGAGCGGCCGAGTGGTTGTCGGCGGATCGAGACACACGGATGACGCGCGGCGAGCTGGGTGTCGAGCCGGGTGTCGACGCGGCGAGAAGTTCTCGTGCGTGGCCCGTGCCCCAGTCGAGGAGAGCTCGACCGTGGCCTCGTCCACGAGATTCCGGATCGACGGCACCTTCGACGTAACAACGTTGCAGGCCCGAGTCAGCCGGGAAGTGCAGAGTCCACGCGATTCCGTGGATCCGACCCGTCTCGTCTCTCGACACCTGCACGTCCCGGTCCATCACGGTGACGCTCGAGTTCAATTCCTGGCGGAATTCCTCGACCTCGACCCGGATGTTCGGCCCGTCGACGGCATGGCACCGGTTCACGAGATCGACCACCTCGGGTATCTCGGTGAGGGAGAGCGAGGTGAGGGCCATGGTCGTCGCCAGTCGGGGTTCTCGTGCGGGCGGAGGGACTTGAACCCACACCCCTTTCGGGACAGGAACCTAAATCCTGCGCGTCTGCCAGTTTCGCCACGCCCGCGTGACGGGTGATTTCCACCCGCACCCCGATGATAAGGGTGTCGTGACCAGGAAACTTTGACAAACTGTCAAGGTGACTCTTGCTACCGACACGACGTCAGCGACCGACAGCATCATCTCCGATGCACTCGAGAACCAGTTCGGCCTGGCCGACCGGGTGGTCGACGAGGCAACTTTGGCCAACAGCGTGGCCCGCTTCCGCGAACAGGGCATCGTGCTGCCGACCTTCGCCCAACTGGCCGATCCGACCCGCATTGACCCGTCGCTCGTCGGTGACGCCGATCATCAGGGGCCCGACGCCCGCAACCTGTGGCGTGTCCACTGGTACAACGATCTCGCCGGCAATCGAGTCGCCGTCCCCGATCACGTGGTGTTGCCGAAGGAGATCACGGGTGTCGACAACCCGATCATCGTCGTGTTCGGCGATCGCTTCCCGATGATCACTGCCCACAAGGTGCTGGCGGCCTATTCATGTCTCGCGCCGCGCGTGGTGACCGGTCAGTTCGACCCCACCAAGCACCGCGCCATCTGGCCGTCCACCGGCAATTACGCCCGCGGTGGTGTCGCGATCAGTCGCATCATGGGTTGTCGTGGTGTGGCCATCCTTCCGGCCGGCATGAGCCAGGAACGCTTCGACTGGCTCGACCGCTGGTGCGCCAACCCGGCCGAAGACGTGATCAAGACGGTCGGAACCGAAAGCAACGTGAAGGAGATCTACGACGCCTGCAACGAGCTCTCACTCGACCCGGGCAACTTCGTCTTCAATCAGTTCTGCGAATTCGGCAATCATCTCGGCCACTACAACGTCACCGGGCGAGCACTCGGTCACGTGTTCGAGACGGTGCGCGACGCCATGAAGAAGCAGGGCCGCGACATTTCGCTCGCCGCTTTCACATCGGCCACCGGTTCGGCCGGTACGATCGCCGCCGGCGACCGTCTGAAGAACGACTACGGCGCACGCATCGTCGCCGTCGAAGCCCTCGAATGCCCGACGATGCTCGAGAACGGGTTCGGCGAGCACAACATTCAGGGCATCGGCGACAAGCACATTCCGCTCATTCACAACGTGATGAACACCGACGTGGTGTGCGCGATCAGCGACCACGCAACCGACGAACTCGACGTCCTGTTCAACACGCCGGCCGGCCAGAAGTATCTCGTCGACTCCAAGGGAGTGAGCCCCGAGCTCGTCGAGGCGCTCACTCACTTCGGTTTCTCGGCCATCGCCAACACGTTGGCAGCCATCAAGACCGCGAAGCTGCTCGATCTCGACCCCAATCAGGCCGTCATCACCGTCGCCACCGATGGTGGAGCTTTGTATCCGAGTTCGCGGAAGACCACGTTGGCCTCACGTTTCGCCGGTGAGATGTCGACGGCCGATGCCGCCGAAGTTTTCGGACGCCATCTGGGTCACGTCACCACCGAAGACATGATCGATTGCACCACTCGCGATCGCAACCGGATCTTCAACCTCGGCTATTACACGTGGGTCGAGCAGCAGGGCACACCGTTCGAACTCTTCGAAGCTCGTCGGGATCTCGGATTCTGGACCGGCTTGCAGCGTTACCTGCCGGTCTGGGACGAGATGATCGACGAGTTCAACGCCCGCGTCGCCGGTTGACATGCACCTTCGGTGCGCATCGTGCGGTCATGTGTTGTCGATCGACACGACCATGCCGTGGCGTTGCCCGTACGAGTCGGGTGATCGACACCACGTTCTCGTGATCGAAGGGGAGAAGGCGTGGAGCAACGAGCCGTCACCGTTTCTCGACGATCCCAACCCGTTCGTGCGTTACCTCGATCGCCTGGCCTTTCGCGGTTATGGCCGATCCGTCGGTCTCGACGACGAGGCGTTGACCGCCCTCGTTCGCCAACTCGACGCACGAGTCGAACGGGTGGCGGGCACCGGGTTTCGGGTCACACCGCTCGAGGTGTCGTCGGATCTGGGGGAGTCGCTCGGCTTCTCCGGACGTGTGTGGGTCAAGGACGAGACGCACAACGTGGCCGAGAGCCACAAGGCCCGTCACCTCTTTTCGATCCTCGTGCACCTGGCGATCGCTGAACGCACCGAGCGGACTCCCTGGAGCGACCCGTCGTCGCGGCCACCGCTCGCCATCTCGTCGTGCGGTAACGCGGCCATCGCTGCTTCCACTCTTGCCGCGGCGGCCGAATGGCCGATCGACGTCTTCATTCCCGAATGGGCCGGTGGAATCGTGGTCGACACCCTCGATCGACTCGGGGCACGTGTTCATCGTTGCCCGCGTCTCGACAGTGATCCGCCAGGCGATCCCACGGTGTTGCGATTCCGTGAAGCGGTCGCACGCGGAGCGATTCCGTTCAGCGTGCAAGGGCCTGAGAACGCTCTGTGCCTCGACGGAGGTCGAACCATCGGCTGGGAGATCGCCGAGCAACTGCGGGCGACTGGTCGCGAGCGGTTCGATGCCGCCTACGTGCAAGTGGGCGGAGGAGCCTTCGCGGCGTCGCTCTCGCGCGGACTCGGCGAGGGAGGCGTGTCGGCACCACTCGTGGCCGTTCAGACCGAAGGATGCGCGCCGTTGTCACGTGCGTGGGCGACGTATCGGGAATCGGCGACAGCGGCCAGCGAAGTAGCTGCTGAGTGGACGCATTTCATGTGGCCGTGGGAACACGAACCGGTATCGCTCGCCGACGGAATCCTCGACGACGAGACCTACGACTGGGTGGTCGACCTACGGGAGATCGAACGGACTGGTGGCCGAGTCGTCGTTGCGTCCGAGGACGTCGTTCGCCGGGCGGCCGAGGTCGTACCCCGAGCGACGGGGATCGATGCGAGCCCGACGGGTACCGCAGGAGCGGCCGGATTCATCACCGAGATCGAAGCGGGAACACTTCGTGACGGTGACGTGCTGGTCGTGGCCTCGGGCGTTCTGCGACGCTGAGACGTCGACGACTACGCAGTGACTTCGTTGAGCGTTCCGTCGTTCACGTCGTAGACGAAACCGCGGATGTGTCCCTTGTGCGCGATGAATGGGCTGAGAGTGAGTCGGCTGATGCTCTGACGCACGTCCTCGTATGGGTCGAGGAACGACTCGAGAGCCCACCAGGGTTTGATCCCGCATTCGGCTTCGAGTTCGCGTTTGAACTCGTCCTCGGTCACCTTCTGGAGTCCGCAGTCGGTGTGATGGACGAGCAGAATCTCACGAGTTCCGAGAAGGCGCTGCGACAGAACGAGTGAGCGGACCACGTCGTCGGTCACGACCCCGCCGGCGTTACGAATGACGTGCGCATCTCCGTGGTGCAGGCCGAGCATCTCGAAGATGTCCATACGACTGTCCATGCAGGCCACCACCGCCAGATGGCGACGTGGGGCCAGCGCAAGATCGTGATCGGAGAACGAGGAGGCGTAGGTTCGGTTGTTGGCGAGCAACTCGTCGGTGCTGGGAACGAACGGGGTCGGAGCGCTCACCAGGACAGTCTGCCTCACCCGGGGCGTACATCCAGAGATAGCCTCGACCCCATGACCGTGTCGCAGCCATCCCTCCCGTCCGGAATCCACGCCCTCGAGACCGGAGACGGTGGCGGACGGCCCGACATCTTCACTCGGCTTCTGAAGAATCGAGTCGTCATGCTCGGGACCGACGTCAACGACGACATCGCCAACCAGATCTGCGCCCAGCTCCTGTATCTGGAGGGCGAGGACGCCGATACCGACATCTGGCTCTACATCAACAGCCCCGGCGGATCGGTCACGGCCGGTATGGCCATCTACGACACGATGCAGTTCGTCAGTTGCGACGTCGCCACGGTGTGCATGGGACTGGCGGCATCGATGGGGCAGTTCCTTCTCACGGCCGGCGCGGCCGGTAAGCGTTACACGTTGCCGAACGCCCGCATCATGATGCATCAGCCGCTCGCCGGTCTGCGCGGGCAGGCCGCCGACATTGCCATCCAGGTCGAGCAGATCACCTTCACCAAGCGCCGCATGGCCGAGCTCACGGCCCTGCATTCGGGACAGCCGCTCGAGAAGATTCAGGCCGACGCCGAGCGAGATCGCTGGTTCACGGCCGAGGAGGCCAAGGCCTACGGTCTGGTCGACAAGGTCATCTTGAAGCGCGGCGAGATCGTCTGATTCTCGACGGGCGACCCGTCACCTCGTCGTTCCCGGATTTCAGGGAGTCGAAGTCTCGGGCATCGGTGGGAGAGTTGGCATGGTGGTGGGGATGACCACCGGAACGCTGCCTTCCACGCCGACCACATCGGGCATGGCGAGACCGCACGTCGTCTCGACCCAGATCGCCACGTCACGGGCAGCGCGCTCGGTCTTGTAGGCGCTGTCGGCGAGTCGTTGTCGCGAGTCGGGATCGTCGACGTCGACTTCCGAGGCCATCCGCATCAGTTCGGTCAGTGCGCTCCATTCCTCGTCGATGGCGAGTGGTGTGATGCGATCGAGGCGTTCGTAGCGATTCACGAGGTCGTCGACGTCACTTCCGTCGGCGAAAGGACCTCCGAGAAGCGGCAGGTCGACTGCGAGTTCCCCACAGAATCGTGAGGCGCTTCGATCGGGATCGGAACAGGCGACGGCGCCGAGGGAGATCGTCATCACTGCACCGCCGAGTGCGAGCGAGCGCCACCGGCGAAAAATCGGGTGGGTTGCTCGGCGAATCATCGGGGTGAGTTTCGCATCTCGACTCGACGCCGTGGCGTCATCTCCGATGCCCACATGAGTGGCGTGCTCGCCAACGTACGAACTGCCAGTGTGATCGGAACCCAAGGGGCTCCGGTCGTCGTCGAATGCCACGTGGCCTCGGGACTTCCGGGGTTCACCATCCTCGGCCGACCCGACGACGTGTGTCGAGAGGCGCGCGACCGGGTCCGGTCGGCGCTGCTGTCGTCGGGATTCTCGTGGCCGAATCGGCGAGTGACCGTGAACCTCGCTCCTTCGACCTCGCGCAAAGTGGGAAGCGGACTCGACGTCGCCATCGCGTTGGCGGTGCTGGTGGCTGACGATCAGATCGATGTCGACATCACTCGTGAACTCGAGACGCATGCCTTCGTCGCCGAACTGTCACTGGACGGACGTCTCCGTCCCGTCGTCGGAGTGTCTCCCATGGCGATGAGCCGCCGCGACCACGTGATCGTCGTGTGCGACGACAACTATCACGAGTGTCGACTCGTCGAACCGCGTCACGTTCGAGTTGCAAAAGATCTCCGCAGCCTGGTGATGCATCTGAGTGGCGCGCTCCCGTGGCCCGAGGCCCCGGATCCACGTCGCGAGTCGACCGGCGACGACGTCCCCGACCTGTCGGACGTTCGGGGTCAGACGGCGGCACGCCTCGGACTCGAGTTGGCAGCCGCCGGGGGGCATCATCTTCTTCTGGTCGGCCCACCTGGATCGGGCAAGACGATGCTGGCGCAACGATTGCCCGGCTTGCTGCCGCGCCTCGACGCCGACGATTCCCTCGATGCGACGATGGTTCGCTCAGCGGCCGGTGAGCCGTTGCCGAACACCGGCCTGGTGACGATCCCGCCCATTCGTATGCCTCACCACTCGATGAGTCTCGTGGCGATGGTGGGCGGTGGGAGTTCGGCTCTACGTCCGGGAGAGGTGAGTCTCGCCCACGGGGGTGTGCTCTTCCTCGACGAACTCGGTGAGTTCGCACCCTCGGCGCTCGACGCGCTTCGACAGCCGTTGGAAGAAGGTGTGGTGCGTCTGAGTCGCGCCCACGCGACGGCCACTTTGCCGGCGCGTTTCACGTTGGTCGGTGCCACCAATCCCTGTCCGTGCGGCGGTGGACCTCCGGGTTCGTGCGAATGCGACGAGACGGCACTGGCCAAGTACCGACGACGCTTCTCGGGGCCGTTGCTCGATCGCTTCGACGTTCGCGTGGTGACGCATCGACCCGGGGCCGATGATCTTCTCGGAGGCGAAAGCGGCGAGTGCACGGCCGTCGTCCACGAACGTGTGCAGCGGATCAGGCACGTGGCGATCGAGAGGCAAGGAGTGTTGAACGGGCGGTTGACCGGCGCCGATCTGGATCGACACGCATCGGTGACCGGCGAGGCGACGGCACTTCTGCGGCACGAACTCGAGACCGGCCGTCTCACCGGACGGGGTCTGCATCGGATCCGACGGGTGGCGCGGACCTTGGCCGACCGCGACGGTGTGCACGGCACCATCGGCGACGAGCACGTGGCCGCCGCTCTCGCCTTGCGGGCGCGAATCGCCCCTCACCGAAACCGATGAGTGCCATCGTGTCCGAACACTCGGCCGATCATCTGGCCGTCGTGCGCCTGCTCGGGCTGCCAGCGCTCGGGCCGCGACGACTGCTCTCGTTGATCCGGAACGATCGGCCCGTCGATGTCATGACTTCGATCCTCGCTCGGCGGGTCGCCCGACCCTTCGACGAGTTCGCCTCGACCTGGAACGACGAACTGGCACGCGATCTCCTCGAAAGATCCGACGAGTCGATCGTCGAGCTATTGGCCGACACCAACGTGCTCGTGTTCGGCGCCCCGTCCTACCCCGAGAGACTGCTCCACGATGCCGATCCACCGCCCGCGCTCTTCGTGAGGGGTGACCCGGCACGCCTCGGTCGAATCGCAGTCGCCGTCGTCGGTACCCGACACACGACCGAGTACGGCCGCACCGTCGCCAGTGAACTCGGGCGCGATCTGACTCGGGCCGGAGTCGACGTCGTCTCGGGACTGGCTCTCGGCGTCGACGCCGCTGCGCACCGTGGATCGCTGGCCGCGCTCCAATCGGGATCCGAGCGACGGGGAGCGCCGATCGCCGTGGTGGCTTCCGGACTCGACGTGGTGTACCCGCGGGCGAACGGTGGATTGTGGAAAGCAGTGGCCGACCACGGACTGGTGATCGGCGAATCACCACCCGGCACAGCTCCTGATCGATTCCGCTTCCCGTTGCGCAATCGGATCATCGCCGGCCTCGCCCACGTCGTGGTGGTCGTCGAGTCACGGGCGTCAGGAGGTTCGATGATCACCGTCGACGAGGCGTTGAAGCGCGACGTTCCGGTGATGGCGGTTCCTGGCGCCACCACCACTCGGGCGAGCGAGGGTACGAATCAACTGCTGCGCGACGGTGCGCTCGTCGCGACTTCGGCCGACGACGTCTTGACCGTCCTCGGCATGGAGCTGATGGGGTCGGCGAGCTGCGTTCGTGATCTGCGGGTCACTCCTCGAGGTGTCGACGCCGAAGTGCTCGCGGTCTTCGACCTGTCGCCCCTCGATCTCGACCAAGTGGTGAGCGCGTGCGCGTCGCGCTCTCTCGGTGAAGTGGCTCTCAGTCTCGGGCGTCTCGAGTCCTGGGGATGGCTCCGACACACAAGTGGCTGGTTCGAGCGCATCACGGCCGTCTGACGAAGGGTCGAAGCGGTCGATCCGAACTGCGTGAACGATGTCGGTACTGTGACGGTGTGTCGACCTCACGAGAGCGCGCCTGGAACGTCGACGGGTTCGTCGCCTCGCTCACTCGTGCCTCCGAGAACACCGTGCAGGCCTATCGACGAGACGTCGTCGATTTCGTCGACTTCGTGGCCGAAGATGGCGTCGAGGCGCCCGAGGGCGTCGATCGGCTTCATCTGCGCCGTCACCTCGCCCGTCTCGGAAGCGAGGGCTATGCCAAGCGATCGATCGCGCGTAAGGCGTCGGCACTTCGCCGCTACTTCGGTTGGGCGCGGCGAACCGGTCTGATCGCCGTCGATCCGTCACGCGGCCTGAAAGCTCCGTCGGGTGAAGGGCGGCTCCCGCGTGTGCTCGACGGGGTCGAGTTGCACGAGATGCTCGAACCCGAGGAGGTGGCTCCCGAGACGCCGCTCTGGAGGCGGCGACGTGACGACGCAGTCCTCGAACTTCTCTACGGGAGCGGATTGCGCGTGGGCGAACTCTGCGGTCTCGACATCGACGGGATCGACATGAGGCGGGGTGTTGTCACCGTGTGGGGCAAGGGTGGCAAAGAGCGTCGGGTTCCCATGACCAAGGCGTCGCTCGACGCGATTCGCACCTGGCTGAAGAGTCGATCGGAAGTGACCGACGAATCCTCGGGGTCCGCCCTCTTTCTGAACGGGCGCGGCGCTCGGATGGGAGTACGTGACGTTCGCCGAATCGTCGACGAACGAAGTCCGACGCCCACTCATCCGCATGCCCTGCGGCACACGTTCGCCACCCACCTTCTCGACGGTGGAGCCGACCTGCGCATCGTGCAGGAACTGCTCGGCCACAGCGACGTGGCCACCACCCAGCGATACACGCACGTGAGCAAGGAGCGTCTACGGTCGGTGTACACATCGACTCACCCACGTGCCTAGATCGCTTCCACCACATGCCCGAACCCGACGACAAGCCGTCTCGCGACACCCCGGCCATTCATCGGGCCTGGGCTCGCTGGACGTCCGAACGTGACGCGGCGGCGCGTGACCAACTGATCGTTCACTACTCGCCGCTCGTGAAGTTCGTGGCCGGTCGAGTCGCAGCCGGACTTCCCGCCGGTGTCGACACCGGAGAGTTGATCGGCACCGGGATCTTCGGTCTGATGGACGCCGTCGATCGATTCGAACCCGACCGCGGCTTCAAGTTCGAGACGTTCGCCGTTCCGCGCATCAAGGGCGCGATCCTCGACGGACTACGAGCCATCGACTGGGTGCCGCGCACCGTTCGCCAACGATCGCGTCAGATCGAGCAGGCGATTTCGCATCTCGGCAACGAATTGAAGCGGGCACCCGAGGACGCCGAGATCGCCGCTCATCTCGGCATCGACGAAGAAGAGTTGCAGAAGTGGCTGAGTGCCGTGGCGGTGGCCAATGTCGGACCGCTCGACCACGTCGTCACCGGTGACGGTGAGCCACGACAGTTGCCGGCCTCACCCGAGCAGGGACCCGACTCGGTTCTGGAGGACCGCGAGGTTCGCTCGGCGATGAGGGCTCAGGTCCGAGAGCTCCCCGAACGAGAACGCACCGTCGTCGCGTTGTACTACGACGAAGGCATGACCTTGTCCGAGATCGGCGACGTGCTCGGCGTGACCGAAAGCCGTGTCTCGCAGATCCACTCCAAGGCCGTGATCATGTTGAGATCGCGCCTCACCGCCGCCGGACTGCCCTGATCGTCCCCACTTTCGGGGGTGTTGTCCGGAGTGCTGCCCCTTGTCGCCTCGCTGTGCCTCGTTCCGCCGGTCTCCGGACCGGTGGAACGCCCGTTCGTGGCCCCGGCCTGCCGGTTCTGTCCGGGCAATCGGGCCGTCGACTACCTCGCCGACCCGGGTGAACCCGTGATCGCTCCCGTCTCCGGAACGGTTCGCTTCGCCGGGAAGGTGGGTGGGGTCGGCTACGTGACCATCGAGGTCGTGAACTCGAATCCCGTCACTCGGGAGAGCGAACGGCGCCTGGTGACGGTGGGCGGACTCGAGTCGTCTCCCTCCCTGGTCCGGGGCGGCGAGGTCGGCCAGGGACGTCGGCTCGGGGAAGCGGTCGGACCGACGGTGTCGCTCAGTCTGCGGGAGATCTCGACGACGGGGGAGGCGATCCATGTGGACCCCGAGCCGCATCTCGGACGGCTTCGCCGTCGGCGGGCTCGTCTCGTGCCACTCGAATTTCGGCCGTCGATTGCCCGGGCTCACCGTGGTGTCTGCGCCCTGACCAGGTAGTCTGCCGAACGGCTCGGAAACGGGTCACTCATCACTGCACGTCGCTCATCTGCGGTCGTTTCCCCCGGGAGGCGCGAGATGGCGTGCCGGCAACCGCAGAACAGGAGGACAGATCACCATGGCCATCGTCACGATGCGTCAAATGCTGGAAGCCGGAGTCCACTTCGGCCATCAGACCCGTCGTTGGAACCCCAAGATGAAGCGATTCATCTTCGGCGAGCGTCACGACATCTACATCATCGATCTCGAGCAGACCCTCGATCGCATCGAAGTCGCCTATGCGTTCGTGCGCGATCTGGCGGCCAAGGGCGGTGACGTTCTGTTCATCGGCACCAAGAAGCAGGCCCAGGATCCCATCGCTTCGTACGCCGAGAAGTGCGGCATGCCCTACATCAACGAGCGCTGGCTCGGCGGCATGCTCACCAACTTCGAAACCATTCACAAGCGCGTCCAGAAGATGCTCGAACTCGAGCGGAGCAAGGCATCGGGTGAATTCGACCTCATGCCGAAGAAGGAAGCGCTCCTGAAGGACCGCGAACTCACCAAGTTGCAGAAGAACCTGAGCGGTATTCGCAACATGACGCGTCGTCCGCAGGCCGTCTTCGTGCTCGACACCAAGAAGGAGCACATCGGCGTGACCGAGGCCAACAAGCTCGGCATCCCGGTCGTGGCGGTCGTCGACACCAACGTCGACCCCGATCTCGTTCAGTTCCCGATTCCGGGCAACGACGACGCGATCCGCGCCAACGAGCTCATGTGCAAGGTCGTGGCCGAGGCCGTGATCGAAGGCCGTTTCATCGCCGGCAAGGCCGGAGGTGCGGTCGCCGAGCGCTCCGCTGAGGAGCAGGCCGCCTTCGCCGCGAGCCAGGCCGACGCCCGCGCCCAGGCCGCCGCCGCGCAGGCCGAACGTGAAGCGCGACTGGCCGCCAGCAAGACGGCACCGGCCGCCGACGCTGCGGCTGCGACTCCCGAAGCAGCGAACGAGGGAGCCGAGGCCTGATGTCGTTCACCGCCAAAGACGTCCAGGCGCTCCGACAGTCGTCGGGTGCCGGCATGATGGATTGCAAGAAGGCTCTCGAGTCGACGAACGGCGACATGGAGGCGGCCAAGCAGTGGCTCCGTGAAAAGGGTCTGGCCGCATCGGCGAAGCGCGACGACCGAGAGAACACCCAGGGTGTGGTCGCTCTCGTCGTCAAGGGCAACGTCGGCGCCATCGTGAAGCTGAAGTGCGAGACCGACTTCGTGGCCGGCAGCGATCAGTTCAAGGCCGAGGCCGAGGCCCTCGCCGAACTCGTCGCCGACAAGGGCGAAGCAGCCGTCGCCGAGCGCAGCGCGACTCTCGAAGACCTGAAGATCACTCTCAAGGAGAAGATCGAACTCGGTGAAGTCGTCCGTATCGAAGCGGCGGCCGGCAACGTGCTCGACAGCTACCAGCACATCCAGGGTGGTCGTGGCGTGAACGCCGTTCTGGTCGAGATCGCCGGCGGCAACGTCGACCTGGCGCACGACATCGCCGTGCACATCGCCTTCGCCCGACCGAAGTACTTGAAGCGCGACGACGTCCCGGCGTCCGAGGTCGACAAGGAGCGTGCCACGCTCGAGACGATCACACGCAACGAGGGCAAGCCCGATGCTGCGATCCCGAAGATCGTCGAAGGACGCATCAACGGTTTCTTCAAGGACGTGTGCCTCCTCGAGCAGCCGTACGCCAAGGACGACAAGCAGTCGGTTCAGCAGGTGCTCGGATCGGCTTCGGTCGTGTCGTACGCACAGGTGGAGATCGGCTGATCCCGCGATGACCGACGGAGCGACCAGCGGAACCAGCGAGACTCGTCCCCGCTGGAAGCGGGTCGTTCTGAAGTTGTCGGGTGAAGCACTCGCCGAACCAACCGGATTCGGCCTCGACACCAACACGCTTCAACAGGTCGCCACCGAGATCAAAGCGGTGCGCGATGACCTCGGCGTCGACGTGGCCATCGTCGTCGGCGGCGGCAACTTCTGGCGTGGCCTGAAAGGTGCCGGACAAGGCATGGATCAGGCGCAGGCCGACTTCATGGGAATGATCGCGACCGTGATGAACGGCCTCGCTCTCCAGGACGCACTCGAGCGGGTGGGCCAGCACAGTCGGGTGATGACCGCCGTCGAGATGCCCAAGGTCGCCGAGCCGTACATCCGCCGACGCGCCGAACGCCACATGGAGAAGGGGCGCGTCGTGATCTTCGCCGGCGGAACCGGCAACCCGTTCTTCACGACCGACACCGCCGCGGCGCTGCGGGCGGCCGAGATCGACGCCGAAGCCATCTTGAAGGGCACCCACTCGGGTGTCGACGGCGTGTACACGGCCGACCCAAAGCTCGATCCCTCGGCGACTCGTTACGACCGGGTCTCCCACAAAGAGGTGATCGAGAAAGAACTGCGGGTCATGGACGCCACGGCCATTGCGTTCTGCCGGGACAACCGCATTCCGATCGTCGTGTTCGACGTCAGCACGCCGGGGAACATCCGATCCGTTCTGGAGGGTCGACCCGTCGGTACGCTGGTCGGATGATCGACGACTCGCTCCTCGAAGCCATCGAGAAGATGGACAAGGCAGTCGGGCACGTCCAGTCCCAGTTCACCACGGTGCGCACGGGCCGAGCCACACCGGCCCTGGTCGAAAAGCTGATGGTCACCTACTACGGGGCCGACGTTCCGCTCCAGCAGCTGGCCGGCTTTCAGGTCCCCGAGGCGCGCATGCTGGTCGTGAAACCCCACGACAGAGGGGCCCTCGGGGCCATCGAAAAGGCGATTCGCGACTCCGATCTCGGGATCTCGCCGACCAACGACGGCACCGTGATCCGACTCAACTTCCCGGCCCTCACCGAAGAGAGGCGCCGTGACTACGTGAAGTTGGTGAAGAATATGGCCGAGGACGGGCGGGTGGCCGTACGCAACGTGCGTCGGGACGTCCGCAAGAGCCTCGAGTCAGCGGAAAAGGGCGGGGAGATCTCGGCCGACGAACTGGAACGAGCCGAGAAGGAACTCGACAAGATCACGCACGACCACGTCGAGAAGATCGACCAGGCCGTGCAGAAGAAAGAGCAGGAACTGCTCGACGTCTGAGAGCGGGAGGAACCGATGAGCGACGACATGTGGCGCCGTACCGGCGACGGGGGACACGGCGAGCGCGACGATGCTCCCGATGACGACTTCGGCGAACTTCGGTTCTCCGACGACGAGCCGACTGGTGGTTCGTCCGACGCCCCGCTGAGTTTCGGGACCGAGACCGGCCAGCTGCCGCACTGGACCGAGCCGGCCACCGGAGAGTTGCCGCGTCTCTTCCCCGAATCGCCCACTGGCTCGGGCTCTCGTCCGCGTCCCCGACCGACCGACGAGCCGACCGCACCGGTGGCATCGGCGGATTCGGGATCGTCGGGTGACGACGACGTCGACATCTGGGGTTCGTACTCGGGCGCGGCTCCGCGTCCGGTTCCCGATCGCCCGGCTCCGAGCGTCCCGGGGCGCGAAGCGACCGGCGGCACGAGTCGTGACGACACGAGTGGAAGTCGCCCCCGCGTCCGGTTGGGTGAGCCGTCGGGTGGTGTGCGCCGGGATCCGTCCGGTGGTGCGACCCGAGGTCCGTCGGCTCGTGAGCAGTCGCGTGAACCGTCGGGTGGTGTGCGTCGCTCGGGAGACACGACCGAGACGCGTCGCGCTCCCGCTGGTGCTCGAAGTGACGACACCGGTAGTCGTCCGACTGCCCGCCCGGATCGCGGGTCGCGTCCGACGTCTCGTCCAGCAGGTGCGAAGTCGGCGGCGCCGAAGTCCGCCGGATCGTCCCGAGGGACGGCTGGTCGCGACATGCCGACGGCCGTCGCCGTCGGTCTGATCATCGCAGCGGCCTTCATCGGTGCGCTGCTCTGGAAGCCGGTGGCCGTGTTGGCCATCGTCGTTCTGGTGTGCGGGCTCGCCGCCATCGAATTCTTCGACAAGGTGACCGAGCGCGGCTACCGACCGGCCACCATCATCGGAATTCTCGCCGCCATCGGTGGTCCCTTGGCCGCTTATTGGGTCGGTGAATCGGGACTTCCGCTCGTGATGGTTCTCGCGCTGATGGCCGCCGGAATCACCTTCATCGGCGGAGAAAGTCTGCAGAGCCCCATGCCGAACATGGCGATCACATCGCTCGGCGTGCTCTGGATCGGACTCATGGGCTCCTACGCCGCTTTGTTGGCCGGAGTCTCGAACGTTCCCGGCATCCCGAACGTCGGCACCGACACGTTGTTCATCCTGGCCGTCGGTGTGGTGGCGAACGACGTGGGTGCACTGTTCGTGGGTTCGGCGGCCGGTCGCACACCATTGCGCGAATGGATCAGCCCCAATAAGACCCTCGAGGGTTTCCTCGGTGGAGCGGTGGCCACGATCGTGGCCGTGTGGGTGGTCAGCCTGCAGAGCGACACCTGGAACGATCTCGGTGAAGCCCTGTTGCTGGCGATCGTGATTCTGATCCTCGCTCCGGCTGGCGACTACTTCGAGTCGATGTTCAAGCGCAATCTCGAGATCAAGGACTTCGGCACGATCGTCCCGGGTCACGGCGGTGTCCTCGATCGATTCGACGGGTTCCTCTTCGTCCTGCCGGCGGCGTACTACCTGTTGCAGGTCCTCGAGCCGTACGCGTCCTGAGGGTCGGGGTTTCCAGCTGGCGCCCGCACCGTCGTGAACGTCACGAGCGGTCGGGACCCCCGACGGTCTGGTCGGGCCGGTTCGGTGCGAGACTGACGGTGTCATGAACACCACCCGCGTGGCCGTGGCCGGTTCGTCCGGTTCGATCGGGACCCAGACCCTCGACGTCGTCCGGGCCGAACGCGACCGCTACGACGTGGTGGCTCTCAGCGTGTCGTCGTCGGTCGACGCACTTGTCGAGCAGGCACGGGAGTTCTCGCCGCAAGTGGTGGCGGTCGACGATCCCACGCGACTGTCCGAGGTGGCGGCGGCCCTGCCGGGTATCGAGGTCGTCGAGTCGCTCTCCGAGGTGTTGGGCGATCCTTCGTTCGCATGCGACGTGGTGGTGAACGCGGTGGTGGGTTTCGCCGGACTGCCGATCACGATGCGCACTCTCGGCGCCGGTCGACGTCTGGCGTTGGCCAACAAGGAATCCCTCATCGCCGCCGGTCCGGTTGTGCGCCCACTTCGCGTCACTCCCGGAGCCGAGATCGTTCCGGTCGACAGCGAGCACTGCGCGGTGCACCAGTGCCTGCGGTCGACCGTGCGTCCCGGAGTGGAGGTGTCGCGCATCGTCCTCACGGCGAGCGGCGGACCGTTCCGCGGCCGGACGCTCGACGACCTGTCGCACGTGACAGTCGAGGACGCATTGGCCCACCCGACGTGGAGCATGGGTCCGAAGATCACCGTCGATTCGTCGACGCTCATGAACAAGGGTCTCGAAGTGATCGAAGCCCACGAGTTGTTCGACGTCGACTACGACCGTATCGACGTGGTGGTTCATCCGCAGTCGATCGTGCACTCGATGGTCGAATTCACCGATGGATGCACGATGGCCCAGTTGAGCCTGCCCGACATGCGTCTGCCCATCGGCTACGCGCTGGCGCACCCGGAGCGGATTTCCACGCCGTTCGGTCGCATCGACTGGTCGCAGCTGTCACGACTCGATTTCGCCGAACCCGACATGGCGACGTTCCGCGGTCTGTCGCTCGCCTACGCGGCCGGCCGTCGTGGTGGAACGGCTCCGGCGTTCATGTCGGCGGCCAACGAAGTGGCGGTGGAGGCCTTCTTGGCCGGGCGTATCCGCTGGGTCGACATCGTGGCCACGGTCGAGGCCGCGCTCGACGACCACGATGAACGAGGCGTCGGCCTGCACGAGCTCACAGTCGATCACGTGATCGATGCCGACCGTCGTGGCCGCGAGGCGGCCGATCGCGTTCTGGCCCGGGTGACAGCATGACGCTTTACAAGTCGTTTCGCGACGAGATGATGGCCGGCGGTTCCACCGAGGATCGTCCGGAGGAGTCGAAGTCGCCCCGGTCGACGGCTGTCGTGTCGGGTCTCGTGATCCTGGCGTTGCTCGTGTGGCTCGGACTGTCGAACCCGTGGAGTCTGCTGCTCGTGTTCGGTCTCCTGGTGTCGGTGTTCCTGCACGAGGTCGGGCACTTCGTGACCGCCGGCTGGGCGGGAATGAAGAGAACCCAGTTCTTCATGGGTTTCGGCCCCCGTCTCTGGAGCATGCATCGCAACGGTGTCGAATACGGAGTGCGAGCTCTGCCCCTCGGCGCCTTCGTGCGCATCGTGGGTATGAACAACCTCGATCCCGTCGACGAAGGTGACGAGGACGTGGCGTACGTGAACAAGCCGTACCGCTGGCGGATGTTGGTGATCACGGCCGGATCGCTGATGCACGGCATCATCGCCGTGGTGCTCTTGCTCGGGGTGTACACGATCGGTGGCCGGTTCCAGGAGACCGGTGACGTACGTGTGACGGGTGTGTCGGCCGAGTCGCCGGCTCTGGCGTCGGGTATCGCCGTCGACGACGTGATCCGTCGAATCGACGGCCTCGACATCACCACGACCCAGGGAATGCGCGAGTACGTGAGATCGCGTTCGGCCGGCGACACGATCGTGCTCGACATCGAGCGGGACGGGACGGTCTTCTCCGCGCCGTTGACTCTCGCCGAAGTCGGAAACCCCGATGCCGGAACGACGGTCGACCAGGCCGCCCGACCGGGATTCATGGGTGTGGCGTCCGACGACTTCGCACGTGAGTCGATGCCGATCTGGGAATCGGCTCGATACGTGGGCGGAGATCTAGTGCGCAGTGTGTGGGCGACCTTCGAAGGAATCGCAACGGTGGCCAATCCGTTCAATCAGATCGAACAGCTGACGAACGAAGACGCCGATCCCACGACCCGACCCACCACGGTGGTCGGCATCACGATGATCGCGGGTGACATCGGCGAGGAGTACGGCCTGTGGGCCGTGCTCGAGATCCTGGCCTCGATCAACATCTTCGTCGGGATCTTCAACCTCTTCCCGATGCTTCCCTTCGATGGTGGTCACGCAGCGATCGCCACGTACGAGAAGATCCGGTCGCGTGGCGGGCGCGTCTACCGAGCCAACGTCGAGAAGCTGTGGCCGGTGACGGTGGCGGTTCTCGGTATGTTGCTCTTCTTGACCTTCACCGGGCTGTATCTCGACATCACGAGACCTTTCTGAATCGAGACGAACAGAGACGACGATGGAATTCACCTCGCAGAGATACGAACGCCGAGCCACCAACCAGATTCACGTGGGCAAGGTCGCCGTCGGCGGTGATGCGCCGGTGTCGGTGCAGTCGATGACGATCACCAAGACCGCTGACGTGGAGGGCACTCTCCAGCAGATCTACGCGTTGGCCGCGGCTGGATGCGACATCGTGCGGTGCACCTGCAACGAGATCGAGGCGGCCGAGGGGCTGGCCCACATCGTGCCGAGGTCGCCCATTCCGATCGTCGCCGACATTCACCACCAGTACAAGATGGCTCTGGCGGCCATGGAAGCCGGAGTCCATGGATTGCGTCTCAATCCCGGCAACATCCGCAAACCCGAGCACATCAAGGCGGTGGCGAGCGAGGCTCGTGATCGCGGCATCCCGATTCGCATCGGCGTGAACGGCGGTTCGCTCGACCCCGAGTTGTACGACAAGTACGGCGGCAAGGTGACACCGGAGGCCATGGTCGAATCGGCGCTGCGCGAAATCGCCTACTTCGAGGAAGTCGACTTCGACCTCATCAAGATCTCGGTCAAGGCGTCGAACGTGCCGCTCATGGTCGAGGCGTATCGACAGTTGAGTGAGGTCACACGACATCCGTTGCATCTGGGCGTGACCGAAGCGGGGCCGCCGCCGGCCGGTCTGGTGAAGGCGACGGCCGGAATCGCGACCTTGTTGTTGGAAGGTATCGGCGACACGATTCGCTACAGCCTGACGGCCGACCCGGTGGAAGAAGTGCGCGCCGGTCGCCAATTGCTGGAATCGCTCGGCCTTCGTGAGCGCAAGAACGTCGATCTGATCGCCTGCCCGAGCTGCGGCCGGGCCGAGATCGACGTGATCGACGTGGCCAAGCGCGCCATGGACGCCTTCGGTGAACGCGAAATCCCCTTGCAGGTGGCGGTGATGGGTTGTGTGGTGAACGGGCCCGGGGAAGCGCGTGACGCCGATCTCGGAATCGCGGCCGGCAACAAGCGTGGGCACCTGTTCGTCAAGGGTCGCAACGTGGCGGTCGTTCCCGAGGCCGAGATGGTCGACGCGCTGGTCGAGTGGGCCGAGTTCATCCACGAACACGGAGCCGAGGCGGCGATCGCCCGGGCCGACACGGCGCGAGCCGAACGCGAAGCGGCCAAGGATCGATCGCAGCTGCTCGACGAGAAGGGTGACGACGCGAACGACGCGACCACCAAGATCGTCTCCATCCGCTCCAAGTCCTGACT
>CAZTPF010000037.1:0-2676 GCA_964614655.1 uncultured Bifidobacterium sp.
GACTTCTTCGAATCGCACCAGGCGTCGACCTGGTGTTCTCATCGGCGCTGTCGCCATCGCCTTCGGCCTCGTGGCCGCGGCATGTGGTGGCGACGACGGTGGCAGTTCGTCAGGTGGCAACGAAACCACCGCCGCTCCGGCCGAGACCACGGCTCCGGCACCAGCCACCCAGCCGCCGGCCGAGGACGACACACCCGTTCCGGGCGGAAAGATGGTGTTCGGCCTCGAGGCCGATACCTCATCACCGTGGACACCGTCGGCCATGGTGTGCGCGATCTCCTGCCACATGGTGGCCCGTACCGTGTACGACACGCTCATGATCCCTGGGGCCGACAACGTCCCTCACCCGTACTTGGCCGAGGCGGTCACCCACAACGATGACTACACCGAATGGCGCATCACCGCTCGTTCGGGTGTGAAATTCCACGACGGCACCGACTTCGACGGCGCTGCCATCGTCGACAACATCAGTCGTCACCGCACTGCCCTTCTTACGGGCACTGCACTTCTCGACCTGGTGTCGATCGAGGTCGACCCGGCCGACCCCATGACAGCGGTGGCCACTACCAACAAGCCGTGGGCCACGTTCCCGTGGTATCTCACCGGCCAGATCGGCTACATGGCGTCACCCACTTGGTTGGCAGCCGCTGATGCCGACGCCGCCCTCCAGGCTCAGCCGGTCGGCACCGGACCCTTCGTCTTCGTCGACTACAAGCCGAACGAGTTCTACAAGGGCGCCAAGAACGCCGATTACTGGAACCAGCCGTACCCGTACCTCGACGAGATCGAGTTCATCCCGATCGCCGACGGCCTGAAGCGTCGTGACGCCCTGAAGGCCGGCGACATCGACGCTCTCCACATCAACAATGGTGAAGTCATCACCGAATTCCGCGATTCGGGCGAGTTCGACACCATCGAGGTGACGAAGAACGGCGAGACCACGTACTCGCTGCTCCACGTGACCAAGGAGGGCTCGGCGGTCGCCGATCGTCGCGTGCGTTGCGCCTTGGCCTACGCCTCCGACTCGGCCACCACCAACGAAGTGGTCAGCTTCGGCGTCTACCAGTTGGCTAGTGGGCCGTTCTCGCCGAGCCAAGTGGGCTATCTCGAGGACTCGGGCTACCCGATGGTCCAGGACATGGCCAAGGCCCAGGAACTCATCGCCGAGTACAAGGCCGAGAACCCGGGCGAGATCAAGATTGCTCTCGCCACCACCACCGATGCCACCAACCTGGTGATCGCCAACTTCCAGAAGGACTGGTGGGAGGAAGCCGGAGTCGACGAGGTCACCATCGACCAGATCGACCAGGCCAACTACATCGTCACGGCTCTGCTCGGCAACTTCGAAGTGTTCCAGTGGCGTAACCACGGTGGCGTCGACCTCGACCAGCAGTACTTCTGGTGGCACTCCTCGTCGTCACTCCCGGTGGGCTCGTTGGCGCTGAACTTCGGCCGCATCAAGGACGCCAACCTCGACGCACTCCTCGAAGAGAACCGGGGGACGCTCGACCCGGTTCGCAAGCAAGAGATCGCCGAAGAGGTCAACCGTCTCTTCGCAACCGAGTGCTACAACCTCTGGGGTTCGTACGCCATCTGGATGATCGCCTCCAAGCCCGACGTGAAGGGTTTTGCGGCGGCCAACCTCGTTCTCCCCGACGGAGAAGTGGCACTCGAGGGTTCCGGTATCGCAGGCACCTTCTACACCTCGACCATTTGGAAGACCAGCTGATCGAATCATGATCGAGAGTCAGGGCACCACGAAGGAAACGACATGAGATACTTCGGTCAGAAGTTGCTTCAACTTTTCATCGTCGTCTTCGTCGTCACCTTCGTGGTGTCCCTGGCCCTCGGGGCCATCCCCAATGCCGAGGAGCGCATCATCGCCTCCACCGGCCAAGGGGCATTCACCGAGGAAGAGCGCAATGCCATTCTCGACGAGGTTCACCTGCGCGACTCGGTGGTCGTGCAGTACGGACACTTCGTCAAGGACTTGGTGACCTTCGACTGGGGGGTCACCTTCGGCGGCAATCAGCCCGTACGCGAGTCGATCTGGGACGGGCTCCAGATCTCCCTTCGCCTCATGATCTACGCCCAACTCGTCGCCCTGCTGGTGTCGATACCGCTCGCTTTGTTGGCTGCCTATCGCAATGGCGGAATCTTCGATCGAATATCCACCACTGTTTCGTTCGGTTTCATTTCAGTACCCAACTACGTGCTGGCCACGGTTCTCGGCCTCTTCTTCACCGTGCAGTGGAAAATCTTCCCGGCCCTCTCGAAGAACGTGAGCTTCTTCGATTCTCCGTTCGACCACTTCAAGAATTTCTTCCTCCCCACCATCGTGTTGGCCGCGCCCTTGGCCGCCACGTACATGCGCCTCCTGCGTTCCGACCTCATCAACACCTTGCAGTCCGACTTCATCACCACCGCTCGCGCCAAAGGTCTCAGCACCCCGCGCATCCTGTTCGGCCATGCCCTCCGGCCGTCGCTCTTCTCACTCCTCACCGCGGCCGCCGTCAATGTCGGCGCCCTGGTGGGTGGCTCGGTCGTGGTCGAAACGGCCTTCAACATGAACGGACTCGGCCGCAAGACCGTGGTCGGCATCTTCAGCTCCGAGTTCCGCCTGGTGCAGATCACCGTCGTGGTGCTCGCCCTGGTGTACGTCTTCATCAACTTCCT
>CAZTPF010000037.1:2776-18838 GCA_964614655.1 uncultured Bifidobacterium sp.
ACCCACGTCGATCCCAACCCTCTCCTGTCGGAGCGCCCACCTTTCTGGGCCACGTTCTCGGAAACGTCACGTCCCATCGTTCGTGACGCGCCCGAACGCGTCGGCCTCATGGGCACCGACACCAACGGCTTCGACATCTTCAGCCGCTCCATGTTCGGCGCCCGCAATTCACTCCTGATCGGTGCCATGTCGATCGTGTTCGGCATTCTCATCGGAGGCGCACTCGGGCTCATCGCCGGCTACGTCGGCAAGAAGACCGACCGCGTGATCGACACGATCATGAACATCTTCCTGTCGTTCCCGGCGCTCCTGCTCGCCATCTTCATCGTCGGTTTCTTCGGATCGTCGGGCGCTGACGAGGCGAAATCGCGATCGATCGGGCCGATCATCCTCGCTCTCGTGATCCTGTCGATCCCACCCATCGCCCGCCTCGTTCGCGCCAACACGATGGTCTTCGCCCAACGCGAATTCGTCCTGGCGGCTCGCAGCCTCGGCGCCCGCAACGGCCGCATCATCGTGCGCGAAATTCTGCCCAACGTCATGCCGGCCATGGTCACCTTCGCCATCACCGGTATGGCGATCCTCATCGTCGCCGAAGGCGCCCTCGCCTATCTCGGACTCTCGGTGAGCGCCCCCACCCCCACATGGGGCTCGATGATCTTCAGCGGCCAGCAGAAACTCGAGACCGCCTGGTGGATCTCGATCATGCCGGCCGTCGTGTTGTTCCTCACCGTGCTCGCCATCAACTTGCTCGGCGACGTGCTCAGTGAGAAGTTCCGCATCAGGGAGGCGATCGGCTGATGAAACTGCAGGCCGAGAGTCGTCGGGAATCCGGCGTTCTCCTCGAAATCGACGATCTCCACACCTACTTCTCGACTCCCATCGGACTCGTGAAATCGGTCGATCACGTGTCGTTCACCCTCGACCGCGGGCGCCGTCTCGGCATCGTCGGCGAATCCGGCTGTGGCAAGACCGTGCTCTCCCGCTCGATCATGGGTCTTCTCCCCCGCCGCAACGTCGTGCGCGGCGGGTCGGTGCGATACGAGGGCCGCGAGCTCACCACGATGCCGTTGAAGGAACGACGCAAGATCTGGGGCGCCGAGATGGCGATGATCTTCCAGGATCCGATGACCTCGCTCAATCCGGTCATCCGCATCGGCAAGCAGTTGATCGAACCTCTGCAGATCCACCTCGGATACGACCGCCAGACTGCGAGCGACACTGCGCTACGCCTTCTGACCGATGTCGGCATCCCCGAACCCGAGAAGCGGATGCGCCAGTACGCCCACGAGCTCTCCGGCGGCATGCGCCAGCGAGTCATGATCGCCATGGCTCTCACGTGCGGACCCTCGGTCCTGTTCGCCGACGAACCCACCACCGCTCTCGACGTGACCGTGCAGGCCCAGATCCTCGATCTGATCGAACGCCAGCGTCGCGATCGCAACATGTCGGTCGTCCTCGTCACTCACGACCTCGGCGTGGTGGCTGGCCACACCGACGAGATCATCGTGATGTACGCCGGCCAGATCGTCGAGCGCGCCGCCACACCGGTGCTCTTCAGCTCGATGAAGATGCCGTACACCGAAGCGCTGTTCCGCAGCATTCCGAAGTTGTCCGACCCGAGCCACACGCGTCTCGTGACCATCGGCGGTCGGCCGCCCAATCTCATCGCTCCGCCCGCCGGTTGCCGCTTCAGCCCCCGCTGTCCGTACGCCACCGACGTGTGCACGACCACCCCGCCCGAACTGGTGGAGGCCACCCCGGGTCACTGGTACGCGTGCCACCATCCGGTCGGATCCGAACGCTGGCAGGAAGTGAACGTGCGCATGCGAAACGAGCAATCGGTGGAGGCGAGCTGATGGCCGGCACCGGTAAGGCCCACCTGCGTGACGACTCGGTTCTTCGCGTCGAAGACCTGGTCGTCGAGTTCCCAGTCGGACGCACGGGCTTGAAGGTCAACGCTGTGTCGGGCATCTCGTTCGACGTGCGGCGAGGTGAGACCCTCGGCATCGTCGGCGAGTCTGGTTGCGGCAAGTCGACCACCGGGCGCGCCATCATGCAGCTCCCCCGACCCACCTCGGGCCAGATCGTCTTCGAGGGAACCGACATGAACGCTCTCGACCAGAACGAGATGCGTCGTTTGCGCACCAAGATCCAGATGATCTTCCAGGATCCGATCTCCTCGCTCAACCCTCGTCGCAGTGTGCTCGACATCGTCACCGAGCCACTCAACATCTGGAAGGTCGGTACCAAGGCCGAACGCGAAGAAAAAGCCAAGGCGGTCCTCGAGGAAGTGGGCATCGATCCTGCCGTCGCGGCCGGTCGTCGTGCCCACCAGTTCAGCGGCGGCCAGTGTCAGCGCATCTCGATCGCCCGATCACTCGTCCTCTCACCGTCGCTCATCATCTGCGACGAACCGGTGTCGGCTCTCGACGTGTCGGTGCAGGCTCAGGTGCTGAACCTTCTCGAAGACCTGAAGCGCGACCGCGAACTCACACTCATCTTCATCGCCCACGACTTGGCCGTCGTGAAGAGCATCAGCGATCGCGTGGTGGTCATGTACCTCGGCAAGATGTGCGAGGTCGTCGAACCGGGCGCCCTCTTCGACCGGCCGGCCCACCCGTATTCCAAAGTGCTCATCGACTCGATTCCGGTGGCCGACCCGTCGGTCGAGATCGCCGAGGTCGGAGTCCAGGGCGAACCACCGTCACCGGTGCTGCCGCCGAGCGGCTGTCGCTTCAACCCGCGCTGCCCATACGCCCAGGACCGCTGTCGCAGCGAAGAACCCGAACTTCGTGAAGTCGCTCCCGGACATTTCGTCGCCTGCCATTTCCCGTTGCACGGCGGCGAGGCCCCGGTCAGCGTTCGCGTCTGATCAGCGATTCTCGAAACGCGGCGGTCGCTTCTCGACGAAGGCCGTCATTGCTTCGCGCGCGTCGTCCGTGTGGCTGGCCAGGATCTGCTGGCGATTCTCCAAGTCGATGGCCGCCTGCATTCCGGGAATCTCGAGCGCGGTCCACATCGCCTCTTTCGTGAGCGACACTCCGAACGGCGAGTTCCGTGCGATCTCCTCGGCCTTCGACAGCGCGGCGTCGAACAGCAACTCGTCGGGGACGACGTCGACCAGCAGTCCGATGCGATAGGCCTCGGCCGCATCGAACACCCGACCGGTCAGCATCAACTCCTGGGCGCGCGCGACGCCGACGATGCGAGGGAGCAACCACGACGTCCCGATGTCGCAGGCCGAGAATCCGATACGAACGAAGGCCACATTGAACTTCGACGATTCGGCACCCAGCCGAACGTCACTCGCCAGTACGAGCGCGAGACCACCACCAGCCGCCGCACCGTTGACGGCGGCGATGATCGGCTGCGGCGTCGCTCGCATGTGCGTGACCAGGGTGGCGATGTGCTTCTGGGTCGCGAAGCCGCGCTGAGTGGCGCCCACGTTCTCGCTGTGCGGGGCCATGCCGTAGCCCCCGAGATCGAGTCCGGCGCAGAAACCTCGTCCGGCGCCGGTGAGAACGATCACTCGGCACGTGAGATCGACCGCCAGTTCGTCGAGGTGGTCGTGCAGAGACTGCACGAGTTCGCTCGTCATGGCGTTCAGCCGATCGGGACGATTGAGTCGGAGAACGGCCACGTCGGGCCGAGGGCGTTCGAGGAGCACTGGAGCGTCGGACATCGCTCCAGTCTGCCCGTCGCCGAACGCTGCGAACGCACCGTGTAGCGTCGGAGCGACCCGTCCGGTCGTTTCGCGCCATGTCCACGACCACCACCTCATCCGACTCCTCGCTGATCTGGCGGACGGCCCTACGCCACGCGGCGCTCGCCTACGCCTTGTCGCGACTGTGCGTTCTCGTCGGCGCGGCGATCGTGGGCGCCGAGATGAGGGCCGACGACAACAAATTGCGCGAGCGACTGATCTGGGGATTCTTCGGCAAACCCGACCCCCACGCGCGCGAGGCGATTCTCCCGCGATCAGCATCGTCGATGATCCTCGACGTCCTCACCTCGTGGGACGGGATCTGGTACATGCGTATCGTCCGGCGCGGCTACCCCGAGTACGTGCCGAGCGGAATCACCTACGACGATCCCGAGGCACGAGTCGCCTTCTTCCCGATGTATCCGTGGCTCGTGCGTACGGTCGACCGTGTTCTGCCCGGCGGCGACACCTTCGCCGCGCTCTTCGTAAATCTGGTGCTGGGCGCGATCTTCGTGGTGTTGGTCGGTCTTCTGGCGCGTCGATGGTTCGGCGACCGGGCCGCCCGGCCGGCCATGGTCCTCACCGCGTTCTTTCCGGGAAGTTTCGTCCTGTCGTTCGCCTACAGCGAAGCGCTGCTTCTCGTCCTCGCCGCCGCGAGCCTTCTTGCGCTCTCCTCCGAGAGGTGGTTGTTGGCCGGAGTCTTCGCCGCCGTCGCCACCGCCACTCGTCCGAACGGAATCGCGCTCGTCGCCGCAACTGCCGTTGCCGCCTTCGTCGCCATCCGACGATCACGACAGTGGTGGGCGTTGTCGGCACCGCTCCTGTCACCGGTCGGCTTCCTCGTTTATCAATGGTGGATCGACCGGCACACCGGAGAGTCCCGGGTGTGGTTCCGCGTCCAGGGCGAAGCGTGGAAAGAGGGGGCCAGCTTCGGTCTCACGGCCATCCGCAACACCCTGGAGGCCTTCAGCAAACCGCTCACCTCGCCCACCGACCTCATCACGGCAGCAGCGTTCCTGGCCACGCTCGTCGCACTGTGGATTGCCTGGAAGCGACCGCTGCCCCTCCCGGCCCTCGCCTACTCCGCCATCGTCGTGGCTCTCATGCTCCTGCCGGCCACCGTCACGGCGAGACCGCGATTCCTCTTCACGGCGTTCCCGCTCGTCGTCGCGGCCGCAGTGTGGCTCGACGACGAACGCCGTCGACACTGGTGGCCGTATCTGCTCGCCGTCTGCGGTACCGGACTGACGGCGCTCACCGCCTTGTACGGCGTGTACGGGGCGATCCCGTGAACACACTGCGAGCCCGCCCACTCATCGGGCTCGCACTGCTCGCCTACGTCCCCGCCCTTCTCACCGCACCCGGCCGAGTCCCCGGTGACACCAAGTTGTCGCTCTATCTCGATCCGGGCCGACTGATCGCCGACTCGGTCTGGACGTGGGACAGCCGTCTGTTCAGCGGCTGGGTTCCTCATCAGAACGTCGGCTATCTCTGGCCGAGCGGCCCCTTCTACGCGCTCTTCGACGCCCTCGCCGTCCCCGACTGGATCGCCCACCGACTCTGGATCGGAACCCTTCTCTTCCTCGCCGGGGCCGGAGTCGTCCGCCTCGGACGGGTTCTCGGTCTCGGAGCGACAGCGCTGACGGTCGCCGCCGTCGTCTATCAACTGTCTCCGTACGTGCTTCCCTACGTGTCGCGCACGTCGGCTCTGCTACTTCCGTGGAGCCTTCTCGGATGGATCGTGGCCACTGCGATCCTGTTCGCCCGTCATCGACGTTGGCGGCACATTGCGATCTGGACTCTTCTCATCGCATCCACCGGTGGATTGAACGCCACCGCTCTCGCCATGATCGCCCCGGCCCCTCTGGTGTTCGTCATGGCCGAAGAACGTTGGCGATCGTGGCGACGCAGCGTACTCACTCTCGCCGCCCTCGGCGTCTCGGCCGGAGCGGCGAGTGCTTGGTGGATGGCCGGACTCGCGACCCAAGGTCGATTCGGCGCTGCGGTTCTGTCGTACAGCGAAGCCCTTCCCTCCACGGCCGCCACGTCGACGTCGCTCGAAGTCCTACGCGGCCTCGGCTACTGGTTGTTCTACGACCGCAACGTCGCCGTGCCCCTCACGAGTGCGGCGACCCCCTACATGTCGAACTGGATCGTCATGGTCGCCGGACTCGCGCTCACGGCGGTCGGGATCTTCGGCGTGCGATCACTGCCGCCAGCGGTGCGGCGACCGGCGGCGCTGGTTCTCATGATCGGCACGATCCTCGCCGTCGGAGCTCATCCGTTCGGTGATCCGTCGCCGCTGTGGCGACTCGCCGTCGACAATCCGACGAGCGCTCTCAGCCTGGCTCTGCGCTCGTCGACGCGAGCGGCACCCCTCGTGGTTCTCGTCGTGGCACTGGGCGCCGGTGCACTCAGTGAACGGATCGGCGAGCGGGTGGCGACGCGTTCAGGCGATTCTCGAAGACGGATTTTCGTTCCGGCCACCGTGTGCGCGCTCGCCGTGGTCAACATGCCCGCTCTCGTGACCGGCCGTCTGGTCGATCCGGTCGTCGACCGTCCCGAGGAGGTTCCGGCGGCGTGGGTCGACGCCGCTCGCTTTCTCGACCAACGTCTGAAACTGGGCGACGACGGGGCGGTGCTCGTCCTACCGGGTGTCGAATCGGCCGCCTACCGATGGGGGTATCCCGTCGATCCGATCCTGCCTGCGCTGACGACCAAGCGCGTCGTGAGCCGCGACTGGCTACCCCTCGGGAGCGCCCCCTACATGGACGCCCTCTACGCTCTCGACGACGCCGCCCAGGAGTCGCGACTCGATCCCGACGCCATCGCGCCGATGGCCCGTCTGCTCGGCGCCGACACCGTCATGGTCGTGAACTCGGTGGAGTACGAGCGGTTCGCTTCGATTCGTCCGGAGCGATTCCTGCGCGATCTCGGCGAAACGCCGAACGGACTCACCCGACTGGCCGACTTCGGCTCCCCTTCCGTCAACGTCGCCGAAAGATTCTGGTCGGCCGATCGCGTACTCGCTCCCACTCGGTCGCTTCCCGAGATCGTCCTCTGGAGGGTCGACGAACCGTCGACTCCTGTTCGATCGAGCGACTCCCCCACATGGATACGAGGTGGAGGAACCGGACTCGTCGACGCCGCCGCGGCTGGTCTCCTCACCGGACGTGACGTCGTTCTCGACGTGGCGACCTTCGACCCGTCGAACGACACGCCGTTCACGCCGTCCGACGTGATCGTCACCGACGGTGCCCGACGTCGCGCCCACCACTGGCGAAGTTCGCAGGAGGTCTGGGGCGCGACCGAACCCCCGATCGGTGTCGTGTCGGTCGACGACGTCTTCGATCAGCGTCTCGTCGACACCGTCGACACCCCCGGAGAGACGACGGTCCGCCCCGAGAGCGTGGAGGCCGTCGCGACCGCCTACGGCACGGAATTGTCGTACTGGCCCGAACACCGCCCTTCGATGGCACTCGACGGCGACTTGTCCACTGCGTGGCGGGTCGGCGACGAGCGTGATCCACGCGGCCACGTTCTCACGGTGACGAGCGACGCCCCGCTCACGACTCTGCATCTGCTCCGCACGGTCGACACCGATCGGTTCGTGTCGGCCGTCGACGTCCGCGTCGACGAAGGACCATGGGTTCGTCACGTTCTCGCCGACGACGACGTCGTCCTCCCGCTCACGGCGGCCGGCCGTTCGATCGACGTTCGGATCGCCGACGTCTCGGTGATCGGCTCGTCGTCGATCAGCGTCGGCGCTCCGATCGGATTTCGCGAGGTGCTCCCCGAGGATCTCCGACGACCCGAGGTGGTCGAGGTGGCGTCGATCGGAGACGCGTCGATCGCCGCTTACGTGTTCACCCGCCTCACCGCCGATCCCATCGATCACTGGCGCGACGATCCCGAGCGTCGCCTCGTTCGCACCTTCTCGTCTCCCGACGAGCTCACGGTGTCCGTGTCCGTCGATGCCCGACTCTCGACTCGGAGTTCGAATCAACTGCTCGCCGAACTCCTCGCCGTCGACCGACCCTCGTCCGAACATCTGGCCGGCCATCGGGCCTGGAGTTCGTGGAGTGCCGTCGACGGCGACGTCACGACCGCCTGGTGGGCACCTCTCGACGATTCGCGGCCCGCCTTCGTGGTCGACGTTCCCGACTCGACGGATGCACTCACCTTCGTACAACCCCCGAATTCACCGCGTATCACCCGCGTCGAGATCGTCTCGGGAGACGGGCGTACCCAGAGCGTGGCGGTCGACGACGGGAAGCTGCGTTTCGATTCGGTCGACGGTCCGACCATCACGATCGACGTCGTCGAGTACGAACGAATCGAATCGCTCGATCGCCGAACCGGACGCACCACGTTCCATCCGGTGGGCATCGCCGAGATCGTCGGAGCCGAAACCCTCGACCTCGACCGCGCCTGGTCGTCGCCGTGTCGTGACGATCTGATCGTTCTCGACGGTCGCCCGGTGTCGATTCGACTGAGTGGACGACTCGACGAACTGCTCGACGGCGGAGAACTCGACGTCGAGGTCTGCGACGACTCGTTCGTCCTCGCCGCCGACCCCCACCGACTCGAGACGACCTCAGAACTCGACACCGGTGTCGCGATCGACCGAGTCGTCCTTCGTTCGAACTCGACGGTCGCCGAGAACATTGCGACTCCTGTCGCCGACACCTCGACTCGTGGAAGCCGGACGATGTCCGTTCCGTCGTGCTCGTCGACGTGCCTCGTCGAGGGATTCGACGGCTGGAACGTCGGCTGGTCGGGTGATCCGCGTCCGTCGGCCTCGGGCCGCAACGTCTGGATCATCCCGGCGGCCGATTCCGATGCGACGTTCACGACCACGTGGACCCCGCAACTCCTCATGTGGATCGGTCTCGCACTGTCCGGCCTCACCGTGCTCGCCGCATCGATCCTCGTGTTACTCACCCGGCGCGAAAGCGAGACCAACGTACTCCGACCGGCTCGGCCAGACGCCGAATCGACGACCCGACGATCGCTCCTCGTCGTCGCCCTCTGTGTGGTGACCGTCGCCGTGGCCGTCGCACCGCAGTGGGGCCTCGTTCCTCTCGTGATCGGAATCGTCGCCATCGCGACGCCCTCGCTACGCCACCGCGTCGAGTCGCCTCTCGTCGCGATCGGTCTCGTGCTGATCGGCCTCGGACTCCTCTTCGTCGTCGCGCAGCGGATACGAACCGGCGCCGAACCAGGATTCGGATGGCCGAGCGTCTTCGCACGTGGTCATCGTCCCGTGCTCACCGGTGTCGTCATGTGGGGCCTCGGCCTCACCCTCGCCCGCGATAACCTTCGACGATCGTGAACCCGAAGCCATGCCTGTCGGTGGTCGTCCCGTGCTTCAACGAAGAAGCGACGATCGCCACCCTCGTCGATCAGGTACTCGCTTCACCCTGGGTCGCCGAAGTCGTCGTGGTCGACGACGGATCCTCCGACGATTCCCGCCGAATTCTGGGTGAGCTCTCCGATCCTCGTGTGACCGTGGTGCTCCACGAGCGCAACCAAGGCAAAGGGGCCGCCCTGCGCACCGGGTTCGCCCGGGCCAGCGCCGACTTCGTCGTCGTCCAGGACGCCGACCTCGAGTACGACCCGTCCGAATACGGCGTACTTCTCGAACCGCTTCTCGACGACCGTGCCGACGTCGTGTTCGGGTCCCGCTTCCTGTCGGGACGCCCTCATCGCGTGCTGTACTTCTGGCACTCGATGGGCAATCGGTTCCTCACATTGCTCTCGAACATGTTCACCGACCTCAACCTCACCGACATGGAGACGTGCTACAAGTGCTTCCGTCGCCCGGTGATCCAGAGCATCCGCATCGAAGAGGACCGATTCGGGTTCGAACCCGAGATCACGGCCAAATTGGCTCGCGGCAAGTTCCGCATCTACGAAGTCGGGATCTCCTATTCGGGGCGCACCTACGCCGAGGGAAAGAAGATCGGCTGGCGCGACGGCATTCGGGCCGTCTACTGCATCGTGCGCTATTCGGCGCTCGGCGATGCGGTCAGGACCCGACTCGGCCGCTGAGCCGACGCCACCGGTGCCCGAGCCCCCAACGCGTCACCAGCAACATCGACTCGACCACGATTCGCGACGACATCTTGGACGTCCCGTAGCGACGGTCGACGAACACGATCGGAACTTCGACGATTCGCGCCCCTCGACGCGCCGATCTCACGATCAGTTCGGTCAAGAACGCATAGCCGTCGGCGCGAGTCGTACCGGGTTCGATGGCGGCCAACGACGAGGTCCGGTAGGCCCGAAAGCCCGACGTGCAGTCGCGGACACCCACACCGAGGATCCACCCGGTGTAGACGTTGCCCCAGCGCGACAGGAGGCGCCGATGCAATGGCCAGTCCTTCGTTCCGCCGCCGGGGACGTAGCGGGATCCGACGGCGACGTCGGCCCCGCCTTCGATCTCGGCCAGCAGTCGAGGCACCACCTGCGGGTCGTGCGAGAAGTCGGAGTCCATGGTGACGACCACGTCGAACTGCTGCTCGATCATCCGTGCGAACGCGAACCGGTAGGCGTTGCCGAGTCCGTCCTTGGTCGCTCGGTGCACCACGTCGATCGATCCGAGTTCGGCGGCGCACGACTCGGCGAGACGGCCTGTTCCGTCCGGGCTGGCGTCGTCGACGACGACGAGACGAGCCTCGGGAACGATCGAACGCAGTTCCCGCAGGAGTCGCTCGATGTTCTCGGCTTCGTTGTAGGTGGGCAGGACCACGGCCACGGGCACGAGGGGTCACCTTAGCGAGTCGGGATCGACTCCTTCGGGAAGGACGAGAACACTCACCGGCTGACCCAGTCGGTAGTACTCGGTCAAGAGATCGACGATGTCGGGCTCGATCGGCGGAAAGGCGAAGAGGACGGCGGCCCCGGCCGGATTGTCCTGCTCGACCAACTCCTCGCGCCCCGTCTCCACGAGTCGTCGCTCGATCTCGGCGAGCAGACGTTCGGCTTCGACTTCATCGGCCGACGAACGAGGATCGACATGCGCGATCCGCTCGACTCCGGGCCGATCGAGGGACTCCTCGTCGATCGGCCCGACGACGTACCACCACACCTGATCGGCCTCGTCCGCCGTCGCCGTCCGATGAGGCAGAGCCGCCGCGGCGTACGACGGGTCGACCCGCATGGAACGGCCCCGACGCTCGAGCTCGAGTACGGTTCCGAATCCGGTGGCATCGAGGGTGTACGGATCCCACAGGTGGACGAGCACCGTGTCGTCTCCGACGCGCGGTTCCAACTGCGGCACGACCGCTTCGACGACGTCGGAATCGACCGCACCGGGCATTCGGGCGTTCACGGCGAGCGACACGCTCGTGATCACGGCGACCGCCGCCACCACGCCGACCCAGACCGAACCACCGGGCAACTTGCGAAACGTCTGTACTCGCGCCGAACGCACGACGGCCAGTACCGACATGACGACCGTGAGACCACTCAGGATCCACACCCACCGAATCGTGTAGTCGAGGTACGACCCGAAGATGCGCAGAATCGACAGGCACGCGACGGCGATGCCGCCGATCGACGTGAGAAGCAGGGTTCCGATCGCCCGGTCGCCCGTCTTGACCGCCCGGCGCCTCGCCAGAACGAGCAGCACGACGAAGGCCGCGAATCCCGGCCATCGCGCCCAGGTCTCGGCCGGTGGCGAACCTCCCGAACCGGTCAGCCACGGTCCGAGAACGTTGAACTGGGTGGCCACGATCCGAATCGCCTCGCCGATCCCGATGGTCGGTTCGTCGGGTGATGTGAAGTGCTGCAGGAGGATCTCGATGTTGCCCGGCTCGCGCCGCAGTTGGTCGACGAGAGGAAGGAGCCACATGAGTCCGAGAGCCCCGAAACCGGCCCCGACACCTCGCGTGTCTCGCCGACGAAGCAGCGCGACGAGCATTGCGACGAAGGCGACACCGACGACGAGGGCGTACCCGGCATGGCACTGGACGCAGTGACTGCCGGTCACGACGGCGGCTACGACCCATCGCCACGAACCCTGATGGTTGATCACCTCGTCGACCACCAGAACGAACACCAGGAACGGTAGGAGCGCGAGCCACGGATTCCAGGGCTCGATCACGAAATCGGGACCCGACGACCGCACGAAAAGAAGAATGACGAGCGCGACGACGATCACGCCCGACCCTCCGAAGCGACGCCGGGCCAACCAGAGGGCAGCGGCCGCGGCGACGAGATGCACCGACACCACTGCAGCCATCAGCGACGCGCTCGTACGGCCGCCGAGCAGATACACCGGGAGCATCGCGAACCACAGACTCGGACCCGGATGCGATCCCTGGAAGCCCGTATCGTCGACGATTCGACCGGCCGCCCCGACGAGCGGCGGGTGAGCGAAGAATCCGCGCATGTGCAGTTCGGCCTGAGCCATGTCGCCGGCCGGATACCAGCGCCCCTTCGAGAACACGACGAGCAGAGTCACGATGAACGGTGTCGCGATCGAGATCGCGATCAGAATCGAACGGGTTCGAGCGGCGGTCGAGGAATTCATCGGCGCCTCGTCATCTCACACGCCTGACGATACAAGGGCCGCAGAACGTCGGCAGCCAAGACGTCCCACGACAACTCCCGAGCCCGCCGAACGCCGAACTCGGCCAACGACCGTCGGAGATCGTGATCGGAGAGCAGACGCACGATCGAATCCGACATCTGCTCGACCGGCGACAAGAGCCCGGTTCGGCCGTCGAGAACCGAGCAGCGGTGACCGAAGATGTCGGTGGCGACAGCTGGTGTTCCACAGCCAGCGGCCTCGGTGAGAGCGAGTCCCCATCCCTCGGCCAACGACGCGCTCGCCACGATCCACGAACGCCGATAAAGGTCGCGAAGCTCGTCCCGAGAGACGCGTCCGGCGAAAGTGACCCAGTCCGATGCATCGTGTTCGTCGACCCACTGTCGAAGGCTCGCATTGAGCGGACCGTCTCCGACCAGTGTCAGAGTCGCCTTCGGTACCACTCGACGCACCTCGCGCATCTGGTCGAGAAGCAGATCGAATCTCTTGACGGGGGCCTGTCGACCTACCGCCAACACCGTGGGTTCGACGGTCTTTTCGACCGACGCCGACGGCGAGAAGAAGTCGTCGACGCCGACCGGTCCGGTGTGCACGAGTTCGGGACGCCAGCCCAGTTCGATGAGTTCACGACGGGTGTCCTCGGAGGTCGTGATCGTCGGCGTCCGCCGATACAGAGGTGGTGCCCACGACGCTTCGAGTCGACGTCCGACCGCGGCAACCGGACGCGGGAACATCTGGTCCCACATCGGCCCGTGCACGTGATGGAGCACCAGAACTCGAGGACGTCGGCACCACAGCGGTGACAGCCACGGAACTCCGTTCCAGATCTCGACCACGGCGTCGTAGCGACCCATGGACCGGACGACTTCGCCGGCCAGGACGCGGGGGAACACCGAGAATCGTCCGCCCCGACGAATCACCGAGTAACCATGTCGTCGATCCTCCGACGGGCGCCCGACCGCCGCCGAGGTTCGGTGGACGACGTCGAGTCCCGCCGCCGCCCACCGCGACATGAATTCGTCGGCGTGAACTTCGGATCCCCCGGCGTCGACGTCGTCGAGATCTCGCCAAGCGAGCACATGAATGCGCCGAACTCCGCGCTCGATCATGGCCGATGCCATCGACGGTACGTCGAGCGAGTCGTCGGCCACCGAATGACCGGTCGTCATAGCGTCGCCGTCACGATCATGCGTGCAACTCGCTCTCCACCGATCGAATCGAGTCGACCGTCGCGCCAGGGTTCGACTCGTCCATTCGCCGGACAGTCCTCCCACCACACGCATTCCATCGTGCCGTCCGGTTCGCCGAGGAGACGGCGCGTGTCGACCACGACCACGTCGCGTCCGTCGAGAGCCGAGACGATCACCTCGTCGTCGGTCGGAAGGTGAACGACGATCACCCGACGATCTCCGGCCCGTTCCACCACCTGATCGACCGCGTCACCGAGATCGCAGCCGACCGGCGACTCGGCCCACACGACGAGTCGCGTACTTTCGGGACGCAGTTCGTCGAGAAGATCGGGAATCGAGCACCAATCGAGGGGGCGTGGGGTTCGCTGAACACGGAACCCCTCCTCGCGGAGTCGTCGGTCGATCGACTGGTCGGCGGCCGAGAGTCCGCTCCCGATCACGAGCTCGACGTCGACGTCGGTCGGGCGGCTGGTCAGAGCCGGCCACCACCAGACCAGGAGACCGAGCGCCACCGTCGCAACGATCACGACAGTCGCGAGAATCGACCGGGGTCGGGAGTCCCGCAGTCCGCCCGTCGTCATCTGGGCGACGGTACCAAACGTCGGAGAGTCCGGACCGCCAGAGCCGTCGAATCTAGGATCGGTCGACGCCGTCCGGCGGTCTTCACCATGTTTTCTCCATGACGTCTTCGCCATGACCGACCGAACCACCCCGCGCCTTCAGGGCAACCGGCATCCCGCCTGGATCGCGTCCGCCATCGTGGCTCTGACCCTCCCTTTCGTTCGCCTCGGCGGCCTGAGAGGCGATTGGCCCGACTGGGTGATCCACATCAGAGCCCTTCCCCTCGCCGTCCTGGCCTGGTTCGTCGGCGACCGACTCACGCGTGTCGGCCACCGACTCGCCGTCGCGTTCGGGATGTGGTTCGTCGTCGCCACGGTGATCCTCGTCGCACATCCGCAGGGATCGGACGCGCCGGTGTCGCTCATTGTCTTCGGACTCGGCGACGGCTGGCCGGGGGCGTCGATCGGTCCCCTCTACGCGGCGATCACCGTCGCACTTCTCGTCGTCTCACGACTCGAGCGCTCAGGTCGTCGACTCCCCCGACTCGGTCGGCCGACCGGGCCGCTTCTCGCTCTCACTCTCGCCGGACCGCTTTTCGGCGATGCGGCCGTCGACGTCATCGGACGCCAACACGTCGAACGGGTCGACGTGTTGCGCGGCGAGATCACGGCGTTCGACGGACCGATCCTCCCGACGGCCGTCTGGAGCATCATCTTGGCGACAGCGATCGCAGTTCTGGTACTGGCCGTCGGCTCGGTCGCCGTTCGACACCTGCTGCGTCGCGTGCTTCCGCCTCTGACTTTCTTTCACCGCGCCACGGTGGTGGCCGCTGGCGCCTTCGTCGTGCGGTTCGCGACGTTGCTCACCGTCGCTCCCACCCGAACCGACGGCGGCGATCCACTCTTCTACCACTCGACCGCCAACATCCTCGCCCGTGGCGGCGGCTTCCCCGAGCCCTTGAATTTCATCGCACACGAGGACTGGATCGCCAGTGCGCTGCACGGGCCCCTTTATCCGATCGTTCTCTCGTTCTCGTCGCGATTCGGAGGATCCACCTACGTCGATCACAAGATTCTCTCGCTCCTCATCGGCACGGCAGTAGTGGTCGTGACCATGCTCGTCGCTCGGCGAGTCGCTCCACCCGAACGATCCGAGACGATCGCCTTGATCGCCGGCGGCCTGGCCGCGATCTACCCCAACCTCTGGCTGGTCGACGGTGTCCTCTTCCCCGAAGGCCTGATGGCTCTTTGCACCCTCCTCGTCGTCCTCTTCGCGTACCGCTGGCGCGAACGCCCAGCCGTCGTGTGGGCACTCGCCATGGGTGCGATGACGGCACTGGCGGCGCTGACCCGCGGCGAAGGACTGCTCCTTTCCGTGCTCGTGATCACCCCGTGGATCCTTCTCCGGCGAGAACTGCCCTGGCGGCGTCGAATCTTTCAACTCGGCGCGGCGGCCCTCGCCTGCATTCTGGTGTTGGCCCCCTGGACGTTGCGAAATCTTCGTTCGTTCGACGATTTCGTACCGCTGTCGACCAACGGCAACGAACTCTTCGTGTACGCGAACTGCGACGACACCTACAGCGGCAGCTTCCTCGGCTTCTGGCAATGGGACTGCCAGCAACGCCTTCGCGACCAGGGAATCGACGGGACCGGTGACGAGGCGGCCAAAGCTCTCTTCTGGCGCGAAGTGGGTCTCGACTACGCACGAGAGAACGCGTCGCAACTGCCCAAGGTGATCACCGCCCGCGTCCTTCGACAGTGGGACCTGTTCCGGCCGTGGCAGAACGCCGATCTCGCACCGGTCGAAGGACGGAACCGCAACGCCGCCCGCGCCGGGCTCGTGATGTACTACGGGCTGGTCGCCGGTTCGGCGGTCGGCGTCGTGACGTTGCGCCGTCGACGTCGACCCATGCTTCCCCTTCTCGCCCAGATCGTGAGCGTGACGCTGACGGCCGCCTACGCCTATGGCACGACACGCTTCCGCGTGCCGGCCGAGCCGGTTCTGTGCATCCTGGCCGCCGTGGGATTCGTCGCCGTGGCACCTCACGT
>CAZTPF010000038.1:0-2711 GCA_964614655.1 uncultured Bifidobacterium sp.
GCACACTTCGAACTCATCGATCTCGAGGGGGCGGCGGAGAACCATGGACAAGGTCACGACCAAGCGAATGGTTCTCTATTCGGGTCGGACCCATCCCGCTCTGGCCCAAGAAGTTGCCCAGAACCTGGGTATCGAACTCGCCGATCCCAACCTCGTCGAATTCGCCAACGGAGAGGTTCGCCCCCGTTTCGGTGACAGCGTGCGCGGTTGCGACGTGTTCATCATGCAGACGCACTACGGATGCGACGGCCGCAGCATCAACGACTCGATCATGGAGCAGCTCATCATGATCGACGCCGCTCAGCGGGCGTCGGCCAAGCGCATCACCGCCGTGTGCCCGTTCTACGGCTACGCCCGCCAGGACCGCAAGGCCGAAGGCCGTGAGCCGATCACGGCTCGATTGATCGCTGATCTCTTCCTCGCCGCCGGCGCCAAGCGCATGGTGTCGATCGACTTGCACAGTGGCCAGATTCAGGGGTTCTTCGGCGGACCGGTCGATCACCTCACCGCCATGCCCGTGATCGAGGACTACATCCGGGCCAATGCCAAGGATCCGGTCATCGTGTCGCCCGATGCCGGCCGCATCAAGGTGGCCGAGCGCATGCAGCAGCACCTCGGCGCCGACCTGGCCTTCGTGTACAAGCGTCGTCCGAAGGGCACCACCAACACCGCCCAGGCGCTCGACGTGATCGGCGACGTGGAGGGGCGACTCTGCATCCTCACCGACGACATGATCGACACCGGAGGCACCATCGTGTCGGCGGCCGAATTGCTCCTGAACAAGGGGGCCACCGAGGTGTGGGCCATGGCCACCCACGGTGTTCTGTCGGGTCCGGCCATCGAGCGGCTCCAGAACTCGCGGATCGACCGGGTGATCCTGACCAACACCCTGCCCATCCCGGCCGAGAAGAAGATCGACAAGATCGAGGTGATTTCGGTGGCCCCGATCATCGCCGACGCCCTCTCGGCGGTGTTCGACGACACCAGCGTGTCGGAGATCTTCGGCGGCGAGAACCAGGCCTGACTTCCCGGTGTGATCCACCGGTCCGACCCGTAGCATGACCAGCCGGTATCACCCCTGGTCCGGGCCGGGGGATGCACGAAAGGCCAGCCATGTCCACCACACTTCGCCTCACATCGGGACGCGCCGAGGGTTCGGCCGCCGCCCGTCGCCTGCGTCGCCAGGAATCGATCCCCGCCGTTCTCTACGGACAGGGCATGTCACCGGTGTCGGTGGCCGTCGAGCGCAGCGCACTTCGCCTTGCGCTGTCGGGCCCGGCTGGCGTGAACACGATCCTCACGCTCGAGGTCGACGGCAACTCGTACCCGGCCGTCGTGAAGGACATGCAGCGTCATCCCGTGCGTCGCACTGTTGCCCACGTCGACTTCATGCGCATCGACCTGAGCGAAGAGCTCACCGTGTCGGTTCCGGTGCACCTCGTCGGCAACGCCAAGACCGTGCTGTCTGAGGGTGGCCTCGTCGACGCCGCGGCTGACACTCTCGAAATCGTCACCACACCGGCCAACATGCCGAGCGAGATCGCGGTCGACGTGTCGAACATGCAGATGGGTGACGTCATTCGTCTCTCCGAGATCACCATGCCGCCCGGTTGCCGCGCCGCTGGCGATCCCGAGATGCCGGTCGTGATCACCGTCGCCGGTTCCAAGGCCGCCCCGGCCGCCGAGGCAACACCAGCCGAAGGTGCCACCGCTGGCGAAGGTGCTGGCGAAGCTCCGGCCGAGTCCTGACCCGAGTCCCGACCCGGAACAAACTCCGTCAGCGTCTCGTGAACGCGAGACCGTGAACGCGAGACTGTGAATCATGGGCCTGATGTCGCGCGGTGATCGTGCCGGCAAGAAGCACGCTCCCACGTTCGATTTTCTCGTGGTGGGGTTGGGCAACCCGGGCCAGCAATACGCGCGCACCCGCCACAACGTGGGTGAAGAAGTCGTGGCCGAACTCGCCAAACGTTGCGGTACCGCGCTCACTCCCGGACGTGATTCGGCCGTCGAAGCCCAAGTGCGCCTCGGCAACCCTCCCGTCATGAAGCGCGCCATCCTCGCGTTCCCGCTCACCTTCATGAACGAGAGCGGTCAAGCGGTGTCGAAGTTGATCCGTCGACACGGATTCGCCCTCGAGAAGAACTTCCCCCAGTTGATCGTCGTACACGACGAACTCGATCTACCGCCCGGGACGGTGCGCGTGAAGTTCGGCGGCGGGCTCGGAGGCCACAACGGATTGCGCAGTATCACTTCCAAGATCGGAACCCAGGACTACACCCGAGTCCGGATCGGCGTCGGCAAACCCACGTCGAAGGAGCAAGGCGCCAATCACGTACTGAGTCGCGTGCCCCCGGCCGAACGCCAGGTTCTCGACGTGGCCGTACAGGTCGCCGCCGATGCGGTCGAAAAGATCGTGCTCGACGGTATGGATGCCGCCATGAACAAGTTCAACGGCACGTGACGTTTCCGTGAGCGCTCTCGCCTCCCTTCCGCCGCGCCTTCGTGACGATCCGGCTCTGCGCAGCCTGATCGGCGCCGTCGACGGCACGATCGCCGTACCCGACACGGCGCGAGCCGTCGCCGTGGCCGCACTCGCCCAGTTGTCGGGCCGTCGTCCGTTGGTGCTCGCCTGCCCGACCGGCACCATGGCCGGTCAGCTCTACGACGACTTGAGATATTTCATGCCGGGACATGTCTCGAAGTCGGGA
>CAZTPF010000038.1:2811-9754 GCA_964614655.1 uncultured Bifidobacterium sp.
CCCCGAGCGTGATGTTGTTCCCGGCGTGGGAAACCCTTCCCTTCGAACGCGTGAGCCCGAGTGTCGACACCATGGGCCGTCGACTCGAAGTCCTCTGGCGTCTCGGCGAATCCGAGGACAAGCGGCCGTCGATCATCGTGGCCAGCATGCGCTCGCTGCTCCAGCAATTGGGGCCCGACACGGCACCGGGTGAGCCCGGATGCGCTCCGATCGTCGTACGCAAGGGGGCCACCCTCGACCCGACCGAATTGGTTCGCACGTTGGTCGAGCGCGGCTATCGACGCGAAGACCTCGTCGAACATCGTGGTGAGGTCGCCCTTCGCGGCGCCATCGTCGACGTGTTCCCGTCCACGAGCGATGTTCCCGTTCGTATCGATCTCTGGGGTGACGAAGTCGATCGACTCACCACGTTCTCGGTGCACGACCAGCGCAGCGACGCCGATCTCGACGAGGCTCTGATCTTCCCGGCGCGCGAACTGGTCATGAGCGAGCGATGCCGCGAGCGGGCGGCGTCTCTCGTGGCCTCCGACCCGTGGGGACGCGAGAACTGGGAACGTCTCGCCGAAGGACAGATCTTCGACGGCATGGAGAGTTGGCTCCCCTGGCTCACCGAGTCGCCTCGTCTCCTGACCGACGTTCTGCCACCCGAGGCCAAAGTGGTGCTCGTCGAACCTCGCCGTCTGCGTGATCGGGCCCAAGATCTCCTGGCCGAGGAGGCCGATCTCGCCCGCGCTCTCGCCTCGTCGTGGGCCCGTGACGAATCACGCGAGTTCCCGCGTCTGCACGCCGAACCCGACCGACTGCTCGGTGCCACCCGCGGCTCGTGGAACCTGATCCCGGTCGCCGACGGTCCCGAGGTTCCGCTGCTCGAAGCGAGCGGATGGGGTGTGGCCACCGGGATGGGAACTCTCGGCGAAGGTCCGGCCGGCCGCTTCACCCAGTTGCTCGCCGACGGATACCGCGTGGTGGTGGCCGCCGACGGTGCCGGTTCGGCCGAACGTCTCGCCTCGCTCCTCGGCGACGCCGGACTGGGGTTCTCGGTCGTGCACGACCCGTCGGGGCGCGGTGCTGCGAACCTCGACCTCTCGGGCTCGGGTGGTGTGGTCGTCGTCGCCCCGTTGCACAGAAGTTTCACGATCCCCTCGGCCAAGGTGGCCGTGGTCGCCGAAGCCGACGTCACCGGACGGCGTCGTGCCCATCGCAAGCCGGCCCGACGTCGTGCCACGTCGACCACGATCTTCGAGGACCTGCAGCCCGGCAACTACGTCGTTCATCACGTGCACGGAGTCGGCAAGTACGAAGGAATGGTCAAGCGCACGATCGGCGGTATCGAACGCGACTACCTGCTCCTCGCCTACAAGGGCGGCGACAAGCTCTACGTACCGTCCGATCAGATCGACACCATCCGCCAATACGTCGGTGGCGAGACTCCCGTGCTCCACCGCCTGGGCGGCGCCGACTTCTCGAAGTCGAAAGCTCGTGTTCGCAGTGCCGTGCGCGAGATCGCACAGGAACTCGTCGTGCTCTATCAGAAGCGCGTGACCGCACCCGGTCACGCGTACGGTCCCGACACTCCGTGGCAGCACGAGATGGAGGACGCCTTTCCCTTCGTCGAGACTCCCGATCAGAAGAAAGCCATCGACGAGATCAAGGTCGACATGGAACGTCCGTATCCGATGGACCGGCTCGTGTGCGGTGACGTCGGTTTCGGCAAGACCGAGGTCGCAGTGCGAGCGGCCTTCAAGGCGATTCAGGACGGCAAGCAAGTGGCCGTCCTCGTGCCCACCACTCTGCTCGCTTCACAACACGGCAACACCTTCTCCGATCGCTTCGCCGGCTACCCGATTCGTGTCGAGGTGCTTTCGCGCTTCCTCACTCAGAAAGAAGCCAATCAGGTGATCGCCGGACTCGAATCCGGTGAGATCGACTGCGTGGTCGGAACCCATCGTCTGTTGGCGAGTGGTGTGAAGTTCAAGAACCTCGGACTCCTGATCGTCGACGAGGAGCAGCGTTTCGGCGTCCAGCACAAAGAGGCCATGAAGCACCTGAAGACCAACGTCGACGTGCTCACCCTCACCGCGACCCCTATTCCGCGAACGCTCGAGATGAGCCTGGTGGGCATTCGCGACCTGTCGCTTCTCCAGACTCCGCCAGCCGACCGGCAACCCATCCTCACCTTTGTCGGCGAATACGACGAGCGGGTCGCCATCGAAGCCATTCGGCGCGAACTTCTGCGCGAAGGCCAAGTCTTCTGGGTACACAACCGCGTGCAGACCATCGAAGAGTGCGCAGCCGGACTGCGCGAACTCGTTCCCGAAGCTCGTATCGCCGTCGCTCACGGCCAGATGGACGAGGGAACTCTCGAGCAGATCGTCCTCGACTTCTGGGAAGGCGAATACGACGTCTTGGTGTGCACCACCATCATCGAGAGCGGAATCGACATGCCGACGGTGAACACACTCGTGGTCGAGCGGTCCGATCTGCTCGGACTCGGTCAGATGCACCAGTTACGCGGCCGAGTGGGCCGTAGCGGCCAGCGCGCCTACGCCTACCTCTTCCATCCGGCCGACCGCGTCCTCACCGAAGAGGCGTACGAGAGGTTGCGCACGATCGGGGAATCGACCGAACTCGGCAGTGGATTCAAGATCGCCATGCGCGACCTCGAGATCCGTGGCGCCGGCAACCTGCTCGGCGAAGCTCAGAGCGGTCACATCGCCGCCGTCGGCTACGACCTCTATTGCCAGATGGTCACCGAAGCGGTCGGCGAGATGAAGGGTGAACCGATCAAGGAACCCTCCGAGATCAAGATCGACGTTCCCACCCACGCCTTCCTTCCCACCGACTACGTCCCGAAAGAGGCCCTGCGACTCGAGGCGTACCGCCGACTGGCCACGGTCGAGACGATGCAGCAGGTCGACGACATCCGTGCCGAATGGCTCGACCGCTACGGGCCGATCCCCGAGCCGGCCGAGATGCTCCTCCAGGTGGGTCGAGTGCGAGCCGAATGCCATCGACTCGGGGCGACCGAAGTGGTGGTCACGCGTTCCGATGCCCGTCTGTCGCCGGTCACGATGAAGGTGTCCGACACCATGCGCCTGTCGCGGTTGGCCAAGGACGCCATCTACAAGGACACGCTCCAGCAATTGATCCTCCCGGTGCCGCGCACCCGAGAACCGGTCGAGTTCTTGCTCGAATTCTTGAGCCGTCTCTTCCCCACGGCCGAGAACTGATCGGGCGAGTAGTTTGTCGACGTGAATTTTCGCCGATCTCTCCCCCTTCGTACCGGGCTGACCGCCTCCCTCGCTCTCACTGTCGCGTTGGCGATGTCGTCGATCACGGCGTGCTCGAGCGTCGAGTCGACGGCGATCCGCGTGAACGGTCAGTCGTTGTCGGGAGCCGACTTCGACGACTTGCTGTCGGGCTATGCGGCCGCCATCCCCACCGCCGAGAGCGACAACGGCACGGTGAACGCCGCCGTCGCCCGCGGACTCCTTTCCGATTGGGCAACCACCGTCGTGTTGACCGAATCTCTCGCCGCACGTGACGTCTCCGTCACCCAGGCCGACCTCGACGAAGCACGAGGGATTCTCGAAGCCCAGGCTGGATTCGGCGACGCCACCGAAGGCGCTCAGGACTTCTACGTGCGGGCCACGGCAGTACAGCGGCTTTTCGCCGCCGCCTTCGGACCGTCGGCCGACGAGTTGCGCGACCTGTACGACGCTGGTCCGGCCGAGTCGGGTGCCTTTTGTCTGCGCGCCATTCTCGTGACCGACGAGACCGTGATCGCCGACATCTCGAATCAACTCTCGGCCGGGGCCGACTTCGGTGAGCTCGCTGCGCAGTTCTCGATCGACTCGTCGGGCACCAACGGTGGGATCGTGACCGATCCGGGCTCCGGACTCGCGTGCTTCGATCGTGTCGCGTTGTCGAGTCAGATCGTCCCCGAGTTCGCGGTCGCCCTCTCGAGGGCCGAAGTCGCCGTCCCCACACCTCCGTTCGAGATTCCGAACGTCGGCTGGGTCATCGCGCTGCTCCGTCCGTTCGACGAGGTCGCCGACGACGTCCGCGAACTCGTCGGCCTCGGAGCCTCCGAAAACGAACGCCAAGCCGCGCTCTCGTCGGCCGACGTCTGGGTCGGCTCCGAGTACGGCGTGTGGGACGCCGAGACGGGTCGCGTCGTCGCCCCGTGACACCATCGGATCGTGGTGACAGCTCGTCTCCCATGAAACCCACGCTCCACGTGGTGGGTCTCGGGCCGGGTGGCGACGAGTACGTCACCGAGCACACCCTCGACGTGATTCGCGACTCTCCTCGACGATTTCTACGAACCTCGGTTCATCCGAGCGCCCACCTCGTCATGAATGCGAAGTCGTTCGACGACGTCTACGAACGAGCCGCCGACTTCGACGACGTGTACACCACCATCGTCGACCGACTCGTCGACGAGACGACTCGAGCACACGAGGTCGGCGAAGGAATCGCCTATGCCGTTCCCGGGTCACCCCTCGTTCTCGAACGCACGGTTCGCCTCCTTCGCGACGACCCACGAATCGACGTCGCGTTGCACCCGGCCATGAGCTTCCTCGATCTGGTGTGGGCCCGCCTCGGTGTCGACCCGGTCGACGATGGAGTGACACTGGTCGACGGCCACGAATTCTCACGCCGGGCCGCCGGACTGGCCGGTCCGCTCTTGGTGGCCCACTGCCACGCCAACTGGGTGCTGTCGGAGATCAAACTGGCCGCCGACGACCTGATCGATGTGTCGAACGACGACTGCGAGGTCGTTCTCCTGCATCACCTCGGCCTGCCCGACGAACGGATCGTGCACACCACCTGGTCCGAGATCGACCGAACTCTGGAAGCCGACCACCTCACGTCGCTCTACGTCCCACGCCTTGCGGCTCCGGCCGGACGCGAACTGGTGGCCTTCCACGAGCTGGCGCGCACGCTTCGTCGGGAGTGCCCGTGGGACCGCGAGCAGAACCATCGTTCCCTCGTCACGTATCTGCTCGAAGAAACCCACGAAGTGGTCGACGCGATCTTGGCTCTCGATCCCGACGACCCGACGACGGACGAGCATCTGGTCGAAGAACTCGGCGATCTCCTCTATCAGATCGAGTTCCATGCGGCGATCGCCGAACAAGAGGGTCGGTTCACCATGGCCGACGTCGCTCGGGGCATCAACGACAAGTTGGTACGACGTCATCCTCACGTGTTCGCGCGCGAGGAGAAGTCGATCGACGAACTCGTCACCGATTGGGACGCGATCAAGCGCGCCGAGAAAGAGGCCCGTGGCGCAATCGACGGCCCCTTCGACAACATTCCGTCCAGTTCGGGTTCGCTGTCGTACGCCTCGGCGGTTCTGAAGAAGATCGAGAAACTTGGCCTGACAAGTGACATGCCTGCGCTCGACACCACGTCTTCCGATCGTCCTGATCTCGGCCGATCTCTTCTGGACCTGGTGGCCGAGTGCCGACGTCGAGGCATCGATCCCGAAGTCGCCCTCCGTGAAACCACGAATCTCCTTCGGGCCGGTGTCGAGGCGACCCTCGAGACACGTATCGACGGCGGACCGAGAACCTCCGAGAACTAACGTGATCTCATGACCGAGATCGTCCGCGTCACCGCTCGCGAAGTCCTCGATTCACGAGGCAATCCCACCGTCGAAGCCGAAGTGCTGCTCGTGTCGGGGGCCTCCGGTCGAGCCATCGTGCCGTCGGGCGCGAGCACCGGCGAACACGAGGCCGTCGAGTTGCGCGACGGCGGATCGCGGTTCCTCGGTAAGGGCGTCATGAACGCCGTCGGTTTCGTCAACGGCGAGATCGACAGCGCGATGCGCGGCCTCGACGCCCTCGATCAGCGGGCCGTCGACACGTGTCTCACCGACCTCGACGGCACGCCGAACAAGGCACGTCTCGGCGCCAATGCGATCCTCGGCGTGAGCCTGGCCACCGCCAAGGCCGCCGCCCTCGAACTCGATCTTCCGCTGTGGAAGTACGTCGGCGGGCCCAACGCCCACGTTCTGCCGGTTCCCATGATGAACGTGATCAATGGTGGAGCTCATGCCGACAACACGATCGATCTGCAGGAGTTCATGATCATGCCGGTCGGTGCGCCGAGCTTCCGAGAGGCGTTGCGCTGGGGTGCCGAGACCTATCAGCACCTCAAGAAGATCCTTCATGACCGAGGGCTCTCGACGGCGGTGGGCGACGAGGGTGGCTTCGCTCCGAATCTGGCGACCAACGAAGACGCCATCCGCATCCTCGTCGACGCCATCACCACGGCCGGCTTCACCCCGGGTGACGACATCGCCATCGCGCTCGATCCGGCGATGAGCGAGCTCTACGTCGACGGGCGCTACGAACTCGCCGGCGAGGGAAAGGTCCTCGCCCCGGCCGAACTCGTCGAGTACTGGACGCGCCTCGTGGGTACGTATCCGATCGTGTCGATCGAGGACGGTATGCACGAGAACGACTGGGACGGCTGGGCCGATCTCACCTCGGCCCTCGGTGATCGTGTGCAATTGGTCGGCGACGACCTCTTCGTCACCAACAGTCGTCGTCTGGCCGAAGGTATCGAGCGCAAGATCGCCAACAGCGTGTTGTTGAAGGTCAATCAGATCGGCTCGCTCACCGAGACCCTCGAGACGATCGATCTGGCCACGCGGCACCGCTACACGAGTGTGATGAGCCATCGCAGTGGTGAAACCGAAGACACCACGATCGCCGATCTCGCGGTCGCCACCAATTGCGGCCAGATCAAGACCGGAGCGCCAGCCCGCAGCGATCGCGTGGCCAAGTACAACCAACTGCTCCGCATCGAAGAGCAGCTCGGCGACGCGGCGCGCTACCGAGGTCGCGCCGCCCTCGCTCCGCTCCGCTGACGGCGCGCCCCGCCACTGCCACCAACGACCACTGCCACCATCGACCACTGCCACCAACGA
>CAZTPF010000038.1:9854-18745 GCA_964614655.1 uncultured Bifidobacterium sp.
CGAAAACCGGCACAATGTCAGGGTGGCAGCCAAGCGAGGAAGTGCGACCAAGCGCGCACGGACGAAGAAGTCGACGCGCGTGAAGCGTGGCGACCTCACCCGTCCCACGCCGCGCCAGGAACGACTCGTACCCAAGCGAGTGGGCTACGTGGTTCTCACCCTCGGCATGATCCTGGTGGTCGGCTCTTTCGCCAACTCGTTCCTCGTTCTGCCGGTGAAGTCGTGGTTCGGCCAGCGCACCGAATTCGAGGACCGAACGGCCGAACTCGAAGCTCTGCAGGAAGCCACCGACCGGTTACAGACCGAGGTCGACCGCCTCAACACCCCCGAGGGCGTCGAGGACGCCGCCCGGGACGAGTTGGGCTTCGTGATGGTCGGTGAGGATCGGCGCACCGTGGTGGGTGACGCGTCGGCTCCGATCGACCTGCCCTGGGGTTGGCCCTACGACCTGGTCGAACAGATCGTGAACGTACGGGAATCCGAGGCTCTGGCCAGGAACGCCGACTCCCCCGACGAGACCTCGGAGATCACTCCCACCGGCTGAGACCTCCCCGAATCCGGCGAGTAAGGTCGGGCTACAACGTCCGACGTCCAGGGGGTCCACAGTGGCTGGTGGCAGCATTCTCGGTAACCGCGTTCTCCGCAAGGAGGACCCGAAGTTCTTGACGGTCGGCGGTGAGTACGTCGACGACATGGACGAGCCCATGCTCGCCGGTGCAGCTCACGTCGTGTACGTGCGCTCGACCGTCGCCCATGGTGTGATCAACTCGATCGACACCTCCGATGCCGTGTCGATGCCCGGAGTGCTCGGTGTGTACACGGCGGCGTCGCTCGGCCTCGAGCCCGTTCCGGCGGCCTTCAATCCGATGGTGGCGCGCACATTGTTGGCGAGCGACAAGGTTCGCTACGTCGGCGAGCCCATCGCCGCCATCGTCGCCGAGACACGCGAACAGGCCACCGACGCCGCCGAGACGGTGTTCGCCGACATCGATCCGCTCGACGCGCTGATCGACCTCGAGCAGGCCATGGCGTCGTCGACCCTCATCTACGAAGGCGCCGGCAGCAACGTGGTGTTCGACACCACAGCGCTCGGAATGCCCGAGAACACCGGCGACGCGTTCTTCGCCGACTGCGAAGTCGTCACCAAGGGCCGTTTCCTCAACCAGCGTGTCGCCCCGTGCCCGCTCGAAGTTCGTGGCGCCGCCGCGGCCTGGGACGCAGACGGCCGACTGAACCAGTGGCTCTCGACCCAGCACGCGCAAGGGGCCGTCGAGCCGCTGGCCAAGGCCAACGGTGTCGAGCCCGACAAGGTGCGAGTTCGCACGCCCGACGTCGGCGGTGGATTCGGCGCCAAGATCGGCACCTACGCCGAAGAGCTTCTGCTCGGTGTGTTGGCCAAGAAGCACGGGCGTCCGATGAAGTGGCGCGAGACGCGCAGCGAGAGCATGGTCGCCCTCGGCCACGGTCGCGCGCAGTTGCAGTACGTCACGATCGGCGGCAAGAAGGACGGCACCGTCACGCACTACCAGTTGCACGCCATCCAGGACTGCGGCGGTTTCGCCGACATGGGAACGATCCTCGCTCCGTTCATGACTCGTCCGATGTCGAGCGGCGTGTACGCCATCCCGAACATCGAGTGCCGCACCACATCTGTCGTCACCAACACCACGCCTACTACGGCCTACCGCGGAGCCGGTCGTCCCGAGGCGACGGCCGCTGTCGAGCGAGCCATGGATCTCTTCGCTCTCGAGATCGGCATGGATCCGGCCGAAGTGCGTCGCAAGAACCTCATTCCGAAGTTCCTCGAGCCACATACCACTGCGATCGGACAGACCTACGACGTCGGCGACTACGAGACCGCTCTCGACAAGGCTCTGAAGGCTGCCGACTACACCGCGTTGCGCGCCGAGCAGGCCAAGCGTCGTGCGAGTGGCGACGTGAAGCAGATCGGTATCGGCGTGAGCGTGTACGTCGAGATCACCGGCGGCGTCGGCAACGGCGAATCAGCCAAGGTCGAAGTGCTCGACGACGGCCGTGCTGTCGTCTACACCGGCACCTCGCCGCACGGCCAGGGCCACGACACGGCCTGGTCGATGCTCGTCCAGGAGCAGACCGGCATTCCGATGGATCGCATCGAACTCGTCTGGGGTGACACCGACCTCGTCCCGATCGGAACCGGAACCATGGGATCGCGTTCACTGCAGCAGGGTGGCAACGCCGTCTTCCAGGTGGCCGGCACTCTCGCCGAGAAGGCCAAAGCCGTGGCGGCCCGTCTGCTCGAGGCCAGTGAAGCCGACGTCGTTCTCGACAAGGAGCGCGGGGTCTTCCACGTCGCCGGAACGCCCTCGGTCACGAAGTCGTGGGCCGATCTGGCCCAGGCCGAGAAGGCCAGCGGCGGACTCTCGCACGACGAAGTGATCAACGTGTCGGGCGCGACCTTCCCGTTCGGTGCGCACGTGTCGGTCGTGGAGGTCGACACCGAGACCGGCCAGGCGCGACTCGTTCGCCAGGTCGCCTGTGACGATGCCGGCAAGGTGCTCAACCCGATGCTTCTCGACGGCCAAATCCACGGTGGTATCGCCCAAGGAGTGGCGCAGGCTCTCTTCGAAGAAGTGATCTACGACGCCGACGGCAACCCGACCACGTCGAATCTCGCCGACTACGGATTCCCGTCGGCGGCCGAACTGCCGAGTGTGGAAGTGGTGCACATGGAGACGCCGACACCTATCAACGCCATCGGCGCCAAGGGCATCGGCGAATCGGGCACCATCGGTTCGACCCCGGCCGTGCAGTCGGCGGTCGTCGATGCGGTGTCACATCTCGGCGTGAAGCACATCGAGATGCCGTGCACCGCGCAGCGCGTGTGGGCGGCAATTCAAGCCGCCAAGTAGCGGATCGCCGACCCGTATCTCTCGTAACTGACGTCACCGACTACTTCGTCGCGCCCAACTCCACGATGTAGTCGGTGATGCGCTGCACTTCGTCGTCGGTGAGCGAGACCAGCGGCATCTGCAGCGTCGAGCCGAGCCGCCGTTTGGCGTTCGGGTCGACGATCGACTCCACGACGTAGTCACGGTCGGCGATCACCATTCCGCCTTCCATGAGCGGAACCTCCGAACCGACCAGTCCGATCCAGGTGGGCCCGACACCTCCGCTGAAGTCGCCGCCATGACAGCTGTTGCACCCGCGTGCCGTGGCGATCGAACGCCCCTCCACCGCTCCCGGCGACAGTGCGGCCGGAGGCTCCGAGGTGGAACAGCCAGAGATCGCGAGCACGCCGCCGATCGCCATCAACGCTCGTCTGGTCATGCCGTATCTGGTCATATCCAAGTGTCGCTCGCCACCGGCCGATGGTTCCCCGACTTTCGTCACCCGTCGAGTTGTCGGAATCGTGACTCCGGACAGGGTGTTTGTAGAGTGCAACATTGTGACTTCCAGCCCCTCCGCCCCCATCGTCGCCACTGGTCTCGTCCGGCACTTCGGATCTGGTGACTCCTTGGTTCGTGCCGTCGACGGCGTCGATCTCCGCGTGGAGGCCGGGGAGATCTTCGGCTTCCTCGGACCGAACGGTGCCGGCAAGAGCACCACGGTGCGAGTCCTCACCACGTTGTTGAAGCCCTCGGCCGGCTCGGCCACCGTCGCCGGATTCGACGTGGCCACCCAGGCCGACAAAGTACGTCGAGCGATCGGCGTCGCGTTGCAGGATGCCGCCATCGATCCGCTCATGACCGGACGCGAACTCCTCGATCTGCAAAGTGTGCTGTACGGCATTCCGAAGTCGGTGGCCGCCAAACGCGGACCCGAACTGCTCGAGCGCGTCGGGCTCACTGCGGCAGCCGATCGTCGTGTGGGTACCTATTCGGGCGGCATGCGCCGTCGACTCGATCTTGCGCTGTCGCTCGTGCACGAGCCTTCGGTTCTGTTCCTCGACGAGCCCACCACCGGACTCGACCCGATGAGCCGACTCACCCTGTGGGAAGAGGTGCGCCGCCTCAATCGTGAAGGTACGACGGTCTTGCTCACGACGCAGTACCTCGAGGAAGCCGATCAACTCGCCGACCGCATCGCGATCATCGACCACGGCAAGATCGTGCGCCAGGGAGTGCCGCGAGATCTGAAGGCTCAGGTCGGCTCCCCCACTCTTTTCATCGACGTCGACAGTGAACACACCGAGACTGCTCGCGCCATCCTCGAACGTTTCGGCGATCTGCGCCCCACGTCGGAAGGCAAGCTCGGCGTCGGGCTCACCCAAGGCGCCGAGGCGGTGGCCGGCGTCATTCGCACACTCGACGAAGCCGGTGTTCACGTGCGCCATCTCGAACTGAACGAACCGAGCCTCGACGACGTGTTCGCCGAGGCGACCGGCTATCGACTCGAGGGAGCCGATCAGTGAGTTCGAGCAGCGCAATCCTGCACACGGCGGTCCTCACACGTCGGAGCGTGCGCGGCCGCCTACGGCAGCCGGCCGCCCTCACCCCGTCGTTCGTCTTCCCACTGTTCTTCGCGGCCCTCGGCTCGGCCAGCTTCAGCCGAATCGCCGATCGGCCCGACTTCGCCGCCATCGCGCCGTCGTTCCTCGACTACGCCGTCGCCGGCGCCATCGTGCAGGGCGTACTCTTCGCCTCCACCTCGGCGGCCGGCGATCTGGCCACCGACATCGAACAGGGATTCTTCGAACGGCTGCTCGCCTCACCCGTGACTCGGACTTCGATCCTGCTCGGCCGACTCGGTAGCGCGATGGTCGTGGCCGTCGTTCAGGTCGCAGTGTTCCTCGGCATCTTTCTCGCTTTCGGCGCCCGCATCGAAACCGGTGTGATCGGTTTCGTCGGACTCGTCGTCGCCGGCGCCCTCCTCGCCCTCGCCATGAGCGGACTCATGTCCGGTCTCGCCATCAAATCCGGGAGTCCTGAAGTCGTGCAAGGCGCGTTCCCCATGGTGTTCGCCCTCATGTTCTTGTCGTCGGCCTTCTTTCCCCGCCAGTACATGACCGGCTGGTATCAGGACGTCGCCACCTGGAACCCGATGTCGCACGTCGTCGAGGGCATGCAGGGATTCATGAATCAACCCTTGAACGTCGACCAGTTCCTGCGGGCCTGGCTCATTCCGTTCGGCATCGCCGCCGTTGCGATCGCCTTCGGACTTCGTTCGCTCAGCAAGAGATTGGCGGCGATGTGAACACCGCGACCACTACCACTGCGTCCACCACCCCCGTGTACGTCACTCGACCGACCTCGGTCGTCGGTGCGCTCGTTCGACGCACCATGTTGCGCGTGCGGCGCATGCCCTCGGCGTTCGTGCCCTCGATCGCCATGCCGGTCTTCCAGCTGATCGCCTTCTCCGGGGCGTTCGGCGCCGCCGTTCGTTTCGCCGGCATCGCCAACGCCATGGACTGGTACGTGCCGCTCAACGCGATCCAAGGTGCGAGTTTCGGTGCCATGGGTGTGAGCTTCGGCCTCATCAACGACATGCAGACCGGATTCTTCGATCGTCTGCTCATGGCCCCCACGCGACGTTGGTCGCTCGTCGTCGGACCCATCGCTGGTTCGATCGCCCGGGCCGCCTTGCCGATCCTTCTCGTGATCCTGGTGGGCTTTCTCGGCGGAATGAACGTGCCGGGCGGACCGCTCGCCATCGTGATGGTGATCGTCGCTGCGCTCGGCGTGTCGATGACGGCCTCGGCCTTCGCCCTCGGACTCACCTACCGCATGCGCAACATGGGCGCCGCCACTCTCACCCAGTTCGCGATCTTCTTCACCATCTTCTTGTCGACGTCGCAGGTGCCGCTCTCGTCGATGGCGAGCTGGCTGCACGCCATCGCGCGCATCAACCCCATGACCAATGTGCTCAGACTGGCCCGACAGGGTCTGCTCGGCGAGGTCACCTGGGATCAGACCTGGGGTGGACTCGTCGCCATCGCCGCGATGCTCGCGCTCTCGGGCTGGTTCGCGATGAGTGGCCTCAAGTCGCTCGAGAAGTGAGCCGGGCGCACCCGTACGCGCTACCCGACGATCGACGACCCTGGTGGTAGCTCGTCGAGCAAAGCGTCCGACACCCAACACCGCGTGAGGTGCAGGGTCGACTCGATACGCACCACGCGCTTCGGTCGGTCGATCGCCTGTCCGCACATCGACAGCGCGGCCTTCATGCAATTCTCCTCGTCGGCCAGCACCATCGGCATGCGACTGCGCCGCACGCCGGACGGGCCGGCGGTGAAGCAGTTGACGTAGGTCTTCTGCCAATCGATCTTGTCGGCCAACGACACCGGGATGAAGTCGGCCAGTCCGATACCGAGCAGATTTCCACCCGAGACGTCGGTGATGTCGAGCAGGACGATCGTCGACACGTCGGGTGATGCCAGATCGTCGAGCCCGTGCACCCAGAAACGGCCGGTCACATTCGGGTCCATGCCAGTGCCCGAGATGTCCTTGCCGGCCTTTTCGATCACGAGGACGTCGATCGAGTCGAAGGGCAAGGGCGGAACGAGATCACGCGACAACTGGGCGAGTCGTCTCTCGGCCGGACCGCCGACGTCGGTGGCCGACAAGGCTTCCACGGCGACCACACCTCCACCCGCCGATTCGACCGACGCCACTCCGCCGAGCAGACGGCCGGTCGAACGAAGTGCGTCGATGCCGTCGAGCAGCCGCTGACGCATCTCTTCCGGACCGCACGAATGGATCTGCGCTGCGCCCGGTTGTTTGCCGAATCCGACCACGGCCATCTTGGTGCAGCCGCTCTCGATCGAGCCCTTGAAGCAAGTGTGCGGCTTCACGCGATTCACCGGAAGAATTCGGTCGGCCCCGGCTGCGTGGCGATCGAGGTAGAGCGGCATGCCGCTCGCGGTTCGCGCCACTTCGACGGTGTCCATGGTCGCGCGGATCTCGCAGTCGAGCGACTCCTCGGTCATGCCGAGCGACGCCATCATCGCCACCTGACCGTCAGCCGTCGCACCGCCGTGACTGCCCATGGCCGGGACGACGAACGGCTTCGCTCCGAGTTCGCGTAGTCCGGCGATAGCCCCTCGGAGCAGTTCGACGCGTGCCGACAGACCACGACTCCCGCCACCCACGGCAACGGTCATCCCGTCGGTCACATCGGCGCCCAGCCGTTCGACGACAGCCACCCGTGCCGCGCCTTCCACGTCGGCGATCGGCTCGGGATCGGGAATGGCGAGCCGGATCTCGTGCAGAGACGGCACCGTCAGTTCGGGGTGGAACGGAAGTTCGACTCCGGCCCGCAATTGCGCCCAACCCGATCCGACCTCGGCCATGCCGTCATCCTGCCAGATGCCCTACCCTCGACTCGTGCGCATCGTGTCGCTGCTTCCGTCGACCACCGAGATCGTGTTCGAACTCGGTTTGGGCGACTCGCTTCTCGGGGTCACGTTCGAATGCAACTTTCCGGCCGAAGCTCGCGTCGATCGTGAGATCGTCGTCGGTGGACTCGACACCAAACATCTGACGGCAGCCGAGATCGACGCCCAGGTTCGTGAACGCTTGGCGAGCGGCGACGAGCTCTATCACCTCGACGAGGACGCGCTGCGTCGATGCGATCCCGACCTGATTCTCAGTCAGGATCTGTGCCGCGTGTGCGCCGTCCCGAGCGGTGACGTCGACGAAGCCGTCGCTCGACTCGGCTGTCGCGCACTGGTGCTGCAGATCGATCCCCAGACTCTCGACGAGGTGATCGACTCGGTGATCACGATCGCCGACGCGTCAGGTGTTCCCGAGCGCGGAGCCGCCATCGTCGCGTCGTTGCGCGAACGACTTCGTCGACTCGACGCGAACGTGTCGGCAACTCTCGGAGACCGACCGAAACCTCGTGTGTTCGTCCTGGAATGGATCGACCCTCCCTTCCTCGGCGGCCACTGGGTGCCCGATGTCGTGGCCGCCGCCGGCTGCGAACCGGTTCTGGTGCGACCGGGCGAGAAGTCGGTGCCGGTCTCGTGGGACGACATCGTGGCCGCCCGACCCGACCACGTGATCGTCTCACCGTGCGGATACGGCCTCGACGGAGCCGCCGAACAGGCCCAGCTCGTCCTCGACCGGATCCCGTCCGAGGTGGCCGTGTGGGCGATCGATGCCGATGCCGTGATGGTGCGACCCGGCCCTCGTCTGGTGGACGGTGCCGAGGCCATCGCCGCCGCCGTCGTCGGAGCCGGGACGGCCGACCCGGCGGTCATTCGCCGTATCCGCTGACCTGGGGAGACGGCACTCCGGCGGGCACACCTCGGCGACTCACCGGCACCTTGCCGACCATTGTGCGGGGGGTTCTCACATGGGGCAGAATGGGACGGTCCGGGTGGTTGCCCGGCGAAGGGGGTTGTCGTGAAGATCAGCGTCACTGTCAACGGCGTCCAGCACACGAGCGACGTCGAACCGCGCATGCTGCTCGTGCAGTACGTGCGCGAAGTGCTCGGGCTCACCGGCACGAACATCGGCTGCGACACCTCGTCGTGCGGCGCGTGCAGTCTGCACGTCGACGGTGAGGCCGTGAAGAGTTGCACGCTTCTTGCCGTGCAGGCTGACGGTTCGTCGGTCACCACGATCGAAGGTATGGCCGGCGCCGACGGTTCGCTCCATCCGATGCAGAAGGCATTCATGGAGAACCATGGCCTGCAGTGCGGTTACTGCACACCCGGAATGGTCATGGCCGCCACGTCGCTCCTGAAGGAGAATCCCAACCCCACCGAGGACGACGTTCGTATCGGTCTCGAAGGAAACCTGTGCCGTTGCACCGGTTACCACAACATCGTGAAGGCCGTTCTGGCCGCGGCCGGAAAGTGAGCGACCGATGATCCCTGCAGCATTCGACTACGTCCGAGCCGGATCGGCCGCCGAGGCCATCTCGCTCATCGGCGAGCACGGCTCCGACGCCAAGTTCCTGGCCGG
>CAZTPF010000039.1:0-9913 GCA_964614655.1 uncultured Bifidobacterium sp.
GTCGACATCTGCCCGTGGAAGTGCATCCACATGGTGCAGCCCGAGGCGATCGTCGAGGCGACCGGCACCGAGAAGCCCGGTCTCGACCCCAGTGACAACGTGATCTTCATCATCGACGACGACGTGTGCACTCGTTGTGCACTCTGCGTCGATCGATGCCCGACTGGCGTGATCATCCTCGGCAAGGCCGGCGCGGCCCTCGCCACCGGAGACACGCACATGCGGACCAACAACCACGGCTACGCGTACGGAATGCGTTTGTAGGAGACGACGAGAACTATGGCCAAGGTCATCGACAACCCCCGCCCCACTGCCAAGGAGCGTCTGAACAAGACGATCGACTCCGTTCAGGGCAGCCAAGCCTGGAACTCGATCTTCCGACCCGGATCGATCTTCCGCAAGGGATACACCGACAGCCCGCGTAACCGTTCGTACGTGGTGATGAACTCGGTGCTCTATCACTTGCATCCGGTGAAGGTGAAGCGACACGCCGTCAAGGTGAGTTACACGCTGTGCCTCGGCGGACTCAGCTTCTTTCTCTTCATCCTTCTCACCGTGACCGGCATCTTCCTCATGTTCTTCTACCGACCGGAGGCGACGGCGGCGTGGAACGACATCAAGAGTCTCCAGACGTCGGTGGCCTTCGGACTACTCGTGAGAAACATGCATCGGTGGGGTGCCCACCTCATGGTTCTCTCGGTGTTCCTCCACATGGCGCGCGTCTTCTACCACGGCGCGTACAAGCCGCCGCGAGAATTCAACTGGGTCATCGGTGTCGTGCTCTTGACCCTCACCCTTCTCCTGTCGTTCACCGGCTACTTGTTGCCGTGGGACCAGTTGGCCATGTGGGCCGTCGCCGTGGGTACCAACATGATGGGGTACACACCGGTGTTCGGTTCTCAGGTCAGATTCGTTCTGCTCGGCGGCGTCGAGATCGGATCGGAGACCTTGTTGCGTTGGTACGTGCTGCACGTGCTGATGCTTCCCTTCGTGATCGTCATCTTCATGGCGATCCACTTCTGGCGAGTTCGTAAGGACGGAGGCATCTCGGGTCCGCTGTGATCCGAGAGCTGAAAGGACGCACGAGAGAACCATGACCGAGATTCCCGAACACCTCTTGAAGCGGGCGCAGGCTGCTCGCGAAAAGGCCGCTGCCGAGTCGGGTGGTGGAGACGCGGGCGGGGCCGACGCTGGCGCCGATCCGCGTATTCCCGCTCACTTGCTCGAGCGCAGTCGGGCCGCCAAGGCCAAGTCGGAAGGCGACGGCGGTGCCGTGGCCGTGGCCGACAAGGTGGCCGCCGTGGTCGCCGCCGCTCCGACCGCCGGTGGAGTACCGGTGGGCGCCGGACCGGGCGGTCACACGCAGCGTCTGCTCACCGTCGTGAAGTCGGGTTCGATTCAGGACGTGAAGGCCACGCCGGTCGACAAGGTGCACACCTGGCCGCATCTTCTCGCCGTCGAGTTCGTCGCTGCGTTGGCGTGCACGGCGTTCCTCTTCTTCTTCTCGATCTTCGTGAACGCTCCGCTTCTGCAGTTGGCCAACCCCAACCAGACGCCCAACCCGTCGAAGGCACCTTGGTACTTCCTCGGTCTGCAGGAACTGCTCACGATGTTCCATCCGATGGTCGCCGGTGTGACCATCCCCGGCATCGCGCTCTTCGCGTTGATCCTTGCGCCCTACATCGACAAGAACCCGTCGAACAAGCCTGAGGATCGCAAGTTCGCCACCTCGTTGATGACCGTCCATCTCATGTTCTGGGCGGTGCTCACGATGATCGGTTCGTTCTTCCGTGGCCCGGGATTCAACTTCGTGTTCCCGTGGCGCGACGGCCTCTTCTTCGAGTTGTGAGGTAGGACCCATGAGCTCTGCAGCAACCATCGCCATCGTCATCGTCGCCATCGTCGTGTTGGCCGCCGTCGTGCTCGTCACGACGGCACGCCGCGCCGACGTCCGTGGAGCCGGCGCGTTGTCCCGTGAAACGGTCAAGCGCGACAAGGCCACCGACAAGGTGGCCGTTCCCGCTGGTGCGTCGTTCGAGTCGGCCGAGGTGTCGGCTCGTTCCACCGCTCTCGAGAAGGCTTCCGAAGTCGCTCCGGTGGCCTGGGTGGCTCCCGACGAAGAAGCGGTCGGCGTGTCGCGTCGTCAGTTCTTCAATCGGGCCGCGGTCACGATGATGAGCGCCAGCATCGGCGCCTTCGGCGTCGCGGTGGTGGCCTTCTTGTGGCCACGAGCCGGTGGCGGATTCGGTTCGAAGGTGAACGTCGGCCGACTCGACGATCTCATCGTGCAGATCCGCAACGAGAACGGTTTCGTCTACAAGCCCGAAGCACGTACGTGGCTCACCGCCTTCCCGGCCGGTGCTTTGCCGAAGGCGCGGGCGGCCTATGCCACGCAGCCGTCGGTCCTCTCCGGAATGGAAGCCGGAGTCGTCGCGTTGTACCAGAAGTGTCCGCACCTCGGTTGCCGCGTCCCCGAGTGCAAGAGTTCGCAGTGGTTCGAATGCCCGTGCCACGGTTCGCAGTACGACCGAGTGGGTGAGAAGAAGGCCGGTCCGGCACCGCGAGGTATGGATCGTTTCGGTGTGTCGGTCAGCAACGGCAGCGTGATCGTCGACACCGGAACCGTGTTCAATGGTGCGCCGATCGGCACCAACACCACCGGCCAGGAAGCTGAAGGGCCCCACTGCATCACCGGTGGAGGAGACCACTGATCATGTTCGCCCTTGCCACCACCACAATTGCGATCCTCATCGCAATCACCGTCACCCTCGCTTGGCTTGTGTACGCCGTCTTCAACTGGGCGTCGGGTCGGTCCGAGATCGGTTCCGAGATCGAGCTGGCCGCCAACCGCAAGCCGTACTACGACGACGAAGTTCTCGAGGGCAAGCGCTTGGAGCGCGTGCAGTTCCTCGGCGTCATCCTGCTCGCCACCATCACGATCGGGTTGCCCGTGTACTGGCTCTACGAGCCGCAGCGTCAGGCCAATGCCGAAGAAGGTTTCACCAATCGCTTCGCGAGTTGGGGCGGTCAGTTGTTCGACGTGACGGCCAACGGCGGATTCAACTGCGCCGGGTGCCACGGTGGCATGAACGCCACTGGCGGTGCGGCCGAGTACACCGTGACCGACTCCAAGACCGGCGAAGTGAAGGCCGTGTCGTGGAAGGCCCCAGCGCTCAACACGATCTTCTACCGTTACAGCGACGACGAGGTGCGCTTCATTCTCGAGTACGGCCGGCCGTTCTCGCCGATGTCGCCATGGGGTGTTCGCGGCGGTGGTCCGATGAACGACCAGCAGATCAGCAACCTCATCGCCTACATGAAGAGCATTCAGGTGCCGCGTGAGAACTGCATCGTCGCCGATGCCGATCCGCAGGGTTGTGAGGGTGGCCATCTGCCAGCCGACATGCAGAACGACATCCAGGCCGCTGCTGAGCGCAGCGTCGCCGACGGGACGCACGGCAGCCTCGGTGAAGCTCTCTTCAATCTCGAACTCGGTTCGGGTGCCTACAGCTGCGCGCGTTGCCACACGCCGGGATGGAGCTGGGGCGAGCCCGGTGAAGCAGGTTCCGGTGCACTCGGCTGGAACCTCACCGGAGGCGCCACCAACTCACACTTCGCAACCGAGCAGGAGATGGTCGATTTCATCAAGGCCGGATCGGTGTACGGCGCGAAGTACGGTGTGCAAGGCCAGGGCAGTGGACGGATGCCCGGCTACGGAAGCACCCTCACCGATGACCAGATCCGCGCGATCGTGAACTACGTCCGAGGCGAATTGTGAACGCGATCCTGAGCATCGGATGGGAGCCCGAACTACGTGGCCTCCTCACAGTCATCATCGGGGCAGTCGCCCTCGGTGGCAGCGTCTACTTGCTGCTCGCTACCAACATGGGAATCCGACTGGGATTCCTGGTCGCTTTGGCCGGATTGTTCGGCTGGATGGCCACCATGGGCGCCATCTGGTGGGCCTACGGAATCGGACTGACCGGACGTCTCCCAACCTGGGAGCCCTCGCAGCCGTTCTCGGTGGTTCGCGAAGGCCCCCGACTCCTCGACGCAGAAGTTCTCGACAACCCGGTGATGGTCGATGCCGGAGCCTCGTTCATGGACGTGGCCAAGCAGACCCAGGCGGCGCTCGTGGCCGATGGTTGGACCCGTCTCCCCGAAGACGATCAGGGACGTGGACAGGCCGTCGCCGCGGCGGACGAGATCATCCAGAACCAGGCCGAGCTCTATTCAGCCGGCGAGTACCAGGCCGTCGACGTGTACACGAAGGGTGGCGAACGTTGGCCGAAGATCGGTGACGAAGTCGACTTCCTCGCCTTCTTCCACAAGCCTCACTATGCCGTCGTCGAGATCGCACCGGTGATTCCACAGCGCGTCGAGCCCGGCCGTGCTCCGGCTCGTCCCGTGATCGACGAATCGCAGCCGCATCAGTACGTGGTGATGTTGCGCGACTTGGGCACCAAGCGTCAGCCGGCGGCTTTCATCACGATCGGCTCCACGATCATCTTCCTCGTCTGCTGCTGGATGCTCCATCGCCGTGATCGCATCCTCACCCGTCATGTGTCGGGTGATCTCGTTCCGGCTCGGAGCTGAACCATGGGGCAGTACCTTCCGGTCGTCGCACTCACGGTGCTGGGGGTCCTGTTCGGCGCACTCAGTTTCGTCGCCTCGCGCCTGCTGGCCCCGCGTCGTCCGTCGGTCGCCAAGGAGGCCCCGTACGAGTGCGGCATCGTGCCGAGTCGCGAACCACCCGAACGTTTCCCGGTGAGCTTCTACACGGTGGCGATGCTCTTCGTGATGTTCGACATCGAGATCGTCTTCCTCTACCCCTACGCCGTCAGCCACGGTGAACTCGGAGTCTTCGCGTTCTGGGCGATGTTCGTGTTCTGTGCCGTGTTCTTCCTCGCTTTCGTGTACGAAGTGGCGAGTGGAACGCTCGACTGGGGTCCGATCACGAAATCGCGTCGTCTCACCGACGGTGTGAGTGCCGAACGTACGTCGACGTCGACCATTCGTCGCGTCGGTCTCGAGGGTCGCGTCGACGCCGATCAGGCGGCCTGATCGCCGGAGGTTCATGATGAGTGTGATTCGCAACGTTCTCGACGACGGCCTCGGTGGCATCCAGCACAACTTCCTCACCGGCAAGATCGAGGATCTCGTCAAGTGGTCGCGGAGTCGCTCCAGCTGGGGTGCGACGTTCGGACTGGCTTGTTGTGCCATCGAGATGATGGGTACCGGCGGCGCGCACTACGACATCGCCCGATTCGGCATGGAAGTGTTCCGCGCCTCGCCGCGTCAGGCCGACATCTTGATCGTCGCCGGCCGGGTGAGCCAGAAGATGGCTCCGGTGTTGCGTCAGGTCTACGACCAGATGATGGAACCGAAGTGGGTCATCTCGATGGGCGTGTGCGCATCGAGTGGTGGAATGTTCAACAACTACGCCATCGTGCAAGGTGTCGACCAAGTCGTTCCGGTCGACGTCTACGCACCAGGTTGCCCTCCCACACCCGAGACCTTGATCCACGCCATCGAAACCCTGCACCAGAAGATCGAGGACGGCGAGATCATGCGTCGCCGTCGCGAGACCGGCGCCGGAGCCGAGATCCACGTCACCGAGATCGCCGCCGAGAGTTCGCCGGTCACCTTGGGTGCCACACGCGGAGGTGTCACGGTATGAGCGACATGTCCGCAACACCCGACGAAGAGTCGTTGTTCGGAGCCCCGGTCTCCTTCTCGCGCGGTCAGAAGGTCGTGCATCCTTCTCGTGAGCAGTACGTGGCGGTTCTGAAGCAGGCGATCGACGCCGGGTTCACCATGTGCACCGATCTCACCGCCGTCGACTACCTGACTCATCCGGGTCGTGAATTGCCGGCCGGAATCGTCGCCGAACGTTTCGAGATCGTGCTGAATCTGGTGTCGATCAGCGAGCGCTCACGTCTTCGGGTTCGGGTGCAGGTGCCCGAGTCCGACCCCACCATCGCGTCCTGCTTCGATCTCTGGCCGGGTACCGAGGCCATGGAGCGCGAGGTGTTCGACATGTTCGGACTTCGATTCGACGGACATCCCGATCTCACGCGAATCCTCATGCCCGAGGACTGGGAAGGTCATCCGCTCCGCAAGGACTACGCGATCGGTCGTATTCCGGTTCAGTTCAAGGGAGCCCATTCATGACCGCCGTCGAGAACGTGCGCCAGACGAGCGAAGGCGCGCAGGAGATGCGCCCCAGGAGCGAACTCGGGGCCAAGGAACTGATGCGCGAAGTCGGCTCGGTACTGCGCATGAGCGAGGCCGAAGCGGCTCAACTCGGCCAGATGCCGACCGACGACGAAGACCAGACGATGATCATCAACATGGGTCCGCAGCACCCGAGCACTCACGGTGTGTTGCGTCTCATGCTCGAACTGCAGGGTGAGACCGTTCTCCGCTGCAAGCCCGTGATCGGCTACTTGCACACTGGAATGGAGAAGACCGGTGAGGATCTCACGTTCCTCCAAGGCGGCACCAACGTCACCCGGATGGACTACCTGAGTCCGCTCAACAACGAACTCGTCTTCTCCATGGCGACCGAGAAGTTGCTCGGCATCGACGGCGACATCCCGGAACGGGCGGTCTGGATGCGCATGCTTCTTTCCGAGATGAATCGCATGAGCAGCCACCTGCTGTTCCTCGCCACCAACGGTATGGACCTCGGCGCGGTGTCGATGATGCTCTACGGCTGGCGCGAGCGTGAAGAAGTCCTCCGCTTCTTCCAGAAGGTCACCGGCCTGCGGATGAACCACAACTTCATCCGTCCTGGCGGTCTGGCGGCCGACCTTCCGCCGGGCTGGCGCGACGACGTGCTGTCGATTCTCGAGATGCTCCCGCCGCGCCTCGAGGAGTACGACATCTTGATGACCGACCAGCCGATCTGGCGCGAGCGTCTCCAGGGCATCGGCGTCATCACCGCCGAGGAAGCCTTGGCTCTGGGCACCAGTGGTCCGATCTTGCGGTCGACCGGCGTGCCGTTCGACCTGCGGCGCGACATGCCCTACATGCATTACGACGAACTCGACTTCGACGTGATCGTCGGCTCGTACGGCGATGCGTTCGATCGTTATGCAATTCGACTGAACGAGATCCGCGAGTCGATCAAGATCGTGTACCAGATCCTCGATCGCATGCCCTCAGGCGACTATCGCATCCAGAACAAGAAGGTCACGCCGCCTCCGCGAGCCCGTATCGACGAATCGATGGAGGCTCTCATCCACCACTTCAAGATCTTTACCGAAGGATTCAAGGTGCCCGAGGGCGAGGTGTACGTCGGAATCGAGAGTCCTCGTGGCGAGATCGGCTGTTACATCGTGAGCGACGGCGGTCCGAAGCCGTATCGCATCCACATGCGGGCACCGAGTTTCGTCAACATTCAGGCGTTGCCGCACATGATGCGCGGCGGCCTCGTGGCCGATGCGGTCGCCGTCATCTCGTCGGTCGACCCCGTACTCGGAGACGTCGATCGCTGATGGCTCGCCTCACTGAAGACAACGTCCGCCTGGCGCGCGAGATCATCGGCCGCTATCCCCGGCCGCGTTCGGCCACCATCCCGTTGTTGCATCTCGCGCAACAGCAGGACGGTTACGTCACGAACGACGCTATGGCTCACATCGGAGAACTGGTGGGTGCGACCTCGGCCGAGGTGTACGGAACCGCCTCGTTCTACGAGATGTTCAAGTTCGAGCCGGTCGGCAAGTACCTCGTGAACATCTGCGGAACGATGTCGTGTGCACTTCTCGGTGCCGACGAACTCATCCACCACGCCGAACACCGCCTCGGTGTGAAGCTCGGTGGAACCACTCCCGACGGCAAGTTCACCCTCGAACGAGCCGAATGCCAGGCGGCATGCACCGAGGCCCCGTGCCTCCAGGTGAACTACCGCTACCGGTATCGCGTCACACCGGACGAGTTCGACGCTCTGATCGACGATCTGGCCGCTGGTCGTCTCGACGACGAGATTCCGGCGCACGGGACGGTGGCTCGAGTTCGCCAACGAACCGCTCCCGATCGTGCGGTCGGCTCGGTTCCGCCCGAAGACGTGGTCGATGCCCCCGAATGGCTCGACGGAAAGGCGGCACTGTGAGCGCACAGGGAAGTTACGCCCACACCCCCGGATTCTTCGCCGGTGATCGCCCGAAGATCGTGACGTCGCGATTCGAGTACGACGACTCGTACACGCTCGAGCGTTATCTCGCGACCGGCGGTTATGAGGGTCTGCGAGCCGCACTGAAGCGGCCGGCATCCGACATCCACGACAGCGTGAAGAACGCAACCGTCCTCGGCCGAGGCGGTGCCGGATTCCCGGCCGGAACCAAGTGGGGTCTCACCCCGCAGGGTGTGTTTCCGCGCTACCTCGTCGTCAACGGCGACGAGAGTGAGCCGGGCACCTACAAGGACCGACTGCTCATGGAGCGCGATCCGCATCAGCTGATCGAGGGTTGTCTCATCGCCTGTTACGCCGCCGGACTTTCGCAGTGTTTCTTGTACATCCGCGGCGAAATGGCGGTGGCTCAGGAACGAGTTGCGGCCGCGCTCAACGAGGCGTATGCGGCTGGCTACGTCGGCAAGAACGTGCTCGGTAGTCGCTTCTCGATCGACATCACGCTCCACTGGGGCGCCGGTGCCTACGTGGTCGGTGAAGAGACCGCGTTGATCGAGAGCCTCGAGGGCAACCGCGGTATGCCGCGGTTGAAGCCGCCGTACTTTCCGGCCGCCATCGGGCTGTACGGTCAGCCGACGATCGTCAACAACGTCGAGACTCTGGCCAACCTTCCCTGGATCATGAAGAACGGCCACGAGGCGTACACCGCGATCGGCACGCCCACGTCGCCGGGAACGCGAATGGTGGCGGTGTCGGGCCACGTGAAGCGACCCGGTGTCTACGAGATCGTCAACGGCACCACCACGTTCCGCGACCTCATCTACGGGGAAGATTTCTGCGGTGGAATTCGCGACGGCAACGAACTCAAGGCCTTCGTGCCCGGTGGTGGCTCGGCCCCGTGGTTCACGCCCGAACAACTCGATCTGCCCTTCGAGGCCAGTCAGATCGGTCCGGCTGGTTCGATGCTCGGGTCGGGCGCGATCATGGTGATGGATCACACCACCGACATTCCGCGCGCGGCTCTCACCCTCACCCGCTTCTACGCCCACGAATCGTGCGGGAAGTGCACTCCGTGTCGTGAAGGTGGAACCTGGCTCGAGCGAATTCTGTCCCGCATCGTCGATGGCAAGGGGACCGACGCCGACATCGATCAGCTGCTCGAAGTCGGTGAATCGATCTGTCCGGGTGCGTTTCCGCACGCATCGAGCTCCAAGCTCGGACTGGCGGCCACACCGTTCCCGTACCGCATGAACACGATCTGCTTCGTCGGACCGTCGGCCTACGCACCGATCCACTCGGCTCTCACGCTCTTCCGTGAGGAGTTCGACTCACGAGTCACCAAGCGTCAGCGAATCCCGGTGACGGCGTCGGGAGTCGCGTCATGAGCACGACCGAGACCACTCCCGAAGAGAATCTCCCGCCCGCCGACCCGAACGCGGTTCGTCTCACGATCAACGGCCGCGAGGTCGAGGCGCGTAAGGGCGAGTGGATCATCGCCGCCGCCGATCGCAGCGGTGATTACATCCCGCGCTTCTGCTACCACCCGCGCATGGAGTCGGTCGGCATGTGCCGCCAGTGCCTCGTCGAGGTCGAGGGTCCGCGCGGACCGATGATGGTCGTGTCGTGCATGACCCCCGTAGCCGAGGGACAGATCGTCCGCACCGACACACCGCAGGTCAAGCGAGCGCACGAGGGCATCCTCGAGTTGTTGCTGGCCAATCATCCGCTCGACTGCCCGGTGTGCGACAAGGGCGGCGAATGCCCGTTGCAGGACCAGGC
>CAZTPF010000039.1:10013-17333 GCA_964614655.1 uncultured Bifidobacterium sp.
GCCCGCGGCACCAACGAAGATGCCTTCGCATGGGCGTCGTTCGCCAAGGCTCTCGGTGTCACGTCGGTCGACGCGCAGATGGGAGACGGACTTCCTCCGTCGGTGTTCGCCTATCCGCAGGCCACCATCGACGAGGCTGCGCACGCAGCCACCGTGATCCTGCTCGGTCCCGATCTGAAGGAGGAACTGCCGGTTCTTCACCTCCGACTGCGCGACGCGTCCGAGAAGAAGCGTTCGCGACTCGTGGAGCTCTCGCCCAAGGAGACCGGCCTCACCCGCTACGCCTGGAAGTCGACTCTTCACGAACCCGGACATCAAGCCGCAGCCGTCGACGCTCTGCTCGACGATCCGAAAGTCGCCGGGCAGATCGCATCGGGCTCGGTCGTGGTCGTGGTCGGTCGCGGGAACCTCGCCGAGTCGCCCGAGTTCACCATGGACGCGCTTCGCCGTGTCGTGGCCCGGATCCCGGGCGCGAAAGTTCTGCCAGTGCTCCGCCGAGGAAACGTTCGCGGCGCGATTCATGCCGGCCTGTCCTCGACCGACACCGCCGACGTTCTGCGCGCGGCGATCGACGGTCGGGTGAACTGCCTCGTCACCGTGGGCGCCGATCCGATCGCCGACTTCCCCGATTCCGATCTCGTCCGACGGGCCATGGCGGCAATTCCTCGACACATCAGCGTCGACACCTTCCTCACCGCGTCGAACCAGAACGCCGACGTCGTCCTCCCGGCGGCGGCCTTCGGCGAGAAGGACGGAACGACGACCAATGCCGAGGGACGTGTCACTCAGTTGGCGCGCAAGATCACGGTGCACGGAACGTCGCGTCCCGACTGGATGATCGCCGTCGAATTGGCCGATCTGCTCGGGGTCGAACTCCCCATGGGTTCGGTCCATGAAGTTCATGACGCCATGGTGGCGACGATTCCCGAGTTCGCTCCGGTGACGCGTGAGGCACTCCGCCAGAATCCCGACGGTGTTCTGGCGGCAGAAACACGCGAAAGACGTGACGAAATTGCCGCCAGAACGCCCAATGAGCGGGCGGGGTTCGCGTACCGGTTGGTGGTGAGTCGCAAGCTCTACGACAACGGGCGCAACGTCGAGAAGTCGCCATCACTCGCACCGCTCGCACCGGGATCGGGTCTGTATCTGCATCCGCTCGACCTCGATCGCCTCGGTGCCGTCGACGGTGCGCAGGTGAAGGTCATCGGCGACCGGACGTCGATCGTGATGAAGGTGCAGTCCGATGCGTCGGTGCAGCGGGGTACGGCCTGGGCGCCTTTCAATCAGTCGGGGCCCGACATCGGCGAGTTGATCGACGCCAGCCGTCCGGTCAACGACGTGAGAGTGGAGACGTTGTGACCACGGGAATGATCGCTCTCGACCCCATTGCGATCGGCGACCTGCTGTGGACGCCGCTCATCATCATCTTGTTGAAGGTCGTCGGCATCTTCGCGATCGGTCTGCTCGTCACCATGTTCATGGTCTGGTTCGAGCGCAAGGCCATCGCCGGCATGCAGAACCGCATCGGCCCGAACAAGGCCGGTCCGTTCGGTCTTCTCCAAACCCTCGCCGACGGCATCAAGTTGTTCTTCAAAGAGGACCTGATGCCCGATCGGGCCGATCGCTTCGTCTTCAAACTGGCTCCGTACCTGGCCTTCGTGCCGGCGTTCCTCGTGTGGGCGGTCATCCCGCTCGGAGGTGACTGGTCCGACGGCAAGGACGGGCTCGTCACCTGGTTCGGCGAGACGACCCGCGTCCAGCTGGCCGATCCGCCGGTGGGCATCCTTCTCGTTCTGGCCATGTCGTCGATTGCGGTGTACGGCATCATGCTCGCCGGTTGGGCGAGCGGCTCGAAGTATCCACTCCTCGGTTCGGTGCGTGCGTCGGCGCAGATGGTGTCGTACGAGGCGGCCCTCGGCCTCAGTCTCGGCACGGTTCTGCTGCTCGCCGGAACCTTGTCCACGAGCGGCATCGTCGCCAATCAGGATCGCTTCCTCGACTGGCACGTCGTCTCGACCGGCGTCGTTCCGTTCGTGATCTTCCTGATGGCCGCCACCGCCGAACTCAATCGACCACCGTTCGACCTCGTGGAGGCCGAACAGGAACTCGTCGGCGGCTTCAACACCGAGTACTCGAGCATTCGCTTCGGTCTGTTCTTCCTCGCCGAGTTCATGAACGCGGTCACCATGAGCGGCATCATCGTCACCCTCTTCTGGGGCGGTCCGCAGGGACTCTTCGACATCCCGGTGATCCCCGGTGCCATCGAAGGCACCATCTGGTTCCTCGCCAAGACACTGGTGTTCCTCTACATCTACGTCTGGTTCCGAGCCACGTTGCCGCGTTTCCGCTACGACCAACTGATGGATCTCGGTTGGAAGATTCTCATCCCGGCCGCTCTCGGCTGGTTCCTCCTCATGGCGGCCCTGCGTCTCGGACGCGATCAGGGTTGGAACGCCGTGGTGGTGGCGGTCGTGTCGGCGGCGGTTCTCGTGATCTGCGCCGGCCTCATGTCGATGGCCATGCGCGTCAGTCGCGCCAATCGTGAGCGGGAAGGAGCGATGTTCTGATGGGATACCTCGGAGGATTCCTCGTCTCGATCAGCCAGGTCGGTCGTCGCAACAAGATGACTCGCCAGTACTCGGGCGGTCGTGAATTCAAGAAGGGCAAGCCGCATCGCGACGAGAAGGCTCCCAAGCCCGAGCGTCTGCACGGTCGCCACGTCCTCAATCGCTACGAGGACGGTATGGAGAAGTGCATCGGCTGCGAACTGTGCGCTGGCGTGTGCCCGGCGAAGTGCATCTACGTACGCGGCGCCGACAACGATCCCGAGAATCCCACGTCACCAGGCGAGCGTTTCGGGTTCGTGTACGAGATCAACTATCTGCGATGCATCCACTGTGATCTGTGCGTGGAAGCTTGCCCGACCGAGGCGATCACCGAGTCGAAGTTGTTCGAGTTCTCGTTCACCAATCGTCGAGACGCCATCTACACCAAAGCCGAACTCGTGGTCGACGACGAGGGCAAGCCTCGCCAGCTCCCATGGGAGGACTGGCGCGACGGGGAAGACCTCCACACCTCGGGTTGGGTACGCGCCACGGCACCGTCGGGTGACGCCACCTTCGAAGGAGTTGCGGGTTGGAGCGGTGAGCTCGGTTATGGTGTGCGCGCCCCCGAGCCGGCCCAGAGCGAACGCGACCGCGCCGGGGAACACTCCTGATGGAACTCGTCGTCTTCGTCCTGGCCGCCGCCATGATCCTCGTGGGAGCGATCGGTGTGATCGTGCGTCGCAATCCGGTCCACGCGGCGCTCAGTCTCGTGCTCACTCTCTTCGGTATCGCGGTTCTCTTCGTCGCCCAGGAAGCGCACTTCCTCGCTGCGGTCCAGGTGATCGTCTACGCCGGAGCGATCGTCGTTCTCTTCCTCTTCGTCATCATGCTGCTCGGCGTCGATCGCACCGAAGACATCACGATCGAACCGTTCCGAATCCAGCGACCCTTGGCGGCGATCGTCGGCCTGGGTGTGATCGGCCTCGTCGTCGCCTCGGTGTCGGCCTCGCGCGACGCCATCGGCCGTGGTTCGGGTCTCGAGATCCCGGCGGTCACCGGTGACGGTGACTCGAACATCCGCCAGATCGCGCGCAATCTCTTCAGCGACCACGTCTTCGCCTTCGAGTTCACGTCGGTGCTCCTGACCGTGGCCGTGGTGGGCGCCGTGATGCTCACCCGGAAAGTGAAGAGCGGAAAGGGCGAGTCGTGAGCGCTCTCGTGGCTGCAGCCACCCCCACGACCACCTGGTACCTGGTCCTCGCCGCCGTGCTGTTCGGAATCGGAGCCGTCGGAGTGCTGGTGCGACGCAATCCTCTCGTGATGTTCATGTGCGTCGAACTCATGCTCAACGCCGTCAACCTGAGTTTCGTGGCTCTGGCCAAGCGACTCGGCGACATCGGAGGACAGACCACGGTCTTTTTCGTGATGGTCGTGGCCGCCGCCGAAGTCGTGGTCGGTCTCGGAATCATCGTGTCCATCATGCGCCGCCGCCCGGGTGCGACGGCCGACGACATCACGGCGCTGAAGGGCTGACCCATGCTCGAACTCATCTGGCTCGTCCCTGCCCTGCCCCTCGCCGGTTTCGTCGTCAACCTGCTGTTCGGACGCGTTCTCGGCGAGCCGAAGTCCGGAATCGTCGCCGCCCTCGCCGTCGCCGCGTCCTTCGCCGTGACGGCCGGCGCCTTCTTCGATCTGCTGTCGCGGCCGGAGTACGAGCGGTCGCACGTCGAAGTCCTCTTCTCGTGGATGCCGATCGGTTCGCTACAGGTCGACCTGGCGTTCCTCGCCGATCCGCTCAGCATCACGATGGCGCTCTTCGTCACCGGTATCGGCGCGCTGATCCACCTGTACGCGATCGGCTACATGCACGGTGATCCGAAGTTCTCGAAATTCTTCTTGTACCTGAACCTCTTCGTCTTCTCGATGCTGATGCTCGTCCTCGGCGAGAACCTGCTCGTGACCTTCCTCGGCTGGGAAGGTGTGGGCGCCTGCTCGTACTTCCTCATCTCGTTCTGGCACACCCGCGAGAGCGCGGCGACGGCCGGAAAGAAGGCGTTCGTCACCAACCGCGTGGGCGACTGGGGAGTCATGATGGCGATGTTCCTCGCCTTCGGGGCCGCCGGCACCCTCAGCTACTCCGGTATCAACCACGCCGCCGAGGAGGGGATCATCTCGGGTGTCACTGCCACGGCGATCGGTCTCATGCTCTTCGTGGGTGCGGCCGGCAAGAGCGCTCAGCTCCCGCTGTACATCTGGTTGCCCGATGCCATGGAAGGTCCGACTCCGGTGTCGGCTCTCATCCACGCCGCCACCATGGTGACCGCCGGCGTGTTCCTCATGACCCGCGTGAATCCGGTACTCGAAGTGGCGTACGACTGGGCACCCACCCTCATCGCCATCGTCGGCGTGGCCACTGCACTCTTCGCGGCCACCATCGCGGTCGCCCAGACCGACATCAAGAAGGTCCTGGCCTACTCGACCGTGAGCCAACTCGGTTTCATGTTCCTCGCTGTCGGCTCAGGGGCCTATGTGGCGGCCATCTTCCACATGGTCACCCACGCCTTCTTCAAGGCCTTGCTCTTCCTCGGGTCCGGTTCGGTGATCCACGGCATGCACCACGAACAGGACATGCGCAAGATGGGTGCATTGCGCGCCCTCATGCCGGTCACGGCGATCACCTTCATCATCGGGTGGCTCGCCATCGCCGGTGTTCCACCGTTCGCCGGTTTCTGGAGCAAGGACGAAATTCTGCTGTTCGCTTTCGCGAAGAGTCCGATCCTCTACGTCGCCGGTATGGCCGCCGCCCTCCTCACCGCGTACTACATGACGCGTCAGGTGATCATGGTCTTCTTCGGCGAGGCGCGCTGGAACGATCACAGCGAGGAGCACGGCGCGCACGGCGACTTCAAGCCGCACGAGAGTCCGATCGTCATGCTCGTCCCCCTCGTCGTGTTGGCGGGACTGTCGATCGTCGGCGGTGCCATGCAATTGCCGTTCACCAAGGATTTGCACTTCCTCGAGAAGTGGCTGCATCCGGTCGTCGAATTCGGTGAGGCCGACATCAAGGGCACCTGGGCGTACGACAACAAGTACGTCCTACTCGGCATCGCCATCGTCGTCGCTCTGGCCGGAATCGCTCTGTCGGTCGCCGTCTACGCCAAGAAGAAGTTCGCCGCCGTCGAACCGACGCTTCTCGCCAACGGCTGGAACTACGACTCGGCGATCAGCCGATTCATGGGCGGTCCGGGTCGCAAGGCGTTCGACGCCGTGGCCTGGGCCGATCGCACGATCGTCGACGGTGCGGTCAACGGGGTCGGTCGTGTGGTTCAGACGGCTGGCGGAACCCTGCGTCGCGGTCAGACCGGTGCGGTACGCAACTATGCGGCCTTCATCGGCGTGGCGGTGGTCGCGCTCTTGGTGTGGTTCTTCTTGCGAGGGGTGGTGCTCTGATGTCGCTTCTCGCCGCCGGAGGGGGAGAGGTTCTCTCCTTTCCGATCCTGACCTCACTGGTCCTGGTGCCGTTGATCGGTGCCGTGGCCACGTTGTTCACGAGTGCTCGCCGACCCGAGGTCACCAAGTTGGTCGCGGTGTTCTCGTCGGTGGTCACCGGAGGTATGAGCCTCTGGTTGCTGGCGTCGTTCGAGACTGGTGACGCTGGATTCCAGTTCGTGTCGAAGCACGAATGGATCCAGTCGTGGGGGATCGGCTGGCATCTCGGTGTCGACGGAATCTCATTGTTCCTCGTCGTTCTCACCGGAGTCCTCTTTCCGCTCGCCATCGTCGGGTGCGATCCCCATCACGACGAGAAGCCGTATCTGGCCTGGATCCTCATGCTCGAAGCCGGAGTGATGGGCTCGTTCCTCAGCCTCGATCTCGTCCTCTTCTTCTTGTTCTTCGAGATCGTTCTCGTGCCGATGTATTTCCTCATCGGCCGGTGGGGCTACGACCAGCGCGTGTACGCCGCCACCAAGTTCTTCCTCTACACGATGGTCGGTTCGGCGCTCATGCTGGTCGGCATCGTCACCACGGCTCTGTTGGCCTCCGACCAAATCGGTCGGGTGACGTTCGATCTCGTCGAGATCGCCGAAGGCGCGAACTTCGCCGCCAGCACCGGACGTTGGTTGTTCTTCGCCTTCGCCATCGCCTTCGCCGTGAAGGTTCCGCTCTTCCCGTTGCACACGTGGCTTCCCGACGCCCACACTCAGGCGCCGACCGCTGGTTCGGTGATCCTGGCCGGTGTGCTCCTGAAGCTGGGCACCTACGGCCTCGTGCGTTTCGGGGTGTACCTCTTCCCCGAGGCCGCCGTCTGGAGTCGCGAAATCTTCCTCACGTTGGCGGTGATCGGCATCCTGTGGGGCGCGATCGCCGCCACGATGCAGACCGACTTGAAGCGATTGGTGGCTTATTCGTCGGTGGCTCACCTCGGCTTCATCGTCCTTGGCACCTTCGCCTTCACGACCGAGGCGATTTCGGGTGGTGTCCTGCAGATGGTGAACCACGGTGTGTCGACCGGTGCACTCTTCCTTCTCGTCGGCATGATCTACGAACGACGACACACCCGTCAGATCGCCGAACTGAAGGGCCTGCAGAAGGTCGCTCCGATCTTCGCCGCCGCCTTCATGGTGGTCATGCTCTCGAGCATCGGTGTTCCCGGACTCAACGGTTTCGTCGGCGAATTCCTCGTCCTGATCGGCAGCTTCTCGACCGCCCGTTGGTGGGTGGTGATCGGCGCCACCGGCGTGATCCTCGCCGCGCTCTATCTGCTCTGGGCCTA
>CAZTPF010000040.1:0-15408 GCA_964614655.1 uncultured Bifidobacterium sp.
TCGGGGTGAGGGTCAATTCTTCGCCGGGCATGAGGCAGGCAACCTCGCCTTGTTGGAGTCGATCGGTCGACCCGATCCCGCACACCGTGAGTTCGCGGGCTCGGGCTCGGATGGTCTCGGTTCCGTTGATGCGATGCACGTACAGCGCGAACGGCGAGTCCGGAGTCGGAAACTTCCACAGCTTGCCGGCCGCCGTGCGGGCCACGGGTTCGGCACGCACGATCGGATCGACGAGTGGCTCGGCGACGACCGTCGCCAACAACTCGTTGACATCGACGTGTTTGTTGGTGAGACCGCACCGCACCACGTTGTCGCTCGATCCCATGACCTCGATGCCCATTCCCGACAGGTAGGCGTGGAGGTTGCCCGGACCGAGATAGAGCGCCTGACCGGGCTCGAGCACCACGTGGTTCAACAGGAGGGTCACGAGAACCGACACGTCGTCGGGGTACTTCTCGCCGAGTCTCGCCACCCAGTGCGCGCTTGGTGAGGAGTGCTCGTGGCAAGCGGCGATCGTGTCGTGGAGAACGGGAAGGAATTCGTCGCGGTGCGTGAAGATCTGGCGGACCGTGTGACCGAGATCGTGATCGGCGAGCATCGTGGCCAGATGCGAGGCGCCTCCTCCGATCTCGTGCAGCAGATCGACTGTGCGGGTGGGTTCACGGAAGCCGCACAGCGCCTCGAAACGACCGAGCGCGCAGACGAGTTCGGGTTTGGCGAACGGATCGCGGTAGATGCGCCGTGAATTGCTCACGGGAACGCCGAGCCGGTTCTCGCGTGCGTAGCCGGCTTGAGCCTGCTGCTGCGACGGATGCGACTGCAGGCTCAGCGGTTCGGCGGCGGCCAGGAACTTGACGAGGAACGGAAGTTCTCCCGACACCGACACGAGCGGTGTGGACATACCGTGGGTGTCGTCGGCCGCCGAGTGCGGACGGTCAACGATGTCGTCGGCCACCTCGACGAGCCGTGAAGGTCCGCCGAGATGCGTCCCGAACCACAGTTCGGCCCAGGGGCGACCGTCGGGTTCGAGGCCGAGCAATCGGGGAATCGCCGTGGGATGGCCCCACGGATAGTGCTGGACGACACCGCGAACCAGTCGCACGTCAACTCCGGCAGACGTCGACGAGAGTCGCGGCGACGTCACCGGCCGGCACGTCGCGACGCTCACCCGAGCGGCGGTCGCGTACTTCGATCACGCCGTCAGCGAGTCCCTTGCCGACGACGACGATCGTCGGAACACCGAGCAGCTCGGCATCCTTGAACTTCACGCCGGGGGAGACGTTCGTCCGATCGTCGATCAGAACGCGAACACCTGCCGACTCGAGTTCGGCGGCCAGGTTCTCGGCGGTCGTTGCGATGTCGTCGCCGCCCTTGCTGGCGATCACGAGATGAACGTCGGCTGGTGCCACTTCCCGCGGCCAGCACAGTCCGATCTCGTCGCTGCTCGACTCGGCGATGGCGGCCACCGCGCGCGACACGCCGATTCCGTACGACCCCATCGTCACGACGACCTGCTTGCCGTTCTGGTCGAGCACCGTGAGGTCGAGGGCCTCGGCGTATTTGCGTCCGAGCTGGAAGATGTGGCCGATCTCGATACCGCGAGCCATCTCGAGAACTCCCGAACACGACGGACACGAGTCTCCGGCGCGTACCTCGGCTGCTTCGATCGTGCCGTCAGCCGAGAAGTCGCGTCCGGCCACCAGTCCGACGACATGTCGGCCCGGTTCGTTGGCTCCGGTGACCCACCGGGTGCCGTCGACGACGCGCGGATCGAGCAGATAACGAATTCCCGCTTCGGCGCCGAGCACTCCCGGTCCGATGTAACCCTTCACGAGGGACGGATGTCGAGCGAAGTCTTCGTCGGTGAACGCCTCGGGTTCGGCCGGGCTCACACTCGCTTCGAGCCGCTTCATGTCGACGTCGCGGTCGCCCGGAACGCCGATCGCGAGCGGCTCACGTGTTCCGTCGGGATGGCGCAGCATCACGATCACGTTCTTCAGTGTGTCGGCCGCTGTCCAGGAGCGATCGCCGCGTGCGAGATCGGGACGTCCGTTCAGTAGATCGACGAGAGTGGTGATGGTGGGTGTGTCGGGTGTGTCGCACACGACGGCCGTCGGGAGGCCGGCCGCGTCGATCGCGGGTGGCACCGGAACGGTCACGGCTTCGGTGTTCGCCGCGTATCCGCACGATGTGCATCGCACGAAGGTGTCCTCACCGACCTCGAGCGGCGCCAGGAACTCCTCGCTCTTCGATCCGCCCATCGCGCCCGACATGGCCGACACGATCACGAACGGCAGCCCGAGTCGCTCGAAGGTGCGGATGTAGGCCTCACGATGGGCTTCGTACGAGGCTGCGAGGCCGGCGTCGTCGACGTCGAAGGAGTACGAGTCCTTCATCACGAACTCGCGGGTGCGGAGGAGGCCGGCTCGCGGGCGAGCTTCGTCGCGATACTTCGTCTGGATCTGGTAGATCACGAGCGGGAGGTCCTTGTAGGACGAGTACAGATCCTTCACGAGAAGAGTGAACATCTCCTCGTGGGTCGGCCCGAGCAGGTAGTCGACGCCGCGACGATCCTTCAGCCGGAAGAGATTGTCGCCGTATTCGGTCCAGCGATTGGTGGCCTCGTAGGGGTCCTTCGGCAACAGCGCGGGGAAGTGGACTTCCTGGAATCCGGCCCGATTCATCTCGTCACGGACGATCTCTTCGACGTTGCGGTACACCATCCAACCGAGCGGCAGCCAAGTGAATCCGCCCGGCGCGGCCCGGCGGATGTATCCGGCTCTGAGCAGGAGCTGATGACTCGGAACCTCGGCGTCGGACGGGTTCTCCCGCAGAGTGCGCACGAACAGCGTCGACATCCGCAACATCGGTCGAAGGTTACTGGTGTGCCCTGTATGCTGAGGGGGTCTTGATCGCTCGAGTTCGCTCGGGTCCGTGGAAAGGCGTGGGAGAAATCCCACGTCTTTTTCAGTCTTAGGGCCCGAATCGCTCTCGGCGGTCGGGCCGAGACGGAAGCAACGAGAGACAACGAGGAGGTGCACATGAGCGACGGATCCGCCATCGAGCGCCGACTGCACGAACTCGTGGCCCCGATCGTGGCCGACCTTCAGCTCGATCTCTACGACCTCGAATTCGCCGGAGGCACCTTGCGGATCACGGTCGACACACCACCGGGGTCACCCGGCGGGGTCGACGTCGACACCTTGTCGCAGTGCACCCGACTCGTGTCGCGCGAACTCGACCACACCGATCCGATCCCGGGTCACTACACGCTCGAAGTGTCGAGTCCGGGTCTGGAACGCACTCTGCGTCGCCCGTGGCACTATCAGCGTGAAGTCGGAAAGACCGTGAACATACGCCTGCGCGACGTGGAGGCCGGTCACCGGCGCCTCAATGGTGTGCTGGTGGCCGCCGACGACACCACCTGCACCGTGCGAAGCGAGGACGGGGATCGGGTCGTCCCGCTCGACCAGGTCGACCGGGCCCGCACAGTCTTCGAGTGGGGTCCCGCACCCAAGCCCAAGGGCCCAGCCGGAAAGTCGGGGGCATCCGGGGCTAAGTCCGGGGCCAAACCTGGTGCCAAACCCGGTGCCAAACAGGGCAACCAGAGGAGTAAGCCGGGCAAACCTCCGGCAGACTCAAGTGCCCGAAAATCCGACCGATCAGAACCCTGACCAGCCTCTCGACACCCGAACCACTTCACCCAGGAGTCACGCCGACATGAGCAACCTCGACATGGCCGAAGCCGTCCGCCTGCTGGCGGCGGAGAAGAACATCTCGGTCGACGACCTCTTGCAGGTGCTCGTCGATGCCTTGGCCACCGCCTACAAGCGTCGTCCGGGGGCGGCCGAGGAAGTCGAAGTCGGCCTCAATCCCGACACCCTCGAGATCACGTTCACGGCTTACGACATCGACGAGGACGGCAACTGGGTCAACCCGCGGGACGACACGCCCAACAAGGGTGAACTCGGGCGTATCGCAGCTCAGACCTTCCGTCAGGTGATGGGCCAGCGCATTCGAGAGGCCGAGCGCGAGCGCAAGTTCGAGGAGTACGCGAACCGCGAAGGCGACATCGTCACCGGCATCGTGCAGCAGACCGACAGCCGCTTCGCCCTGCTCGACCTCGGCAAGGTCGAAGCCCTCATGCCGCAGAGCGAGCAGGTTCCTTACGAGCGCGCCAATCCGGGTGCCCGTATGAAGGCCTACATCGTGGAAGTTCGCCGCACCCAGAAGGGTCCGCAGATCATCGTGAGCCGCACCCATCCGGGTCTCGTGAAGCGTCTCTTCGAACTCGAAGTTCCCGAGATCGCCGACGGTGTGGTCGAGATCAAGGCTTGTGCCCGTGAACCAGGCCATCGCACCAAGATCGCCGTGTGGTCGAACGACAACAACGTCGATCCGGTGGGAGCCTGCGTGGGCGCCCGTGGCGCTCGTGTGCGCATGGTCGTGAACGAACTCAATCAAGAGAAGATCGACATCGTTCCTTTCAGCGAAGACCTTCCCGACTTCATCGCGAAGGCTCTGTCGCCGGCCAAGGTCACCGAAGTTCGGGTGAGCGAGGACGGTACGCAGGCCGATGTCATCGTTCCCGACTTCCAGTTGAGTCTGGCCATCGGCAAGGAAGGGCAGAACGCTCGTCTGGCCGCCCGTCTGACCGGTCTGCGCATCGACATCAAGAGCGAGACCCAGGATCGCAACGAAAAGGCCGGCATCTACGTCGACTCCGAGGAGTACGCCGAGGGTGCATGGGTTCTGAATCCCGACACCGGCGAGCACGAGTGGCACGCCGCCGACGGCACGATCATGACGGCGGCCGAAGTCGAAGCAGCCAATGCGGCGCGTCTGGCCGAAGACGCCGGTGGAGCGCCGGCCGAAGAAGTGGTCGAAGCCGCTGCGGAGACACCGACCGAGGAGCCGGCCTGAACCGATGACACGCGTCCGCTCCGTTCCTCCGACCCGCACGTGTGTGGGCTGTCGCGAGCGCCGTTCGGCGCGCGCCATGGTTCGTTGTGTGGCGCGTGACGGCGGACGGGTCGCGACGGGCTCCGACGGACGCGGGGCGTGGGTGTGCTCGGTCGAATGCTTCGATCGGGCCGTCACCGGTTCGGGTTTCGCCCGAGCCTGGCGGCGGTCGGTCGACCGAGATGGCCTGGGGCACTTGCGTGCGCCGGTGTCCGAATTCCTGAAGACGAATGTGACGACTGTGAAGGATTGCGACTGAGTGGCTACGGCGAAGATCAAAGTCAGTGAACTAGCGAAGAAGCTCGGCATGACCAATGCCGAGGTGGTCGATCTCGCCAAGGCGAACATGATCGACGTGAAGGGTCCGTCCTCGACGCTGGTTCCGGCCTTCGCCGACATCATCGAGAAGAAGGCACAGGCGCAGGGTCTCGTTCGCGATGTGCAGCCCGAAGAGCCCAAGGCGGCCAAGAAGACGGCGGCCAAGAAGGCGGCTCCGAAGAAGGCGGCTCCGAAGAAAGCAGCGACTCCCAAGACTGCGACGCCGGCCGACGAGACCACTGAGGTCGCCGCAGCCGAGGAAGCAGCTCCGAGCGCGGAGGCCCCGGCGCCCGCCGCTCCGGTGGTCGAGACTCCGGTGGTGGAGGCCCCGGCACCTGAGGCTCCTCCGGCTCCGGCGGCCGAGGCCCCGACTCCTGCTCCGCAGGCGCCTGCGTCAGGGTCACGAGTCATCTCGGGCCGCGACACCACGCAAGGCATCACCCGCCCGACTCCTCGTCCCGCCCCCGAATCTCGGCCGGCTCCGGCCGCTCCGTCGACTCCCGGTGATGCTCGCCCGGCGGCGAGTGCTCCGGCGGGAGCGCCGCCCCGTCCGGCCGGTCCTCCGCCTCGCCCGATGAGCCCGTCGGGTCGTCCGGTTCCCCCGCCGCCTGGTCGTCCGATGAGCCCGTCGGGTCGTCCCGTTCCTCCGCCGCCCGGCGGTCCGCGTACGGCGGGCCCGCGTCCGGGTGGCTATTCCACCGGTCCGCGTCCAGGCGGAGCAGCTCGGCCAGCCGGTGGTCCTCGTCCGGGTGGATTCGGTGGCCCGCGCCCCGGTGGTGGCCCCGGTCGTCCTGGTGGTGGTCCCGGTGGGCCGGGTCGTCCTGGTGGCGGTCCCGGTGGTGGCCCCGGTCGTCCCGGTGGTGGCCCTCGTCCGTCGGGTGGTCGTCGTGCGCCGCGCGGCCGTCGTCGCCGTCGTGGTGAAGAAGAGTTGCAGCCCGGCGAGATTCGCTACACCGAGTCGACGGCTCCGGTTCCCGAAGGCATCGTCGTCATCGAGCGCGGTGTGTCGGCCCAGGAGTTCGCGCCTCGTCTGAATCGCACAGCGGCCGATGTCGTTCGATTCCTCATGAAGAACGGCGAAATGGTCACGGCGACCATGACGCTCGCCGACGAGCAGATGGAACTCTTCGCGCTCGACATCGGCGCCGAGATCCTTCTCGTCGAACCCGGTCAGCAAGAGGAGATGGAACTCCAGGCGCTGTTCGACGACAGCGACGACATCGACGAGGAGGCTCAGGAGCCGCGTCCGCCGGTGATCACCGTGATGGGTCACGTCGACCACGGCAAGACCACCCTTCTCGACCGCATCCGCAATGCCAACGTCGTGGAAGGCGAAGCCGGCGGCATCACCCAGCACATCGGCGCCTACCAGACCGAGCAGAACGGGAAGAAGGTCACCTTCATCGACACGCCCGGTCACGCGGCGTTCACCAAGATGCGCGCCCGTGGCGCGCAGGTGACCGACATCGTGGTTCTCATGGTGGCCGCCGACGACGGTGTGATGCCTCAGACCGTCGAGGCCATCGCCCACGCTCGAGCCGCCGAGGTGCCGATCGTGGTGGCCGTCAACAAGGTCGACAAGGAGAACGCCGACGTCCAGAAGGTGCTGGCTCAGTTGGCCGAGAACGAGTTGGTTCCCGAGTCGTGGGGCGGCGACACGATTTGTGTCGAGATGTCGGCCCAACAGGGTCTCGGTGTCGACGATCTGCTCGAGCAGCTCACCTTGGTCGCCGAACTCGAAGAACTCACCGCCAACCCCTCGGGACGCGCCAAGGGCATCGTGCTTGAAGCCAATCTCGACGTCGGGCGCGGGCCGGTGGCCACGATTCTCGTCGACAAGGGCACGCTGAAGGTCGGTGATCCGATCGTCGCCGGAGCGGCCTGGGGTCGCGTGCGCGCCATGATCGACGACAAGGGTCAGCAGATCAAGGAAGCCGGACCGTCCACTCCCGTTCAGGTGCTCGGTTTGTCGAGCGTTCCGAACGCCGGTGACGAGTTCCGGGCCGCACCCGACGAGAAGACGGCTCGCACGGTGGGTGATGCTCGTGAAGCTCGCCAGCGCGCCAAGAACCAGCGCGGTGACGCTCGCGTGCAGAAGGGCGTCAAACTCGAAGACGTCTTCAGTCAGATCCAGGCCGGCGAGGTCGCCACTCTCAATCTGGTGATCAAGGCCGACGTCCAGGGATCGCTCGAAGCAGTGAGCGAGAGTCTGCGCCGCCTCGAACGTGACGAGGTCAAGTTGGCGTTCGTGCATCGAGGTGTCGGTGGGATCACCGAGAACGACATCACGTTGGCGAGCGCGACCAACGCCACGATCATCGGCTTCAACGTCCGCCCCGATCGCAAGGCCCGCGATCTCGCCGAGAACGAAAAGGTCGAGATCCGCACCTACGAAATCATCTACAAACTCCTCGAGGACATCGAGAAGGCCATGCTCGGCATGCTCGCCCCCGAATACGAAGAAGTGGTCACTGGCGAAGCCGAAGTTCGCGAGATCTTCCGCGTTCCCAAGATCGGCGCCATCGCCGGCTGCTACGTACGTTCGGGTCAGATCACGCGCGGGTCGAAGGTGCGCTTCCTTCGCGAAGGTGTGATCATCTGGAAGGGGAGCATTCAGTCGCTCCGTCGCTTCAAGGACGACGTCCGAGAAGTACGCGACGGCTTCGAATGCGGTATCGGGCTCTCCGACTTCCAGGACCTGAAGCAGGGCGACCTGATCGAGACCTACGAAGACAAACTGATCGTCCGCACCTGATCCAAGGCACGATGGGAGGCCATCTGTGAGTGATCTCGAGTTCTTCTTCGACCCGGTGTGTCCGTGGGCGTGGCTCACCTCGCGGTGGGTGGTCGAGGTGCAGAGTCAGCGCGCGTACGACGTCCGCTGGCGACCGATCTCGTTGAAGGTTCTGAACCGTGACAACACAGCCGACTGGTACAACGATCAGTACAAGCGTTGGCACGCCATGGGCCACGAATCGCTTCGTGTCGCCTTGCGACTCGACGACGAGTTCGGTGGTGATGCCGGAGACAAAGCCGGCAACGATGCCGTCGGTCGTTTTTACACCGCTCTCGGCACCGAAGGTCACGTGAAGGGTCGACGGGACGACTTCGCGGCCAGCACCGAGTCGTTCGTGGGCGAGTGCCTTGAGATCGCCGGATTCGATCGACGATTCGTGGAGTCTGCTTTCGACACGTCGTTCGACGCACGTATCGAAAGCAGCACCGAAGAGGCGTTGTCACGCACGGGTCGTGACGTCGGGACGCCCATCCTCACGTTCCATCCGGGATCAGCCGACGAGGGCTCGTTCTTCGGGCCGGTGATCGCCCGTATTCCCCGAGGTCTCGAGGCGCTGCGCCTGTGGGATGCCGTCGAGGTGGTGGCCACCACGCCGGGAGTGTCGGAATTGAAGCGTTCGCTACGCGACAAGCCGAATTTCTCCTAGAGAATTCTCGTAGCCTGGCGTCGTGCCTCGTCCTCAGAAGTCGTCTCGTCGCGCATCCTCTCGGGGTGCGTCCCGTGGGTCGTCGCGTGGTTACCCGCGGGCGGTTCGTCTCGGTGAGTCGCTTCGCGAGGTCATCGCCGACGAACTCATCCGTATCGACGACGAGCGCCTGTCGTTCGTGACGATCACCCGGGTTGAGGTCGACTCCGAGATGAACCGCGGTGTGGTGTACTTCGACTCGCTGAACGGCGAAGACGGCGACGCGGCGATCGTGGAGGCCCTCGACGAGCATCGCATTCGCCTTCAGGGCGCGGTGGGGAGTCAGATCAGGGCCAAGAAGACACCCATCTTGTCGTTTCGAGTCGACGACGTGATCCGATCGGCCGAGCGGATCGACAAGATCCTGCGCGAGAACCCGAGTCCGGCCCGCCACGAAGAAACCTCCGACGAGAACTGAGTCGTCGCATGGCCCGGCGCAAGCCCGCCCAGGTCCACGGTGTGATGGTCGTCGACAAGCCGGCCGGCTGCACCAGCCACGACGTCGTCGATCGCCTGCGACGGCGACTAGGTGAACGCAAGATTGGTCATGCCGGAACACTCGATCCCGATGCCACGGGAGTGTTGGTTCTCGGTGTGGGCGACGCCACGAGACTCATGAGGTTCATGGATCTGGTCGTCACGGATGGGGTGCCGTCGAGCCGAAAGTCGTACACGGGTGACGTGGTGCTCGGAATCGAGACGTCGACTCTCGACGCCGCCGGCGAGGTGACCGCCACTCACGACATGAGTGACGTCGTGGAAAGACTTTCGCGACCGGACGGCCGCGACTTCGTGCAGCAGATCGTCAACGCGAATCTGTTGGGCGACATCATGCAGGTGCCACCAATGGTGTCGGCGATCCGCGTCGACGGTCAACGCCTTCACGAACTGGCTCGAGAGGGCATCGAGATCGAACGGGAGGCGCGTCCGGTCACGGTGTATCGCTGCGAGGTGACCGGAATCGACACGTCTGGGCCAGGCGGTGCGACGATCTCACTCGACGTGTCGTGTTCGTCGGGTACGTTCATCCGTTCGATCGCCGCCGACCTCGGACGACTCCTCGGTGGGGGAGCACACCTCACCAACCTTCGCCGGACGTCGGTGGGTGCATTCACTCTCGACGACGCCGGCACGATCGACGACGCGACTCTTCACCCGGTGGCGACTGCAGTTCGCGGTCTCACGCGTTGCGAATTCGACGGTGACGAAGCTCGGGAGATCGACGAGGGGCTGAAGACCGGCCGCGTGATCGAAGCCGGCCGCCTGGTCGCCTTCGGCCCGCCGCCGTGGGCGGTGTTCACGAGCGACGGTTCAGCGGTGACTCTCGGTGCGGTGTTCGAGCCGTTCGAGAACGCCAAGGTGGGTCGGGGAATGGCTCGGCCGGCCGTGAATCTCTGGGCGGGCTCACCGGGCTGACAGTTCCGCCCGTCGGCTCGGGCCAGTGATCCACCCCCGATGGTCAGTAGCGTTCTCCGACGTGCAGATCGTCGAGGACTTCAGCCGACCGACCTGGTCGGACGGTTCGAGAAGTGTGTGCACCATCGGTGCTTACGACGGCCTTCATCTCGGCCATCGGACGGTCATCGAGCACGTGCGAACGATCGCCGGCAACATGGCGGCGCACAGCGTCATCGTCACCTTCGATCGTCATCCGGCGAGCCTCGTACGGCCGGAGTCGGCGCCGCGACTGTTGACCGATCAACACCAGAAGATGGAGCTCCTGGCCGAGACCGGTGTCGATGCCGTCGCTGTCGTACGGTTCGACGAGGCACAGGCCGCCGAGTCGCCCGAGGATTTCGTGGTTCGAGTGCTCGTAAAGGCTCTGCGCGTACGAGCCGTCGTGGTCGGGGAGGACTTCCATTTCGGCCGTGGGCGGGCCGGCAACGTCGACCTTCTTCGTCGACTCGGGGAGCAGCACGACTTCGGCGTGGTTCCCTACACGCTGATCACTCACGGAACGTCGGCTTCACGAGATCTGGTCGTGAGCTCCACTGCGATCCGTACTGCGCTGGCCTCAGGTGACGTGACGACGGCCGAGGAGATGCTGGGACGACCCTACGAATTGCGGGGCGTGGTCGCCGATGGTGACAAACGAGGTCGAACGATCGGATTCCCCACCGCCAACATCGAGGTGCCGCCGTCGATGTGTGTGCCGGCCGACGGTGTGTACGCCGCGTGGTACGTCCGCGACTCGGGTCCTCGTGCTGGTGCCGTGTATCCGGCGGCCGTCAACATCGGCCGCCGTCCGACGTTCTACGACGACCAGCCCTGGTCGGTGGTCGAGGCCCACGTGATCGACGACGGCCCGGAGGAGCATCGCCCGCTCGATCTCTACGGTGAAAGTGCCCGTCTGCGGTTCGTGGGTCGTCTACGCGGCGAACAGAAATTCTCGGGGCTCGACGAACTGAAGTCGCAATTGCAGCTCGACATCGATGCAGCCCGAAGAGTGCTTGCAGAGAGCTGATCGAGCGGAGATCTCCCGTTCCGGCTACGGGAGACTCAGCTGGGCTGGATGACCTTGTAGCCGGTACTCCGTTGGACGAGGGTTCGACCGAGCGGTGTCGCGACGGCGCGGAAGGAGTCCTCCGACATCTTCTGCCCGTGGTTCGCTCCGGCGGCTCGTGAGATGTTCTCGTCCATGAGAGTGCCGCCGAGATCGTTGCACCCGGCGCGGAGCAGTTGGCGAGCTCCAGGTACACCGATCTTCACCCAGCTCACCTGCACGTTGTCGATGAGGCCGTCGTACACGATGCGGCCGATGGCGTGCATCAGGACGGTCTCTCGGAACGTGGGTCCGCGACGCGACTTCTTTTGCAGATAGATCGGCGAGGCCATGTGCACGAAGGGCAGAGGAATGAACTCGGTGAATCCACCGGTCTCCTTCTGCAGATCTCGGGTGCGAACCATGTGCTCGGCCCACGACTCGGGTTCCTCGATCGATCCGAACATGATCGTGATGTTGGAGTGCAGGCCCACACGGTGCGCCACGCGGTGGCATTCGAGCCACTCGTCGGCCGTCACCTTGTCGCCGCAGAGAATGGCGCGAGCGCGGGTGTCGAGAATTTCGGCCGCCGTTCCCGGTAGCGATGCCAAACCGGCCGCCTTCATCTTGCGGAGATATTCCTCGAGGTCTTCACCGTTGCGTCGGGCTCCTTCGGTGATCTCGAGGGCGGTGAACCCGTGCACGTGCATGTCGGGTACGGCGTCTTTCACGGCCTGGGTGACGTGCAGGTAGTAGTCCCCGTCGAAGTCGGGGTGAATGCCACCCTGCAGCGTGACCTCGGTGGCGCCCATGTTCCACGCCTCTTCGGCCCGACGCGCTATGTCGTCGAGAGTGAGCAGATACGGAGTGCCTCGCAGGTTCAAAGACAACGGGCCCTTCGAGAAGCCGCAGAACTTGCACTTGAACGTGCACACGTTGGTGTAGTTGATGTTGCGGTTGTGCACCCAGGTGACAACGTCGCCGACGGCGTGCTCGCGAAGTTCATCGGCGTAGGCGGCGATGTCGGCGACTTCGTGGCCCCGGGCCCGGAACAAAGCGACGATCTCGTCGTGCCCGACTTCCTGTCCGGCCCGGTGACCGTCGAGGATTTCATGGACTCGGGAACGACGTGAACCTCTTGCGGTACTTCGAGACTCCGAGATCAGCACGGGCGGTTCGTTGTTCGCGCCGCTGTACCACTGGGTGCTGCGGTGTCCGACGAGCACCACCTCGGCTCCGTCGTGCACCACATCGGCGGCGGTGACCTTCTCGGGCCACATCGCCCCCGGATCGTCGCGGCCGAGCCCTTCGGCGTCACTGCGATCGAGCACCGTGAACCTCAGGCCGGCGTCGATCCAGGCGGGCTCCGTCGTGGTCAGGCTGAGAGAGTTCACCCCAGCCACGAACTCGGGATACACGGTCAGCCGTGGCGCGAGATTCATGCCGCGTGACTCCGTGACTTCGCGTAGTCGATCGAGGTCGGGCCACGGGCGCTCGGGGTTGACGTGATCGGCGGTCACCGGCGACACGCCACCCCAATCGTCGATGCCGGCATCGAGCAGGACGCCGAAGTCGTCCGACAGATTGGGCGGCGCCTGCAGGTGAATCTCGGGCGGAAGAATCACGCGGGCAGCCGCGATCGACCACAGGAACTCGTCCTGCGGACAGGCGGGTTCGTTCTGCATGCCGGTGCGTGGCTTCGGCAGGAAGTTCTGCACGATCACCTCTTGGACGTGGCCGTGTCGGCGGTGCGACTCGGCGATGGCCACGAGAGCGTCGATTCGATCGGCGCGCGTCTCACCGATTCCGACCAGGATTCCGGTGGTGAACGGAATCTTCAGTTGGCCGGCATGTTCGAGCGTTGCGAGTCGACGCTCGGGCGTCTTGTCGGGTGCGCCGCGATGGCAGGCGAGATCGTGGCGGAGCGTCTCGACCATCATTCCTTGGCTCGGGCTCACGGCGCGCAGGCGGTTCAGTTCCTCGGCGTTCAGCGCCCCGGCATTCGCATGGGGGAGGAGTCCGGTCTCGTCGAGGACGAGGCGCGCCATGGCGACCAGGTAGTCGACCGTGGAGGCGTACCCGTGCGCGTCGAGCCATTCACGCGCAACGGCGTACCGCTCTTCGGGCGCCTCGCCAAGGGTGAACAACGCCTCGTGGCAACCGAGCTTCGCTCCCTGTTTCGCGATGGCGAGCACTTGGTCGGGAGTGAGGTACGGACTCTCGAGCCGGGCCGGCGGCTGGGCGAACGTGCAATAGCCGCAGGTGTCGCGACACAGCATCGTGAGGGGAATGAAGACCTTCGGGGAGTAGGTGACGCGAGATCCGTGATAGCGATCGCGAATCTGACGGGCCTGCGACATGAGCTCGTCGAGAGGAGTGTCGACGAGGTGCTGCAGTTCGGGGTGCTGGGTTTCCCGATGGGAAAGGTCGGCTCCCGACAGGGAGACGGGGATGCTCTGGCGAGACATGAACGAACCTCGGAGATTCAGGACGAAGAGGTTCCGCGTGGGATCCTCGGGCGTCACGTGGACTCGGTTGTTGCCAGAGCACAACGGAGTCCGAACGGATGTGAGAGCGCCCCTCGAACCCCACCTTGTCGTGCTGAGGACAGACTAACCGTTCGAGTGGTTGCGGAACGCCTCGAGAACATTTGCGGTGGACACGCCCACCCGATGTCCGGTCCGGGAGATGAATCCCACCTGCACACCGGTGGCCTGGTCGCGGGCTGTGAAGAACTGCTCGTGACCGTCGTCGTCGACGACGATGCCGGTGAGTTGCGAGTTGGCTGATCCCGAGAGTGCGGCGTGGGCATAACCGGCGTTCAGGACGTCGATCGAGACGTGGTGGATGCCGGCACCGTGGGCGGCGAGATGACGTGCCACGTCGTCGCTTGCATCGGGGCCGACGAGCACGATCGTGACTCCTCCGGCCGACAGGACGCGCATACCCCGATGTTTGGGGGAGGCTTCGTCGACATGGAAACCGAGTCGCTCGGTGAACGTGGTACTCGCGGTGTCGATGTCGTCGACCGCGATCACCACGTGGTCGATACGACTGGCCACTGTGTCGATGGCTGAACGCGCGCCCTCGGGTGACGCCGTCTTGTCGGGTGCGGCGTCGGGCCGGCGGCCGGCGACCTCGATGCGGTGAGTTTCCGAGAGCAGCACGCGCACGATCTGTTCGGCGAAGTCGGGGTCGATACCGGCTTCGATGGCCCACTGGCGACGTCCTGACACCACGTCGCGAACTCGATCGGGTTGGATGATCGCAGTGTCGGAGGACTCCTTGACCCGGGCGACCTCATGGCAGACGGCCAGACGCTCGGCGAGGATCCGGATCAACTCACGATCGAGTTCGTCGATGCGGGACCGCAGCTGCGACAGGTCGGGAGTCACGTCGGCAACGGTAGTCGGGCGAATGGTCTGACGAGCCGTGATTGTCGCCTGGCTCGGACCGTCAGCCGTCGATGTGAGGCTGAACCAGACGTTCGATGTGCTTGGCGAGAACGTCCATCTCGAGGTTCACCCGCGAGCCAGCGGGCCGAAAGCCGAGTGTGGTCACCTCGGCGGTATGAGGAATCACGGCCACGCGAAACGTGTCGTCGGTGAGATCGAAGGCCGTGAGGCTGATGCCGTCGACGGTGATCGAACCCTTCTCGACGAGATATTTCATGAGGTGACGCGGGACTCGGACCACGAGATCGGGAGCCGGCGACACCACCTCGCCGACGGCGTCGACGTGGCCGAGAACCATGTGGCCTCCGAGCCGGTCGCCGAGAGCCATGGGTCGCTCCAAGTTCACCCGGTCTCCAGGATTCAGTGAGCCCGTCGTGGTGCGTTGAAGGGTTTCGTCGCTCACGTCGGTGTCCCACCATGACGAGCCGTCGGCCGACCCTTGGTCGACCAGGGTGAGGCAGCAGCCGTTCACGGCGATCGACGCGCCGAGCTCGGATCCTTCCAGCACCGTCGAGGCCTGGATCCGCAGACGGACGCCCGGTCCCCATTCGGTGGTAACCGGCGCCGACGACACCACGGTGCCGAGTTCTTCCACGATGCCGGTGAACACGTGGTCAGGGTATCGGGACGCCTCTCGCTGGCCGGTCCCGTCCTGGTGGAACGGGTGTCACCCACCCGTAGGATGACCAGGTCCGTCGGGGCTCCGGCT
>CAZTPF010000041.1:0-13368 GCA_964614655.1 uncultured Bifidobacterium sp.
GACGGCGGGCCGGTCGGCGGAGCCGGCGCCGTCGTGGCCGCCGGAAGGGAAGTGGTCGCGTCGTCGTCCCCGCCGGTGATCAGACGCACTCCGAGAGCCACCACGGCGAGTGCGGCGATGGCGGCCCCGATCCAGACGATGGGCGAGACACGAACCGGTCGTCGTGGTGTGGGCGACGAACCAGACCGTCCCTCGGGCGGTCGGGGACGTACGGGCCCCGACGGTGTGTGTCCCTGGGGACGGATGACTTTTCCGGGGGTAGGAGTGCGATCCCCGCTCGGATGTCCGTGGGAGGACTTGTCGCCGACGCTGTCTCCGGCGTGAGCGGTGCGCAACGCGGCACGCGCTTCGGCGCCACTCGAATAACGGCGATCGGGGTCGCGCTCGATCATCCGGTGGATAGCGGCACTCAGTTGTGGCGAGACGTCGGTGCGGAGAGTTCCGAGATCGGTGGCGTCGCGCTGCAAACGAGCGAGAGCGGTTTCGGTGTCGTTCTTGCCGACGAACGGCACTTTGCCGGCCAGACACTCGTAGAGGACCAGACCGAGCGAATAGAGATCGGCGCGGAGATCGAGTTCGTCACCCTTGACCTGTTCGGGTGACAGATACTTGGCCGTGCCCATCATGATGTTGTCACTCGTGAGGTCTTCACCGGTTCCGAGTGCCTTGGCAATGCCGAAATCGGTGAGCATGACCCGTCCGTCGCGCGTCACCAGGACGTTTCCGGGCTTCACGTCGCGGTGGATGATCCCCTTGGCGTGCGCGGCGTCGAGGGCCGAACAGATGCCACTGCCGATGTGAACCGTGAGTCGCGGGGTGAGAGTGCGACGCTCGTCGAGAAGGGTGCGCAACGACTTCCCTTCGACGAATTCCATCACCACGGCCTGACGGCCGTTGTCCTCGACGGCGTCGTAGACGGCAACGATGTTCTGGTGGTTCAGACTCGCGGCGGCGATCGCTTCACGGCGAAAACGTTCGGCGACGGTGGAATCGGCGATGAGATGTGCCTTCAGCAGTTTCACGGCGACCGTACGCGACAACTGCAGATCGGTGGCCTTCCAGACGTCGGCCATTCCACCGTGCGCCCATGGGCGCTCGAGTCTGTACCGACCGGCGATCACCGTGTCCGGTCGAGGGGTGTTGTCCGACGTCGACATGTTCGATCGGAAACGCTAGTTGTGCAGGACTGTCGTACAGCGGAATTGGTTCGCGCGTCGCGTGGTCACACGGTGAAGAACGAGACACCGATGGTGCCTCGGCCCGCGTGCGTACCGATCACGGCACCGATGTCGCCGACGAGGATCTCACCGTCGTAGACACCACGCAGTTGCTCGACGAACGAATCGACGTCGGAGCAGTCGGCGTGCAGCACGCTCAGATGAGAGATCCCCGGTGATGTCGCGTTCTGGCGAACCTTGTCGACGAGAAACGCAATGGCCTTCGAACGCGTTCGCTGTTTGCCGCCCTCTTCGACGACTCCGTTGCGGACCTCGATGATCGGTTTGATCGACAGAACCGACGCCAACATGGCCTTCGCGCCACCGATTCGACCACCCTTTTTCAGGTTCTCCAGGGTGTCGAGCGCCCCCCAGACCTGGCACCGGCCGACGAGATCGCGGGCCAGGGCCTCGACGGCGTCGATCGACCCACCATCTCGTCCGGCACGGGCACAGGCCACGACGATCGAGCCGAGACCCATCGAGACCGTGCGGCTGTCGACGATCCGGACCGGGAGCAGGTCTCCGACGGCGGCGGCTCCGAGCTCTGCACTCTGCAAGGTGGCCGACAGAGCCCCCGACAATCCGATGATCACGACGCCGGTGGCGCCTTCAGCGGCGAGTTCGCGGATGGTGGCCTCGAAACGTCCGGGCGCTGGAGCGGCCGTGGACGGCAGTTGCTCTTCGGATGCACAACGAGCCCAGAACTGACTCGTGGTCAGGTCTTCACGGTCGACGAGTTCGTCGTCACCGAAGCGGATGTACAAGGGAACGATGCGGATTCCGAGTTCGTCGACGAGCGCTTCGGGCAGGTCGCAAGCGCTGTCGGTGATGATTCGGACTCCAGGAGCGAAAGAGGTCACGGAGTCAGAGTAGTTGTGTTCGACGGCCGGTGTCCGACCGTTCTCCCTGCTCAGATCGGGTGATCGCTGCTCGGATGGCGTGAGGTGCTGGCCCGGACTTCGGCCTGTTTGCGCCGGTACTGGGCCCGCCAGTGGTGAACCCACCAGGTGGCGAGCAACAAGAGGGCCACACCGGTGACCACCTGTCCGAGCCCAGCCAGGGCGTTCACGCGGGCGGTGAACACGATCGGATCGGTGAGAGCCAACCCGCCATCGGGGGTGACCACTTGGACGGTGACCGGAAATCGGCCGTTGGAACGGGCTTCCACGTCGATTTCGATCGGTGTGAGCGATCCGGCGGCCAGCACGACGACCGGTTCGCCGTCGGGGAAGAGCAGTTTCGGTGAGGCGACGCGCAGGCGCACACTCAGGTCGGTGGGTCCGTCGTTGCGGAGGCTCAACCGCAGTTGGCTCGATCGCCCGCCGAGGGTGAAGGTGGCCGGGGTGGGGGCGACCAGGCCGTCGGCCACCCGTGCCGAGTCGAGAACGATCACGTCGACGTACTTCTGTCGGGTCGACGAATCGAGTCGGCGGTCGGGGAGGACGTCAAGGAGTCGGCGCCAGGTGTCGGGTCGATCGTCCCCGTCGGGAAGCAGCGACGCATACGCCGTGACCCGACTCGACGTGAGCGAGTAGGTGATGAATCGGCTCTCGTCGGCGTCGTCGGACGGGTCGGGCAGGGCCATCGAGATGGGTCGACCGTCGGCGAGCGCGACCGCCGTGCGTGACAGAGCTTCGTCGAGATCGACCAGTGTCGCGAGTCGTGAGGCGCCGAGGGTGTCGACCACGGCCGTGAGCAGCTCGATCGACATCATCGATCCGTCGTTCGTGGTGAGGACGAGGGAACGTCCGTTCAGCGATTCACCGCGGTCGACGATTTCGCGTCGCAGCATCTTCAGGTCGGCCAGGACCTGTTGGGCCACCAGGAACGAATCACTCGTCGGTCGACGGGCAGCCGAGGTGAGCAGGTCGGACATCTGCTGGTCGGCGATCTGGGCTTCGATCGTGCCACGTCCCTCGAGTTCGAGGTCGAGGAGTCGGGTCGGGTCGAGGAAACCCAGTAGTTCCATGCCGGCGGCCCGTTGGGCGTCGGGAAGCAGAAGGATCGAGCGAAAACCGAGATCGCGCACCAACTGTGCTTCGCCGGCCGACGGGGCCCTGTCCATGACCCAGGCGACTCGACGTGCCGTGGTCAGGGGGAGCGAGTCCGACAGTGAGTCCTCGCCGAGTCGCAGCTGGTCGACGAAGACGTCGCCGAAGCGGGTTCCGACCACGTCGCGGGGGTCGACGTCGACGTAGGGCATCGACAGATACGAGAGCGAATCGGTGAACTGCAACGACGCCAGGAGTTGAGAGTCCTCGATCGTCGATCGAGAAAGCCCCTCGACGGTCTCGGGGCGAACGGCGACGGTCAAGGGAAACCCGGGCAGGGCCTCGGCGACCGTCACCAGATCGGCGAGCGACGATCGATCGTCGTCGGTGACGATGGTCGTGCCGTCCGGCTGCAAGGTGAGCGACCCGCTGATCGATCCGAAGATCGCAGTGGGAAGAGGGGCGGCGGTTTCGGGTTCGGTGCTCCCCTCCGGAAGACGTTCCACGAACGTGACGATGCGATCGGTGACTTCGGCGCCGACCGCAAGGGCGATCGACACGGGGTAGAGGCCGGCCGCCGACATCTGCAATCGGTCGGGGCCGGCAGTTCCGATCTCGATGGGAACCGACAGTTCGATGACGCCGGACGCGTCACGAAGCCCAGCCACCTCGAAGTCGAGCGCATCGACGTTGGACGGAAGACTCCCGGCGAGAACCTCGTGAAGTTCACGCCGCGACTCCACGGGTCGATGAGCCGTGACGATCAACGACGTGGGAGCACGATCGCCAAGAGAACTCGGCCCCTCCACGAACACGCTCATCGTGAACGACGACCCCTCCACTCCGGCGACGTATTGATCCTGCGACAGAAGCGATCCGACCCGGACGGATTCCTCGGCGACGGCCGGAGAGTCGGCGAGTGCCGTTCCGAGAACGACGAACACGAGGGGCAGGAGGAGCAGGGAACGGGGACGACGACTCCTCACGAGGCCTCCGATTCGAGGTTCGTCGCGGAAGGTCGAAGATCGAGTTCGAAGACCTGGAGCGAATCGGGCAGCAACGTGAAACCGAAACGTGCGTAGAGATCGAGGGCGCGCTGGTTGCCGAAGTCGGTGTTGACCAGAACCTCGCGAACACCTTTGCGTTGGAGCCAGCGAAGTCCGTCGAGGAGAAGCGAGGTCGCGATTCCTTGCCCCTCGTCGTCGGGACGTACCGCCAGTCGTTGAACGAAACCGGCCGACCCGTTGCGTCCGGTGATCACGTAGCCGGCCGGTTCGTCGGTCGACGTGACGGCGAGTCGAATGCGGTGCTGCGGTGTCGCGTGACAGGCGTCGACGATGGCCGACGCGTCGAGTTCCCAGCCGTTCTCGAAGGCCTCGGCGTCGATACGTGCCGCGACCGAAAGTTGCTGCGGTCCGCGAATCGTTCGAAGTTCGTGCACGGGTGTGTCGAATACGGTGCGACGCGAGACGGTGGCTTTCAGCAAGGCGAGGGTCTGCACCTTCTCGAAGCCGTGCTCGACGAAGGCTTCGGTGGCCGATGCGGCGAGAGCACCCGTGCGTACGCGTCGGTAGTTCCAGTGGCGAAGAATTTGCAGCCAGTCCTCGAGAGTCGTGTACGACGGGGACTTGGTGTGATCGGTCAGGACCATCTGAGCGACGCCGGGTTGGTGCGGCCAGGTTCGTAGGCGAGCCCGGACACGACCGTCGTCGAGCATGCGAGGCGGACCACTGTCTCGTCGCAGTCGGAATCCGGCCATCACACCTGCGACGGTAGCGTTTGCCCCGATGTCGATCTTGTTCGCCACGCACGAGGCGTATCTCGATCACCTGACCGGCCCTCGTCACCCGGAGCGTCCCGACCGATTGAACGCCGTTCTCGCCGGGGCACGCGATGCCGACGTGGCCGACGGTCTGGTTCCACTCGAGCCGACACCGGCGTCACGTGACGATCTGCTTCGGGTGCACACGCCGCGACTGATCGATCGACTCGAGTCGAGCGTTCGGTCGGGTGGGGGTCGTCTCGACCCCGACACCGTCACGTCGTCGGGCTCGTGGGACGCCGCTTTGTTGGCCGCCGGTGCCGGACTCACGGCGATCCGTGAACTCGAGGCCGGTCGTGGTGAGGCGGCGTTCTGTGCTGTGCGTCCACCTGGCCATCACGCGACACGAGACGATTCGATGGGCTTTTGTCTGGTGTCGAACGTGGCGGTGGCGGCAGCCGCTCTCGCCGATCGCGGTGAGCGTGTGGCGGTGATCGACATCGACGCTCATCACGGCAACGGCACTCAGGACGTCTTCTACGACGATCCGCGTGTTCTGTACGTCTCGCTTCATCAATGGCCTCTGTATCCGGGTACGGGCTGGTACGACGAGATCGGACGCGACGCTGGACTCGGCTTCACGCTCGACGTCCCGTTGCCTCCCCGGACGACCGGCGACGTGTACCGATTCGCGCTCGATCGACTCGTTCTTCCCGCGTGCGAAGCGTTCCAACCCACGTGGCTGATCGTCTCGGCCGGATTCGACGCCCATCGGAACGATCCGATCACCGACATGTCGTTGTCGTCGGGCGACTTCTTCGACGTCGTTTCGCGACTCGTCGATCTCGTCCCGGCCGGACGTCGACTCGTGATGTTGGAGGGCGGTTACGACCTCGACGCGTTGCGGCAGTCGACCACGGCCTGTCTCGGCGCCCTCGTCGAGCGCACCTGTCGGCCCGAACCGTCGACGTCGTCCGACCCCGAATCGTCGGGCTTCGCCATGGTTCGCACCATCGCCGAGTGGCGGCATCGACTCGAACTTCCGACCCTCTGAACGACCGTTCGTCGTAACCTGCCGTTGTGATCCCCGAGCGTTTTGCCCCCGTCCTCGCCGAAGTGGCCGATCTCGCCGCTTTGTTCCGGGCCGGCGAACGTCGCCTGTACTTGGTCGGCGGAACCGTTCGCGACCTGCTGCTCGGTATCGACACCGCCGATCTCGACTTCGACGCCACCACCGATGCACGCCCCGACGAGATCAAGAAACTGATCGCACCATGGGCCGACGCGGTCTGGACGCAGGGCGAGAAGTTCGGGACGATCGGAGCTCGCAAGGGCGAGCGTGTGTACGAGATCACGACCCATCGGGCCGAGGCGTATCACCCCGACACGCGCAAACCCGACGTCGAGTTCGCCGACGCCATCGAGACCGATCTGTCGCGTCGCGACTTCACCATCAACGCCATGGCTCTGGAGGTGACGTCCGACGATCCGACGCTGGTCGATCCGTTCGAAGGGGTTGCCGATCTGATGTCGCGTACCTTGCGAACACCTCTCGACCCCGACATCAGCTTCAGTGACGATCCGCTGCGCATGATGCGAGCCGCTCGATTCGTCGCCAAGTTGAAGATGACGCCCACTCCGGAGTTGGTGGAAGCGGTTCGGCGCATGAAGGATCGTCTCGACATCGTGTCGGCCGAACGTGTTCGCGACGAACTCAACAAGTTGATCGTGGTCGATTCGCCGTCGACGGGCCTGTGGTTCCTGGTCGAGACCGGCCTGGCCGACCGCTTCCTTCCCGAGTTACCCGCCATGCGACTCGAGAACGACCCGATCCACCGCCACAAGGACGTGCTCACTCACACCTTGGCCGTGATCGAGAACGTACGACCCGACGCCCGCGACGACTTCGACTTCCGAGTGACGCGCCTCGCCGCTTTGTTCCACGACGTGGGCAAGCCGAAGACCCGCGGCTACCTGGAAGGAAAGGGCACCACTTTTCACATGCACGACGTAGTGGGCGCCAAGATCACGAAGAAGCGTCTGGTCGCGTTGAGGTTCCCGAACGACGAGGTCGAGAAGATCACCGAACTCGTGCGCTTGCATCTCCGGTTCCACACCTACGGAATGGGCTGGACCGACTCGGCGGTGCGTCGATACGTGACCGACGCGGGTGAACTGCTGGCCGAGCTCAACGTGCTCACGCGTTGCGACTGCACGACCCGCAACGAGCGCAAGGCGGCGCGATTGTCGCGCCGAATGGACGAACTCGAGGAGCGCATCGACGTTCTGGCCGCTCAGGAGGAACTGAAGGCGATTCGCCCCGAACTCGACGGCGATCAGGTCATGGCGCAGCTCGGTATCGGACCGTCTCGAGACGTGGGTGAGGCCTTGGCGTTCCTCCTCGAGATTCGACTCGACGAGGGATTGGTGGGCGAGGACGAGATACGCCGCCGCCTGAACGATTGGTGGACGGCGCGCCAGGCAGGTGTCGCGCAGGGCTAACCTGCGTTCGATGTCGCGTCGTGACGAGTCGAATCGAAGCGGGTCTTCGCGCGATTCGTTCCGGGCGAGTTCGTTCCGAGGCATGTCCACCTTCCGGGGTGGCCTCGTCGACCATCGGATGGCTCGTCGGGCCACGATCAACGAGGTGCAGCGCGGACGTCTCGGCCGCGAGGAAGTGTGCGACGCGCACCCCGAACTCATGCGGGCTGCTCGTTCGGTGGGCAAGCGGACCGAGGCGATCTGCCCGATCTGCGAGGACGACAATCTCGTCCTGGTGACCTACGTGTTCGGGCCACGACTGCCGGCCCACGGCCGACTGGCGGCCGACAACGACGAGTTGGCGGCCTTCCACCGTCGCCCCGAGGAGTACACGGCGTACGTGGTCGAGGCTTGCTGTTCGTGTCGCTGGCACTATCTCGTGCGAGCTCTGCCCATCGGTGGCCAGCGCGGCCGCCGGCAGGTGGGATGACGATCCGATGGCCAAGCGAGACCTCACCGGTTCGTCGGGTCTGAGTCGTCTCGGTCTGTCGACCCGCTCGTCTCGGAACAACCGCTGGTTGTCGTACGACGCGAACCGCCGACTTCAGCGTGATGCTCTGACCGGCATCGTCATGGTGTTGGTGGCGGCGATCGGCCTCTTGCTCATCGGCGCGTTCACCGATTCGTTCTCGGTTCAGTTCGTCGACGGTGCTCCGGTCGCTGACGGCAAGCAATGTCAGCTTCTGCAGGTCTTCTCTCCCGACGATCCCACCACCGCCATGCGCCCGATCGTCGACTGCGGCGACGAGGCGAGCATCGGATTCTCGGGAGTGATTCGACACGTGCTGGTGGCCCTCGGTGCCGTCGGAGTGTTCCTCCTCCTCAGCGCGGTGTTCTCGTTGTTGCTCTCGTCGCGCATGCCTCAGGAGACGTTGGCGGTCCCGTTCTGCGTGGCGGCGATCGTTCTCGGTGTGATCGCCCTCTGGTGGGGACTCGGCGACATGGGCGGACCGGCTCTCGTCGTCCAGGGTGAGCGAGAGCAGGCCGTGACGGGACTCTTGCGGCGTGGTGGTCAGTTCTCGACCGAACGGGGCGCCGTCTCGGCCGGAGTCGGCCTCATCGCAGCGTCGATCGTCAGACTCACCCGACCGGTCTGACCAGGTCCGATGGGGCGGTCGAGTCGCTCGGCCGGCAACCTCATGCCACACCCACCGGTCACGATGTGGTGGTGCCGTCCCGTCGTTCGTCGTCCCACACTCCCGGTCGGGTCGACCGAGGGCGCCGGTACACTTCCCGAGTCCACATAGACCCTGCTCCGCAAGGGGCCCCGAGCCGGAACCCCGGTTCGCGACCGAAGGGAGGTTCACGCAGATCATGCGTGCCTACGAATTGATGATCATCATCGACGGAACTGTCGACGATGCCGTGGCCCAGCGATGGGCAGCCGATGTCACCAAGTCCGTGAAGGCGGCCGGTGGCGAGGTGCACGGGAAGCCCGATTGGTGGGGCAAGCGCCGTTTGGCCTACCCGATCAAGAAGAAGGAAGACGGCTACTACGCCGTGTTCAATCTCGTCGCCCCAGCCGGCGCTCTCGACGAGTTCGAGCGTTCGCTGCGGATCTCCGACGACATCCTGCGCCACAAGTTGTTGCGTCTCCCCGATGCCGAAGCGGCTCGGCGAGGCCTGACAGCCGCCTGAGCGCGGTCGGTCACCGTCACACCGCTAGGAGGACAACATGGCATCCAACTCCATCACCGTCGTCGGGAATCTCACCCGCGACCCCGAACTTCGCTTCACCCAGTCGGGGAAGCCCACCGTCACTCTCGGCCTCGCCGTGAATCGCCGCTATCAGGTGAACGGTGAATGGCAGGAGCAGACCTCGTACATGAACGTGGTCGCCTGGGATCAGCTCGCCGAGAACATCGCCGCTTCGCTCACGAAGGGCAGTCGAGTGTTGGTCACCGGCCGACTCGACGTCCGTGAATACGAGGCTCGCGACGGTGGCAAGCGCACCGCTGTCGACATCGTGGCCGACGAAATCGGCCCCTCGTTGCGGTGGGCGACCGCCTCGGTCGAGCGCACCCCAGGCCGTGGCGACGGTGGCGGCGGATACAGCGGCGGTGGCCGCTCGTCCGGTCCGGCCCCGGCCGCCGATTCCTATCCCGACGAAGAACCGTTCTGATCATCACGATCTCTCCACGACCCAAGGACACTTCCCATGAGCAACAGCAAGAAAGCCCCTCGTCGCGGCGCCCCCAAGGACACCGGACGCAAGATCAAGAAGAAGGCCAACGTTCTGTCGGCCGAAAAGATCGACTACATCGATTACAAGGACGTCAACCTGCTTCAGCGTTTCATGTCCGACCGCTCCAAGATCCGCGGTCAGAAGGTGAACGGCAACACGGTCCAGCAGCAGCGTGAACTGGCCACGGCCATCAAGAACGCCCGCGAAATGGCCCTTTTGCCCTACACCAAGCGGGTCGCTTCGGCCGGACGTGGTCCGCGTCGTGGCCCGGCTCCCGAGGCCGCCGAGAAGATGAGCGATCAGGTCGCCGAGGTCGAGATGACCGATCAGGTCGACACCGACGTCGTCGAGACCGGCGCCGATGCAGAGGGTGAGGCCTGATCATGAAGGTGATTCTTCGTTCCGACATCTCCGGGCTCGGCAAGCGCGGCGACATCGTCGAGGTGGCCGAGGGCCATGGTCGCAACTTCCTTCTTCCCCGCGGTCTGGCCATCAAGGCCTCCGACGGTGCGCTCAGCCAGGCGGCCGCCATGCGTCGTCGCCGTGACCTGCGTGATGCGGCCGATCGCGAATCGGCTCAGACCGTGGCCACGGTTCTGGTGAGCAAGGTCATCGAGGTGTCGGCCAAGGCCGGCCCCGAGGGTCGTCTCTACGGTTCGATCCACGCATCCGACGTGGCCGAGGCCGTGTCGGCTCAGGCCGGTGTCGAGCTCGACCGCAAGAAGATCTCGGTTCCCGACCACATCAAGACCGTGGGCGAGTACACGGTCGGCGCGCATCCGCACCCCGACGTCGAGTTCTCGTTCACGATCAACGTCGTCGCTCAGTGACCCCGCTCGGGGTTCGTCCACAGGATCCCGGCCGTTGTCCACAGGATCCTCACAGGGATGTACCACTAGCGATCAACAGGTCTGATCAGGGAAGGTGGGGTCCGTGACCGACACCTATCCCTCGTCAGGCTTCTCGTCCGGCCGTCCGGCCCGAGGGAATGGCGCGCGTCCGATGGCGTCGGATCGCGTTCCGCCGCACAACTTGAGTGCTGAGGAGTCGTTGCTCGGTGCCTTGTTGTTGTCGCGTGAAGCCGTCAACACGATCAGCGAACTCGGCATGCAGCCCGACGTCTTCTATCGGGCTGCCCATCAACACGTCTTCGACGCCATGCGGTCGTTGCTCGCCGGAGGTCAGCCGGTCGACGCCGTGACCGTGGCCGATGAACTCCGTAAGGCCGGTCTTCTCGACGAGATCGGCGGCATGGACTTCTTGCTGCGCTTGCAGAACACCACACCCGTGATCGGCAACGTTCATCGGTACGCCAAGATCGTCAACGACACGGCGGCTTTGCGTCGTCTCATCGGTGTGGCGAGTGAGATCGCCGAGATCGCCTACTCCGAACCCGACGACGTGGCCAAGGCCCTCGACACGGCCGAGAGCAAGGTGTTCGAAGTCGCCGACGATCGCGTGGTCGATTCGGTGGCCGAGATCCGCGACGTTCTGCGACTCACGACCGACGAGCTCGAACGGCGCTACACCGAGAAGGTCGGCGTCACGGGCGTTGCGACCGGGTTCGTCGATCTCGACAACGTGCTGCTCGGGCTCCAGCCGGCGTCACTCGTGATCGTGGGTGCCCGTCCCTCGATGGGTAAGTCGGCTTTTGCTCTCAACATCGCCACCCACGTGGCCAAGAACACGCGCAAGCCGGTGCTCGTGTTCTCTCTCGAAATGAGCCACAGTGAAATGGCTCAGCGAATCCTGTCGTCGGAAGCACGTGTCGACACGAAGAAGCTGCGCACCGGCAACCTCACCGGTAACGAGTGGAGTGACGTCAACAATGCTGTCGGGCGGCTCGAAGTGCCGTTGTTCCTCGACGACAACCCGGCCGTGACGGTGATGGAGATCCGAGCCAAGGCTCGTCGACTGAAGGCCCGCTACGACGATCTCGGCCTCATCGTCATCGACTACCTCCAGCTGATGGGTGGAAACACCCGAGCCGAGAACCGTCAGCTCGAAGTGAGCGACATCAGCCGAAACCTGAAGGTCTTGGCCCGTGAACTGAACGTGCCGATCCTGGCGCTCAGTCAGTTGAGTCGTCGTCTCGAGGAGCGTTCCGACAAGAAGCCACAACTCGCCGACCTTCGTGAATCGGGTTCACTCGAACAGGACGCCGACGTGGTCATGTTCATCCACCGTGAAGAGGTCTACAAGCAGGACTCCATGGATCCGTCCTTGCGTGGCATGGCCGATCTCATCGTGGCCAAGCATCGCGCCGGTGAGCTGGCCAACCTGAAGTTGGTGTTCCAGGGTGAGTTCACGTTGTTCCGCAGCGCAGCACGCGGAATCTCGAGTCGACCCGACGAGCCGAGCGAACCCCAGTAGTCGTCGATCAGCTCGACGGAAGCAAGACCGGTTCGCCCTCGGGCTGCCAGATCTTGGCGCCGAACATCTTCTCCATTTCGGGCTGCGGATTCATGAGCAGTTCCATGGCGTGCTTCTTCTCGTCGTCGGTGAAGTCGCGCACGGTGTGGCAGAACTCGACGGTGTTGCCTTCGGGATCGCGGATGTAGATCGAGCGACAGAATTCGTGATCGACTTCGAGCACGGTGAATCCGCAGGCACGCCAGCGTTCGCGGTGGCGTTCGAGATCGTCGGCCGTGGGAGCGTCGAAGGCGAGATGGTTGGCCCACCAGGGCAGACCGGCGCTCTTGTTGAGATTGGTTCCGAATTCGGCACCGATCGATTCGTCGTGGATCTCCCAGAAGGCGATCATCCCTTGTTCGCCGGAAGGTGACGTGCCAGTGGAGTAGAAGAAGTGCTTGCTCCAACCACCCTCGGGTGTGGGGGCGGTCACGACCTTCACGAGCTCGAAACCCATGACTCGGGTGTAGAAGTCGTAGTTGGCGGCCGTGTCGTGGATGGCGATGGCGACGTGGTGGAAACCCATGCGATCAGTTTTACCGCTCGGACGAGTGAGTGGCGACGCCGAGGGGGAACGACTCACGGTCGGCTGGCAGAATGTCGTCATGTTCCTCGGTGAAGATCTGCTGGCCTGGCTGGTGTTGGCCCTCGGAGGAGCGCTATTCGTGGGCAACGCTCTGGCGGTGGTGAAGCCGCCGCCGGCCACCAAAGAGGGTGATCTGGCTCGGGCCCCGTTGGCTCGCAGTGTGGTGATGGCCGTCGTCGGACTCGTGGCCGCCGTGTGGGCGCTGGCGTCGCTGATCTCGGGGTGAGTTGATCGTGTCCGCCGAACGCCTCCGGCAACAGCTCGATTTCCTGGTGGAGATCGACCGTTTGAAGAGCATCGACCGTCAGACGAGGATCGCCGACGGTCGTCGCGAGAACACCGCCGAACACTCGTGGCACCTGGCGATGTACGCCCTCGTTCTGGCCGAGCACAGCAACGAGAACGTCGATCTCTTCCACGTACTCGCCTTGTGCTTGGTGCACGACATCGTCGAGATCGACGCCGGAGACACCTTCGCCTACGACGTGACCGCCAACGGCGACAAAGAAGAGCGGGAGCGCCGGGCAGCCGAGCGATTGTTCGGACTGCTTCCCGCCGATCAAGCCGAGTACCTATGGCGACTGTGGGAGGAGTACGAGGCGATGGAGACTCCGGAGAGCCGGTTCGCCAACGCCGTCGACCGCATGCAGCCGGCCATGTTGAATCACGTG
>CAZTPF010000042.1:0-12365 GCA_964614655.1 uncultured Bifidobacterium sp.
TCATTGGATCGTTGTCGGTGTACGTCGGACTCTTGATCTCCTACCACTGGGACTGGGCAGCAGGAGCCTCGGTCGTGGTCGTTGCCGTGGCCTGCTTCTTCGTGGTGTTGATCGTCGTCGAGGTGAACCGCTCGTGGTCGTTGCGGAACGTGACGGCATGAAGCCGGTGATCGTCGCCCGTCGACTGTCGGTCGGATACGGATCACGTGTCGTCCTCGAAGACGTCGACACGTTTCTCCAACCGGGTGGGTCGGTGGCGCTCGTCGGGTCGAACGGCTCGGGAAAGTCGACCTTGTTGAAGACCTTCGCCGGGCTCTTGCCCGCGCTCGACGGGGGACTCGAGATCCTCGGCGCGCCGCCTGGTCGTTCGACGACCGACGTCGCCTACCTCAGCCAGTACCACCGCGAAGGACTCGCTCTCCCGATTCGAGCGATCGACGTCGTGCGCATGGCCCGTTTCGACCAACGTGGTCGGCTGGCCCGTCGTCGACGCGAGGACGACGAGGCCGTGGCCACGGCCATGACGAAGATGGGCATCGATCATCTGGCCGATCGAGCCATGAGAGATCTGTCGGGCGGACAGCAACAGCGGGTGTATCTGGCTCAGGTGTTGGCTCGGCGTTCGAAGCTCCTTCTTCTCGACGAGCCGACCTCAGGACTCGACGCGCCGGGTCGCGCCGCCTATCTGGAGGCGATGGCAGCCGAGCGTGAACGTGGTGCCGTGATCGTGTCGGCCACGCACGACGTGGGTGAGGCGTCCGAGTGCGAGCGCGTGATGTTGCTGGCCGGGCGAGTGGTGGCCGACGGGCCGCCGAACGTGGTGCTGACTCCGGAGAACCTGCTGGCGACCTTCGGCGTGGGCCTGACACATGTGGACGGCCGACTCGTCGTGACCGAACACCTCCACGGCCACGAACACGACCACTAACCGGTGTTCTGGTGAGGATTTTTCACCGCATAGGTGAAGATCCCGCACCAGAATCTCAGGTCAGTGCTCGTCCCAGTGGTCGCCGTGACGAGCGTGCAGATGTCCGTCGTGCAGATAGTCGACGTGGTCACCGTGGGGAACCGGAGTGTGTCCGCAGTCGGGCCCGTGTTCGTGGTCGTGCTCGGAGTGAGCGACGCACGAATCGGTCGAGCACTCGTCCCAGTGATCGTCGTGCTGATGATGACGGTGCCCGTTGTGGATGTAGTCGACGTGATCGTCGTGGACCACCGCCACATGGCCGCAATCGGGCCCGTGCACGTGAGGATGTTCGTCGTGTCGATGGGTCTCGCTCACGAGCACAGTCTGGCATTCGTGGCGAAGTCGGTGTGGAATGGAGACGTGACTTCATTCGCTGACCGCCTGCTCGACGCCAGTATCGTCGGTGGCTTCTCGCGTCTCGGCTATGCGCTGCGGTCGCGTCAGTCCTCGTGGGAATCACTCCCGCCCGACTCACTCGCCGGCCAGCGAGTCGTCGTGACCGGGCCGACCTCGGGAATCGGACGGGCGGCTGCCGAACGTGTCGCAGCGCTCGGTGCCACGGTCGTTCTCGTGGGTCGTGACGCCGAGCGAACTGGGCGCGTGGCCGACGCACTCGGTGGCGATCACGAGGTGGTCGTATGCGACGTGTCCGATCTCGAATCCGTCGCCGAGTCCTGCGCAGCGATCACGAGCAGCGGCATCCCTGACGTCGTCGTGCACAACGCCGGCGCCCTCCTCCATGAAGCGGTTCGAACGCCTCAAGGATTCGAGACCACCATGGCGCTTCATGTCCTGGCGCCTCATCTCGTGACGCGCCTGATCGCGGCTCCACGATCGATTTGGGTCGCGTCCGGTGGCATGTACGGCGCATCGTTGGTCGATCCTCGACGCCGAGATCCGATGACGCCCTCGAAATACGACGGCACCCGTCAATACGCGTCAGCCAAGAGAGTTCAGGTCGCACTCGTGCAGGAGTGGGCCACGCGCGAGCCCGACCGTTTCGTGGCGGTGATGCACCCCGGTTGGGCCGACACGCCCGGAGTGCGGACGTCGTTGCCCGGATTCGCCAAGGTGACCGCGCCGATTCTTCGCTCGGCCGACGAGGGTGCCGACACCATCGCCTGGTTGAGTGCCACCCGGCGTGATCTTCCGTCGGGTGAATTCTGGTGCGATCGAGAAGTTCGCCCCCGACATCGGCTGCCATCGACCAAAAAGAGCGACACCGAGGATCGTCGGGCCGCCGTTTTCGCCTGGGCCGACGAGCTCACCGACCCTTGGACATGATTTCGTCGGCGTAGCGACCGGACGACACCAATTCGGCCATCGTCTGCATCGCCGAGCGGCTGTGTCGAAAGAAGGTCAGATATCCATCGCAGAGATGGTTGAGACCGGGTTCGCCGTCGGGTGTGGTGGCGAAGCGGTCCTTCGGGCAACCGCCGTGGCACGCGAACAGCACGTCGCATTCCCGGCACATCGTGGGGAGTGACGTCTGCTTGTGTCGCCCGAAGGCGACCTGTCGAGGGTCGTCGACGAGTGAGCGCAACGGAGTTTCGTGAACGTTGCCGATCAGATGATCGGGTTCGACGAAGTGGTCGCACGAGTAGACGTCACCGTTGTGCTCGAGGGCGAGCGCGTCGCCACAGGTGGGAGAGTGGACGCACAAGGTGTGCAGCCCGAGATGGGAACCGAGGGTCACGTCGAAGAGTTGCACGAAGACGCGCCCGACGTCGTTGGTCACCCATTCGTCGAATACTGCGGTGAGGAACTCCCCGTACTGTCGACCGGAGATGGAACGACTGGTGACGAGGTTGCCGCTCTGCCGGTACAGGATTCGGCGTCGTCCGGGCTGCTCGCTCCAACCCTTCTCGGCGATCTCGAGGGTCAGCGCATCGGCACGTTCGACGATCGGGATGAACTGGATGTGCTCGGCGCCGAGATGGTCGCGAAAGTACCGGTACACGTCGAGGGGGCGGTCGACGTTGGCATCGGACAGGCAGCACAGGACATTGGTGTCGACACCGGCCGCACGGAGATGGAACCACGATCGCTCGACGTCCGCGTGGGTTGGAGCGCCGTTCTTGGCCCGTCGATGAACGTCGTGCAACTCGGCGGGGCCGTCGATGCTCAGTCCGACCAGAACTCGGTGGCGTCCGAACAGACGGTGCCAACGTTCGTCGAGAAGGACGCCGTTCGTCTGGATGGTGTGCACCAGGCTCTGAGTCGGCCGTTTCACGCTCTCGGCCAAGGCCAACGCTCGTTCGAAGAATTCGACACCCATGAGAGTGGGCTCGCCGCCTTGCCAGGCCACGTTCACTTCGCCGTCGGGCTGGGCGTCGATCAACTGAGATACGTAAGCCTCGAGCGTGGCCGAGGACATGCGCGATGACTCGCCCGGGTACAGGGCGTCTTTCGACAAGAAGAAGCAGTAGGTGCAGTCGAGGTTGCAGGTCGCGCCGGTGGGTTTGGCCAGGAGATGGAACGGGCGCTTCACGACCACGACTGGTGCCAGAGGAGAGGATTGGCCGGACCGTCGGCCAGAGTGCCGGGTGGGCCGCCGGCGAGCCAGATCAGGTGATCGAAGTTCTGGCTCGGTTCGACGGGATCGGAGATTCGTGCTCCGTCGGCGAAGTAGATCACCGTGATCACCCCTCGCATTACATCGGTCGAGTTGGCCGGAGCGCTGTGCAGCGTCCAGCCGCGATGGAACGTCGCGTCACCGGCGCGGAGCGGCGCGTAACTGCTCAATTCATAGCGTTGAACCAATTGCGCAAAGTGTTCGTGCGACTCGTCACCGATCGTGATGTCGCCCAGGTTCCCGTCGAGCCACGATTCGTCGGCGAACGTCATGGCGCCGATCGAGGAAGGGATGTCGACGAGAGGCATCCACATGGTGATGGTGTCGTCGGTGTCGAGCGGCCAGTACACCTGATCTTGATGCCATGGCGTGTGTCCGCCCCCGGGCTCTTTGTAGAGCGCCTGGTCGTGGTAGAGCCGAACACCGTCGCATCCGAGCAATCGGGCGGCGACCGAGGCGAATCGGCGGGCCAGGACGAAGTCGGCCACCATCGGGTCGTGTTGGTGGACGTTTCCCGACTGTACGAAGGCCTTTCCGTAAGTGTCGCGTTCGGCCAACGGTCGGTGGTCGAACCGGCGCGCCATGGTGGCGGCGTCGATCGCCGGTTTGTACTGGCTGATTTCGTCGACGGAGGCCAGTCCCCGGACCACGGCGTGTCCGAGCCTGCCGAACGACGCCACCAGGTCCGGTTCGACCTCGAAGGCACGGTCGAAAGACGTGTTGCCCATGCCCCCATTGTGGCCGATGTCGTCGTGGCGGATCACCGGCGGATCGGACGGGCAGCGCTCACTCAGGCCACAATGGGGCCAGGAGACGGCGATGGACTTCACCTGGACACCTGAACAAGAGGCTCTTCGAGCCGAGGCTCGCGAAGTCGCGACCGACGCCGTCCGCCGTTACGGACGCGCCAACGATTCGTGGATCAACGGCTGGTCCCGTGAATTCGCCGAAGAGCTGGGGGCCCGGGGCTGGATCGGTCTCACGTGGCCGAGAGACTTCGGCGGCCAGGGCCGGCCGGCGATCGACCGGTTGATCATCGGCGAAGAACTCATCAAGGCCGGGGCGCCCATCGGAGCCATGTGGTTCGCCGATCGTCAGATGGGCCCGACTCTCATGGCCTACGGGCGTCCCGATCAACAAGCCGAGTTCCTTCCCGACATCTTGGCCGGTCGGTCGGTGTGGTGCATCGGAATGTCGGAACCGAACGCCGGTTCCGATCTGGCGTCGTTGAAGACGATGGCCGTACGCGATGGCGACGACTGGGTGATCAACGGCCAGAAGATCTGGACGAGCTTCGGGGAAGTGGCCGACTACTGCTACCTCATCTGCCGCACCAGCACTGAGGGTCCGCCCCACGCCGGCATCTCCGAGATCATCGTTCCGATGGAAACACGGGGTATCGAGATCCGCCCGATCAAGGACATGACGACCAACCGTCACTTCTGCGAGGTGTTCTACACCGATGTGCGAGTGCCGGTCGCCAACCTGGTCGGAACCGAAGGCGGAGCCTTCAAACAGACCATGCGCCAGCTCGAGCACGAGCGCGGCGGTATCGACCGCCTGGTCTCGAACTATGCGCTCTACTGCATCGCCCGCGAGCGCGCCGACACATCCGACCCCAGAGTGCGAGCCGAGATCGCCCGCCTCGAGACGAAGTACCGCATCGGTCGGATTCTCGTGATCCGCGAGGTCCTGCATCAGGCACCAGCCGGATTCTCGGCAGCGACCAAATGCTTCTGCACCGAGCACGAATGGGACGTGGCCCAGTTCGTGGCCCGAACCCTGGGGGCCGAAGCCACCATCTGGAACGACGTGACGCAGGGTCTGGCCTACGCCCCCGGCTACACCATCATGGGCGGCACCTCGAACGTGATGCGCAACATCCTCGGTGAACGGGTCCTCGGTCTTCCGCGCTGAGCGGGATCACCTGGCATCCCGGGTCTGAATTACGGTACGTCCCCGAAGGGGGAGTCATGTCCACATGGAATTTCGCCGACGCTCACGAGGCGATCGCCGCCAAAGTGCCGAACAGCCCGTGTCAGATCCAGGGCGATCGGGTGTTCACATGGGCCGATTTCGATCGACGTACGAACCGTCTGGCCGCCGACATGATCGCCGCCGGTCTGACGAAGCAGTCGAAGGTGGCGGCGTACCTCTACAACTGCCCGGAGTACCTCGAGACGTACGAAGGGGCGTTCAAAGGCGGATTCGCGCCGGCCAATACGAACTATCGCTACGGCCCCGACGAGGTGTGGTACTTGTTCGACAACGCCGATGCCGAAGCGGTGGTCTTTCACGCAACTTTCGGACAACTCCTCGACGGAATCCGAGATCGCTTACCGAAGGTGAAGCGTTGGTACTGCGTCGCCGACGGCACGGCTCCCACGCCTCCGTGGGCGGTCGACTACGAGACGATCGTCGACGGTCAGGATCCCGGCCCGGTGAGTCCGCCGTGGGGCCGGTCACCTGACGACCTGCTCCTCCTCTACACCGGGGGAACCACCGGAATGCCCAAAGGTGTCATGTGGCGTCAGGACGATCTTTTCAACGTGGTGGGTGCCGGCGGCAATGCCGTCATCGGCATTCCACCGTCGACGTCGATCGAAGAATTGGCGAGCCGACCCGACCCGAACACGCCGGGTCTTGTCGTGCTGCCCGCTTGTCCGCTCATGCACGGCACCGGACAGTTCACGAGTCTCATCGCACTGAACGCGGGTGGCTCGGTTGTCACTTTGGCCTCGCGACAATTCGACGTGCACGAGTTGCTCGGTGCTGTCGAGAAGCATCGCGTGCAGGTCCTCGTGATCGTCGGCCAGGCCTTCGCCGGTCCGATCCTCGACGCACTCGAAGCCGAACCTGATCGCTACGACCTCTCGAGTCTCATCATGATCACGTCGTCGGGGGTGATGTGGAGCCAGGAGAACAAGGCCGGACTCCTGAAGCACATTCCCCACGTGATCCTGTTCGACTCCTTCGGTTCGTCGGAGGCGGTCGGTATGGGCGGGTCGATCAGTACGGCCGGTGTCGCCACCGAAACCGCCAAGTTCACTCTCGGCCCCACGTGCGCCGTGTTCACCGAAGACGGCCGTCGTGTCGAGCCGGGTTCGGGTGAACGCGGCCTCGTCGCCGTCGGCGGTTTCATCCCGCTCGGGTACTACGGCGACGAAGCGAAGTCGGCTCAAACGTTCCGAATCTTCGAAGGGCAACGTTGGAGCGTGCCGGGCGACTGGGCCGAGATCCTTGCCGACGGAACGTTGGTGCTCCTCGGGCGCGGATCGGTGTGCATCAACACCGGAGGCGAGAAGGTCTTCCCTGAAGAAGTCGAAGAGGAGTTGAAGCGCCACCCATCGGTACGCGACGCCGTGGCGGTTGGGATTCCCGACAGTCGTTTCGGCGAGACGATTTGCGCCGTCGTCGAGGCCGAACCCGGACACGAGCCGGCTCTCGACGAATTGTCGGCCCACGTGAAATCCCGACTCGCTGCGTACAAAGCCCCGCGTCATCTCGTCACCATCGACTCGATCGGGCGGGCACCGAACGGCAAGGTCGACTACAAGCGATTGAAGTCGGTGGCTCTCGAACGGCTCGGTCTCGCGACATGACCCGTGTCGACGGCCGATCTCGTAGCGACGACCTTCGCCGCCGCCTTTCGGCCGGCGAGTCGATTCTCATGCCGGGGGTGTGGGATTCGCTGTCGGCGCGCGCGGTCGCCGAGGCCGGATTCTCCACGGCTTTCGTCTCGGGCTTCGCCGTGTCGGGGACACTTCTCGGTCGTCCCGACGTCGGATACCTCACACAGGGCGAGATGGCCGACGTGGCGCGTCGAGTCTGCACGTCGGCGCCTTCGTTGAATCTTGTGGTCGACGCCGACACCGGCTACGGCAATGCCATGAACACGATTCGTACCGTCGAACTCTGGGAAGCGGCCGGTGCGGCAGGGATGTTCGTCGAGGATCAGGTCTGGCCGAAGAAGTGCGGACACATGGAGAACAAGTCCGTGGTGCCTCGAGACGAGTGGTTGAGCAAACTTCGGGCCGCCTGTGAACGTCGTGAACATCTGCACGTGACTGCCCGAACCGACGCCCGCGCAGCCGTGTCGCTCGACGAGGCGATCGAACGCGGGAAAATGGCTCGCGACCTCGGAGTCGACGCCGTGTTCGTCGAGGCGCCGCAGTCGCGCGCCGAGATGGAGGCCATCGCGACGGCTCTGGACGGCTGCGTTCTTGTGGCCAACATGGTCGAGAAGGGGAAGACCCCGCTTCTCACCCCGGCCGAGCTCGCCGAGATGGGATTCCGACTCGTCGTGTCCCCGCTGTCGCTTCTCTTGTCGGCGAGCCGGGCTATCCGCGACGCGGCGAACCATCTCGCCGAGTCGGGCACCATGCGCGACCGGCTCGACGGCCTCGACTCCTTCGACGCCTTCACCGACCTGATGGGACTGCCCGACCACGTTCGCGACGAGCAACATTTCTCGTGAGTCGGTAGAGTCCTTCCGACTCATCCAGAGCGGTCCGAGAGATCGGACCCGGCAACCTGGGCGGAAGCCCCAAGGTGCCTCCCAAGGGCTTCGGCTCGAGGGGATGTGGTCGGCGCAGCCGACAACGAAGCTTCCCTGGATGGGCGACCCGGCGTTTCGAGTCGAGAGAGGAGCCCCATGTCCAGCGAACTGCACCCGGTCACCGGCGCGTGGCGACCAGGTGACCCGACCGGAAATCGGCAGTTCCTCGCGCTCGATCGCAAGATCGCGTTGGACGGTGGCGCGATCCTCGACGGCGTCCAGATCGCCTACGAGACCTGGGGCACCCTGAACGACGAGGCATCCAACGCGATTCTCTTGTGCCACGCCTGGACGGGCGACAGCCACGCGGCTGGTCGTGCCGGCCCCGGACATCCGACGCCGGGCTGGTGGGAGTCGATCGTCGGGCCGGGTGCGGCGATCGACACCGACCGTTGGTTCGTCGTGTGCAGCAACGTTCTCGGCGGCTGTCAGGGCACCACGGGTCCGTCATCGGTCGACCCGAACAGCACGAGCGCCTACGGGTCACGATTTCCAGTGGTGACGATCCGAGACATGGTTCGGGCCCAGGCCCGTCTGGCCGATCATCTCGGCGTTCGACGTTGGCACTCCGTCATCGGCGGCTCGATGGGGGGTATGCAAGTTCTCGAATGGGCGGTGACCTATCCCGACCGTGTGCGTTCGATCGTGCCGATCGCCTCGTGTCTGCAGGCTTCTGCGCAGCAGATCGCCTGGGAGTCGATCGGACGGCGGGCCATCCTGCACGATCCATACTTTCGCGGCGGCGACTACTACGACGCTCCCGCCGGTCAGGGTCCGCACCGGGGTTTGTCGACGGCTCGCATGGTGGCTCAGGTGACCTTTCGCAGCGACAACGTGTTCAACCAGAAGTTCGGACGCGACATCGTTGGTGGCGACTCGCAGGCGCAGGCTCCGGCCGAGCAGCAGTTCGAGGTGGAGCGCTACCTCGAATACCACGGTGACAAGCTGACCCGACGGTTCGACGCCAACAGTTATCTGCTGATCGGTCGAGCCATGGATCTGCACGACATCGCGCGCGGCCGCGGTGGTCTCGACGCGGCGGTCAAGCGCATTGTTGCGCCCACTTTGTCGATCGGGATCGTGAGCGACATGCTGTATCCGTCGTATCAGCAGATTCAGATCCGTGACGCTTTGGTGTCGCACGGAGTGCGGGCCGAGTACGTCGAGATCGATTCACCGCACGGTCACGACTCGTTCCTGATCGACCTCGATCAGGTCGCTCCACCGATCACTCGGTTCCTGGATTCGGTCCACTGACCCGTCGGGCGAGCAGGCCGTCGAGGTGGGGGATGGCTCGACTGGTTTCGGGAAGCCGCAACAAGGCCTTCTGCGGTCCGGAGATCACGTAGATGGCGCGCTTGCGGGGCGGATCGGGGCTCTTGGCGACGACGCTGTAGTGGCCGCGTAGGCGCGCTCCGCGGAATCCCCGTGAGCCGACGATCAACGAGTTGCCGTCGACGAGAACCCTCATTTCGCGCCAGGGTCCTTCGGGAGTGTCGTGCATGCCGAGGGATTGCATGCGGGCGATGAACCGCTGCCCGTCCTTGCTGACCCAATGCGGCTCCATCCGACTGGCGGCGACGAGCATGGCGATGCACGCGGCTCCGACCAGAACGGCGAGAGCGATGTCGGCCACGGACGAAGTTTCCCACGTCGGGGACGGGAGAATGGAACGGTGCCCGAGATCCTCGAAGTCGAGTCGTTCCGGCGGGCGGCCGAAGCGGTCGTCGGTCGTCGCGTGACGGCCGTGAGCCATCGGGACCCTCTTGTCGTCGACGCATCGGTGTCCGATCTGGTGGTCGGCCGGCGGGTGCTCGCAGCTCGTCGCCACGGCAAAGTTCTCACCCTCGACTTCGGCGCCTCGTCCCGCGTCCAATCTTCGGTCGATCTCCATTTCGGTATGGCCGGACGCATCGTGGTCGATGGCCGATCGCCGATCGACGAGTTGGTGTATGCGGCATCGAACGACGACCGATGGTTGCGCTTCGGGCTCGATTTCGGTCAGGGTCGGCTCGTCATCTCCGATCCCCGTCGATTCGCTCGAGTGGGCCCGAGTCGAGATGGCGCCGGTCTCGGTCCCGACGCATGGTCGGTGGATCGACGCGCCTTTCGCGAACGTCTACGAGGTCGCCGGGGCCCCGTGAAGGCCGTTCTGCTCGATCAGTCGGTAGTGGCCGGTCTCGGCAACATGCTCGTCGACGAGATTCTGTGGCGAGTCGGAGTCGACCCCCGCCGAACAGTCGTCGGCTTGTCGGAGGACGAGGTGGGCGAGATCCATCGAGTCATGAAGCGAGTGCTCGACCAGCTCGACCGCCGGGGAGGAAGCCACGCCGGAGATCTCTCGGTGGACCATCGTCGACCGGGGGAGCGTTGCCCGCAGGACGGCGTCGAACTCCAACGGACCACTGTCGGTGGGCGCACCACCTTCTGGTGTCCTCGTCACCAGAACTGAGGAGACGTTGCGCGAGACTGGCTCCGTGACCTGGTGGACGACGATCGACACGGAGTCGGTGTCGGACGCCGGGAGTTCGAACACCGTCCTGGCCGTGACGATCACCCTGATCGTGCTCGGAGTCGGACTCCTCGTCGTCACGGCGTGGTTCTGGCGATCGACTCGTCCGGACCCTGAAGCCCTCGGGCCACTGGTGGCCATGAGCGATCGCCGCTTCGTGACCTTGGGTCCGATCGAGAAGAGACGAGCACTCGACGAGGCGCGCCCAGCGCCCGAGACCAACGAAGTCGCGCCGGTGGTCGTCGACGACGAGCCAGCTGACGACGAGCCGTCCGTCGACGACTTCGGAAACGACGCCGAACCCATCGACGAACTCATCGATGAACTCGAGGTCGAGTCCGTCGCAGTCGTACTCGACGACGAGCCCGAGATCGACGTTCCAACGGTGGTCGACGAACCCGACAGCGAAATCGAGCCCGAGGACGAGCCCGACGCCGTCGACCACGAACCGACGCCCAGACCACGGCCGATTGATCCGCTTCTCTGAACTCTCCCGTCCTAGGCTGACGACATGGCCGAACTCGATCTCGATGCGATGCTGCAGCGGTTCCGTGAACGGGCCGCCGCCGTGAAGAAGCGACCGTTGCCTCCCGTGGCCGGAGACGAACGCAAACACTTCATCGAACAGGCGCAGACCGACTTCCAGGACTTCGCCATCATCGGGGATGCAACGGCTTCCATCGAGGACGGCGTCCTCGTTCTTCGGGTGGATCTTCGCCCGGAATCGAACAAGTCGTGAACGGCCGACCTCGCGAGATTCGTGAGGTCGCAGTCGGAGCAGTCCTCCTCGGCGTGGTGGGCTGGGGGATCGGGCCATTGCTCGTTCGCGGTATGAGCGTGTCGGGCGTGTCGGTGAGCTTCTATCGCATGTGGCTCGCCGTGCCCGTCATGGTTCTCTTGGCCCGGATGTTCGGCGAGCCACTCGATCGACGTGTCCTGCGGATCTGCGCGCTGCCGGGAGTCCTGTTCGCCTTCTCCATGATGTTCGGCTTCCAGGCCATGCGCACCACGTCCATCGCCAATGCCACTCTCATCGGACAGTTGTGTCCGGCCTTCATGGTTCTTGGCGCCGGTCGGCTCGTGGGCGAACGATCGACGCCTAAAGCAGCGGCCGCCGCCTTCGTGTCGTTCGTCGGTTTGGCGGCCATGATCAGTCTCGGCGCCGACACGAGCAATTCGGCGTTCGGCGGCGACTTGCTCGCGTTCTGCAACGTGTTGTGCTTCACCGGGTACTTCCTTCTCATGAAGCGCACCCGTAATGCCGGAGTGGGAAGTTGGGCCTTCTTGGCCGGAGTCTTCGTCGTCGGAGCTGTCGCCCTCACGCCGTACTGTCTGATCGCCGCTGACGACCTGTGGCAGATGCAGAGCCTCGACTATGTGCGCGTGGTCGCGATGATCTTTGGCCCGGGCGTTCTCGGGCACGGGCTCATCGTGTGGGCCACCAAGCACCTCGAAGTCACCACGACGTCCCTCCTCACTCTTCTCAGCCCGCCGATCTCGGTCGTCGGCGCCTGGATCGTGTACGACCAGAGCCTGGTCGCCGGTCAACTCGTCGGAGCGGCGATCGTGCTCGCCGGCCTGGCCGGAACGGTGGTCGTGGCCCGGACTCCACGCATTCCCGAGCCCGTCTAGGGGTGTTGTCCGGGTGCAGACCCCCCGGTAGATTCCCTGGTGCTGCGGACGTGGCTCAGCTGGTAGAGCATCACCTTGCCAAGGTGAGGGTCGCGAGTTCGAATCTCGTCGTCCGCTCCAT
>CAZTPF010000043.1:0-12223 GCA_964614655.1 uncultured Bifidobacterium sp.
CGTCGACATCGGCGAGCGAGACCGCAGTTCCGGCTGGAACCGGTGGTAGTCGACGGGCGGCCAGCCACGTAGCCACCACGAACGTGACCGATCCCCACAGCGCGAGCGACAAGCCACCCCACACGTAGAGCGCTCCGCTCAACAATGTGCCGACGAGACGTCCGGCGGCGTTGGCCGAGTAATAGAAGCCCACGTCGAGCGCGACGTCTTCGTCGTCAGCGAACGCGAGCACCAAGAACGAATGCAACGACGAGTTCACGGCGAAAGCGATGCCGAACACGATCAATCCTCCGACGACGGCCGGCGTCACACCCCACTCGACGGTGACAGGAACGGCAATCGCTGCACACACCACCGCCAACACCAGGGCCCACGACCGAGTGGCTCGACTCTCGTCGACGACTCGTCCACCGGTGGTGAGCAACTTCGGTGCCGACGACTGGACGATGCCGTAGCCGATGACCCACGCAGCCAGAAAACCCCCCACTCCTTCGTGGGACCAGTTCAATTGCTCAGCCAAAAAGACGGGCACAGCCACCACGAACCAGATGTCGCGCGAGCCGAACAGGAAGAATCGGGCGAACGAGAGCTTGTTGATCGGGTCCGACTTCGACAGCAGTGACGTGAGCTTGGGCTTCCGCTTCGACTTGCCGATGTCCTCGTTCAACATCACCACGAGGAGCAGAACCATCACCCCGAGAGCGGCGACCATGACCCAGAGCGAACCGTCGAACCCGAGAGTGGCGAGCAAGGCCGAGCCGAGGAAGAACCCCACCCCCTTCAGAGCGTTCTTCGAACCCGTGAGGATCGCGACCATCCGGAAGAGCGACCCGTCACCCGCCACCGTCTTCACTGCACTCTTCGAACTCATCTTCGTGAGATCCTTGGCGACGCCGGACAAGGCCTGCATGGCCATCACGAACAGAACCGACAGCCACCGCTCCCACGACGGATCTTCGAGTGTGAGCGCCGACAGGGCGACCATCTGCAGTACCAGTCCGCCGACCAAGGTGCGATTGAGGCCCTTGCGCGCTCCGACCCAACCACCCAGAAGATTCGTGAGGATCCCCATGAACTCGTAGGCGAGGAACAGGAAGGCGATGGCGACCGCCGAGTAGCCCAATTCGTTGAAGTGAAGGAGCACCAGCATGCGCAGCGCGCCGTCGGTGAGGGTGAACACCCAGTAGCCGGCCGTCACCAAGACGTAGTTGCGCAACTTCACGCGTTCACCGCTTGCGCCACTTTGTCGGTGAGCTCGACCATGCGGTGGGCGTAGCCGTACTCGTTGTCGTACCAGACGAGCAACTTGAGCAAACGGCCGTCGACCACCATGGTCGACAGAGCATCGACGATGCCCGATCGGGTGTCGTTCACGTAGTCGGCCGACACCAAGGGACGCGTTTCGAACCCGAGAATTCCGGCCAAAGATCCAGAAGCAGCACGCTCGAGCGCAGAGTTCACCTCGTCGACCGTGACGTCACGAGACATGGCGAACACACAATCGGTGAGCGACGCATTGAGGAGAGGCACGCGCACCGCTGTTCCGTTCAGTTTGCCGGTGAGTTCGGGATAGATCATCGTGATCGCCGTCGCCGATCCGGTGGAAGTGGGTACCAGTGAATTGAGAGCAGACCGTGCTCGACGCAGATCCTTGTGCGGCGCGTCGACGATCACCTGCGTGTTGGTGACGTCGTGAATCGTGGTGATGGCCCCGCGTTCGATCCCGAACTCTTCGAGTAGCACCTTCACCACCGGTGCGAGCGAGTTGGTGGTGCACGAAGCCGCCGTCACGATCGAGTGATGTTGTGGGTCGTACAGATGATCGTTGCAGCCCATCACGACGTTCAGCACGCTCGGGTCCTTCACCGGACAGGCGACCACGACCGAGCGGGCACCGTTGGCGAGATGGGGCTCGAGGTCGGCGACCGTCTTGAATTTGCCCGACGATTCGACGACCACGTCGACTCCGAGGTCGGCCCACGGGATCTGCTCGGGGTGTGAGTACTCAGTGAACCCGACTCGGCGACCATCGACGATCATCGACTCACCTTCGATCGACACGTGGCCGTCGTATCGTCCGTGCACCGTGTCGAACTGAAGGAGATGAGCGGCCGCCTCCACTCCCCCTTTGATCTCGTTCACATGGACGAGTTCGAGGTCGGGATGGTGACGCAAGGCGCGAACGGCCAGACGACCCATACGGCCGAAGCCGTTGATTCCGATGCGGGTGGTCACCATGTGATCTCCTCGATTCCTCGCAGCATCTGTACACGTCGGGCGAGTTCGCGTGCCGTGGCGTCGAAGACCGACGCCCGACCCGACCTCACCGGATCAGGGATCGACCAATGAATCCAAGTCGCCGGCGGTTCGATCTCTTCGCGTGCTTCGTCGCACACCGTGATCACCACATCGGCGTCGACGTCGACCTCGTCGAGGTGCTTCGGAACGATGCCGTCCAAGGTGAGACCCAGTCGTCCAGCCGCCGCCACCGCTCCGGGGTGAACTCGATCGGCTGGATGCGTACCGGCCGACTCGGCATCTCCTGCGCCGACCGACTTCCAGATCGCGGCCGCCAATTGACTCCTCGCCGAATTACGGGTGCAGACGAACAGAGCGCGGCGTCGTGACGTTCCCGCGACCGGCGGCAACAGACTTTCGACGGCACCAGGCATCAACTGGACGTAGCGACGACGACCGTCACCCTGCGACTTCACTCTCCTGACGAGGCCCGACTCCTCCAGGATGCGCAGGTGATGGGCCAGCAGGTTGGAGTCGCAGCCCGTGAGATCGGCGAGGTCGCCGGGCGAATGATCGCCCAAGGCCAGTGCATCGACGATCTTCAGCCGTGACGCGTCGCCGAGGGCGGCGAAGCGAGAGGCTCGGCGGTTCAGATCCACGACCCCGAGAATATGTCTCAACATTCATTGAGACACTTTCGACGGGGTGAACGTTCGGTGAACTCAGTGAACCCGTCGTGGTCGACCGATCCGAACACTGACCCCCGGCGAACAACGCACGTGGGGTTCACCTGCCGGCTCGGGAAGGCCGGCCGCCGTCACCAAACTCGTGTCGGCGTGCTCCAACCGGGCCGCCCGTAGCGGCCACGGCTCGTGGTCGACCGGGGCGTAGCGAACACCGCCTCTCGTTCGGGAGTACAAACCCCATCGAGCGGTGAGGAAGTGATCCAGGGCATCGGGCTCGATCCCCTCGCCCGGATGCAGCACGATCTCACTTGGTTCGACCGCATGCGGCCAACGACGGCGAACACGGGTGGTCCACGTGTCGTCACTCACCTCGTGGCTGGCCCGACCCCAGCAGTACGGCAGACGGTAGGTGAGCCGCGCGACGACAGCGGGCAAGAAGCGGTTCACGTCGAGCGAGAAGAACCACACACCCGGTCGTCCGTCCCGAATCACATAGGTACGCACGTTGATCTCAGGAAACGAACCGAAATACGGCACCGACGGTCCGTGCGGCAGTCCGATGTCGCGCATCGAGAACGGAATCAAACCAACCCAAGCCGAACCGTCGAACGTGTCGACGGTGAGTTGCTCGGGCAGCAACGCCTGCACCACCGAGGGCTCGTAACGCCAGTGAACGTAGGCGAGATCTCGCCATTCCTGGCGCATGACGGCGAAGCGCACCGGATCCGGACACACCGGTGACACTTGTCGATCCATGCCACGAGGCTAGGGAGAGATCGAACCGGAAAACGATGCCGGTACGAAATCGCCTAAGGTCGAAAGAGGATGCAAATGTTCGCAGTCGACACTCTCATGGCGGCGCGCTACCAGATGGCGCTCTCGCTCGGATTCCACATCGTGCTCTCGTGTTTCGGAGTGGCCTTCCCCTTCCTCATCTACTTGATGCATCGACGGGGCTTGAAGCAGAACGACGCGGACGCCCTCACACTCGCCCGCCGGTGGTCGAAGGTCGCCGCCGTTCTGTTCGCCGTGGGTGCCGTGAGTGGCACGATCCTCAGCTTCGAGATGGGACTGCTGTGGCCCGGTCTCATGTCGACGTACGGCGACGTGATCGGTCTCCCGTTCGCACTCGAGGGAATCGCCTTCTTCCTCGAGGCGGTGTTTCTCGGCATCTATCTGTACGGCTGGGACCGCCTTCCACCGTCGGTGCACCTGAAGACACTGATTCCAATCATGGTGTCAGGCGCGTTCGGAACCTTCTGCATCATGGCGGTCAATGCCTGGATGAACGCACCCACCGGCTTCACCCTCGAGAACGGTCAGGTCACCGACGTCGATCCGCTCGCCGCGATGTTCAACAGCGCAGTGTGGGGTATGGCCCTTCACATGTTCGTGGCCGCCTACATGGTGGTCGGATTCATCGTGGCAGGTGTCTACGCCTTCGCCATTCGAAAGGGTCGTGACGATCGGCGCCACCGTATGGGTCTCCGCTACGCACTGGCGATCGCCGGAGTGGCCGCCGTGGTTCAGCCCGTGGTCGGCCACTTCTCGGGCCTTCGTCTCGCCGACGAACAGCCTTCCAAGCTCGCCGCGATGGAGCTGGCCACCGAAACCGAAACGAGAGCACCGCTGCGAATCGGTGGCGTCCTGATCGACGGAGAAGTCGTCGGGGCGATCGAGATCCCGGTACTCGGCTCGATCCTCGCCGGTAACAGTCCGAACGCTGAGATTCCAGGACTCGACCAACTCACTCCCGAGACCACTCCCCCGGTCAACATCGTGCACCTGTCGTTCCAGACGATGATCGGGATCGGAACTCTGCTCGCCGCTTTCTCGGTCTGGTTCTGGTGGCGAGAGCGACGGCAACGATCCCTCATCGACTCCCCACGCACTCTTGGTTTCGTGTCGATATCGGGAGTACTCGCCGTGGTCGCCCTGCAAACCGGCTGGATCACCACCGAAGTCGGCCGCCAACCTTGGATCGCCTACGAGGTGATGACCGTCGACGAGGCCGTCACCACCAACTCCAACGTCTGGATCACGCTCACCGCAACGATCGTCGTGTACACAGCGATGGGAATCGCCGCCTTCGCCGTGATCAGGTCGATGTCGTCGCGCTGGCGACGCGGTGAGGCCGACGCCCTCCCGAGCCCGTACTCCCCCGACATGGTGGTGCGATGAGCCTCGTCGACGTCGTCGCGGCGCTGATGTTCGTGGGAGTGGTCGCCTACGGCGTGTTCGGCGGCGCCGATTACGGCAGTGGCATGTGGGATCTCCTCGCCGGCAACGCCGAACACGGTGCCGCACTTCGCACCCAGGTCGATCACAGCATCGGCCCGGTCTGGGAGGCCAATCACGTATGGCTCGTCTACGTGCTCGTGTTCATGTGGAGTGCCTTTCCCACCGGCTTCGCGGCGGTCATGAACACTCTGTGGGTCCCGTGGATGCTCGTCGGGCTGGGCATCGTGTTGCGCGGATCGGGCTTCGCCTTCCGCAAGTTCAGCGAGAACCTGCGCTGGGCCCGCGTGTTCGGCGGGGCCTTCGCGCTGTCGTCGTTCATCACACCCTTCTTCTTGGGAATGATCGCCGGCGCCATTGCGAGCGGGCGAGTGACCATCGACGGCACCAGCGACGTCTCGGTCTGGACCGGGCCCACGTCGTGGGTCGGAGGAATCCTCGCCGTCGGAACTGCGGCCTATCTGGCCGCGGTCTACCTCGCCGCCGATGCCCGACGAGCCGGCCACGACGAGCTGGCCGACTACTGCGCGAAGCGCGGCATGGTGAGCGGTTCCATCACCGGTGTGATCGCTCTGGCCGCCGTGCCGCTCCTCACGAACGACGCCGAGACATTGACCGGTCGACTTCAGGGCCGAGCCGCGCCACTGGCCGTTATCGCTGCAGTGTCGGGGTTCGGTGCGATCGTTCTCTTGTACCGGAAGAAGTACTCACTCGCTCGCGTGGGAGCCACCGTGGCCGTCGGAACAGTGCTTCTCGGCTGGGGTGTTGCGCAATGGCCCGATTTCCTCATCGACCATGCGACACTCGACGACGTCGCCGGAGCTCGACCCACTCAGGTCGCACTGGTGGTCGTGTTCGGTCTAGCAGCGATCACGGCTGTACCCGCTCTGGTCTGGCTGCTCTATCTCGTGAATCGCAAAGAGCAGAGTCTGCAGAGCTGAATCAGTGGGCCGACAGATCGGCCCGGAACTGCATCTCGGCCAAACGTGAGCGATCGGCATCTGACAGTTCGGTCAAACGCTCGAGGGTGACGGCATCGATCCGGGCCGTGCACGTGAAGAGATGCGGGTATGCACCCACTGGAGCACCGGTATCACAACCCACGTCGAACGTCTCACCGCTCATCGAAAAGACGATCGGAACCGTTCGTTCGAGACGAGCCGATTCCTGAGGCTGGCCATCGACCGTCAGGTAGAGCGTGCCACCGGCGCCGAGACCTCCGTCGTAATCGAACTCCGCGACCACATCGTGGGCACCAACGGTCAGTCGATCACCTCTGATCACCGTGATCTGCTGGCCGAAGAGGTTGTAGACGAAGTGAGGACGACCGGCCTGGAGATACAGACTCCACCCGGCGAGGTTTCCACCCTGGCAGCAGATCACTCCCTCGTCGTCGATCGAGTCGATCGTCACCGACGCCGAGATGCGATACGAACAGTTCTTCAAGTTGACGACGATCGACTCTGGTATCCGCACGTGCGACCGGTTGTACGTCATCCGCGTAAGTCCTCCGAGCGCAGTGGGGACGATCGCATCGGGGTGTCGTCCAGGCATCGGGTCGCGCATCGGATACACGTTGCATCGACGGGCCTCGGCATCGAAGATCTCGAGCAATTCGGCCAACTTCTCGGGGTGGCGATCGGCGAGATCGACACTCTGCGAGAAATCGTTGCGGACGTCGTAGAGCTCCCACTTCTCCTGGGGTCCGTCGAACGGCATCGGAACGAAGCGCACCCACGGGGGCCGACCGTGATAGCAGCAGGCGACCCAACCATCGTGATAGATCGCTCGGTTTCCGAGGATCTCGAAGTACTGGGTGGTTCGCCGACTCGGAGTACTCGCGTCGTCGAAGGAGTAACCCATCGAGACGCCGTCGACAGGATCTTGAACCACTCCGTTGACCGACGTCGGCTGGTCGATTCCCGCCGCTTCCAACAATGTCGGCCAGATGTCGACCACGTGATGGAACTGAGTGCGCATGCCTCCACGCTCGGCGATTCGAGACGGCCAACGCACCACCATGCCGTTCCGCGTCCCACCGAAGTGGGAAGCGACCTGCTTCATCCATTGGAACGGTGAATCGAGGGCCCACGCCCATCCGATGTTGAAATGGTTCTCACTGTTCGCCGAACCGAAGTCGTCCATGTGCTCACGGATCCATTCGGGATCCTCCGGTTGTCCGTTCTGGAAAGCCGGTGCGGCCCATGCGCCATGCACCGTTCCTTCAGCCGATGCTCCGTTGTCGCCGGTGACATAGACGATCAACGTGTCGTCGGCGATACCGAGTCGGTCGATGTGATCGACCAGACGACCGATGTGGTGGTCGGTGTGAGCCAGGAAGGCCGTGAACACCTCCATGAGTCGGGACGCGACGGGCTTGTAACGATCGGGATACTCGTCCCAGGACGGAATGCCGTCCGGGCGCGGTGTCGTTCCGGTCCCTTCAGGAATCACGCCGGTCGCCAACTGACGCTCGTAGATCTCGTCGCGCAAGGCGTCCCAACCAGCATCGAATCGGCCACGAAAACGTTCGATCCACTCTTTCGGCACGTGATGGGGTGTGTGCACGGCCGGAGTGGGCAGATACACGAAGAACGGCTTGCCCGGTGACGATGTGCGCACCCGATCGATCCACTCGATCGAACGATCCACGAGATCTTCGGTCAGGTGGTAGTCGTCGCGTCCGAGATACGGGGCGATCGGAGTGGTCTGGTCGTACACGGGCGGTTCGTACTGCGACGACTCGGCGTTCAAGATGCCGTAGAACCGATCGAAACCCATACCGGTCGGCCACCGATCGAACGGGCCGGCTGGTCCCATCTCCCAGGACGGGGTGAGGTGCCACTTGCCGAAACAACCGGTCGCATAGCCGTTCTGACGCAGGATCTCGGCCACCGTGGCCGTCGACTTCGGAATCTGGCTGTCGTAGCCCGGGAACGTATTGGCGTTCTCCGGAATACCGCCCATGTGAGCGACGTGATGATTGCGCCCGGTGAGAAGGGCGGCCCGAGTGGGTGAACAGAGCGCCGTGGTGTGGAACTGGTTGTAGCGAAGTCCTTGTTCGGCCAAGCGATCGCACGTCGGCGTGGGTACCGGACCACCGAAGGTGCTGAACGACCCGAACCCGACGTCGTCGAGCATGATCACGACGATGTTCGGAGCTGTGTCCGGAGCACGCTCGACTTTCAAAGGGGACGGTGTCGAGTCGACCATCAACCTCTCGATCACACCTCCGAAGTTCTCGGTCGGCTTGGGAAGGCTCGTCATGATGCCCGGCCCCTTCCCGGCAGATCGAACACGTCGAGCAATCTCGCTACGTTCTTCACGTCACCTTCGACCACGACCGTGCCATCGTCGACCTCCTTCATCAGCGCGGTCGAGCCCGTCAGCAGGCGAGCCCATGTCTCGAGCGACGTCGTCATGGTCGTCGCCACACCGCGTCCATCCGTCAGGACGGCGACACAGTTGCGGACGTGCAGGCCGGCCTTCTCGTCACCGACGTCGACGGCGACGTGAACGTCGAGACCGACCGCGCGAGACGGATCGACCATCACCCGGAGCAGATCGATCGATCTGGCCAGACCCATGCTCATGATCTGGTTCTCGGACAGCCGATGGCGACGAAAGCGACTCATGTCGTAGGAGCCGTCGAGATCGCGCGCCTTGGTCAGACACCAACTTCGAATGTTGGCCGCGGTCGTTCGATAGGCGATCTGACGGAGTACCGACGACGCCAACGATCGATCCTCGTCGGACACTCCAGGGCTCCAGAGCAACCACGACACCATCTCGAGCGCCCAACGCAGATCGTCACCGGCCAGCGCCGACCTCACGCGAGAACGAACCTCGTCTGCACCTCCGAATCCCTCGATCAGTCGTCCGGCCCGATCGTGAGGCTCGAGTGGCAGCAACTTTCCCGGATCGTCGTCGAACCACCCACGAAGACCGGTGTAGATCTGCCGGACGTGGTGCTCGACGAGCCCGTAGTGCTCGGTCGTGTAGTAGTCGTCGTCGGAACCTGGTGGCAGTTCGACCAGATGCGCGATCTCGTCCATCGTGTGGCCGCGATTCATGAGGCGAACGGTCTGATCCCACATCAGCTGGATGGCATCGCGATATCGAGTGCCGCGCCGTTCGATCTCCTCGCGTCCAGCGAGCGGCGGACCATGTGTGCACACCATGAACTCCGGCTCGAGGGCGAGGACGCGGTCGATACCGGGCAGCAACACGAGCGGGTCTCGGTACTCCTCACCACGAATGGCATACACATTGAAGACGAGTGGCCAGATGATGTTCTGGACACACGTTTGCAATTCGGGGAACCACAGAGTCACCGAGTCGTCCGCGTCGGAGGGTGCGTGATCGACGTGCACCTCGAGTCCGGCGATCGTCAACACCTCGCCGCCGCGGAACGAGTGGGTCACCGGGCGAAAGCCAGGAGTAGAGGATCGATGCTGAGGATTGCGGTAGTACAGGCCGAGACCGACGTTCACCTGACCGTCGGGACCGTCGAGCGGAAGTGTGGTCGCGAACTGCTGCGCCAGACCTCGCATGTAGGCCGGTCCCACATGCGACGAGACACGAGAACGATTCGTAGCGATGCGCTCGTGTCCGTAGATCGGAACGTCGCCGAATCTCTCGAGCACCGCGTGGGTACCGCCGACGTAGTGAAAATGCGTGTAGATCACCGCCACCACGGGGCGGTCGGTTACCGAAGCGAGTTCGTCGAGAGCTGCGGCCATCTCTTCGACGCTCTCTCCGGTGTCGATGGCGACGATTCCGTCCGGACCCTCGACGAATGTCTGATTCGACAATCCGTTGCCCACCAGGCACCAGACACCCGGGCGCACTTTCTCGAACCGGCGGACGAGGCGCTCGCTTTGCTCGAACGTCTTGACGTGCGCCCGTTGACCGTTCGGTCCTTCGACGACCACCGACGAGTCGGTCGACCAATCTCTCATCTCGAAACCCCCCGGGCGAGAGTCTGCCACCCGAGCCGGTCGACCTGGCAAAGTTGGGAGGTGGCGGCCCCCGAGCACAAGCACGTCGAACACGTGTATCGACCCGACATCGACGGATTACGCGCCATCGCCGTGGGATCAGTGGTCCTCTTCCACGCGTTTCCGTGGATGGTCCCCGGTGGCTTCGTCGGCGTCGACGTGTTCTTCGTGATCTCCGGTTTCCTCATCACGACCAACATTCTCGGTGGTCTGTCGAGCGACACGTTCACCATCCGCGGCTTCTACGACCGACGAGTCCGACGCATCTTTCCGGCCCTGGCGATCGTGCTCGCCACCACGTACGCACTCGGCTGGGTATCGCTCTTCGACAAGGAGTTCGAGCAGCTCGGCAAGCACGTGGCCGGAGGCGCGTTCTTCGTGTCGAACCTGTTCCTCTGGGCGGAAGCCGGCTATTTCGACACCGCATCGGAGGTGAAGCCCCTCGTCCACCTGTGGTCGCTCGGTATCGAAGAGCAGTTCTACATCGTGTGGCCACTCCTTCTCTGGGGAATGTTCCGGTTCGGACGGCGCATCGGCGCCAACGTCGTCGTATCGACGATCGTCCTTCTCATCACGTCGTTCGTGCTCGGGCTCCTCGCTCTCGACTCGGTCGGCGGGTACTACTCCCCCATCAGCCGGTTCTGGGAGCTGCTGATCGGAGCTCTCCTCGCCGTCGTGTCGTTCGGACGCTCGACACCGCTTCTCGGCTCGTGGAGCACAACGGCACGAGAAGTACTGGCCGTCACCGGACTCGTTCTGATCGTCGTTCCGATGTTCGTGCTCGACGGAAGTAGTTCGTTTCCGGGCTGGAACGCCATTCCGCCGACGGTCGGCGCGGCTCTTCTGATCGCCAGTGGCCCCAAAACGTCGTGCGGACGTCATCTGCTCTCACGCCGCACGATGATCGGGATCGGCCTCATCTCCTATCCGCTGTACCTCTGGCACTGGCCCTTGCTCGTCTACGCCCGGATCATCGCCAGTGACGTTCCCTCGGCCGGGATCCGGACCGGTGTCGTCGTCCTGTCGGTGATCCTCGCCTATCTCACCTATCGATTGGTCGAACGCCCACTTCGCTTCCATCGACGCCGTCGAACCGTGGTGGCCGGTCTCGTGGCGGCGGTGGTGATCGTCGGCGGTCTCGGCGCCTACACCTTCCAGCAGAACGGGATCGAGCGGCGCCGCTTCAATGACGTCAACATCGCGATCGATCCGGGTGAAGTGCGCGACATCGACGTGATCTCGTCGTTCGGTTGCGGTCTGCCCTTCGACGTCGAGACGCTCTTCGCCGACTGCCGGACCGATGTTCGCGGTGCGGCCAGCTATGCGCTCATCGGTGACAGCAAGGCGACGACTCTGATCGGTGGCTTCATCCGCACCTCGATCGACGATCGTTACTGGACCATTCTCGGTGGGACACTCGGCCTCGGCTCAGCCGTTCCACTCATCTCCGACGAACCGGCCCACGAACGCTTCCAACCACTGATCGTCCCGGCTGTCGACACCGTCGTCGCCGATCCGCGCATCGACGTCGTTGTGCTGCAAGGTGCCGTTCGGGCCATGTTCGAATATCCGGTCGAGACCGAGTTCTCGTGGCTGCCCGACAGCCCGCTCTACGACAAGGTCGAGTCGGCGCTGCGAGAAACCGTTCGACGTCTCGTCGACGGTGGCAAGAAGGTCGTTCTCTACGTCGACAATCCGGCTCTGGCCGCCCCCGAGGACTGTTCGGAGCGACGGGCCACTCTCGGCTTTCTCAATTCGCTCCTCGTGACCGACAATCCCGAGTGTTCGACCACCCGAGCACAGTTCCTGAACGACACCGAGAAGTACCGCTCGATGCTCGATCGCATCGCGTCCGACTTCGGTGACGACGTCACGGTGTTCGATGCCACCGACGTCTTCTGCGACGAGATGTGCTCGCACATCGTTGACGGCGTCCGCCTCTACAGCTACACCGATCATCCGTCGGACGATGCCGCCGATCTCGTCGGACGACGACTCAACGACTATCTGACAACACTTTGATTGCTCGTCGCTCCCCATCGAGCGACACGATCACGAGAA
>CAZTPF010000044.1:0-12050 GCA_964614655.1 uncultured Bifidobacterium sp.
CCTGGGGCTGAAGCAGGTCCCAAGGGTTGGGCTGTTCGCCCATTAAAGCGGTACGTGAGCTGGGTTCAGAACGTCGTGAGACAGTTCGGTCCCTATCCTCCGCAGCCGAAGGAGTGTTGAGGAATGCTGTCCCTAGTACGAGAGGACCGGGACGGACGTAGCTCTGGTGTGTCTGTTGTCCTGCCAAGGGCACGGCAGATTAGCCACCTACGGACGGGATAACCGCTGAAAGCATCTAAGCGGGAAGCCTTTTCCAAGATGAGCACTCCCATGCGGTCAACGCAGTAAGGCCCGTGACCAGACCATCACGTTGATAGGCCGGAGGTGGAAGCGTGGTAACACGTGTAGCCGACCGGTACTAATCGGCCGAGGGCTTGGTTGAAACTCAGCTCGTGCTTGCTCTGGAGTTGTCAGGGATCCTGACGACACAAGATTTCCGGTGGCCATAGCGGCGGAGATACACCCGTTCCCATTCCGAACACGGCAGTTAAGCCCGCCAGCGCCGATGGTACTTGGGGGTAGACCCCCTGGGAGAGTAGGTCGCTGCCGGAATTAGTCGATGAAACAGCCCGATCGCACATGCGGTCGGGCTGTTTCGCGTTCTGGCACCGTAACCTGGCCAGTCATGCCGAACGACCGCTCTCCTCGTCGCGCCTCGGGTTCGTCCCGACCGGGTTCGCCTCGCCAGGGGCGCTCTGGCGCGCCTCGCTCAGGTGAGCCGCGTCGAGCCGGGTCTCGTCCGGCCGGGGGACGCTCCGGTGCGTCCCGCTCCGATGGGTCGCGTTCTGGATCGCCACGTTCTGGAGCGTCACGCTCCGGTGGGTCGCGTTCGGGCGGACCCCGCCGTGATGATCGACGTGATGATCGTCGGGAAACTCGACGTGATGATCGACGTGACAGCCGATCTGGCGACCAGGCATCCGATCGTCCCCGTCGTCGCTCCGACGATCGGCCGGGTGCCCGTGGAGGCACTCGTGGTGGGGCCGGTGGTGCGCGACGCTTCGATCGACGTGATGACAGGCGCGACGACAGGCAGGACGACAGGCGGGACGATCGACGCGGTGCTCCATCGCGGGCCGGTGCGCGTCGTCTCCCACCTCGTCAGGCTCGTGACGAAGACAGGGCGCCGAAGAACGAGGCTGAACGGCGTCGGGCTGCGGTGCGCGCTCGTGGTGCCGGCCAGGTTCGCAAGGGTGTCGAGCAGACACGAGTCGAACGAACTCCGGAGATCTGGATCGACGAGGGCTCAGTGCGTGAGGCTGCCCAGTCGGCGACCGAACGTGGGCGCGAGACGGCGCCGGCTCCGAAGCGTCGAGACGTCAAACGTCCCGGAGAACTTGCGCCCGATGTGGCGGCCAAGGTCGACGACGTCCTCGAACCACGTCGTGCGGCCCGCCTGAAGGATCGCCTTCTCCAGGCGCAGGTGGCTCTCGAGGGAGAGCGATTCACCGATTCGCTGCGTATGGCTCGTTCCCTCGCCAAAGAGATGCCCCAAGTGGCCGCCGTCCATGAGGTGATCGGATTGTCGAGCTACCGCCTCGGCAAGTGGCGCGATGCGATTGCGTCGCTCGAGATCGCCCGGAACCTGCGTCCTCGAGTCGAGGACCTGCCCGTTCTCGCCGATTGCTATCGGGCCTTGCGACGGTGGACCGAAGTCGACGAGGTGTGGGCCGAGATCAAGGAGTCGTCACCGTCTCACGAGGTGATGTCCGAGGGGCGCATCGTGTACGCCGGGTCGCTCGCCGAACGAGGTGACATGCGCGGAGCGATCGCGCTGATGGCCAAGACGGCGTCGATTCCGCGGCGAATCAAACCCCACCATCTGAAGCAGTGGTACGTTCTCGCCGATCTCTACGACCGCGCCGGCGACGTCAGGCGGGCCCGCGACATGTTCCGTCGCATCGCCGCCGTCGATGCGCGATACGCCGACGTGACCCAGCGCATCGCCTCTCTCTGACGTTCGAGTCCACACTCCGTTCGACGTCGCGCCGAACTTCACGGTGCGTACAGGAACAGGAGGAATCGGCCATGAACATCACCGTTGTTTGCGGAACGTTGAGCAGCGATCCGGTCTGGCGTTCGCTGCCGTCGGGTAGCACGGTCGTCGCTCTCGAGGTCACCACCGACAGCGCATTCGAAACTCGATCGACGGTCCCGGTTTCGATGGTGGATCCCCGGGGAGTGCGCGAGTTGGAGCGACTGGGCACGGGAGACGTCGTGGTGGTGATCGGGGAGACCCGCCGCCGGTTCTTCCGAACCGGTGGTGCGACTGGGAGCCGTACCGAGGTGCGAGCGACCCACGTGATTCCGGCTGGCCGTCGGGCTCGGGTGACATCCGCACTGCGTCACGTGGCCGACGTGGTGGGAGGCGCCGCCGACCGAGAACTACTCTGCGAGACATGAATCAGGAACAATTGACCCGAGTTCGTAGTGGCCACGGCTTCATCGCCGCGCTCGATCAGAGCGGTGGGAGCACGCCGAAGGCCTTGCGTCTCTACGGGATCGAGGAGTCCGAGTACTCGTCGGAAGCCGAGATGTTCGATCTGATCCACGCCATGCGTTCCCGCATGATCACCAGTCCGGCCTTCACCGGGGATCGGGTGCTCGGCGCGATCCTGTTCGAAGGAACCATGGACCGCGAGATCGACGGTCGGGGCAGTGCCGACTATCTCTGGACGCAGAAGAAGGTCGTGCCGTTCCTGAAGGTCGACAAAGGTCTCGAAGACGAGGCCGACGGTGTGCAGACGATGAAGCCCATGCCCCAGCTCGACGATCTCTTGAAGCGTGCCGTCGACAAGGGGATCTTCGGTACCAAGATGCGGTCGGTGATCAAGATCGCCGATCCGACCGGAGTGAAGAAGGTCGTGGCCCAGCAGTTCACGGTCGGCCGTCAGATCCTCGCCGCCGGACTCGTGCCGATCATCGAGCCCGAAGTCGACATCAACAGTCCGTCGAAAGAAGAAGCCGAGAAGATCCTGAAAGTCGAGATCCTCGACGAGTTGTCGAAGCAGCCGGCCGACCAACCGGTGATGTTGAAACTCACGTTGCCCTCGGTCGACGACTTCTACGCCGAACTCGTCGCACATCCGAGCGTTCTGCGCGTGGTCGCATTGTCGGGTGGCTATTCGCGAGACGACGCCAACGCCAAGTTGTCGCGCAACCACGGCATGATCGCCAGTTTCTCGCGGGCGCTCACCGAGGGCTTGTCGGCTCGACAGTCGGATGGCGATTTCGACGCCGCCCTCGATGCCGCCATCGCCAGCATCTACGCGGCGTCCAACACCTGATCGCCGTTCGGTATCCGAAGTTCAGAGGTCGAACAAGGGTCTGATCACCGGCCCGGTGCGCAATTTCGGTGTGAAGAACGTCGATTTCGGCGGCATGAGGAGCCCTTCGTCGGCCGTACGGCGGATTTCAGCGACCGTCACCGGACGGATGAGCACGCCGGCCGTCGTTCCGTGCTGGGCTCGCCCGACGATGTCGACCACGTGATCGACTCCGTGCTGATAGGTGACGTCGTGAGGCAGATCGCGCAGTGCATGCTCGAGTCGGGCGCCGTCGAGGTCGCGTACGCCGGGGAATGCCTCGGGACGGGGAGTCATCCACGTCCCTGACCCATCGGGGGCCACGAGGACGAGGGAACCACGACGATCCATGTCATTGGTGATCTCGGGCTCGATCAGGCCGGCCGGTTCGAGAAAGAACGACTGGGCCAGGACGTCGCGCAGAGTCGAGAAGTCGACCGCCGAGTAGAGCCGATGGATGGCGGCCACACTCAGTTGATCGGCGATCAACTCGCCCACGTAGGTCATGGTGGTCTCGGCCCTTCCGTGCGAGCCGGTGTCGTTCGTCCTCTCCTCGTCGCGGAACGATCGGCTGATGGCGTACCGGTGGTGCCCGTCGGCGATCACCACGTCATGAGACGACACTGCCTGCGAAATGGCGGCGACACGCTCAGGATCGCGAACCCGTTCGAAGGAATGGACGACCCCCTCGACGTCGACCGACCCCATCGGTTCCCCCGGCTCGGCGAGCAGATCGGTCAGGCCACTGGCGAGCGACAGCCCCCACACGGGTGACAGATTGGCGAGGGTGGCGCGAGTCAGATCGAGGCGATCGGTGCGAGCCTTCGGCGTGGTGCGCTCGTGGGGCAGCACGCCGCCGGCGCCCTCGTCGACGACCTCCAAGGCTCCGATCACCCCGCTCGTCCGTCGGTCCTTGCCGAGGGCGTCGACGAATTCCATGCGATAGATGGTGAACGACGGTTCGTCGTCGGCGACGAGGACGTTCAGGTCGATCCACGAGCGCAGTCGGTGCCCGGCGTCCTCGTATCGCGTCGGTCCGTCGGACTCGAGCGGTACGTCGACGTGAACCACGTTCTGGGGGTGGCGAGAGGCGAGTTCGCTTCGATCGGTCTCCGACAAGACGTCGTACGGAGGGGCGAGAACGAGATCGAGGTCGACTCCCGAATAGCGAAGGGCGCGGAACGGTTCGAAGCGGGGCACGGCTCCAGGTTGTCACCTGGCGAGGTCGGCCGGAAAACAGGCTCGGGACTCGGGCCGAGCCACTGGCAGGATGGTCGGGTGGACGACCGCCTGATGCTCTGCGATCTCGACGGCGTGATCTGGCTCGCCCATCGTCCGATCGCCGGATCGGTGGACGCCGTGACGAACTTGCGGGCGGCCGGCTGGCGGGTGATGTTCGTGACGAACAATTCGTTCTCTCCGGTGGCGTCGGTGGAGGAGTCGCTCGAAGCCATCGGCATCCCGGCGGTCGGAGACGTCGTGACGTCGGCGGCGGCCGGTGCATCATTGGTCGGCCCTGGAGAACGAGTGCTCGTCTGCGGCGGTCCGGGGATTCGCGAAGAGGTCGAAAGGCGAGGTGCCGACCTCGTCTCGGCCGAGGAGGCCGAACGGGCCCCGGACTCGCTCGATGCAGTTCTCGTCGGCTTCCATCGCGACTTCGATTTCGACGTGATGCGTCGGGCGGCGACTGCGGTACGGGCTGGAGCACGGCTGATCGGTACCAACGACGACGCCACATATCCGACACCCGACGGGCCGATACCGGGCGGCGGATCCATCCTTGCGGCAGTCGCGACGGCGTCGGGTGTGCGGCCGATCGTGGCCGGCAAGCCTCATGCGCCGATGGCCGACGTGGTACGTCGGATCGTCGGAGGTGTGTCGGCGTCGGCGGTCATGGTCGGTGATCGCCCGAGCACCGACGGACTCTTCGCCCGAACTCTCGGATGTCGGTTTGCCTTGGTGCGTTCGGGGGTGATCGCACCCGATGCCGAACTCGACCTCGACGGTGACGTCGACGTCGACGTTCACCTCGACGAAGTCGACCTGGCGGCCGTCGTCGAACGTCTGTCGGTACGGTGACCGGGTGTCCCGTCGCCGACGCCTCGATGCCGACCTCGTCCGACGTGGGCTCGTGACGAGTCGCGTCGAGGCCCAAGAGATGATCGACAACGGTCGGGTACTCGTCAACGGTGCCGTGGCCGACAAGTCGTCGCGTCTCGTCGATCCGGCCGATGCCGTGATCGTCGACGCGCCTCCGGCCCGTTTCGTCTCGCGCGGCGGAGAGAAGTTGGCCGCTGCACTCGAGGGATTCGGTCTCGACGTGTCGGGCCGTCGCGTCCTCGACGCCGGGGCGTCGACCGGTGGCTTCACCGACTGCTTGCTGCAGGCCGGGGCGGCCCACGTGGTGGCGCTCGACGTGGGTCACGGGCAACTGCACCCCAGGATTCGCCACGACGAACGGGTGACGGTGATCGAGCGTTTCAACGTCCGTGAGGTGACCGAGTCCGACATCGGCGGTCCGGTCGACATGGTCGTCGCCGATCTCTCGTTCATCTCGCTCACTTTGGTGATCGAGGCGTTGATCGGAGTGTGCCGGGAGGGAGCGGATCTGGTGGTGCTCGTGAAACCGCAGTTCGAGGCCGGCCGGCGCGACGTCGCGCGTGGTCGGGGTGTCGTCACCGACCCAGTCGTGCACCAGCGGGCCGTCGACGACGTGAGTGCGGCCGTGGTCGGGGCCGGTGCCGACGTCGTCGGGGTGATGGAGTCGCCGATCAAGGGTGGTCAGGGCAACGTCGAGTTCCTGATGCTCGCCAGAACACGTGGGAGAATGTCGTCATGACCGCCGAGCCCACGGTTCTTCTGGTCGGTCACGCCGACCGACCCGATGCGGCAGTTCTCGCGACCCGTGCCGAACGATGGCTGCTCGAGAACGGCTGTCGAGTGGTGGCCGCCGACGAGGATCGGTCGACCCTCGGGTTGTCCGGGACCCAGCCATGGGAACCGGGCCAGTCGGTGTCGCTCGTGTTGAGCATCGGCGGCGACGGAACGGTGCTACGGGCCGTGAAGTCCGTGGGGGAGAACGAGACGCCGATCCTCGGGGTGAACGTCGGTCTGCTCGGCTATCTCACCGCTGTCGAACCGCCGGCCATGCTCGACGCCCTGGCCGACTTCTTCGCCGGTCGACTGGCCAGCGAATCGCGGTTCGTTCTCGACGTCGCCGTGCACACCACCGACGGGGTCGCCCGTCATCGGGCGCTGAACGAGGCGTCGCTCGAGAAGCTCACGGCCGGACACACCGTTCGCCTGCAGATGCGCATCGACGGTGCTCCGTTCACCTCGTATCAAGCCGACGGAATGATCGTCGCGACCCCCACCGGGTCGACGGCCTATTCGTTGTCGGCTCGCGGCCCGATTCTGTCGCCGCTCATGAAGGCGATCGTCGTGACCCCTCTGTCACCTCACATGCTCTTCGACCGATCCCTCGTGTTGGCCGCAACTGAAGTCGTGGAAATGGAGGTCACCGGAAGTCGGCCGGTCGGCCTGGCCGTCGACGGCGAGTATCTGGGCGTACTGCAACCCGGTGATCGAATCGTGTGCAGTGAGGCGAGCCATCCGGCGACCTTCGTGAAGGTGCACGGCGAGCGTTTCCACGACGTCCTCAAATCCAAGTTCGGTCTGGCCGATCGTTAGGAGATCGATGCTCGCCGAACTTCACATCGAGGATCTCGGAGTCATCGATCGACTCGATCTGCTTCTCGGCGCCGGCCTCGTCGCGGTCACCGGTGAGACCGGAGCGGGCAAGACCATGCTGATCGAAGCGATCAGTCTGCTGGTCGGCGGACGGGCCGATGCCTCGCGAGTACGGGCCGGAGCCGCCGAAGCGAGAGTGGAAGGGCGTTTCGTCGTCGGGGACGACGAATGGGTCGTGGCCCGTGTCGTTCCCGTCGACGGCCGCAGCCGCGCCTACGTCAACGGTCGTCTGGCGACCGTCGCGCAGTTGGTCGAGATCGGGGAGCGCCTCGTCGATCTGCACGGCCAGCACGCCCACCAGAGCCTGCTGTCGACCTCGGTGCAGCGGGCGGCGCTCGACGAATTCGCCGGGGTCGATCTCTCGGCGCTTCGCGCCGCGCGAGCTCGACTCACCGAGATCGACGCCTCACTTGCCGCGCTCGGCGGCGATCAACGAGCGCGGGCCCGCGACATCGAACTGTTGCGGTTCCAGATCGACGAGATCGAGGCGACTCGTATCGCGTCGATCGACGAAGAGGAAGAGGTCGCTCGTCGGGAGGACTCGCTGGCCGATGCGACGGCGCATCGCGAGGCCGCCGAGGAGTCGGCGACGATCCTCGCCGACGACGACGGTGTCCTCGATCGTCTCGGTGTGGTGATCGCGCGTCTCGGATTGCGACGTCCGTTCGAACCGGTGGTGGCACGGTTGCGAGCCGCCTCGACCGAGATCGACGATCTGGTCCGCGAGATCCGGGCCATCGGCGAATCGTGCGACGACGATCCAGAACGGCTGGCCGAGGCCCGAAACCGGCGCCAACAGCTCCGAGACCTCCGGCGCAAGTACGGCGAGACCCTCACCGACGTACTCGACTACCTGGAGGAATGTCGCTCGAGGGTGGCCGAGCTCGAATCCCACGAGGAGCGGGTCGAGGTGCTCGAAGCCGAGCGGTCGGACGTGTTGGCCTCCGAGCGGGCGGCGGCCGCCGTGGTGGCCCGAGCCCGACGTCGCGGTGCCGATCGTCTCGGTGAGGCGATCACCGGCCATCTCGGATCGCTCGCCATGGCACGCGCCGTCGTCACGGTGTCGGTCGACGGCGACGATCCGGCCGACGAGGTCGCCTTCCTTCTGGCGGCCAATCCCGGATTGCCGGCGGTTCCTCTCGCCAAGGCGGCATCGGGAGGTGAGCTCGCCCGCACCATGTTGGCGACTCGTCTCGTCCTGTCGTCAGGTCCGCCCATCCTGGTGTTCGACGAAGTCGACGCCGGCATCGGCGGGCAAGCGGCGGCGCACGTCGCCGAGGCCTTGTCGACTCTGGCCAGCGACCGCCAAGTCATGGTGGTCACCCATCTGGCCCAGGTGGCGGCTCGGGCCGATCACCACGTCGTGGTCGACAAGCAGTTCGTCGACACGGCCGGAGCCGAGTCGACAGTTGCCCGAGCGACGGTGGTCTCGGGCCCGCAGAGAGTCGACGAGATCGCCCGCATGCTGTCCGGAGACGCCGACAGCGCAGCGGCCCGCCGTCACGCTCAGGAACTTCTGTCCGGAAAATCGCGTCGCCCCTGATCGGGGCGCCGGTGAGTGTCGCCCCGGAACGGTGAGTGCGGGTATGGTGGTCTCCCGTCATCGGTGGTGCAACCGGACGGGAGGTCCACATGCCCAAGCACATCTTCGTCACCGGAGGTGTTGCCAGCTCGCTCGGCAAGGGACTGACCGCTTCGTCGCTCGGTCGACTTCTCAAGATGCGTGGTCTGCGTGTGACCATGCAGAAACTCGATCCCTACATCAACATCGATCCGGGCACGATGAATCCGTTCGAACACGGTGAAGTGTTCGTCACCGACGACGGCGGCGAAACCGATCTCGACCTCGGCCATTACGAACGCTTCATCGACGAGAACCTCACCCGCAACTCGAACGCCACCACCGGCTCGATCTACCAGGCGGTCCTCGCCGCCGAACGTCGAGGCGACTACCTCGGCAAGACGGTGCAGGTGATTCCGCACATCACCGACGAGATTCGCCGTCGTATCCGCCGTCTGGCCACCGACGACGTCGACGTGGTCATCACCGAGGTTGGGGGAACGGTCGGCGACATCGAGATCCTTCCGTTCCTCGAGGCGATCCGGCAGTTCCGTAAAGAAGCCGGTCGCGACAACGTGTGCTACGTGCACGTCACTCTGGTGCCTTTCATCGGCCCGTCCGGCGAGCAGAAGACGAAGCCGACCCAGCACTCGGTGACCGAGCTGCGCAGTCGTGGCATCCAGCCCGACGTGATCGTCTGCCGGAGCGAGGAGCCGCTCAGTTCGAGCCTGAAGCGCAAGATCTCGAACCTCTGCGACGTCGACGAACGAGCGGTCGTGAACGCCGCCGACGCGCGCAACATCTATGAACTTCCGTTGATCCTTCACGACGAAGGACTCGACACGGTCGTGTGCGACGTGTTGCGTCTCGACACCGCGGTCGACCTCTCGTCGTGGGAGCGACTCGTCGACACGGTCGAGAACGCCACGCGCCCGGTTCGTATCGGCCTCATCGGCAAGTACGTCGAGTTGCCCGACGCATATCTCTCGGTGGTCGAGAGCATCAAGCACGCCGGCTTCCATCACGGCGCCAAGGTCGAGATCGACTGGATCCAGGCCGAAGAGGTGGAAGGGCTGCTCGCCGCCGGTCGATTGGCCGATCTCGACGGCATGGTCATTCCCGGCGGTTTCGGTATTCGAGGTGTCGAAGGAAAGATCGCGGCGGCGAAGTACGCGCGTGAGAACCGCGTTCCGTGCCTCGGACTGTGTCTCGGCATGCAGGTGATGACCATCGAGTTCGCGCGCCATGTTCTCGGCCTCGCCGACGCCCACTCGACCGAGTTCGAGCCGACCACCACCCATCCGGTGATCGACCTCATGAACGATCAGCGCGACGTGACCGACATGGGCGGAACGATGCGACTCGGCGCCTACTACGCGGTTCTTCAGCCCGGGAGCAAGGTCGCCGAGGCCTACGGTGAGCCCGTGGTGAGCGAACGCCATCGCCATCGTTACGAGTTCAACTCGCAGTTCCGGAGCCGTTTCGAAGAAGAAGGCTTCCTCTGCAGCGGCACCTCGCCCGACAAGCGTCTGGTCGAGTTCATCGAACTCTCCGATCATCCGTTCTGGATCGGCACTCAGGCCCACCCGGAGTTCAAGAGTCGTCCCGATCGTCCTCATCCCTTGTTCCGAGACTTGATCGGAGCGTCGCTCTCGCACCGCGAGGTCCGAGCTCCGATCGAAGCGCCCGTCTCGCCGGGCACGTGACTTCCGGATCGTTCCGGCACGTCGGAGATCGACTGATCCACGACGGCTACGTCTGGAACGTGGTGGTCGGCGACTTCGTCGATCCGGACGATCGTCCCTTCACTCGCGACGTCGTCCGCTCGCCGGGTGCCGTCGCGATCGTGGCCGTGTTCGACGATCGCACCACGCTGTTGGTCCGCCAGTACCGTGCCGCATTCGACGATCACGTGCTCGAGATCCCAGCCGGAATGCGCGACGTGCCCGGCGAGGATCCGGAGGCGACCGCACGTCGCGAACTGATCGAGGAGACCGGTTTCGAGGCGTCGACCTGGCGCCCCCTTCATCGCTTCTATCCGTCGGTCGGCATGACCGACGCGGTCCTCCACGTGTATCTCGCCACCGATCTCCGGCCCGTCGGACGTTCGGCGCACGGACCCGAAGAGGAGCACATGGAGGTGCTTCGACTTCCCCTCGTCGACGCGCTCGACATGGTCGACCGCGGTGAGATCGCCGACGCCAAGGCCACGATCGGCCTGCTGATGGCCGCCCGTGTCCTCGGGGACGTGTGATCATGGCCGACGACCGCCATGGCTGATTCGTCCCACGACATCCCCCTCGAGGTGGAGGAATATCTTGCTTGGCTCGTCGCGGAGCGGGGTCGCTCGCCGAACACCGTGTCGGCCTACCGGCGCGATCTGGTCGCCTATGTCGCGTGGCTGCGAGACCGCGGTCTCGACGTGGGCTCGGTCGGCGCACCGGATCTCGATCACTTCGTGAACGATCGTCGGCCGCACATGGCACCGGCGTCACTTGCCCGTCAGATGACGTCGATTCGCAACTTCCATCGGTTCCTCGTGGCCGAAGGTAATCGTCGCGACGACCCGACCGCCGATCTGGACGGAGTGCGCGTGCCGGCCGGTCTGCCGAAGCCGTTGTCGGAGCCCGACGTCGAGAGATTGATCGCCGCGGTGGTGGGGGACGACCCGATCGCTCGCCGTGATCGAGCGCTGCTCGAAGTGTTGTACGCCACCGGCGCTCGGATCTCCGAGGCCTGCGGCCTGTCGCTCGGCGACCTCGACCTGGAGGCCGGTCTGGCTCGCCTCTACGGCAAGGGCGACAAGGAGAGGCTGGTGCCGGTGGGAAGTTGCGCTCGACGGGCGCTCGACGAATGGCTGCAGTCGGGACGACCGGAGATGGTGCCGACTCGCTGGAAACGGCGGGGTGACGCCGAGGCGGTGTTTCTCGACCGGCGGGGTGGGCGCCTCGGTCGACAAGCCGCGTGGGCGATCGTCGTTCGCCACGGCGAACGGGCCGGGCTGTCGGGACATCTGTCGCCCCATGTTCTGCGCCACTCGTGTGCCACGCACATGCTCGATCACGGTGCCGATCTGCGCATCGTTCAGGAGATGCTCGGACACGCGTCAATTTCGACGACGCAGGTGTACACGAAAGTCTCCCAGGAGCGGCTCGTCGAACAGTACGCGCGAGCTCATCCGCGCGCCGACGTGGAGCGAGGCACGTGAGAGTCGGGCGTCGTGTCGCGCATCTCGTGCGTCGATGGCGGACGAGCCTCGACCGTTCGCCGATGTCACCGAGCGATCTCGACTTCGTCCGACGAACCCTCCTCGACTCGGAGTGGGAATTGTGGTCGCGACTGGACCTCTCCGATCAGAGACATTCGGTGATCGTGGCCCGTCGCTTCACTGCGCTCGTGCCCGAGTCGGATCCGGCCGAAGTCTCGGCGGCGCT
>CAZTPF010000045.1:0-11944 GCA_964614655.1 uncultured Bifidobacterium sp.
CCGAAGGCCGGGGTGGTCGAGATCGGGCAGATGACGGTGCGGGCCGCCACCCGGGGTGTCACCGCGTATTCGAGTGGTGGAACCGATCTGACTCTCGACGTCGTCGGCTGGTACACCGGCAAACCAGCGACGAGTGAAGGTTCGCGGCCGATCAACGTGATGCCCTCGGCCGACGACTTTCCGGGACTCCTCGCCATTCCTCGCACCCGCACTCTGGCCTACGTCCTGCACGACCCGGATCTGGTCGACATCGATCCGGTGCACCTTCCCGAGTCCCGTTCCCCGAATCAACCCGGGAACACGGCGATCTTCGGTCATCGCACGTCGCACGGCCGTGAGTTCCGCAACATCGATCGATTGCGGGTGGGCGATCCCGTGTACCTCGCCGTCGAAGGGCGTATCTACGTGTACTCCACGACGAGCGTCGAAGTTCTGAGCCCCGAGGATCCGCGCCTCTACGCCTCGACGTCGAACGATCAGACCCTCACCTTGGTGGCCTGCCACCCGCCCGGGAGCATCAAGTACCGCGTGGTCGCGTTCGCGCGGCTCGTCGACACCGTGCAGTTCTGAGGGCTGCTCGATCGGTCGCGATCTAGGCGTCGAGCGGGAGAAGCCCGATGTTGTGATAGGCGCGGGCGAGGGTCGCCGCCGCCACTTCACGGGCTTTGTCGGCCCCTCGTCGCAGGAGGTGTGACAGCTCGGCTCGATCGTCGAGCAACGAGCGATAGCGCTCCTGGATCGGCCGAAGGACTTCGACGACCGCTTCACCGGTGTCGTTCTTCAACGGTCCGTATTGCGAGTAACCGGCAGCGACGTCGGCCGGGTTTCGTCCGGTGCACGCCGCGAGAATTTCGAGCAAGTTCGACACACCGGGTTTGGTGGCACGATCGAATCGGACTTCGGAGTCGGAATCGGTCACGGCCCGCTTGAACTTCTTCATGATCGCGTTCGGTTCGTCGAGCAGGTAGACGATGCCGGCGTCGCCACCCGACGATTTCGACATCTTGGAAGTGGGATCCTGCAGGTCGGTGACTTTGGCGCCGGCCTTCGGCGTGACCATCTTGGGGACCACGAACGTCTGACCGAACCGGGTGTTGAATCGCTCGGCGATGTCGCGTGTGATCTCGATGTGCTGTCGCTGATCCTCGCCGACAGGCACGTCGTCGGCGTCGTAGAGCAAGATGTCGGCCGCTTGCAGGGCCGGGTAGGTGAACAGGCCGGCCGACACGAAGTCGGCTTCGCGCTTGGCTGCCTTGTCCTTGAACTGAGTCATGCGGCTGAGCTCGCCGTACGAAACGGTGCATTCCATGATCCAGCCCAGTTGGGTGTGTTCGGGAACGTGGCTCTGCACGAAGACAGTTGCGACATCGGGGTCGAGTCCGACGGCGAAGAGGGCGGCCGCCAGCTCGAGGGTGTTCTCGCCGACGACTCCTGGACGGTCGGTGACCGTGAGGGCGTGCAGATCGACGATCCCGTGGAAGGCGTCGCACTCGTGTTGGCCACTCACCCAGTTGCGCAAGGCTCCGAGGTAGTTGCCGAGATGTACCGGCCCGGTGGGCTGAATGCACGAAAGGACGCGAGTCACCTGGTCGAGGCTAGTGGGGCGACCGGGGGAAGACCGGGTGGATACGGCGAGGGCGATTAGCCTCTCGTCGTGGCCGTCGATGTGAGCACTCCCGTCTTCGAGGGCCCCTTCGACCTGTTGTTGCACCTCATCTTGAAGGAGCAGGTCGACATCCACGAGGTCAATCTGGCTCTCATCGTCGACGCCTATCTGGCCGAAGTCGACAAGATGGAATTTCTCGACCTCGACGTGGCGACCGAGTTCCTGCTGATCGCCGCCACCTTGGTGGAACTGAAAGCTCGTCGACTCCTACCCGGCCGCGAAGACGTCGACCTCGACGAGGAGTTGGCGCTCTGGGAGGAGCGCGACCTGCTGCTCGCCCGTCTGCTCGAGTGCAAGACGTTCAAGGACGTGGGTCGAGTCTTCGGAGCTCTGGCCGACGACGCCGATCGCTGTTTCGCCCGAACGGCCGGACCCGACGAGCGATTCGCCGAACTGATGCCCGACCTTCTCGAAGGTGTGAAGCCCAAACAGGTTCATGCCGCGTACGTGCGGGCGACCACGCCGAAACCCGAACCCAAGGTCGATCTCTTCCACGTGGGTGTGATCAAGGCCAACGTCGCCGACGCGCTGGCCGAACTGGTCGACGAACTTCCGAGGGTGCGCCGTATCTCGTTCCGACGCCTCACCGCCGACTTGGTCGATCGCATCGAGATCATCGTGCGCTTCCTCGCTCTGCTCGAACTGTTCAAGCAGGGCTACGTCGAGATCGATCAAGCCGAGAAGTTCGGCGACATCGACATCGTGTGGATCGGCGAGGAGATGGTGTCCGTCGGCGCGATAGCGATCGACGATTACGAAGGCTGACAATGAACGACGAATCCACATCCACGACGAACTCTTCATCGACTGCGACGGTCGACGCCGACGTCGTACGCGCTCTCGAAGCCGTGCTTCTCGTCGCGACCGAGCCCGTTCCAGTTCCTCTGCTCGCCGAGATCCTCGGACTGGCCGGAGATGTCGTCGAGGCACTGTGTCGCTCGTTGGCCGACGCGTACGACGAAGCCGGTCACGGTTTCGAACTCGTTCGAGTGGCGGGCGGTTATCGCTACCAGACCCGAGCCGAGTTCTCGCCGTACGTCGAGCGCTACATCCTCGACGGCCAACGAGCTCGTCTGTCGGGTGCGGCGCTCGAGACACTGGCGATCGTCGCCTACAAGCAGCCGATCTCGCGCAGTCAGATCGCGTCGATTCGCGGGGTCGACCCCGACGGTGTGTTGCGTACCTTGCAGAGTCGCGGCTACATCGATCAGGTCGGGCGCGACCCGGGACCGGGTCAGGCGGTGATGTGGGGAACGACCCCCGCCTTCCTCGAGAAGCTCGGTATCGATTCGGTGAACGACCTGCCGCCCATCGCCGAGTTCGTTCCCGGAGCCGAGGTCGTCGAGGCCTTGGAAGCCGGCTTGCGGATTCCCAAGGTCGACGAGGTCGCCGTCGAGGCGCCCGGCGACGGGGGAGCGGACGCGTCCGAGCCGAGCGACTGATGGCCGAACGCCGTCGCCGGCCCGAACCGCCTCTTTGGGAGCAACTCGCCGAGGCATCGCGCGCGTTGCCGCAAGGTGAGCGATTGCAGAAGGTTCTGGCCGCCCGAGGATTCGGATCGCGGCGAGTCTGCGAGGAGATCATCGCCGCCGGTCGCGTGCAGGTGAACGGCGAGGTCGCAGTGCTCGGCCGGCGCGTCGACGTGACGGTCGACAAGGTGACGGTCGACGGCGAGCCGATCGGCGTCCGTGACGATCTCGTCTACTACCTCGTGAACAAGCCGGTCGGTGTCGTGACGACGGCCAGCGATCCCCAGGGTCGACGGACGATTGTCGATCTCGTGCCCGACGAACCGCGGGTGTTTCCGGTGGGCCGCCTCGACGTCGAGACCGAGGGGTTGATCGTTCTGACCAACGACGGCGACTTCGCCCAGTCGATTGCGCACCCGTCGCAAGGTGTCGACAAGGAATATCTCGCCCACGTCGACAACGGCCGGGTGTCGCCGGCCGGACTGCGTCGACTCCGCGACGGTGTCGAACTCGACGATGGTGTCACCGCTCCGGCGAAGGTGTCGCAACCCGAAGACGGTGTGTTGCGGCTGACCATCCACGAAGGACGCAACCGACAGGTGCGGCGGATGTGCGAGGCGATCGGCCATCCGGTCACTCGTCTCGTCCGGACGCGAATCGGGCCGATCGTCGACCGCGATCTTGCACCCGGCACGTGGCGGGATCTTCGCCTCGACGAGGTGCGCGCCCTCGGAAAACGAACCCGGAGGCCGAATTGACCGCCGATACGCTCGGAGCGATGGTCACTCCGAGTACGTCCACACGCGCGGCCAACGTGGTCGGCCTCGGGCTGATCGGCGGATCCATCGCACTCGCCCTCGGTGAACAGGGCTGGACGGTGTGCGGCGTCGACAGTGACGCGTCCCGTCAGCAGGAGGCTCTCGATCGCGGCGTCGTCGATCGAGTCGGACTCGACCCCGACGCGGCGTTGACGTTCGTCGCCGTACCTCCGAAGGCCATGACTGCGGCGGTGGTCGAGGCGCTGGCCGCCACCCGCGGTGTCGTGACCGACGTCGGGAGTGTGAAGTCGGCCGTGTGCGCCGAGGTCGACGATCGGCGTTTCGTCGGCGGCCATCCGATGGCCGGCAGCGAACTCGAAGGCCTCGACGGGGCCGATCCCCAGATGTTCGCCGGCGCGGTCTGGGTTCTCACACCCACCGCGACGACCGAGGACGAGGCCTTTTCCGTGGTCGCCGCCGCCGTGAGCGAGATCGGCGCCGAAGTGGTCGGACTCGACCCGCGTCGTCACGACGATCTGGTGGCCGTGGTGAGCCATGTCCCTCATCTGACCGCCGCCACGCTCATGAGGCTCGCCGGGGTGCGAGCGGAGGAGCATGCGGCGCTCCTTCGGTTGGCAGCCGGCGGATTCCGCGACATGACCCGCATCGCGTCGGGTCATCCGTCGATCTGGCTCGACATCTGCGAGGAGAATCGTCAGTCGATCGTCGACGCCTTGTCGTCGTTGATCGACGGATTGTCCGACATGCGAGCGGTGGTGGCCTCCGGCGACCGCAACGGGCTGTTGTCCCGGCTCAGTTCGGCCCGTGAGGCGAGAGCGAACCTTCCCGCTCGTATCAAGCGACCGTCCGATCTCGCCGAGGTTCGCATCCCGATTCCCGACCGGCCCGGCGCCGCGGCCGAGGTCTTCACTCTCGCCGCCGAACTCGGCGTCAACATTCCGAACTTCGAAGTCGTCCATTCGGCCGAAGGAGACCGCGGTATCGCCGTCGTACTCGTGGAAGCGACGATGGTCGACGTCTTTCGCGGCGGTCTGATCGCCCGCGGCTACCGTCCGTCGGTGCAGCGATTGGCATGACGGACTTTCGGTTGCCGGTCGCGGTCGGACCGATTCGCGCGACGGTCGTGGTTCCGGGATCCAAGAGTGTGGCCAATCGAGTGCTCGTGTGTGCGGCACTCGCCGACGGTACGAGTCGTCTGAGCAATCTTCCCGACGGCGACGACACCGAGGCGATGCTCGCCGGTCTCGAACGACTCGGTGCACGAATCGAGAGACTCGGCGACACCGAAGTGGCGGTCACCGGGTCGGGGACGGTGACCGGCGGGTCCGAGGTCGACGCTCGTCTCGCCGGCACGACGTCGCGGTTCCTGACCGCCGTCGCCGCTCTCGGTGAACTCGACACCACGATCACGGGTGAGCCGGCTCTCCGGGCCCGCCCCATGAAGGAACTTCACGACGCTCTGCGTTCCCTCGGCGCCGAGGTCGCACCGCTCGCCGAATCGGGTCGTCTGCCGGTTCGGGTGCGCCGTGGCTCGCTCGTCGGGGGACGGGTCGAGATGGCCGGGGACGTGAGCAGTCAGTTCGTCACCGCGCTCATGCTCGTGGCGCCGTACTTTCCCGAGGGGCTGAGCATCCGGCTGACCACCCCTTTGGTGTCGCGCCCGTACGTGGCGATGACGGCGAACGTCATGTCGCAGTTCGGTGTCGAGGGAATCGGTGTGTCGGATTCCCTCGTGAACGTCGAACCCGGCCGTTACCGCCCGGTCGACACCACCATCGAGCCCGATGCGTCGTCGGCGTCGTACCCGCTCGCGTTGGCTGCCATCTGCGGCGGGGAGGTGACGGTGCCTCACCTGACTCGCGACTCCTCGCAGGGCGACGTGGCGATCGTCGACATCCTCGGTCGCATGGGCTGCGATGTTCGGTTCGACGGGAGTGGCGCAGTGGTCGTCGGAGGCGGGGTTCTCCGGGGTATCGACATCGACATGGCCGACGTCTCCGATCTGGTGCCGACCGTCGCCGCGGTCGCGGCCTTCGCCGAGTCGCCCACCACCATCACCGGAGTCGGATTCATCCGTGGCAAGGAGAGCGACCGCATCGGCGATCTCGTCGAGGGTCTGCGTTCTCTCGGAATCGCCGCCGATGCTCTCGACGACGGACTGCGCGTGTCACCGACAACGATGTCCGCGCTTCACGGGGCCGCCTTGTCGACCCACCATGACCATCGGTTGGCGATGGCCTGGTCGCTCGTGGCGGCGCGTGTCGACGGGATCACCCTCGATCGTCCGGAGGTCGTGTCCAAGAGCTGGCCGAAGTGGTGGGACGTGAGATCCACTCTCCTTGCGACGTCGGGTCGGTAGGGTTCACCGCCCATGGAACCGGGCCCCCTCGATCCGCCGACGAGCCCCCGGGATCGGGGAGCGGTCGTGGCCGCATTCGACGTCGACAAGACGCTCACCACCCACGACTGCGTCCTTCCGTTCCTGCGACGCGTCGGTGGAGCGTCTTTCGCCGCCGGATTGATCCGCCGAACACCTCCTTTGGCCGTCGCCGCCTTCCGACGTCAGCGGGATCGGGCCAAAGTCCTGATGACGCGGGCCGCCGTCTCGGGCCGACTGGCCGCCGATGTCGATCGGGTGGCGCGCGAGTTCGCCGACGACGTGTGGGAGCGGCGTATGCGCCCCGACACCGTGGCTCGACTGCAGTGGCACGTACGCCACGGACACCGAGTGGTGTTGGTGTCGGCGTCGTACCGCAATTATCTCGAGCCGCTCGCCACTCGTCTCGGAGCCGAGGCGGTGTTGTCGACCGAACTCGAAGTCGTGAACGGAGTCTGCACCGGCGAATTGTCGGGTCCGAACTGCCGGGCGGCCGAAAAGGTGGCGCGCCTCGGCGAGTGGATGCGGACTCGTTGTATCGAATCGCCCGAGATCTACGCCTACGGAGATTCGTCGGGCGATCGACAGCTGCTCGAACTCTCCGATCATCCGTTCCTCGTCGGGTCCGGGCGACTCGACGAAGTTCCCGAGGTCGCACGATGACGTCGGCGGTGTGGCGAGAGGCTCGTCCGAAGCAGTGGTTGAAGAACGTTCTCGTGTTCGCCGCCCCGGGTGCGGCCGGTGTCCTCGACGACGTCGACGCGCTGGTGCCGACTCTCGTCGTGTTCGTCGCTCTGTCACTCGTCGCGAGCGGCACGTACTTCTGGAACGACGTCGTCGACGTGGAGGCCGATCGTCTCCATCCGACGAAGTGCCGGCGGCCCATCGCGGCCGGCGAACTGTCGCTCGCCCTCGCCAAGGTGATCGGAACTCTGTCGGTGATCGTCGGTCTCGGTCTCGCTTTTCTCGCCGACTGGCGATCGGGAGTTGCGGTGTCGATCTACCTTCTCGTCACCGTGTCGTATTCGGCCGGTCTGAAGAAGATCGCCGTCGTCGATCTCATGGCCGTGGCGTCGGGCTTCGTGATCCGCGCCGTCGCCGGCGCGGTGGCCGCTGACGTTCCGATGAGCACCTGGTTCCTTCTGTGCACGTCGTTCGGATCCTTGTTCATCGTGACCGGAAAGCGCTACGCCGAGCTCCGCGAGATGGGAGCCGATGCATCCATCACGCGTTCGACTCTCGGCCAGTACACGGTCGAGTACCTCCGGTCGATCCTCACCGTGGCGATCGGAGCCACTCTCGTCTCTTATTGCATCTGGGCCTTCGAGACGAAGGAGATCTCCGACATCACGTGGCCGTTCTACGAATTGTCGATCGTTCCGATGTTCGCCGCCCTCCTGCGTTACGCGTTGATGATCGAGCGAGGAGAGGGAAGCGCCCCCGAGGAGATCTTCTTCCGGGACCGGACGATCCAGGTCATGGGCCTCGTCTGGATCGTGGTCTTCGGAGTGGGCGTCTACGTCAGCTGAGCCGTCCGGCTCGGTCGGGTCAGTACACTCGGAGCGTCATGAACCCGGACTATCGCCGTCAGATCCTGACGGGGTGGGGTCGCACGTCGCCGTCGGCATCTCTCGTCGGCGAGGTGTCGCCGTCCGAACTGGCCGAGCGCTTGAAGGAGCCAACTGGTCGTGGCGTCGTCGCCCGCGGCCTCGGGCGCTCCTACGGCGACGCCGCCCAGAACGCCGGTGGTGTGGTGCTCCGGGTGAAGGGCTCGCCGAGCGAGATCGTCATCGATTCCGAGTCGGGCACGGTGAGCGTGGGCGCCGGAGTGAGCCTCGACGAACTCATGAAGGTTCTCGTGCCGAAGGGCTGGTTCGTACCGGTCACTCCCGGTACCCGATTCGTGACCGTGGGCGGTGCCATCGCCTCCGACATCCACGGAAAGAATCACCATGTCGAGGGGAGCTTCGGCAGTCACCTGCGCCGGATGAGCGTGGTGGTGGCGAGCGGTGAACGTGTGGAGTGCTCGCCGATCGAGAATTCCGATCTGTTCTGGGCGACGATCGGCGGAATGGGTCTCACCGGCTTCGTGGTGGACGCGACTTTCGGTCTCATTCCGATCGAGACGAGCCGTTGCATCGTCGACACCGTCCGATGCCGCGACTTCGACGAACTCGTCGGCGAGATGTCGATCGGCGACGACGACGTCCGCTACTCGGTGGCCTGGGTCGACCTGTTGGCCACGGGTCGCGGCTTCGGACGCGGTGTGCTGTGGCGGGGCGATCACGCTCGGCTCTCCGATCTCGACCCTCGCGACGCGGGTGATCCGCTCGGGTACTCGCCGCGGCGTCTCGGCGCAGTACCCCCGGTCGTTCCGCGCCCAGGGTTGGTGGGGGCCGCAACGTCACGTCTCTTCAACGAGGTCTGGTTGCGCAAGGAGCCGGCGCGACGAACGGGCTCGATCAAGTCGATCCCGTCGTACTTTCATCCGCTCGATTCGATCTCGTCCTGGAACCGCCTGTACGGACCGGCCGGTTTCGTGCAGTACCAGTTCGTGGTGCCGTTCGGAACCGAGGATCGGCTCCGTGCGATCGTCGAACGCATCGTCGCTTCGCGACTCGCCAGTCCGCTCGTCGTTCTGAAGCGTTTCGGTGACGCGAACGAAGCCCCGCTCAGTTTTCCGACCGCGGGCTGGACTCTCACCGTCGACATGCCAGCTGGCGCCGAGGGACTGGCGGCGCTCGCCCGGTCGCTCGACGATGCGGTCCTCGAAGCGGGAGGACGCCACTATCTCGCCAAGGACGCCCTCACCAGCGCGTCGGTCGTGCGCGCCGGGTACCCCCGACTCGACGAGTGGCGGAAGATCCGTGATCGATGGGACCCTGATCGACTGTTCGTCAGCGATCTGGCCCGTCGCTTGGAACTGATCTGAACGAGGAGCACCATGGAGAATGCAGTTCACGAACCCCAGCACGTTCTCGTCCTCGGAGGAACCAGCGACATCGGCGTGGCGATCGCCCGCCGAGTGATGTCACCCAACACCACCTATGTCGGACTCGCCTGCCGCCGACCGGAGAGCGCAGCGGGAGCCGTCGAGTCGCTGACTCGTCCGGGAACGGTGGTCGAAGCTCTGGAGTTCGACGCCACTCGGGTGGAGGACCATCGCGACTTCGTCGACCGTGTCGTCGCCGAGCACGGCGATCTCGACGTGGTGGTTCTGGCGTTCGGACAACTCGGCGATCAGGAGAGGTTCGACGACGATCCGACGTCGGCCGCCGCCGTGGTCGACGTCAACTACACGTCGGCGGTCGCCATCGGCCTCGAAATCGCCCGTCGATTTCGAGTGCAGGGTCACGGCACCCTCGTCGTTCTGTCGAGTGTGGCTGGCGAGCGAGCCCGCAAGTCGAACTTCGTCTACGGCTCGTCGAAGGCGGCACTCGACGCGTTCGCGCAGGGTCTCGGCGACTCGCTCGAGGGTTCCGGTGCACGAGTTCTCGTGGTGCGGCCGGGCTTCGTGCATTCGGCGATGACGGCCGGAATGAAACCGGCTCCGTTCGCCACGACTCCCGACGCCGTGGCCGACGTGGTGGCGCGAGGCCTGCGCACGGGTCGGCGAATCGTGTGGGCGCCGGGAATCCTCCGGTGGGTGTTCATGGTGCTACGGCACGTGCCGCATCCGATATGGCGGCGACTGCCTCTGGGTTGAATCCCTGACCAGGAGCAGCCGGGTCGCCGTTGCACGTGGGCGTGCACGTGCCGTCGGGGCGAGGCGGGACCGGAGTGCGGACTTCGACGGCGTAGTCGACGGTTCCGTCGTACGGAGGGTCGTAGGGGCCGATGCCGTCACCGTTCTCGCAACGCTGATAGATCCGGGCCAGATCGACCTGGTACGACCCGCGCAGGCAGAACTGCTGTTCCACGATCTGATTCGGCACGTCGGATCCGAAGACGATCGAGTCGTTCGGCTCGATCCATTGGCTCCAAAAACGCGTGAGGACGAGCCAATCGGCGCTTGCCACGTCGTCGGCCAGGCGGGAACCCTCGCGATTGGCGAGACCAGGATCCATCTCGATGAAGTAGGTCGCCGGTTCGAGGTCGGGGAAGAGGTAGTAGAAGAAGGCATCGCTGTAAGCCGTCTGGCGAAGGTCGACCGGTCCGACGAGCAATCGTTCACCGGGTTGCGACCATCGATCGAGATCCTCGGTGACCTCGACACTGGCGAGCCACGGTCGGTAGTCGCCGAGATGGAATTTCCGTCCGTCCCGTTCGACGGTGAGAGGGGAGAGATCACCGCGGATCGAATCGGTGAGGAGACCGAGGTAGGTGCGCGCCGTGAAAGCCGGTATCGCCACCACGATCCCGGCCACGACCACGGCGACTGCGACGGTCGAACGTACGCGGCGGGTTTCTCTCGGTCGGCGGACGCGAGCGACATCGGCGAAGGCGACGACGAGCAGAGGAAACGAGATGCACGACACCCAGTTGAAATGCGCCGAGTCGGGACGTTGGAACGCTTGTGGCAGGAGTCCGATTCCGAAGAGTCCGACGGCCATCAGGGTGTCGGATCGACGGGCCCCGCTCACCGCCGTACGGGCGGCGCGAGGTGTGACGTGGCGAGCCACGTACACGACGAAGATCGCGACGACCGGCAGAAGGAAGAACCAGATCACCAATTGCTTCGGCGTCCCGAGAGCAGGAAGGCCCCACCAGGGGGCGAACTTCTCGCCGATCACCTGTAGGGCGCCGTCGAGGTGATCCCAACTCGGTGGACGGGGAAGGGCTCGACCGCCGCGGAGTTCGAGTACCGGCTCGACGAACATGCCGCGCCACATGGCACCTGGTCCGGCCTGGGCGAGGTGGACCACGTAGGACGTGCCCCCGACGGCGAGTCCGGCGAGCCACGGGCGGATTCGTGCTCGCCGTCCGCGCCACCACATCCAGCCGTGGGCGAGTCCGAGCGCGAGGACGAGATCGGGACGGAAGGACAGCGCGAGACCGGCCAGCGCTCCCGACGCCACGTACGACCAGCGTGCTCGATCGAGTTCGTGGGCCCGGCGGGCGAACACGATCGACCACACACCGAAGCCCACTGCTCCGGACCACGCAAGAGCCTGCAGCCCGATCGGCGTGAAGACGAACAAGGTGGAGACCAAGGCGACCCAGGTCGCGATGCTTCGACCCCATGGTCGAGTGAGGACGAACAGACCGGTGACGACGAGTAAGTGTTGAAGCAGACCGAAGGTTCGTTCCGAGACGAGCGAGACGTCGAAGATCCGGTACCACAGCGACAGGACGTGGAGTGAGCCGGGCCCGTAGAGATGCAAGAAGTCGACGTTGGCGACGGCACCTTTCATCACGCGTTCGGGGAAGACCAGCATGAAGCCTTCTTCCATGGTCGAGCCGACGGCGCGGTACAGCGCCGGAAGCGCGAGGGCGATCCATCCGCCGATGACGATCCACGGAGCGAAGGCACGGGTCGAGACTCGTCGCCGTCCCGGTCGACCACCGTGCACGAAGGTGACCTCGGAGTCCACCACGACGTCGATCGGATCATCGTCGGATACCTCGATGCGCCGGCGCTGGCGCCAGCGGCTACGGACGTGAGGTGCCACGGCGACGAATCCCACGGCGGCCAGGATGCACAGAACCGGCT
>CAZTPF010000046.1:0-11920 GCA_964614655.1 uncultured Bifidobacterium sp.
CTTGGCCGGAGCCTTCTTGGCAGCTGCCTTCTTCGGAGCTGCCTTCTTCTTGGCTGCCTTGCGCTTGGCCGGAGCCTTCTTGGCTGCCTTCTTCTTAGCCGGAGCCTTCTTGGCTGCTGCCTTCTTCTTGGCTGCCTTCTTCTTTGCCGGAGCCTTCTTGGCCGCTGCCTTGCGCTTGGCCGGAGCCTTGCGCTTCGCGGGGGCCTTCTTGGCTGCCTTCTTCTTTGCTGCCATGGGATATCCCTTTCTGATGGTTACTGCAGTGTGTTGTGTTCGTCCGATCCGGCGAGGCATGCGCTCTCCGCACCGAACGTCGAATCGAAGTCGGTCGGCCGAAGCCACCACTCGACCCGAATGTTCATTCGTCGTTCCTCGGGTGGAACGAACATATTTGACGAGAATTCGCGACGGTTTACAAGCAATCCGGTTGTTGCAAGTGCAACGAGAGCGCTTCGGAGGGCGAGGTCACACGCGGTATCCACCACCTGACCACTCGGGTCGGCAACACTGATCATGCCGGATCGCCCCTCGTCCGGTCCCCTCACGTGACCTCGTCACGATCCAACGACACGTTCAGCGAGACAAGGGAGATTCGGTGGCCGATTCGGTGCGGACACAGCGGGCGACGACCAACACTCCTCGACAGGGCCGAGCGAATCGCCGGTCCGCCCCTCCCAAACCCGACACCGAGCTCCACGATTCCGACCGAACACCGACAGCTGCTCGCATCGTTCTCGACACGTCGGTTCTGATCGCCGACACTCAATGCTTGGGCGCCTATCCGGGGTGCGACATCGTCATCCCGTTGACGGTGATCGAAGAGCTCGACGGCCTGAAGAGTCGAGCCGACGACGTCGGCCGGTCCGCTCGGGCCGCGCTTCGCCGCCTGGAGGAGATTCGCCTGTCGGCCGGAGGTTCGCTCGCCGAGCCGGTCGCCCTCGACGAGTCCGGGGCCACCGTGCACATCGAGATCAACGGAATTCAGCGTCATCTGCTGGTCGAACACGGGCTCGACCCGGCCAAACCCGACAATCGGATCATCGGCGCCGCCCTCGGGCAGGCCCAGATCTCCCCGACCCGCATGGTCTCGAACGACGCCGCCCTTCGCTTGAAGGCGGCTCATCTCGGTCTCGTCGCGCACGAACATCAGCCGAACGGGCGCGTGCGCGACAGCCGGCCACTCGGCTGGGTGACAGTCGATGCCGACACCGCGGTCGTCGACCGCCTGTACGACGGCGACGGGTTGGCCCCGAGCGATCTGGTCGACGACGACAGCCTGACCGAGAACTCCTTCGTCGTGGTGCGCGCCGGCAGTCAGTCGGCGTTGGCTCGCTGCCAGGAAGACGACGTGCGACTCGTGTCGCCGTCCTCACCCGAAGCGTGGGGCTTGCGGGCTCGATCCAAGGAACAGCGCTTCGCACTCGAACTCCTCCTCGACCCCGACGTCAGCGTCGTCGCCCTCGACGGACGCGCCGGAACCGGCAAGACCGTTCTCGCTATCGCCGCCGGACTGGAACAGGTGGTCGAAGAGCGTCGTTACGAGAAGTTGGCGGTGTACCGCCCTCTCGTCCCGGTCGGTCGAGCCGACGTCGGATTCCTACCTGGCGGTCTCGACGAGAAACTCGACCCGTGGATGTCGGCCATCCATGACGCCATCGTCGCACTCTCGGACCAGCGGTCGAATCGCGAAGCTCGCAGCATGATCGACGAGTTGATGGCCCGCAATCAACTGTCGCTCGAGTCGGTCACCTTCTTGCGCGGACGGTCGCTCCACCGACAGTTCCTCGTTGTCGACGAAGCGCAGAACCTCGAGCCCACCACGCTGAAGACGATCCTCACTCGAATCGGCGACGGCACAAAAGTGGTGTTCACCGGTGACACGAGCCAGATCGACGCCCCGTATCTCGGCGAGACCAACAATGCGCTCGCCGTCCTCATCGGAGCCTTCCGCGGCCAGCGCTGCTTCGGTCACGTGACCCTCACCTCATGCGAACGTGGTGAGGTGGCCTCCCTGGCCGCCGAGCTCCTCTGACCCCGCCGGCCGGCATGTCGGTCGCCGGAACGTCGACTGGTTGAACCTCAGGTGAAAAATCCCTGGTCACGAGTTCACATTCCCTCTTGACGCTGGGGGTTTTTCGATTTAGTGTTAAATGCGTGCGGTGGGGACCCACCCCTCCGGTCCCCACCGCCCCATCGCACTTCCGACGAGAAAGGCAGGTTCACATGTCGGCTCTCGAATCTCTGGCCCTGGAAGTTTCGGCGTCATCCGACTGGATGGATCACGCCGTCTGCAAGGGTCGCACCCACCTCTTTTTCCCACCGAAGGCCGAACGCCCCCAGGCCCGGGTCCGGCGCGAAGCTCAGGCCCGACTCTTGTGTCGCACCTGCCCGGTGAACACCGAATGCCAGTCGTTCGCCCGCGACAATCGCGAGTACGGCTTCTGGGGTGGCGAGTCCGAAGAGGAACGTCATCTCGCTGGCTTCACCGTCGCCGCCCCCATCGGTGTGCGCGCCCGCGGCCAGCGGTCACTCGTCTGACACCCACCACGCCAGTCGTCGTCACCGTCCACGCCTAGGGTGGCGATGTGCCTCGTGTCCCCTCGGCTCCCCCATCGGGTTGTCGATTCGCCGTGGTCGATCTCGAGACCACCGGCTTGCGAGCCGATGACGACCACATCTTGCAGATGGCCGTCGTCCACCAAGACGGGGCCGGCCGGCGACTCGCCGAATGGTCGACCTACGTGCGACCGCCGCGCCGGTGGCGCACCCCGCTCGGGCCGGTCGAGATCCACGGAATCACCCGACGACGAGTGATCATGGCCCCGAGCCTCACCGAAGCTCTCACCAACTTCGTCGCTCTCACCCGCGGATGCATCCTCGTGGCCCACAACGCCGCGTTCGATCTCGGCTTCCTGCGGGCGGCCTCGGCCCGCACCGGCATCGATCTGTCGCACGACGGATCCCTGTGCACCCTTCATCTGTCCCGGCAGCTCGGCGAACGAGGTCAGGCCAACCACAAGTTGACGTCGCTGTGCGCCGAATTCGGAGTCGACCCCGGCCGGGCTCACGATGCACTGCACGACGCACGAGCCGCCGGCGCGGTGTTGCCTCACCTCGTGTCTCGTCTCGGACTCGAGTCGCCCGACGACCTGTCACGTCACGTGCGTTCGTAACGAGCGAGAACCCGCCGGGCCGCGTCGGCACCGAGACGGCGGAGTTCGTCGGGACTTTCGATCGCCCCATGGGTACCGAGTCGAACCATCAGGCGTTCCAGCCAACGGTCGCTCGTGACGACGAGCCGCACCCGAACCCTCCCGTCGTCGATCGACGTGGATTCGATCACCGGATACTGGTCGAGAACCCAGAGCCATCCGGCGTCGATCAGGACCGACACCTCGCGAACGTCGTCGGCATCCTCGAACCAGGCTCGCCGAGTACTGATCGGACGCGTATCGGTCCGTCCGGTGTCGACCCAGGACTCGATGCGATCGAGGCGGAAGGTTCGTTCGGCGTCGCGCCCGAGATCGAAACCCCGCAGATACCAGTGCGGCCCCTCCGAGAAAACCTCGAACGGGGCGATCGTACGAGCCGTCGTGGCCGCTGTTTCGGGCGACCAGTAATGCATGTGGATCACAGCCCGTCGTCGCACCGCGTCACGAAGTTCGTCGACTCCGTCGGGAACGTCGACCTCGACGTCGAGTCCGGTGACCCGTTCGGCTCCGATGACGGCGGCGATCTTGTCGATGGCCGACGCCAAGGCACCGTCGGGATCGGATCCCGGCACCGAGCGAGCGGCGGCGGCCGACACCACGAGTGAGAAGGCCTCGGGCGCCGTCAGACGGAGGGGACGGTCGAAGTACTTCGGCAGACCGAAATGGATCTCGTCACCGTCGACGTACAGGTCGATGAGGTCACGGGGATCCTGCGACACGCCGCACAGCGAGGCCAACGTGAGATCGGCGACGAGATCGTCGACCCCGACCCCGAAGTGGGCCGCCATCTCGTGGGTCGACACCGTTCCCCGCTCCTGCAGCCAGGGCAACATGACGAGAAGTCGCCGGAGCCGGATGTTGATCGGACGATTGGCCGGACGCTTCACGGCGTCCCCGCCGTCTCGGACAGCCACTCGACGACCAACTGGCGCAACGGAGCCGGTTCGAGCACTTCGGCGCGCTCGACGAAACCCAACAGCCAGTTGACGAAGGCCTGGACGTTCGAACACGGAACGCGCACGTCGATCGAACCGTCGTCGTGACGCTCCACCACCGCCTCGTCTCCGTACTGATGGAGCACGACTGCGGCGTCGGAGGCGTCGACTCGCACGATCGCGTCGTCGGCACCGACGTCGACCGCGTCGGGAAGAAGTTTCGGGTCGCTTGGGAACACCGTTCGCGGATCGAAGTCGGAGGGAACCTCGACCGTCGCCTCACCGGCGATCTTCACTCCGCCGTCGATCCGATCGAGGCGGTAGGTGCGGCGCTCTCCGTGGCCATGGTCGTAGCCGATCACGTACCACCAACCGTCCCGGGCCAGCATTCCCCACGGTTCGAGACGACGTTCGAGTGTCCGGTACACGAAGGTGACACAGCGTCGCTCGGCGATGGCCCGATGGACGAGGGGCAGACGTTCGTCGATCGGCAATTCGACGGCGATCGACGCCGACTCGACCTGGTCGTCTCCGGGCGCCAAGTCGACCTTCCACAGAGCCTCTTGCGCCCAGTTGGTCCCGAGGCGGATGGTTCCGACCGCCACGCGCAGCGCCGCGGTCTCCTCGGGGGTCAGACCGAAATCCTCGATCTCGTACGCCGAGCGCAGCACTCGATACCCGGTCTGACCGGCCTGCTGACCCGACAACGTGACCTGATCGATGGGAACGCCTTCGTCGCGAAGAACGGCCTTGTCGCGCTCGAAGGCGGCTCGCGCGGCTTCCTTCCCCTCGGGATACTGGCCTCGCAACTCGTTGCGAATCTCTTCGAAGGTGATGTGGCGACGGGCCGACAGGAGCAGAGTCAAGAGATTGGTGACCCGCTCGAGTTGATGCACGAACCGAGACTACGCCTCGGGAAGTCGTAGACGTTCGCGCAAGAGCTCGGTCGAGGCGTCGGTTCGAGAGCGTTCGCTCGCCATCTGCTTTCCGAGTTCGACTCCCCATTGATCGAAGCTGTCGATGCCCCAGATCCAACCCTGGAAGAACACGACCCACTCGTAGAACGCGATCAGCTGCCCGAGCGTCGACGGCGTGAGGCGCGGGGCGAGGATCACGGTGTTCGGCCGATCGCCCGGGAACCCTCGATGCTCGGACCGAGGAAGGCGTGCGGTCTCTTCCGACGAACGACCGAAGGCCAATGCCCGCGACTGGGCGAGCAAGTTGTCGAGCAGACGCTGGTGGCGATCGTCGTCGCCGACGAGGTCGCTCTCGACCGCCGGAGCAGCGAACCCGATGAAGTCGACCGGCACCAAGCGCGTGCCCTGATGGAGCAGTTGGAAGAACGCGTGCTGAGCATCGGTTCCCGGCTGGCCCCACACGATCGGGCCCGTCGACGTCGTGACCGGGACGCCGGACCGATCGACCGATTTGCCGTTCGACTCCATGTCGAGTTGCTGCACGTAGGCGACGAAGAGATCGAGGTCGTGAGCGTAGGGAACGATCGCTTTGGTCTCGGCTCCGTCGCGGTTGGCGTACAAGATGCCGAGCAGCGCGGCGAGTAGCGGAACGTTTCGTTCGATGGCGGCGTCGCGGACGTGCTCGTCGACCAGACGCATACCTGCGCGGAGTTCGGCGAAGGCCGAGTTGCCGATCGCCAGAGCCAGTGACAGACCGATCGACGACGCCAGCGAGTAGCGGCCACCGACCCATTCCCAGAACGGAAAGATCCGCTCGTCCGGGATCCCGAGTCGACGGGCCGCTTCCACGTCGGCGGTCACGGCGACGAGATGCTCGGCGATCCGGGAGCCGGCGGCCGGTTCGAGCCATCGCTCGAAGGCGGCGAGATTGGCGAGAGTCTCGACGGTCGTCATCGTCTTCGACGACACGATCACGAGAGTGCGACGGGGATCGAGGTCGGCCATCACCTCGGCTGTGGCGGCCGGATCGACGTTCGACACGAAGTGCACGCGAGGACGATCGCGACGGTGGGCTCGCAACGCTCGATGAGCCATGGCGGGCCCGAGGTCGCTCCCGCCGATTCCGAGATTCACCACGTCGGTGAAGGCGAGTCCGGCCGGCGACACGACCGTTCCGTCGCCCACCGCCTCGACGAATCGCGCCAGCCGCTCCTGTTCTCGCTCGACGTCGGCGCTCACGTCGACACCGTCGACGATCGCCGTGTCACCTCGCGGGGTTCGCAGGGCCAGATGTCCGACGGGTCGATCCTCGGAGACGTTGAGGCGATCGCCGGCGAAGAGGCGATCGCGTGCCTCGAGAACTCCGGCCGCGCGGGCGACGGCCAGGAGATCGTCCCGCAGTTCGCCATCCCATCGGTGTTTCGACAGATCGACGAATAGGTCGCCCATGTCGAACGAGAACCGTGTCGCTCGGTCGGGGTCGGCGGCGAACATCGACTCGATCGACGGCCGGTCGGGACGCGCGAGAAGTCGCTCCCATTCGGGCAGCGCGTCGAGGGACATGACTCGCACGCTAGTGGGAGGACCGGAGGGGACGGAGGGGACGGGTGATAGGAATGACCGTGTGACCTCGTCCCAGGTCGTTCACGCCAACGACAATTCCTCGATCGATCGGTCCGGTGCGACCGTCGGCATCTCGGCCTACCTCATCTGGGGACTCCTCACGCTCTACTGGAAGCTGCTCGGCGACTTCGCGCCGCTCGAGATGATCGGTTTCCGCATCACGATGTCGCTCGTCATGCTCGGAGGCTTTTTGCTCTGGCGACGTCGGCTCGTCTCGCTCGTCCGCCACGTGTCGAACGAGAAGCTGTGGGGACGTATCGCCATCGCGTCGGTGGTGCTCACCGTCAACTGGACGTCGTACGTGGTCGTCGTGGCTCAGGACCACGTCGTCGAGGCCGCCCTCGGCTACTTCATCGCGCCACTCGCCACGATGACGATCGGTGTGCGCGTCCTCGGTGAGCGGATGCGAACGGCCCAGATCGTGACGGCGACGCTCGGCGTGGCGTCGGTCCTGGTGCTCACCGTCGGATACGGGCGGGTTCCGGTGTACGCGTTGTTGATCGCCGGAAGTTGGTCGACCTACGGATACCTGAAGCGGACGGTACCCCTGTCGCCGATCGACAGCTTGGCGGCCGAGACGATGGTGCTCGTGGTCCCGGCCCTCGGACTCGTGGCCTGGCATCTCCAGTACTCCACGAACGTGTTCTCGAGCGCCGACGGCATCGAATGGGCCGCCGTCCTGCTCCTCGGCGTGATCACCGTCGTACCGCTCACGATGTTCGCCTACGCCGCCCAACGAATTCCGATGACCGTCATCGGACCCATGCAGTACTCGGTACCGGTCATCAACTTCCTTCTGGGTTGGCTGGCCTTCGGGGAGGACGTGTCGGGAACCAAGTTCGCCGGATTCGGGTTGGTGTGGGTCGCTCTCGTGATCCTGACCGTCGACACCGTGCGTCGAGCCCGGTCGAGCACTACCGTGGCGTGACGATGCGTCGACCGCTGTTCGCTCTCTCGCTCTCGGCCGTTTGCGCCGTGGTTCTCACGTCGTGTTCGGTGTCGTCGAGCGACTACCGCCGCGAAAGCGAGAACTATCTCGAGAGCGACGCCCTGGCCGAGGAGGCCGGCTACCGATTCTCCGACGCCGTGTGCGAGGACCCGTCGTCGCAGTCGACCGGCACGCAGTTCACCTGTCGGGCCACCGACAACGACGGCGACGAATGGCTGTTCGTGGTCGAGATCACCGGCACGCGCGAAATCACGGTGATCAGCGGTGATGTGATCGGCTGAGCGTCACCCACCTGAACCGGAACGCGAAAGAGACCCGCCCGAAGGCGGGTCTCTTCACGCTCGGACGTCCGTCGGTCAGCCTTCGAAATCGGTGATGAGTTCGCCGATGTTGATGAAGACCTTCGCCGTTGCGTCGTACTGCACGATCTGTAGCGATTCGGAGTAGAAGGGGTCCTCTACACCACTCGACTTCAGAACGACACCCGGACGGGTCAGCGAACCCGCCTGCTCGAAATTTCGGGCGGCGTTGATGATCGACGCACGAGTCAGACCTTCCGGGGACTCCATGGCCTGCTTCAGGATCGCCACCGTCATCTCGGTGCTGTGCCAACCAGCAGTTGCCGTGGTCTTGATGTCATCTTTTCCGAGACCCTGCATGTACGAGATGTACTCGGCCACCGACGGAAGCGCAGCAAACTCGGGATCGAGCACGTCGACCAAGTTGTTGGACGTGAAGAGTCCGTCGGCAGCGTCACCCGCCAGACTGAGAATCAACGACGAGGCACAGGTGGCGGTCAGGTAGACCTCTGGGTTCCAACCCGGGTTGGCCGCCTTGGCGTTGGCCACCTCGGTCAGGAACGCCGGACACGCCGATCCAAGCGGCACGGCCATGATGGCGTCAGGGGCCTTGCTCGCGATGGCATTGATCTGCGACACGGGCGGCGTTCCGTCGGTCGCTTCCTGTGTCTCCTCGGCGACGATCGTGATGCCGAATTCACCGGCAACGCTCTCGAAGGCCTCGACGTACTCCTGGCCGAACTCGTTGTTCACGGTGAAGAGTGCCACCTCGGCTCCATCACCGAACTTGTCGGAAATGGCCTTGGCGTAAGCGCGCGACTCCACCGAGTATTCGATGAGGATGCCGGTGGTCCACGGGTAGTTCTCCGGATCACCGAAGTTCTTCGACCCGGTGAGCGCGAACAACTGCGGGTAGCACTCCTCGTTCAGGATGTCGCGGACCGCGGCGTTGTTCGGCGTGCCGATGATGCCCGAGAAGAGATTCACCCCACTGTCGAGCAACTTCTCGACCGCACCCGGGGTGAGGTCCTTGTTGTACTGGTCGTCCTCGATCTGGACTTCGATGGTGACGTCACCCAGGATGCCCTGTTCGTTGGCCCACTGCACGTAGGCCTCGATGCCGTCCTTCACCGGAGCGAAGGCAATGGCAGCCGGACCACCCGACAGCGGCAGGATGCTTCCAATCTTGATAGTTCCCTCGATGGGCGCGTTGGCCGCATCGGGGTCGACACAGTCGTCGGTGCTGACCGACCAGGACTCCGCAGCGGGAGCCTCGGTGTCGGTCGGAGCTTCGGTGTCGTCCGGAGCTTCGGTGTCGTCCGGAGCTTCGGTCGACGGCGCGTCGGTCGACGGAGCGTCGCTGCCCCCGTCGTCGCCACCACACGCTGCGAGCGCAAGCGCCCCAGCCATGGTGAGCGCGATCGCCTTCTTGGAAATGCGCTTCATGTTCCTCCCCAGTCGTGCACGAGACCGTGCGCTGTGTGTCAGTCGTCGATTCTCAGCCCCAGGGGTATCGGAACGAGTTTCGACAGCAATGGGAAAGGTTACCGAACCTCGGTGGCCACTGTCTCGGCCGCCGACGAGACCACCACTGGTGTACCGGCCGGCCTCGGGATCACGAGCACGACCTTCACCCACAGTCGATTGATCAACCCGACCAGGCCGTACGGGGCCAGGAACATGAGCAACACCAGAGCGACACCGAGGATCAACGTGGCCGGGGACTGGTCGGCCCAACCGAACAGGAAACCGATCACACCGTCGCTCTCGGATCCGAAGCCACGGGTCGTGTTGTCGAGCCACACGTACACCAGACCACCGGCGATCGGGCCCCACAGAGTGCCGGCTCCACCCACCACCATGATGAGAAGGAACACGATCGAACCCAGGAGGGTGACGTACTGGCCCTCGGGGGTGACGACACCCGTCCGAAGAGTTGCCAACACACCCGCCAGCGAACACAACGATGCCGAAATGCCAAACACCAGCACCTTGGCAACGGTGACGTTGACTCCCATGACCGATGCAGCCGTCTCGTTGTCGCGGATGGCGACGAGCGATCGCCCGAAGCGGCTCTTCATGATCCCGCGACACACCAGATAGGTGATGACGAGCACGATGAAAGCCAGCCAGTAGGCGAACACGGCTCGCCCGTCACGGCCCTTCAGCTCACCGAGGATCGGCCACACCGGCAACTCGTCGTACCGGACGCTGTCGATGCCGCGCGCACCGTCGGTCAGCCACACCAGCTTCTTCCACTTGACGAGCACCGGGAAGAGCACTGCGACCGCCAAGGTGACGAGCGCCAGATAGATGCCTTTGATGCGGAGAGCCGGCAAAGCGACCACACAGCCCACGACGAAGGCGACCACGGCCGCCGCGTAGAACGTGTAGCCCGGACTCCACCCGTGGTCCTTCACGAGGATCGCCGCAGTGTAACCACCCAGACCGAAGAAGGCCGAATGACCGATCGAGATCATCCCGGTGAAGCCGAGCACCAGGTTGAGCGACATGGCGGCGATGATGAGCACGAAAGCGTCCGAGAACTGGCCGATACGCGACGTCGACATCTGGGTCGGGACCCAGACGACCGCAACGGCGATGATCGCGACTCCGATCAAGCGCAGAGCCCAGTGCTGGGGAGAACCTTCCTTGATCTTCCACATGATCAGACCCTTTGCACCTTGACCGACCCGAAGAGTCCGGACGGCTTGAACAGCAAGACCACGAAGATGATGACGAGAGCCACGCCGAGGCGCAGCTCTTGACCGATCCAACCCGGTGCGTACCCGGCCGCCAGCTGTTCGCCGACACCGATCGACAAACCGGCAATCACTGCGCCGCCCGGGCTGTCGAAACCACCGAGAGTGGCCGAGGCGGCGGCGTAGATGAACACCGAAAACATGAGGCCCGGAAACACCTCACCGTTCACGCCAGCGACCAGCGTGCCAGCCAACGCACCCATTGCGCCGGCGATTCCCCACGAACTCGCCAGTACCACCCCCGTCGGGATACCCGTGAGTCTCGCCGACTCCGGGTTGCTCGCAACCGCACGCATGGCCAAACCGAACTTCGTCTTGGCAAAGAGGGCGAATAGGGCGCCCATCAAAGCCAGCGCAACGACGAGAATACCGATGTACTCGTAACGCCAAACTGCTCCAAAAATGCGGGTGAAGTCTGTTGGAGCGTCGGGGAACAAGCTGGCCATTCCTTCGGGGGGCAGACTGCCCCAGACCATCGCCGCCAGCGAATTGAGTCCGAGGAACAGTGCAATCGACACCACGAACACGCCAGCTTCGGACTTCTTGGCCACGGCGCGAATCAGAGTGACCTCGGTGCCAGCACCCAGTGCGAAGCCGGTGAGCATGCCGAGTAGTACCGCAACGACGAGTGGCGCTCCCCACGAGTTGTATTGCCAGGTGAGAAACGTGCAGAACATAGCCATTTCACCCTGCGCGAAATTGAGGTGTCCGGTACCTCGGAACACCACCACGAGACCAAGGGCCAAGAGCGCGTAGATCGCCCCGAAGCTCAAGCCATCGAAAACGTATTGGAAGAAACGATCCATGTCAGGCCCCCAAGTACGCCTTGCGAATGCTGTCATCGGACGAAATCTCAGCGGCCGTCCCCGACGCCACCACGTTCCCGGTCTCGAGCAGATACACCCGATGGGCCACCTTCAGAGCCAGGTTGGCGTTCTGTTCGACGAGCAGGATCGACAATCCCTCCTCGGCGTTCAGGGTCTTCAATACCTCGAACAACTCCTGAGTGATCAGCGGAGCGAGACCAAGGCTCGGCTCGTCACACAGCAGAAGTTTGGGCTTGCTCATGAGCGCCCGCGCGATGGCCAACATCTGCTGCTCGCCACCCGACAGGCTGCCGGCGCGCTGGGAACGGCGTTCGGCGAGTCGCGGAAACACCTCGTACCAACGATCGATGTCGGCGTCGATCGAGTCGCGTCGCACGTAGGCGCCACTGCGCAGGT
>CAZTPF010000047.1:0-11606 GCA_964614655.1 uncultured Bifidobacterium sp.
ACGAAAAACCGCCCGGTCGACAGACCGGGCGGTGAACTGGTGGGCGATACCGGGCTCGAACCGATGACCTCTACGGTGTGAACGTAGCGCTCTAGCCGACTGAGCTAATCGCCCCAGCGACCAGGCACGCTACCAAGGCCCGGTCACCTCACCACCACGCACACCTTGCCCATCCCCTGTCGATCCCGATACCCGGCCAGACCGGCCGAGCACACCCCGTCGAACGGAACCACCTCGCGGACTTCGGCCTCGTGCAGCCCGTCGCACGGCACCTCGAAAGCCTCCCCGCGCATGTCGTCGATATCGACACACGAACCCACCTGAACCAAGTTGTCGATGGGAGGCGGCTCCGAACCGCCCGTGAGCGCCCCGAGCACGAGGATCGCCACTGTCGCCACCACCACGAGTGACAGCACGAATCGCCACGGGAACCGGGCCGGGGTCGCCGACGGCACGTGCACGTACGAGGACGTCGAACGGTCGTCGCGAACTCTCGACACCGGAACGTCGGCTCCCACACGCAGATCGGCGTCGTAGCGAGCTCGTCGCGCCGGATCCGACAACACCGACCACGCTTCGTTGATCGCTGCCATCTCGGGAGACGGACGACCGCCACGCGCGTCGGGGTGATGTCGACGCGCCAGGGCGCGATACGCGGCGCGGATCTCCGCTTGGGTCGCCTGAGGTCGAACCCCGAGTCGTTCGTAGTAGGCGCCGATGTGGGCGAGGCTAACGGTCGAGTCGACGACACCCGAAGGTGGGCTCAGTAACCGAGATCGGGGTCGACCGGGCCGATCAACTCGTCACCGGCGATCCAGCGTCGCACGTTGGTGGCGATACGTTCGCTCAACAACGGCACCGCCATCTCGGGCGTGTTGCCGACATGCGGTGTGATGATGCAGTTCGGCATACCCCAAAGCCGATGTCCGGCCGGCAGCGGTTCGGGATCGGTCACGTCGAGTGCTGCGCCACCGATCATGCCGTTGTCGAGAGCCCAGACCAGATCGTCGGTCCGCACATGCTTGCCGCGCGCCACGTTCACGAGCCAGGCGTGCGACTCCATCGTCTCGAACTCGCTGCGACCCATCATTCCCTCGGTCTCGGGGGTGAGGGGCAGGGCCAGAAACACGACGTCGGCCCCCGGAAGCGCGTCGACATAGCGGTCGCTCTCGAGAACCACGTCGACTCCCTCCATGTCGGTCACCCGGTTTCGCACGACGGTCACGTGACAGCCGAAAGGAGCGAGAAGTCGCACGATCTCCTCGGTGATTCCGCCACCACCGAGGATGCTCACTCGCGCACCGATGAGATTGCGGCCGACCGGACCCGACCATGCGCTCTGACGCGAGTAGTGCACGAGGCCGCGCAGTCCGGCCAGCGCCATCCCGACGGCCATCTCGGCGACCGGCTCGGCGTAGACACCTTTGCCACACGTCCACAGGCGATCGTCGTCGATCAGGTGTGCGAACTCCTCCACACCGGCGAACGGGAGTTGGATCCACTCGAGATGCTGATTCGCGTCGATCACGGCCGCCAGGCCCTCGGGATCGCGCGCCGCTCCCCACACCAGCGCCGTGGTGTCGGCCACGTCGACGAGTTCACCACCTCCGTCGACAACTGCATCTCGCATCCACGGCACTGCGGTGTCGGGCAGCACGGCCACGCGAGGCGGGCGAGGACTTGGAGGATTCGACATGGCCCGCTCACGTTAGTCGAACCGTCTGCGAGGAGAACACGGACTCCGAGCCCTGCTGCGCCACGTCCTAGTCTCGAGACGTGAAGTATCCCGAACGACCAGAACGCACACCCAACATCGTCGTCGTCGTGCTCGACGACGTCGGCTTCGGCCAACTTGGCTGCATGGGTTCTCCGATCGCCACACCCAACATCGATCGACTGGCCGACGGCGGCCTGCGTTACAACCGGTTCCACGTCACGTCGATCTGCTCGTCGACTCGCGCCACGCTCATGACGGGACGCAACCACCATGCGGTCGGTGTGGGCGCCACGCAGGAGACCGCGTTCGACCTTCCGGGCTACAGCGGACGGCTCCCCAAGACCGCAATCGCCCTCCCCCGCATTCTTCGCGACAACGGCTACAACACCATGTGCGTCGGCAAGTGGCACCTCACACCACAAGCCGAGTACTCGGCCGCCGGTCCATTCGACCGTTGGCCGCTCGGCCTGGGTTTCGAGCGGTACTACGGATTTCTCGGTGCCGAGACCAACCACTGGTCACCCGAGCTCGTTCGCGACAACACGCCGATCGAAGTGCCGGCTCGCACCACGCAGAGCGACACCTACCACCTGACCGACGACCTGGCCGATCAAGCGATCGAGATGTTGCGAGCGCAGTACCACGTGGCGCCCGACAAGCCTTTTTTCTTGTGGTTCGCCACCGGAGCCGCCCACGCGCCTCATCACGTGGCCCGCGAATGGGCGGATGCCTATCGCGGCAGGTTCGACGACGGTTGGGACACACTCCGCGAGTCCACGTATCGCCACCAACTCGAACTCGGCGTCATTCCCTCCGACACCGTCCTCACTCCCCGTCCGTCGTGGGTGCCCGAATGGTCGAGCCTGTCGGCCGACGAACAGCGTCTGTACGCGCGTTACATGGAAGTGTTCGCCGGCATGCTCACGCACACCGATGCCCAGATCGGCCGCATCCTCGACGAAATCGACGCCCAAGGACGCGCCGACGACACCATCGTGCTCGTGATGTCCGACAACGGAGCCAGCAGCGAAGGCGGGCCGTCCGGCACGTTGAACGAGGCGGCCTCGTGGCTCGGCGACCACTCGACGGTGGCCGAGGCCCTGGAGGCGATCGACGAAATCGGCGGACCGAATCACAGCAACCACTATCCGTGGGGCTGGGCCTGGGCTGGCAACTCGCCGTTCCGCCTCTGGAAGCGATACTCGTGGCTCGGTGGTGTGCGCGCTCCACTCGTCGTTCGCTGGCCGGCCGGCGTCGCCGATCGTGGAGCGGTGCGCTCGCAGTTCCTGCATTCGATCGACGTGGCGCCGACACTTCTGTCGTGCCTCGGTCTCGCCATGCCCGACGTCGTCGACGGCATCGAGCAGCAGCGAGTCGACGGACACGACGCCTCGAACACGTTCTCCGACCCGTCGGCACCCGAAGTGCACACCACCCAGTACTTCGAGATGCACGGCTCGCGTTCGATCTACCGCGACGGCTGGAAGGCCACGAGCAACTTCGTGTCGCCACTGTTCGGAGAGCGCGACCGCATCCTCGGCAGCCATGCGTACGACACCGACGCGTGGGAACTGTTCGACCTCACCACCGACTTCTCGGAGTCGACCGACCTCTCCGCCGAGCAGCCCGAACTGCTCGCCGAACTCCAGGCTCTCTGGACGGCCGAGGCCGAAGCAAACCAGGTGTTCCCGTTGTTCGATCCGACGGCCGGCTACCCCGCCCATCCCACCGAATATCCGTTGCCGCGGTCGGCGCGCTACCGGCCGGCCGAGCAACCCGTGGCCGCCTGTCGGATGCCGGCCATGTTCGGTGGATTCACGATGAGCGCGCGCATCGAGGTGGATGCGAACTGCCAAGGCGTACTCGGCGCCCTCGGCGACCACCAGGGTGGCTGGGCGTTGCACGCCGTCGACGGACATGTCCGCTTCGACGTCGCCTACGGACACCACCACACTCATCTGTCCTCGTCGACCCCTCTACCCCCGGGAGAACACACGATTGCCGTCACGATGGCCGCCGGAGAGGTCACGTTGTGGATCGACGACGCCGAGATCGACCGTGGCCGCTATGACGGCCTCTTCATGTTCCCCGGCGTCACCACCGCGGCCGGCGGACTCTGGGTCGGACGCCATGACGGGCTCGAAGTCGACGACTCGTATCGGTCGCCGGCCGTGTTCACGGGAACTCTGCACCACCTCGACATCGAGAGCGGGTCACGTTCGGCCGGGCTGTCGTTCGCGGCCACGATGCGACTCGGCGAAGCGAGCGACTGAGAAATCAGGCCGTCTGACCGAGGCGACGTCGGCGGCGTTCGCCCATGAACGAACCGGTCGCCATGATGGCCACCGTGACCACCAGGATGACGGTGGCCAACACGTTGATCTGCGGCGGCAACTGGACGCGGGCGGCTCCGAAGATCTGCAACGGGAACGTGAGGGTGGAGCCGGCGTTGAAGAACGTGATGATGAAGTCGTCGAGCGACAGCGCGAAGGCCAAGAGGGACGCGGCGAGGATGCCGGGAAGAATCAGCGGGAACGTGACTTTCCAGAACGTGCGCACGGGCGACGCCCCGAGATCCTGAGCGGCCTGTTCGAGAGTCCAGTCGAAGCCGCGAATTCGGGCTCGCACCGTGAGCGCCACGAAGCTCACCTGGAACATCGCGTGGGCAATGACGATGGTCGTGAATCCGAAGTCGACCACGCTCTGGCCGAGGAACAGCGTGGCCAGCGACGAACCGAGAACGATCTCGGGAGTGGTGAGCGGCAGGACCAGGAAGAAGTTGTAGGCCGCCGAACCCTTGAAGCGGTAACGAGACAACGCAATGGCGATCATCGAACCGAGCACGGTGGCGATGAGCGTCGAGACGGCGGCGATCTGCAAGCTGGTCACGAAGGCGTCGGTCAGGCCGCGATCGGAGAACGGCTCCTTCCAGTTGTCGAGTGTGAACTTGCTCCAGACGATGTTGAACTTTCCCTGCGGGTCGTTGAACGAGAACGCAACGATGAACGCGATCGGCAAGAAGAGATACAAGAAGCCGAAAGCTGCGAACACGTTGAGGGCGGCACGGCCGACTCGTCCTCGCTTGGTCATCACGCTCATGCCAGGTCCTCGGTCCCGAAGAAGCGGCTGTAGACGATCACCATCACGGTGATGATGGCCATGAGGACGAACGACATGGCGCTCGCCACCGGGTAGTTGTTCTGACGCAGGAACTGGTCCTGGATCGAGTTGCCGATCATGGTGGTGTTCGGATTCCCGAGGAACTGGGCGTTCACGAAGTCTCCGGCGGCCGGAATGAAGGTGAGCAGAGTGCCGGCGAAGATGCCCGGAATCGACAACGGCACCACGACCTTGCGGAAAGCTCGCGATCCCGACGAATACAGATCTTGGGCAGCATCGACGAGCCGCACGTCGATCTTCTCGAGACTCACATAGATCGGCAGGATCATGAAGGGCAGGAAGTTGTAGGTGAGACCGCCGATCACCGCCGCCGGCGTGTTGATCAACTTGCCGTCCTGCATGATGTTCAAGAATTCGAGCACACCGGACAGTTGAAGAGTGTCGAGCACTTTCACGGCCGGCCCACTGTCGGCGAGGATCGACGTCCAGGCGATGGTTCGGATGAGATAACTCGTGAAGAACGGAATCACAACGAGGCCCAAGAGGATGTTGCGGTACTTGCCGCCCCGGAAGGCGATCACGTACGCAATGGGATAGCCGATCAGGATCGTGAGAACCGTCGCAATGCCGGCGTAGAGGAAGGCGCGTGTGAACTGAGGGCCGAAGTCGGAGAACGCTTTGCCGTAGTTGCTGAACTCCCACGTGAAGGTGGGGAACACCGCGAAGCGAGTTTCCTTGGACGACAGCGAGATCTTGAGAAGCGTCCAGAGTGGTGCCAGATAGAAAATGGCGAGCCAGAGAGAGCCGGGCTTCAGCAGGCCGTAGGGCGACAGCGCGCGTTTGGTCTCGGGACTGCCGAGGACGGCCAGGGTGATGAACCCGACCACGATGAGCGCGGCGAGCACCAGAACGACGAGCGCGATGGGCCCGGAGACCCATCGCGCACCGACAGCGAGAAGGGCGACGCCGACGAGGACGAGGCCCGTGAGGCCGATCCGCTCGCTCGAGGATCCGGTGAGATTCCTCACCCTCGACACGACCGGAGCGGCCACGAGGACTAGGCCCCGGTGATGGCCGAGAAGGCCTCTTCGAACTCGGCTTCGACGTCGTCGCTCAGATCGGCGAAGGCGTAGAGGCGAGCCCGAGTGGCGTCGTCGGGGAAGAGCAGCGGATCGTCGGCCAGTTCGGGGTCGATCTTGGCGAGTTCTTCGCGCACACCCTTGACCGGCGACATGTACTGCACCCACGCCGTGATCTGAGCGGCCTGAACCGGGTCGTACACGAAGTCCATGAACTTGGCGGCGGCCGCCGTGTTCTTGGCACCCTTCGGCACGACCATGGTGTCCCACCAGAGGGTTCCGCCCTCTTCGGGAATCACGAACCGAGCGCTCGGGTTGTCGGCCTGGAGCTGCAGAATGTCGCCGGACCAACCCACGCAGGCGGCAAAGTTGCCGAGCGAGAGATCGTCCATGTAGTCGTTACCGGTGAAGGCACGGATCTGACCGTCGGCCTTGGCCTTCTCGAGCTGCTCGAACGCCGGTGCGGCATCGTTGAACGACGACACGGTGGACGGGTTGATGCCGAGACCGAGGAGCAACAGACCGATCGTGTCGCGCATTTCGGTGAGCATGCCGATCTTGCCCTTGAACGCCGGATCGAACAGATCGGCGACGCTGTTGAGCTCGCGTCCGGTGACGTCGATGTTGTAGGCGATACCCGCGGTACCGGCCTGCCACGGCAAGCTGAACTCGCCGGTCGGATCGCTCGGCGGGTTCTTGAAGGCGTCTTCCAAGTTCTTGGCGTTGGGCACCTTGTCGACCGGGAGCTTCTCGAGCCAGCCGAGCTTGCGCAGACGACCGGCCATCCACTGCGTCGGCATGATGATGTCGGGGTCGATGGTCTTGCCGGTGCCGAGAAGAGGCTGGATCTTGGCGAAGTACTCGAGGTTGTCGTTGTAGGCCTCGGAGTAGGTGGTCTTGACACCGCTGGCGGCCACGAAACGATCGATGGTGCCGGTCGCGCCGTCTTCAGTGGGGTCGATGTAATACGGCCAGTTCTCGACGAACAACTCGTCGGCTCCGCCGCTGCCACCATCGTCGCCGCCGCACGCGGCCAAGATGGCCGGCAACGACAAGCCCGCGGCGCCGACGACGCCGGAGCGAATCAACAATTCACGACGCGAAAATCCTCGCTTCGGTGCGTTCATCTGTGTCCTCCCTTGTGCAGTGAACTCTTCGTCGAACGACGGCTGAGCATGGTCACCCTACTCAAACTCGTGCAACTTCTCGGACCCGTCACAGACCGGCCTCCACGTGATCGACGTCGAGACCGGTGGCTCCGGCCCGGTCGGGCCACCCGGCCAACGCATAGGCCGCCGTGTTGGACCAACCCACCCAGTGCTCGTGGCCCGGCCGCAGCGACGGCAGGTCGCTGTCGGCATCGGCCTCGGCCGACAGTTCGGTCCCGTCGGGCAGTTCGATCACCACCCGGAGCCAGGCGCCCTGGAAGATCACGCTCGTGACCGTGCCGTGGAGCCCGAACCCCTCGGCCGGTCGCTCGGCGACCGGGTGCAGTCGCTCGGGTCGCAACATCACCGACACCTTGTCGCCCACTGCATGCCGTCCGGTGGCCGCCACCTTCTGGCCGGTGAGCAGTTCGACCACACAGCCGTTGGCCGTGGTGTCTCGCACGTGGCCGGGCAGAAGATTGGCCGAACCGATGAAGCCGGCCACGAACAGGCTTTCGGGACGGTTGTAGATCTCCTCGGGGGTGCCGATCTGTTCGACGACGCCCTCGTTCATCACGGCGATGCGATCGGACATCGTGAGCGCTTCCCCTTGATCGTGGGTCACGAAGACGAACGTGATGCCGACCTCGCGCTGGATGCGCTTCAACTCGATCTGCATGGCTTCGCGCAATTTCAGGTCGAGGGCGGCGAGCGGCTCGTCGAGCAGGAGTGCACTCGGCATGTTGACGAGCGCGCGGGCCAGCGCCACCCGCTGCTGCTGCCCACCCGACAATTGGGCCGGGCGACGGCGCGCGAACTCTCCGAGTCGCACCACGTCGAGCATGTCACCGACTCGCGTCGTGATCTCGGATTCAGGAACCTTCTTCGCGCGCAATCCGAAGGCCACGTTGTCGGCGACACTCATATGCGGAAAGAGCGCGTACTGCTGGAACACCGTGTTGACGTTTCGCTTGTGCGGAGGGACCACCGAGACGTCGGTGCCTTCGAGAACGATCTGACCCTGCGTCGGCTGTTCGAAGCCGGCGATCATCTTGAGCGTGGTGGTCTTGCCACAGCCCGACGGACCGAGCATGGCGAAGAACTCGCCGCGACGAATGGAGAAGTCGGCCGACTTCACGGCCTGGAAGTCGCCGAACGACTTGCTCACACCCTGCAGTTCGATGACCTGATCGCTCACGACCCGCCGCTCCCCCTCTCCAGAGTCGACCGTTGACCCGACGACTCGAAAACTACACCCCGACTCGACCGGTCACACGGACGACCGACTCAGCTGTCGAGGTTGGCCATCACGTGCTTGATGCGGGTGTAGTCGTCGAGTGCGTAGGCCGACAGGTCCTTGCCGTAGCCCGACTTCTTGAAGCCGCCGTGGGGCATCTCGGCGACCATCGGAATGTGGGTGTTGATCCAGACGCATCCGAAGTCGAGTCGGCGGGTGACCCGCATGGCCCGGCCGAAGTCCTTCGTCCAGACGCTCGACGCCAGCCCGTAGTCGACCCCGTTGGCGAGGCGGACGGCCTCGTCCTCGTCGGCGAAGGTCTGGACGGTGATCACCGGGCCGAAGATCTCGGTCTGGATCATCTCGTCGGTCTGCTTCAGGTCGCACACGACCGTCGGCGGGAAGAAGTAGCCCTGCGTACCCTGCCGCTGGCCACCCGTGGTGACGTTGGCATGCGACGGCAGGCGATCGAAGAACCCCGACACGCGAGCCAACTGATTGGAGTTGTTGACCGGCCCGAACAGAACGTCGTCGTCGGGGGCTCCACAGCCGGTGCCCTTGGCCTGTTCGGTGAGGGCGTCGACGAAGTCGCGGTAGACACCCGGAGCGCACAACACCCGTGTGGCGGCGGTGCAGTCCTGGCCGGCGTTGAAGTAGCCGGCGATGGCGATGCCTTCGGCCGCGGCCGCGATGTCGGCGTCGTCGAACACGATGACCGGCGCTTTGCCGCCGAGTTCGAGGTGCACTCGCTTCAACGACTTCGAGGCCGCCTCGGCGACTTCCATGCCGGCGCGCACCGAACCGGTGACGCTCACGAGTGCCGGCGTGTCGTGGTTGACCATGGCGCGCCCGGTGTCGCGATCTCCGCACACCACGTTGACCACACCCGGCGGGAGGAACTCGGCGCAGATCTCGGCCAGCAGCGTCGTGGTGACCGGTGTGGTGTCGCTCGGCTTCAGCACGACGGTGTTACCGGCGGCGACAGCTGGCGCGAACTTCCAGACCGCCATCATCATCGGGTAGTTCCACGGAGCGACCTGCGCGCACACGCCGACTGGTTCGCGCCGGATGTAACTCGTCATGTTGGGGACGTACTCACCGGCGCTCTTGCCTTCGAGATGTCGGGCGGCAGTTGCGAAGAAACGCACGTGGTCGACCATCGGTGGGATTTCCTCCGACCGGGTGATCTCGATCGGTTTGCCGCAGTTCTCGGACTCGAGGGCGATGAACTCTTCGCCACGACGTTCGATCTCGTCGGCGATTCGGAACAAAGCGAGCGAACGATCCTTCGGTGGCATGTCGCGCCACGTCTCGAAGGCATCGGACGCCGCCTTCATGGCCGCGTCGATGTCGGCTGCACCCGACAAGGGAGCAGTGGCGTACTGCTCACCGGTGGCCGGGTTCACGACCGGGATGGTGCGCCCGTCGGCGGCGTCGGTGTACTGACCGTTGACGAAATTCCGGTAGGTCTTCATGCCGAGAGACTAGATCGGCACGGCCAGGGCACAGCACCGACGGCTAGGTTCACTGCATGGCCACCCCTGCCGACACTCTCGATCTGCCCACCGTCGACTTCGGCTTCGCCGACGCCGACGAGCAGCGTCGCCAACTCGAGTCGATCGCATCCGAATCGTGGATCGCCCGTGGGCCCTTCGGATACATCGTGTTCACCTACGAGGACTGTGTGGCCATTCTGCGCGACAAGCGCTGGCACAACGCGGCGAGCATCGTGGCCGAACTACGCGCCGTGTCCGACCCCCGTCTGCAGAACCGCGACCGGCAGTCGATCCTGTCGGCCGAGGGCGACACCCACACTCGCCTGCGCCGCCTCGTCGCCTCGTCGTTCACCCCTCGTTCGGCCGACGCCCTGCGACCCTTCATGCGCGAAGTCCTGAACGAATTGCTCGATCCGCACACGGCGAACGGTCGCTGCGATCTCACCGTCGACGTGCTCGAGCACTACCCCATTCCGATCATCTGCGAACTGCTCGGGGCGCCACGCCAGGACTGGCAACTGTTCAGCCGGTGGGCCGAGGACGTGTTGCGCATCTTCAACGCGACGGCGGCCGACGAGATCGACCTCATCATCAAGGCCCAGGACGAACTCGAGGAGTACACGCGCGGCCTGATCGCCGACCGGCGACGCAGCCCGGCCGACGACCTCATCACGTCACTCATCGCCGCCGAGGAGGCCGGTGACAAGTTGTCGGAGGAGGAACTCGTGATGATGGTCGAGGCGGTCATCGTCGGCGGAACCGACACCACCCGCAATCAGCTCGGCTGCTCGGTCGCTCTGCTCGCCGATCATCCCGAGCAGTGGAAGCTCCTTGCCGAACAGCCCGAACTCGCACAGCGTGCCGTCGAGGAGACCATGCGGTTCTCGGGCGCCGTTCGCAGCACCGGGCGTTTCGCCAGTGTCGACATCGAGTACAAGGACATTTTCTTTCCGAAGGGGACATTCATAGCGCCGGCCCTCGCCATGGCCAATCGCGACGAGTCGGTGTTCAGCACCCCGGGCGACTTCGACATCCGCCGTGAACCGTCGGGCCAGCCGCACATGACCTTCGGGTCGGGTATTCACTACTGCCTGGGCGCCGCCCTCGCGCGAGCCGAACAGCAAGAGGCGTTGCCCATCCTCGCCCGCCGTATGCCGAACATGAAGATCGATGGTGCCGTCACCTGGAAACCGTCGACGGTGGCGATCTTCGGCCCCGAGAAGCTGCCGCTCGCCTTCGACCCCACCTGATCCGAGGAGATCACATGGATCGCGAACGTCTCGCGACTCGTCACCGAGAAGAGTTCGAACTCTTCGCTCGTACCCATCCGCGTTCGGCCGAGATCGCCGGCAGTGCCCGTCGACATCTGGTCGCCGGTGTTCCCATGCCATGGATGACGCGCTGGCCCGGCGGATTCCCGGTGTTCGTCGACCACGCCTCGGGTGCCCGCTTCGTCGACGTCGACGGCCACGAGTACGTCGACTTCTGCATGGGAGACACCGGCGCCATGGCCGGCCACGCTCTACCTGCGGTGACTGCAGCTCTCGCCGAGCGCGCCCGCCTCGGCATCACCACGATGTTGCCGAGCGAAGACGCGGTATGGGTGGCCGACGAATTGCGACGACGCTTCGGTCTCGACAAATGGCAGATCGCCATGACGGCCACCGATGCCAACCGCTTCGTTCTACGACTGGCTCGTGCGATCACCGGCCGGCCGAAGATCGCCGTGATCGACTGGTGCTATCACGGCACGGTCGACGAGACGCTCGTCGTGCTGGGTTCCGACGGCGAGACGTTGCATCGTCCCGG
>CAZTPF010000048.1:0-3012 GCA_964614655.1 uncultured Bifidobacterium sp.
CGTCTGCAGCCGGCGTTCGACGCCGTGGCGGGTCGAACAGGTGTCGATCCGGTCGTCCGCCCGTCCGATCGGGCTGACGCCCAGGCCAATGGCGCGCTGGCCCTGGCCAAAGAGTTGGGTCGTCCGCCCCGTGAGGTGGCCGAAGCCGTTCTCGCCGAAGCCCTGAAACTGCCCGATCTGCGCGCGTCTCTCGAAGTGGCCGGTCCTGGATTCCTGAACATCGTCGTGAACGACGACTTCCTCGCCGACGAGATCGCCGCAGTGTCGGCCGACGAACGCCTCGGTGTGCGGTCGGCCAGTCCCACCCGTCGTGTCGTGGTCGACTATTCGGCGCCCAACGTCGCGAAAGAGATGCACGTCGGCCACCTGCGCACCACCGTCATCGGTGACTCGTTGGTGCGCATGCTCGAATTCGTCGGCCACGAGGTCATTCGCGAGAACCACATCGGCGACTGGGGGACACCGTTCGGCATGCTCATCGAGCATCTGCTCGACCTGGGCGAGACCGAGGCCGCCGATCATCTGTCGCTCGGCGACCTCGACGGTTTCTACAAACAGGCGCGGGCCAAGTTCGACGCCGACGACACGTTCAAGGAGCGCTCGCGTGCTCGTGTGGTGCTGCTGCAGGGGGGTGACGCCGAAACCCTTCGCCTCTGGAAGCTCTTGGTCGGACTCTCCACCAAGCACTTCAACGCCGTGTACGACCGACTCGGTGTGTTGCTCACCGACGACGACCTCATGGGTGAGAGCGCGTACAACGATCTGTTGCCTCAGGTGATCACCCGGCTCGATGCACTCGGTCTCTTGCAGCAGTCCGATGGCGCCGACGTGGTGTTCCCGCCCGGCTACACCAACCGCGACGGTGATCCGCTTCCGCTCATCGTGCAGAAGGGAACGGGCGGCTTCAACTACGCCACCAGCGACTTGGCGTGTGTGATCGATCGCATCGAACGTCTGAACGCCGATCTACTGCTGTACGTCGTCGGCGCACCGCAGGCTCAGCATCTGTCGATGGTGTTCGACGTGGCACGCATGGCGGGCTGGCTCGCCGAACCGGCCGAGGCCGTACATGTCGCGTTCGGCAGTGTGCTGGGTTCCGATCGCAAGATGCTGAAGAGTCGCAGTGGCGAGCCGTTGAAATTCGTCGACCTGCTCGACGAAGCTCTCGTTCGCGCCGAAGCGTCGGTGGCCGAAAAGAATCCCGATCTTGCCGTGGAAGATCGACTGGCGATCGCCCGTCAGGTGGGTATCGGCGCGGTGAAGTACGCCGACCTGTCGACCGATCGTGTGCGCGACTACGTGTTCGACTGGGATCGCATGTTGTCGTTCGACGGCAACACCGCGCCCTATCTGCAGTACGCGCACGCTCGAATCTGCTCCATTTTCCGTCGCGCCGGTATCGATCGCGAATCGTTGCGAAATCGCGAACCTTCGATCGTCGAACCGCAAGAACGCGCTCTCGCCCTGGCAGTCCTCGGTTTCGACTCGGCCGTCGCCGACACGCTCGAGAAGTACAGCCCGCACCGTCTGTGCACCTACTTGTACGATCTCGCCACATCGTTCACCTCGTTCTACGAACACTGTCCGGTGCTGAAAGCCGACGAACCCACACGCACGTCGCGGCTCGTGATGTGCGACGTGACCGCTCGTGTGATGGCCGCCGGTCTGGGCTTGCTCGGTATCGATGCCCCGGAGCAGATGTGAGGACGTTCCCGTGACAACTCCCGCTGTTCCCATGCGCTTGTTGCCCGACGGTGCCGCGGTCGAGACCGACGGCTCACTGTCGATCGCGTCGTGCCGGGTCACCGACCTGGCCGACGAATTCGGCACACCTCTCTTCGTGTACGACGAGAACCACATCCGCTCGCGTTGCCGAGAAGCTGTGAACGCTTTCGGACCCGATCAGGTGATCTATGCGTCGAAGGCGTTCCTGTGCACGGCCATGGCCAAGCTGGTGCACGACGAAGGTCTCCTCCTCGACGTGGCCACCGGGGGCGAGATGTACGTGGCGCGGCACGCCGGTGTTCCGGGCGATCGCCTCGTGTTCCACGGCAACAACAAGAGCCTCGACGAACTCGAGATGGCGCTCACCGCCGAAGGCGGGTCGCGTTCAGGTGTGCGCCATGTCGTGATCGACAGTTTCGACGAGATCGATCGACTCGCCGAGTTGCGTCGGCGCGGTCTTCCGGTTCCGCGTGTGCAGATTCGCGTGACCCCTGGTGTGCAGGCGCACACGCACGAATACATCGCCACCGGTCAGGACGACTCGAAGTTCGGCTTCAATCTCGGCAACGGTGATGCGGCCCGCGCCGTCGAACGTGTGAGCGAAACCGGCTGCGGTGAGTTGGTGGGCTTCCACTGTCACATCGGATCGAACGTGTTCGCCGTCGACAGTTTCGCCAAGGCGGCCGAGGTGATGGCTCGCTTCGCTCAGCCCTACGACCTTCCCGAACTCACGTTGGGCGGTGGCCTCGGTGTGGCCTACACACTCGACGAAGAGGCACCCACGATTGCGTCGTGGGGCAACGTGCTCCTCGACGCCTGTTCCTCACTCGGATTGAAGTCGAAGATCATGGTCGAGCCGGGTCGCTCGATCGTCGCGTCGTCGGCGATCACCGTCTACCGGGTGGGCACGGTGAAGGACATCCCCGGCATTCGTCGGTACGTCGCCGTCGACGGCGGCATGAGCGACAACCCGCGTCCGGTCCTCTACAGCAGTGGTTATGAAGCGTTCCGCGTGAGCGATGTGGCGGCCGAGCGTCCCGACCAGGCTCGGCTGGTGGGCAAGCACTGCGAGAGCGGTGACGTCCTCATCTTCGACGCGGCCCTACCGGCCGGTGTGAAGGTCGGCGACTTGGTGGCCACTCCCGTCACCGGTGCCTACGGACATTCGATGGCGAGCAACTACAACAAGGTTCCGCGTCCGGCGGTGGTCTTCGTGGCCGACGGACGTGCCCGGCTCGTGGTTCGCCGCGAAACAATGGACGACCTGGTCCGCCTCGATCTGCCGTA
>CAZTPF010000048.1:3112-5380 GCA_964614655.1 uncultured Bifidobacterium sp.
ACCGAACTCTTCGGCAAGGCCGACGAGTGCGGTGTCGACCTCTTGTTCGAAGCCGCCGTCGCCGGAGGCATTCCGGTCATCCGCGTGCTGCGCGAGAGTCTGCGCGGTGAGCCGATCAGCCGGGTGATGGGCATCATCAACGGCACCACCAACTTCATCCTCACCAAGATGACCGAGGAAGGTGCCGATTACGGTGCGGCGCTCTCCGAAGCACAGCGTCTCGGTTATGCCGAACGCGATCCAACGGCCGATGTCGAAGGTTTCGACGCCGGCGCGAAGGCGGCGATCATCGCGTCGATCGCCTTCGGCGCCAAGGTCGTGGCCGGCGACGTGTATCACGAAGGCATCAGCCGTATCTCGGCTGCCGATATTGCCGTGGCGCGTCGACTCGGATACGTGGTCAAGCTGCTCGGTATCGCCGAGCGCGACGCCAGCACCGGAAGCGTCGCCGTGCGTGTGCATCCGGCCATGGTTCCGCTCGATCATCCGCTGGCCAGTGTGCGCGACAGTTTCAACGCCGTGTTCGTCGAGGGCGGTGCCGTGGGTTCGCTCATGTTCTACGGCCGCGGTGCGGGTGGCTTCCCCACGGCGAGTGCAGTGCTCGGCGACGTGATCGATGCGGCGGTCAACCTCTCGAAGGGTTCGCACGGCACGATCGGCTCGTTCGGCAAGGCCAAGATGCTCCCGATCGACGAGACCAGCTCCGAGTATCTGCTGTCGCTCGAAGTAGCCGACAAGCCCGGTGTGCTCCATGCCGTCACCGGCACGTTCGCCCGCCATGGTGTGAGTATCCGCGCCGCCGAGCAGGAGGGCATCGGCAACGATGCGCGTCTCGTGTTCATCACCCACCTTGCCAAGGAGTCTGACGTGCAGGCAACAGTGCGTGAGCTGCGCGATCTCGACGCCGTGCAGCAGGTCGGCACGATCTTGCGCGTGATCGGATCCTGATCGCATGAAGTACGTGTCGACGCGGGGGAGTGCGCCCGAACTCGGGTTCGCCGACGTGCTTCTGGCCGGCCTCGCCACCGACGGCGGGTTGTACGTTCCCACCGAGTATCCGTCGTTGCCCGATCTGCCGAACGGTCGCTACGCCGATCTGGCTCATGCGGTCATGTCGCCCTTCGTGGCCGGCGAGATCGCGTCCGACGATCTGTATCGCATGTGCGTCGACGCTTATGCCACGTTCCGGCATCCGGCCACGGTTCCGCTCGTGCAGATCGACACCGACGAATGGCTCATGGAGTTGTTCCACGGACCAACCCTTGCCTTCAAGGACGTGGCGTTGCAGTTGGTCGGTCGCATGTTCGATCACGTGCTCGCCAAACGCGGCGAGCGGATCATGATCGTGGGTGCCACCAGTGGCGACACCGGTTCGGCAGCCATCGACGGTGTGAAGGCGTGCCAGAACGTCGACATCGTCATCCTCTATCCCGAGGGTCGGGTGAGCGACGTGCAGCGCAAGCAGATGACCACGGTCGATGCGCCCAACGTTCACACCGTCGCCGTCTCCGGTACCTTCGATGATTGTCAAGACCTCGTGAAGGCCATGTTCAACGATGCGGCCTTCCGCAACGAGATGAACTTGTCGGCGGTCAACAGCATCAACTGGGCGCGCGTCATGGCCCAGATCGTCTATTACGTGGCGGCCGTCGACGCGCTCGGCGGACAACCGGTCACGTTCAGCGTGCCCACCGGCAACTTCGGCAACGTGTTGGCCGGCTGGATCGCTCGCGAGATGGGGGCATCGGTCGACGAGTTGATCGTGGGTTCCAACACCAACGACATCCTCACGCGGTTCTTCGACTCCCACGCCATGGTGGCGTCGGGTGTCGTTCCCACGTTGAGCCCGTCGATGGACATCCAGGTGTCGTCGAACTTCGAGCGTCTCTTGTTCGAACTGAACGATCGCGACGGCGGGGCCACGGCCGAGCAGATGAATCGATTCCGATCATCCGGACGTATGGACGTCGAACCCGATCAGTACGCACGCTGGATCGAGCCGGTGTTCCGTGCCGCGCGATGCGACGACGACGCCACCGTGGCAACCATGGCCGATGTGTATCGCACCACCGGCATGCAGATCGACCCGCACACCGCCGTGGGGGTGTCGGCGGCCCGCCAGTGCGCGCCGCACTCGTCGCCGGTGGTCACCTTGGCCACGGCGCATCCGGCCAAGTTCCCCGACGCCGTCGAACGAGCCACCGGCCGACGCCCGGCCCTGCCCGAGCATCTGGCCGACCTGTTCGACCGTCCCGAGCGCACAACGCC
>CAZTPF010000048.1:5480-10317 GCA_964614655.1 uncultured Bifidobacterium sp.
ACCCTCGCGCAGATCGGCTGACCAGGACGTTCGTCCGGATACCCCGGGTCTTTCGTGGGGTATGCGTTGTGGAGCCGGGGGTCGGGGGCTAGGGTCGTTTTCGTTCGGATTCCCGAACCGCCTCGAGTCGCTCTGATCGACCGAGATGTCTTCACCGGCACGGGGAACGTCGGTGTACGTGTTCAGCACGAAAGTCGTGTTCCACACGCAAGTCTCATTCCCCTCCTGAAAGAGGTTCCCGTGGCATCAGATGCCCTCGAGCAGTCCGTGCTCGAATCGAAGGACAAAGAACAGCTCGTCGCCATTGCGACGGCCCTCGGTTTGAAGTCGGTCGCCCGCTCCAAGAAAGACGACATCATCAAGAAGATCCTCGACACCGTGGGCCCGTCTGGTGGGCCGGTCGAGGCTCCGGAGGCCCCGGCCAAGCGTGGCCCGGGTCGTCCGCCGAAGAACGCCAAGGCCGTGGTGCCCCCGCCGCCGGCCGACGGCACGTCCGACTCGAAGCCGACGGCTTCGGGTGGTTCCGACGTGGTGCTCGGTGCCGACGGCGAACCGCTCGCCGAATGGGAAGCCGAACTCGTGCGGCAGGGCATCTCCACCACGACCGAAGCAGTAGGTGCCGAGGGTGCACCGTCCGGCGACCGTGGCCAGCGCAACGATCGAGGTGATCGCGGTGATCGCGGCCAGCAGGGTGATCGTGGTCCACGCCAGCAGAACGATCGCAACAACGGCGACCGTCAGCGCAATTTCGATCGCAACGATCGCAACAACGATCGCTTCGAGGGTGAGGGACGCAATCGTCGTCGTCGCCGTCGTGGCAAGGGCCCGCGCGACGAAGGCCCGCAGGGCGACGATCGCGACTACTTGCAGCGCGAACCGGGCGAAGGCGGTTCCTACGAGCCGGTGAACGTCGACGTCGAGGGTTACCTCGACCTGCGCGACGAGGGCTACGGCTTCTTGCGTGTGAAGGGTTATCTGCCGAGTCGCGACGACGCCTACGTGTCGGTGAAGCAGACTCGCCAGTACGGCCTGCGCAAGGGCGATCACGTGACCGGTGTGTCGCGTTCGGCCGGTCGCAACGAGAAGAACCCGGCGCTCATCGAGATCAAGACCGTGAACGGCGGCGATCCCGAGAAGGCCAAGGGCCGTCCCCGTTTCGAAGATCTCACCGCTCTCTTCCCCGACGAGAAGCTGAAGCTCGAGAATCCGCTCGACCCGGGCGACATGACGGCGCGCATCATCGACTTGGTGTCGCCCATCGGAAAGGGCCAGCGAGGCATCATCGTGTCGCCGCCCAAGGCCGGTAAGACCACGATCATGAAGACGATCGCCACGGCGATCGAGCGCAACAATCCCGAAGTCGAACTCATCGTGCTGCTCATCGACGAGCGTCCCGAAGAAGTGACCGACATGAAGCGCACGGTGCGCGGCGAAGTGATCTCGTCCACGTTCGACCGTCCGTCCGACGAGCACACGCACGTCGCCGAACTCGCGATCGAGAAGGCGAAGCGTCGTGTCGAAGTCGGCAAGGACGTGGTCGTGATTCTCGACGGCATCACGCGTCTCAGCCGTGCGTACAACCTCGCCGCCCCGGCGAGCGGACGCATCCTGTCGGGTGGTATCGACGCCGGTGCCTTGTATCCGCCGAAGAAGTTCTTCGGTTCGGCCCGTAACACCGAAGAGGGTGGCTCGCTCACGATCCTCGCCACGGCGCTCGTCGAGACGAACAGCCGCATGGACGAGGCGATCTTCGAGGAGTTCAAGGGAACCGGCAACATGGAGCTCCGCCTCGACCGCCGTCTGGCCGAGAAGCGGATCTACCCGGCCATCGACGTCGACCAGTCGAGCACCCGGCACGAAGAGCTGCTGTTCGACCGCAAGCAGCTCCAGATGGTGTGGCGTCTGCGCCGAGTCCTGTCGGGTCTGGCGTCCGATGGCAACCCGGCCCCGGGCCTCGAACTCCTGATGGACCGCCTGAAGCAGTTCAAGAACAACGACGAGTTCCTGGCCGAGATCGCCAAGACCCCGATGATGTGACCGGTGGGGGTCCCGGCGGGCCCCCGATACACTTTCCCGGCCCCCGGGCGAGAGAAGGACGACACCATGAAGGCTGACATTCACCCCACTTACGACGTCGTGAGCGTGCGTTGCACCTGCGGCAACACCTTCGAGACCCGTTCGTCCAACCCGGGCGAGCTCAGCCTCGAACTCTGCAACGAGTGCCACCCGTTCTTCACCGGCAAGCAGAAGCTCGTCGACACCGGTGGACGCGTCGAGCGCTTCAACAAGCGCTACGGCGACCGCTCCGCCAAAAAGAAGTCCTGACCCCTTGTTGGTTCTGGCGGCAAAATCGTCTCGTGTTTCGCGGGATTCTGCCGCCAGTATCTGATCAGCCGTGACCGGACTCGCTGACGATCCCGATCGCCGTTCTCGCCTTCTCGCCCTCACCTTGCAAGCGCTCGTGCGCGAGCAGTTCGGTGTCGAATCGTTCACCGCTGCCACCGGCTTGTCGCGCGGTGCGGCCGGAGTCGCCGGCGATGCGGCCTTCGTGTTGGTCGACGAACAACCCGAGCGCGGACTCGGTGCAGCACTTGCGTGGGCCAGTCGTCACCAGTTGCGCACCCTTCATGTGATCGCATCGGAAGCGACCGGGCTCTTGGCTCGTCGTGCCGAGGCCTTCGATCTCGACATCCAGGTGTGGCATCGCGACGATCGTTCGCTGTTGCCAGCCGTGGCCGAACCGCATCCGGTGGCGGTCGATGTGCCGGTCGAGCATCGTCAATTCGAATCGCTCATCGTCGAATCGGGTGCCACGGTCAGCATCGAACACGGTGTGTTGGCCGGTGAAGTGCGAGGCCTCGAAGTGTGTCGTGCAGTCACCGATCCGCACACCGGTGTACATCGCCTCGAGGTGGGCGTGGGAGCGCACGATCGCGAGGCCTTCGGGATGATCCACGGTGACACGCCGACCGCCGAGTCGCTCACCCGCATCGTGCGAATCGTCGACGCGCACCGCACTCCGGGCGCCGATCCACATCCGCTCAATCGACTCGGAGCCGAACGCGCCCTGCGCGACCGGGTCGTCACCGATCCGTCGATCGCCGGATTGCGGGCGCTCACCACCGCGCCGCCCCCGGTGCCCCGGCCCAACCTGAAGGACTCGATTCCGTGTGTGGGTGTCGGAGAAGCCGCTGACGGAACGCCCACGGTCGCCGTGTTTTCCACGGGAATCGATCTCGATGTGGTGCCCTTCGCCGCCGACGCCCGAGCTTCCGTCGGTGACGATCACGACCTCGTGATCGTCGTCCCCGAGCGCGATGCGTCGCCGGTGACCAAGCGGCTGGCCGACATGCTGCATCGGCCGGCTCGCATCCTCGGCGTCAGCCTTCCGTAACCTGACACCGCCATGGCCGCTCACGACACCTCCGATCGCTGGAACGCGCTCCTCGACGAGTACGTGACGGTCGAGTCGTTGCTGAGCGACCCCGACGTGCTCGGTGATCAGAAGCGTCTGCGTGATGTCTCGCGCCGCTACAAGGAACTCACTCCGGTGGTGACGTGCATCCGGCGGATCGAATCTCGCCGTAGCGATGCGGTTGCAGCGCGCGATCTCCTCGAGATCACCGACGATGCCACCGAACGCGAACTTCTGCGCACCGAACGCGACGAGGCCGATGCCGAGGTCGAGCAACTCGAAGAGGAACTACGCGTCCTTCTGCTTCCCAAGGATCCGAACGACGGTCGCCCGGTGATCATCGAGATTCGCGGCGCCGAAGGCGGCGAAGAAGCCAACCTGTTCGCCCGCGATCTCTACGACATGTACATCGCTTATGCGGCGCGCAAGGGTTGGAAGACCGAGACGATCGCCTTTGATCCGAGCGACCTGGGCGGGGTCAATCAGGCCACGTTCGTGGTACGTGGTGACGACGCCTGGTCGCGCCTCAAGTACGAGGGCGGACCGCACCGCGTTCAGCGCGTGCCGGTGACCGAGAGCCAGGGACGTATTCACACCTCGTCGGCCACGGTGATGGTGTTGCCCGAAGCGGAGGAAGTCGATGTGCAGATCGACGACAAGGATCTGCAGATCGACGTGTTCCGTTCGAGCGGTGCTGGCGGCCAGAGCGTCAACACCACCGACTCGGCAGTGCGCATCACACACATTCCAACCGGGATCGTGGTGTCGATGCAGGACGAGCGCAGTCAGATCCAGAACCGGGCTCGAGCGATGACGGTGCTGCGGTCGCGCCTACTGCAACAGGCGCAGGAGGAAGCCGACGCCAAGATGTCGGCAGTTCGTCGCTCGCAGGTGGGCGGAGGCGGACGCGGCGAGAAGATCCGCACCTACAACTTCAAGGAAAACCGCCTCACCGATCATCGCATCGGCTTCACGATCTACAGCCTGTCCGACGTGTTGGCCGGCGATCTCGACGGCACGATCGACGCGCTGGCCAACGATGAGCGAGCCCGTCAACTCTCCGATCTCGACGCATGACGTCCACCTGGCGCGAGCTCTGGCAGCAGACGATCGACGTGCTGGGGGAGCGCGGTCCCGCCCGCTGGTTGTGTGAGACGGCGTGTGGATTAGACGGTGACGAGTTCACCGCCGCACTCGACGAGATGCCGACCGAGCGCATGGTCGCCCAACTCGATCGCATGGTGGGGCGCTACCGATCGGGTGAGCCGCTTGCGTACGTGATGGGGCGGTGGTCGTTCCGGACTCTCGATCTGATGGTCGATCGCCGTGTGTTGATTCCTCGTCCCGAGACCGAGTTGATGGCCGAGCATGCGATCACGGCGGCGCGAGCGTTCTCGCCCCGAGTAGTGGTCGATCTCGGGA
>CAZTPF010000049.1:0-6396 GCA_964614655.1 uncultured Bifidobacterium sp.
GCATCTCCCAGACCAGAAGTCCGAGGTGCGTCACGATGATGGTCAATCCGAGGGCGGTGAGTGAAATCCAAGAGGCATCCCGGACGAGAATCACAGCCAGGAAAATGAGGCCGAGCCGACCGATGTAGCCGAACATGACGGCGCCCATCATGAGACCGAGCGAGATGCGGGCGGTGCCAGCGACGAGGGCGGCCGAAAAGGCGAAGTTCACGAGGACGAGACCCACGCCGTAGAGGGCCGAGAAGGCGCCGTCGAGACCGGCGAACACGGCGCACACCGCCACGATCACCGGAGCGGCGTAGAGACCCTTTTTCACGATGTCGAGCGAGACCGTGACCTCGGGGGCTTCACCCTCGAGACGCTGGGTCATCGGCGTCGACTCCGAAGTCATCACAGCTGGCCTTTTTCGTCGGCTTGCTGGGGATTCGCGGTCTGATGGGCCGTTTTGGTGGCGGCTCGCTCGGCTTCGAGGCGCTTCATGCGGGCGTCGTAGTCGAACCACATGCGGGCCGAGGCGCCGGCCATGGCAAAGACGGTGAAACCGATGGTGAAGGCCGGGAAGGCGCCCACCCAGGTGTCGACTCCCCAGCCGATCCCGAGGAAGATGGCCACAGTGATGGCCAACTCCATCCCCTGACCGAGGCCGGCATCGGCGCCGTTACCCCTCGTACGCTGGGGGTTCTTGCCGGCCACGAGGGTGACGACGCGCTGCGACCACGGCTTGGACGCACGGCGAGCGGCAGGCACGGTTGAGTCGGTCATGAGGGGGTGCGTTTCCGCTGGTCAGGGGGCTTTTCGAGACCAGTTCGTGAAACTTTTCCCAAACTAGTCGGCCGGGGTGCTGGCGGGCAACCCCTCGGCCTCATCTTCTGCTGGGGCCGGGGCGTGACTCTGGTCTCCTGCCGCGTCCTTCCGCTTCCGTCGAACCTCGGGGTGCAAGACGGTGAAGAGGCTGAGGGCGATGGCCGCCGTGCCGATCGGGATGAGGGCCGTGCGGGCCTTGGTGAAGATCGGATACAGAACGAAGCCCGACAGGATCGCCGTCCAGAGCCACATGATGAGCACGCTGCGTCGCTGACCGTGGCCGAGGTTCATGAGGCGGTGATGCAGATGGCCTTTGTCGGCCGTCGCCACCCCTTGACGTTTCGCGGCGCGGCGCAAGATCGCGAACAGCGTGTCGAGGATCGGCACACCGAGGATGAAGAGCGGAATGAAGAGCGGCGCGAGGAAGAAGAACGTCTGGCCGGGTGTGTAGATCGACGAGTCGGGATCGGCGCGCCCTCCCACCACACCGGTCGACACCGCCATGAGCAGACCGAGCAAGAGCGCACCGCTGTCGCCCATGAAGATCTTGGCCGGATTGAAGTTGTGCGGCAGGAAGCCGATGCATACGCCTACAGCAATGATCGCAACGAGGGGGCCGATGTTGGGCTGCAGGAGCGCATCGAGGTCGTCGAGACGTCGGCTGTAGAGGAAGAAAGCAGCGGCAGCGATGGCCACGATGCCGGCCGCGAGTCCGTCGAGTCCGTCGATCAGGTTGATCGCCTGCGTCATGCCGAGCACCCAGAGGATGGTGACGAGCGGAATCCAGTCGTCCGACAACACGAACACGTCGAGGAACGGCACGCGGAAATAGAACATCGTGACGCCGAACCACACGAGCACGAGCGCCGCGATCACGCCGCCGGTGACCTTGCCCGGGCCCGACATTTCGCGCACGTCGTCGAAGAGACCGGTCGCAAAGATCACGGTGGCGGCGAGCAGAACGCCGAGCGGTTCGGAGTTGTTGTCGAACACGAACGAGAAGCGATCCATCTGCCAGGCGAGGCCGAGCGCGACCACGAAGCCGATGAACATGGCGATGCCGCCGACGTCGGGTGTGGGGCGGGTGTGCACGCGGCGTTCGTCGGGCTGCACGATCCAGCCGAGACGGTTGGCCAGTCGGATGACGACGGGAGTGCTGACGAAGGTGACGATCGCGGCGACGGCGCCGATCAGCACGTATCCGGCGGTGTCAGGCACCCCAAAAACCTACTCCCACCCCAATTCCTTGGTGTTCTGGGTGAAAAAGTCGTCGGATTCCGGCGTTTTTTACACCCAGATCGCCGAAGGGGTCAGACGCCGTTGGGGTAGGCCGGGAACTTGGCGCACAGGTCGGCCACCTCGGCCCGGACCTTGGCCAGTTCGCCGGCATCGGCTCGTCCCCGCAGGGCTCGGGCCATGAGGCGGGCAATCTCGGCCATCTCGGGCTCTTTCATGCCCTGGGTGGTGACCGACGGGGTGCCCACCCGCACGCCACTCGTGACGAAGGGGCTGCGCGGATCGTCGGGCACCGTGTTCTTGTTGAGGGTGATGCCGGCCTCGTCGAGCACGAGCTGGGCTTCCTTACCGGTGAGCTCGGCGTCGAACGGGCGCAGGTCGACCACCATGAGGTGGCAGTCAGTGCCACCCGAGACGAGGCGGAAGCCTTCGGCGGCCAGCGCGTTGGCGAGGGCCGAGGCATTGTCGACGATCTGCTTCGCGTACTCGCGGAACTGGGGGCTCTGCGCTTCGCGGAAGGCGATGGCCTTACCGGCGATGGCGTGTTCGAGCGGACCACCCTGCCAACCGGGGAACACCGACTTGTCGATGGCTGCCGCGTGCTCGGCCTTGGAGAGGATGCATCCGCCGCGCGGACCGCGCAGCGTCTTGTGCGTGGTGAAGGTGACGACGTCGGCGTACGGCACCGGGTTGGGGTACACGCCGCCGGCGATGAGACCGGCGAGGTGCGCGGCGTCGTAGAGGAAGTAGGCGCCCACTTCGTCGGCGATCACCTTGAAGGGCTCCGGATCGATACGGCGCGGATAGCTGGTGGTGCCGGTGACGATGAGGCGCGGCTTGTGCTCGTGGGCGAGATCGCGCACCTGATCCATGTCGATGCGCTCGTCGCCCGGCTTCACCTTGTAGGGGATGAAGTTGTAGAGCTTGCCGCTCGCGTTGACCGGCGAACCATGCGTGAGGTGGCCGCCGTGGTCGAGGCTGAGGCCGAGAACGGTGTCGCCCTGATCGATGAGCGCCTGATACGCGCACATGTTGGCGTTGGCACCCGAGTGCGGTTGCACATTGGCGTGATCGGCGCCGAACAACGCCTTGATGCGTTCGATGGCGAGCGACTCGATCGAGTCGACCACCTTGTTGCCGCCGTAATACCGCTTGCCCGGGTAACCCTCGGAGTACTTGTTGGTGAGAACGCTGCCGGTGGCGCGCATGACGGCCGGCGACGTGAAGTTCTCGCTGGCGATGAGCTGCAGACCGGTGGTCTGGCGGGCGTACTCGTCGGCGATGAGGCGCTCGACTTCGAGATCGGGATCGGTGTCGGAAGGGAACGGCATGGTGCCTCTCAGGCTACGACGGGCTCCGTGGCGGGGCCGGGTTCAGAACTCGTTCTCGAGGTCGGTGAGCTGTGACACCCGTCGGGCGTGACGACCACCTTCGAAGTCGGTCGCCAGAAACGTGGTGACGATCTCTTCGGCGAGGCCGACACCCACCACTCGTGCACCCATCGAGAGCACATTGGCATCGTTGTGGGCGCGGGCCATGCGCGCCGTGTAGAGGCAGTTGCACAGCGCGGCGCGCACACCGCGCACCTTGTTGGCGGCCAACTGCTCGCCCTGGCCGCTGCCGCCGAGCACGATGCCGACATCGGCCTGGCCGTCGCGAACCGTGCGACCGACTCCGGCGCAGATCGGCGGATAGTCGCAACTCTCGGTGGAATGCGTGCCCTGGTCGTCGACCGTGTGCCCGAGGCCGGTGAGGAACGTCACGAGATGCTGCTTCAGTTCGTAACCCGCGTGGTCGGAGCCGATGGCGATGCGCTTGGGACCGGACATGAGGCGATCCTAGGTCGCGGTCGGGTCGTGCCCGTCGTGGGTTGGGGCGTACATTTCGTTCATGCCCCTCGATCCGCGCACGCCCGTCATCATCGGCGTCGGCCAACACCAGCAACGAGTCGACGACCCGTTGGAGTCGCCGACTGCGGCGGCTTTCATCGCCACCGCCGTGCGATTGGCGGCGAGCGACGCCGGATTGTCGTCACTCGACGCCGTCGATTCTCTGCGCGTCGTGCAGTTCTTGTCGTGGCGCTATCGCGACCCGGCGCGTTTCATCGCCGCCGAACTCGGCATCTCGCCGCGCGAGACCGCCATGACCACCAACGGCGGCAACAGTCCGCAGTCGCTCGTGAACACCACGGCCCTCGAGATCCAGTCGGGAGCCGCCGACGTGGTGGTGCTGTGCGGCGGTGAGACGTTTCGCGTGCGCAAGCGGGTGCGCGCGGCCGGTATCGAATTGCCGTGGCCGGTGGTCGACGAAGACGTGAAGCCGCAGCGCATGATCGGCGAAGAACTCGTGATGAACCACGAGATCGAGCTCTCGCGCAAGATCTGGGCGCCGATCCAGATCTATCCGATGTTCGAGACGGCTCTGCGTGCCGCGTCGGGTCGCACTCTCGACGAGCACATGGTGCACATCTCGGAGTTGTGGTCGCGGTTCTCGCACGTGGCGGCCGGCAATCCGCACGCCTGGTTGCGCACGCCGTTGTCACCTGAAGAGATCCGTACGGTCGGACCGCGCAACCGCATGATCGGTCTGCCGTATCCGAAGCTCATGAACTCGAACAACGACGTCGACCAGTCGGCGGCCGTCATCATGTGTTCGGTCGAGGCAGCTGAGCGTCTTGGCATCTCACGTGACCGTTGGGTGTTCCCGCTCGCCGGCACCGATTGCCACGAACACAACTATGTGTCGGAACGTTGGGAGTTCACCGAGACGCCGGCCATCGAGCTCGGCGGCAAGATGGTGCTCGATCTGGCCGAGACGTCGATCGACGACATCGAGATCATCGATCTCTATTCGTGTTTCCCGTCGGCCGTGCAGTTGGGAGCGCGTGCGCTCGGGTTGTCGATCACACAGCAGCTCACGCGTACGGGTGGACTGCCGTTCGCCGGCGGACCATGGAACAACTACGTGATGCATGCGATCGCCACCGTGGTCGGCGAGTTGCGCGAACGTCCGAAGGAGAAGGCACTCGTGTGGGGCAACGGCGGCTACGCCACCAAGCACGCGTTCGGCGTGTATTCGGCCGAACCGTCAACCCACGGTTTCCGACACGAGTATCCGCAGGCGCAGATCGACGCTCTGCCCCGACGTCAGCCGGTTCCGATCGGCGAGTCGGCCGGTGACGCCATCATCGAGGCGTACACCGTGATGCACGACCGCGACGGAAATCCCGAACGAGCCATCGCCGCCTGTCGACTTCCGTCGGGTGGGCGCGCGTGGGGTGACTCGGAAGATGCGTCGGTGTGCGCGGCGATGTGCGACGGCGAATGGGTCGGACGTTCGGTTCGCCTCGACGACGCCGGCAGCTTGCTCATCTGACGCATCGTCTGGTGTAGACATTCGTCATGCCCACGCCCTCGATCATCCTCGACTGCGACCCCGGACACGACGACGCGATCGCGATCGTGGCCGCAGCCCGCTACACGAATCTGCTCGGCATCACGTCGGTGTCGGGCAATGCGCCGATCGAGTCGACCACGTACAACGCGTTGGTGATGAAGGATCTGCTCGGGCTGTCGGTGCCAGTGCACAAGGGCGCCGTGCGTCCGCTGGTGGCGCCACCGCAGTACGCCGCCTACGTGCACGGTGAAAGCGGCCTCGACGGGGCCGATCTTCCTGCGCCGACGTCGACGGTCGACAGTGACGACGCCGTGGGCTTCATCATCGACACCTGTCGCGCCACCGAAGGTGTGTGGTTGGTTCCCACCGGACCGCTCACCAACATCGCCCTGGCATTGCGACTCGCGCCCGATCTACGCGACCGCATCGCCGGCATTTCGCTCATGGGTGGCGGCACGTTCGGCAACCGCACGTCGGCGGCCGAGTTCAACATCTGGGTCGATCCCGAAGCGGCCGACGTGGTGTTCAACTACGGCGGGCCGCTCATCATGGCCGGTCTGAATCTGACCCATCAGTTCCGAGCCACGCAGGCGCGCATCGATCGAGTGCGTGCACTTCCCGGTCAGTTGGCGTCGGTTCTCGGCGACCTCATGCAGTTCTTCATGAACATGTACGTGTCGCGTCACAACAACATGGACGGTGGCGCCGTGCACGACCCGTGTTCGGTGCTGTGCCTGTCGCATCCCGAGTTGTTCACCATTCGTCCGTCGCACGTAGCGGTCGAGCTCACCGGTACGCACACCCGCGGCATGACAGTGGTCGACCAGCGCGATCTGAAAGAAGTGCTCGATCCGAACTGCGACGTGCTCTGGACGATTGAGGACGAACCGGCCTTCGATCTCTTGATCGACGCCATCGCGCACTTCAGCCACTGATTCCGCATACTTCCGTCGCCGTCCC
>CAZTPF010000049.1:6496-9841 GCA_964614655.1 uncultured Bifidobacterium sp.
GTGAATCGCGTTGCGAAGGATTACCTCCACATCCGCAAGCAGTTCGAAGAGAGCTCCGGAGACCGCTGAGTTCCACTCGTACAGCCGGATGGCTCGCTCGAGATCACCCCCGCATGAATCGAGATAGGGCGAAAGCCGCTCGAATGAAAGACGTTGAGCCAAGAGTTCCGGGTCGATCTCCCAAAGTGGGAGTGAAGGTCAGGGGCACGGCTGGGCCGGCCGCCGACGTAGTGTCGGGCCATGCGCGCCGCCGTCATGAAGAACTGGTCCCTGCGAGTCGACGACATCCCCGTCCCCACACCCGGTAGCGGACAGGTTCTGGCCAAGGTGCTCGCCTGCGGTATCTGCGGAAGCGATCTGCACCTCTTGGTGCACGGAGAAGAGAGTCGTCGCTTGGGTGAAGAACTCGCCGGCGATGCGCCGCCCGACGGCATGCGGCCGGTCATGTTCGCCCCCGAACACGACATGGTGATGGGTCACGAGTACTGCTGCGAAGTGGTCGACGTCGGGCCGAACGTCAACAACCTGAAGGTCGGCGACACGATCGTCAGCTTCCCCATCGCCTTCGACGAACAAGGTGTGCACGGTGTCGGCTTCTCGAACAAATATCCCGGCGGCTACTCCGAGATGTTGGTGGCCAACGAGATGATGTCGATCAAGGTCCCGAACGGCCTCTCGCACGAACTTGCCGCGCTCACCGAACCACTCGCCGTCGGTGTGCACGCCGTTGCCAAGAGCCGCATCGCACCGGGTGATGCTGCGGTGATTCTCGGACTCGGGCCGGTCGGGTTGGCGTGTATCGCCGAGTTGAAGATGCGCGGGATCGGTCCGATCGTCGGTGCCGACTTCTCGCCGAAGCGTCGGGCTCTCGCCGAACATCTGGGTGCCGACGTGGTCGTCGATCCGCGTGACACACCGGCGATCGCGGCGTGGCGCAAGATCGACGGATCGAAGCCCCTCGTGATCTTCGAAGCGGTGGGTGTGCCGGGCATGATCGAACAGGCCCTGCGCATGGCGCCCAAGGACGCACGCGTTCTGGTGGTGGGTGCGTGCATGCAGCAGGACTCGTTCCACCCGATGCTCGGTATTCAGAAGGAACTGTCGATCCAGTTCGTGCTCGGCTACACACCACTCGAATTCGACAGCGCCCTGCGCGCCATCGCCGACGGCAAGGTCGACCTCGCGCCGCTGATCACCGGTCGCGTGCCGATCGACGGTGTGCCTCAAGCCTTCACCGACCTCGGTGATCCCGAGACCCACGCCAAGATCCTCGTCACGCCGTAGCGTCGTTCGTGTCATGACGCAGCACGACACTTTCCCCCGCCAGTACGCCCGCACACAGCGACTCACACTCGGTGAACCACGCAATGTGACGGTGTCGCGCGACGGAACACGCGTCGTTTTTCTGCGCAGTCGCGGCGGCAGCGATCCGGTGAACTGCTTGTGGGTTCTCGATGCCGCAACCGGCGAAGAGCGTTTGGTCGCCGACCCGAAGGCCTTGCTGTCGGCCGACCTCGGTACCGACGAGAACCTTCCTCCCGAAGAGAAAGCTCGGCGCGAGCGACTGCGCGAAGGCGCGGGCGGCATCACCAGTTACGCCACCAATCGCGACTCGACAGTGTTCGCCTGTTCGTTGTCGGGCCGGCTGTTCATCGGCGGACTGCTCACCGCCACCGCACGCGAGTTGGTGGTTGTCGGTCCGGTGTTCGATCCGCGTCCCGATCCGACGGCGCGCCGCGTGGCGTACGTACACGGACGATCGCTACGGGTCGCCGACCTCGACGGAACCTCGCGTGAAGTGGCCGGACCGGGAGTGTTCGACGAACCCGACTCGGTGTCGTGGGGGTCGGCCGACTTCATCGCCGCCGAGGAGATGGGGCGTTATCGCGGTTACTGGTGGAGCAACGACGGTGAGAAGCTGGCGGTGTGCCGAGTCGACGATGCACCCGTGCAGCGTTGGCACATCAGCGACCCGGCTCATCCGGAGACGGCTTCCCGTGAGGTCGCGTATCCGGCGGCCGGCACCGCCAACCCGCTGGTGTCGTTGCACGTCGTCAACGTGACCGGTGGTGCTCGCGTCGACGTGCAGTGGGACACCTCCGCGTATCCGTACCTTGCGACGGTCGCCTGGTCGGGTGAACGCGAGTTGCTGCTGAGCGTTCAAACACGCGATCAGATGTGCGTGGTGTTCTTGTTGGCCGATGCCGTCACCGGCGAAACGCGTGAGATCGCACGCGACACGAGTGATACCTGGGTCGACTTGGTACCGGGTTCACCGGCGTGGATGGACGGGAAGCTCGTCACGGTGTCGGATCGCGACGGCTGGAAGCGTCTCGAAATCGACAGCGAGCCGGTCACGCCGGTAGGTGAGGATGCGCTGAACGTTCGGTCGATCGTGTCGGCATCGGACGGGACGGTGGTGTTCACGGCCAACCTGGCTTCGACACCCCATTGCCTGTCGGTGTGGCGATGGACGCCGTCGTCGCTCGAACCACTCACTCCCCTCGACGGCGTGCACACCGTTGCCGTCGGCGAATCGACGGTGGTCACGCGGCGCGCGTCGTCGTCGATGGCCCGTGCCACCACCACCGTCGTTCATCCCGATCGATCGACTGCACTCGTCAGCTACGCCGAGGAGCCGCTCGTAGCACCCACGGTCGTGTTCGCCCGTCGTGGCTCGCGTGGGGTTCCGACGGCGTTGTTGATGCCCCGAGACCACCGACCGGGCACCAAGTTGCCGGTGCTGATGGATCCGTACGGCGGACCGCACGCGCAGCGAGTTGTTGATTCGTACGCCGCGCACTGCACATCGCAATGGTTCGCCGATCAAGGTTTCGCAGTGCTGGTGGCCGACGGTCGCGGTACTCCGGCCCTCGGCACGTCGTGGGAGCGCGCCGTTCATCTCGATCTGGCGAGCGCGGTTCTGGAGGATCAGGTCGATGCCTTGCATGCCGCCGCCGACGAAAATCCCGATCTCGATGTCACCCGTGTCGGGATTCGTGGTTGGAGTTTCGGCGGCTACCTCGCAGCTCTTGCCGTGTTGCGTCGACCCGACGTGTTCCATGCGGCCATCGCCGGTGCACCGGTGACCGAGTGGCGGCTGTACGACACGCACTACACCGAGCGGTATCTCGGCAATCCCGCAGTCGATGCTGCGCCGTACGACTCCACGTCGCTGATTCGTGAGGCGTCGTCGCTCACACGTCCGCTCATGCTCATCCACGGTCTGGCCGACGACAACGTGGTGGCCGCGCACACACTGCAGTTCTCATCGGCATTGTTGGCCGCTGGTCGCTCGCACGAGGTACTGCCCCTGTCGGGGGTCACCCACATGACCCCTCAACC
>CAZTPF010000050.1:0-3252 GCA_964614655.1 uncultured Bifidobacterium sp.
GCGCCGCCGTAGTAGTCGTATCCCCACACACGTGAGAGCAACATCTCGCGGGTGAACACCTTGCCGGGGTTCTGCACGAGGAACTTGAGAAGTTCGTACTCCATGTAGGTGAGATCGAGAGGCCGACCGTCGACCGACGCCTGGTACGTCTCGAGGTTGAGCACCAGATCTTCGTAGTCGACGAGTTCGGTCCGTGGTGCCGACGTGGAGTACGAGAACAGATGACGCAGGCGAGCTTCGAGTTCACGAGGGTGGAACGGCTGCAGGCAGAAGTCGTCGAACAGTTCGTCGCGCAACGTGAGTTCATCGAGTTGTGCCCCGGTCACGAGAAGGAGCAGTGGAACGATCACCGACTCCTTCTTGCGCAGAACACGAGCGAAGGCCCAGGCGGACTCGAGATCGACGTCACCGCACACGATGGCACCGAGCCATCCTTCGGCGATGTCGGCCTTCGACAGATCGTCGGCCGACGAGAACGCCTTCCACCGATAGCCGGCCAGATCGAGCGTGCGCGCCAGTTCGGGCGGCGGCGGCTCGGGAAAGACGGCGATCAGGTCGCTCGACATGATCAGAGCGACCTCAAGTACCGATCGAGTTCGAAGGGCGTCACCTGCGTCTTGTAGCCGCGCCATTCGGAACGCTTGTTGCGGACGAACCATTCGAAGATGTGCTCACCGAGCGCCTCGTGGACCAGGCTCGAATCCTCCATGACCTTCAACGCTTCGGAGAGCGACTGCGGAAGCTGATCGATACCGAGCTTCTCGAGAGCGTCGTCGCCCATCTCGAACAGGTTGGCGTCGGCCTCGGGCGGCAACTCGTACTTCTGCTCGATTCCGCGTAGACCGGCGGCGAGAAGGACCGAGAAGGCCAGGTAGGGGTTGCAGGCCGGATCGGGGGATCGGTACTCCACGCGCGTGGCGAGCGGATTGGCCCGCTTGGGAATCGGCACTCGGATGAGTCCGCTGCGATTGTTGCGCGCCCACGACACGTGCACGGGTGCCTCGAAACCGGGAACCAGGCGCTTGTAGCTGTTGACCGTCTGGTTGGTGACGGCCGTGATCTCGCTCGCGTGATGGAGGAGACCGGCCATGAAATGCTTGGCGATCGGCGACAAGTTGTACGGATCATCGCCGTCGTAGAAGGCGTTGCCGTCGTTGTCGAACAGCGAGAGATGGAGATGCATGCCGCTGCCCTGCACCCCTTCGAGCGGCTTCGGCATGAAAGTGGCGTGCACACCTTGGGCGGCGGCCACCTCTTTCACCACGAGACGGAACGTCATCACGCTGTCGGCCATCGTGAGAGCGTCGGTGTGGCGCAGGTCGATCTCGTGCTGCGAGGGGGCGTCTTCGTGGAACGAGTACTCGACCGGAATCGAAAGAGTCTCGAGAGTTCGAATGGTCTCCTTGCGAAGACTGCCGGTCACGTCGGTGGTGGTGAGATCGAAGAACGACGCCTCGTCGAGGATCCGCGGTGTCTGACCGGGTTCGGGCGGGGCGAAGTAGAAGAACTCGATGTCGGGTGCGATCAGGAAGTCGAAACCGTGCGAGCGAGCCCGCTGCAGATTGCGCCGGAGAACTTGACGGGGATCACCATCGAAGGGGGTGCCGTCGAGATTGTGGATGTCGCAGAAGATGCGGGCCTCGGGGGCCTTGGAATCGGCCCACGGCAGGGTGACGAAGGTGTTGGGATCGGGAATGGCGAGGACGTCGCTCTCCTGCACCCGGGAGAAACCGTCGATCGACGAACCGTCGAACGTCATGCCGTCCTCGAGAGCGTTCTCGAGTTCGGCCGGACTGATGGCGAAGCTCTTCAGGTTGCCGAGCACGTCGGTGAACCACAAGCGGATCAGTCGGACACCGCGCTCTTCGACGGTTCGCAGCACGTAGTCACGCTGCTGATCGAGCATGTTCATTCCCTCAGTCTGCCGGGTGGACGGAAAAATCACGAGAGCCGGGGGATCACCCCCCGGCTCTCGTCACTGCAGTTGTGACCGGGAATCAGCTTCCGCAGACCGTCTCGACGAGGAGGCGGGTCACGGTGTACGGATCCATGTTGGCGTTCGGACGACGGTCCTCGGCGTAGCCCTTGCCGGTCTTCTCGACCGACCACGGGATACGGATCGAGGCGCCGCGGTTCGACACGCCGTAGCTGAACTTGTTGTACGGGGCGGTCTCGTGAGCACCGGTGAGGCGGCTCTCGATGTCGTGCCCGTAGTTCTTGACGTGCAGATCGACCTTCTTGCCGATGGCTTCGCAAGCGGCCTTGATGGCCTTCATGTCCTTGTCGTTGCGCATGGACTTCGTCGAGAAGTTGGTGTGCGCCCCGGCTCCGTTCCAGTCGCCCTTCTGCGGCTTGGCAGCGAACGAGATGACGATGTCGAAATCTTCGGCGATGCGATGGAGCAACCAGCGAGCCACGGTCAGGTGATCGCTCACCGTCAGGGCGTCGGCGGCACCGATCTGGAACTCCCACTGTCCGGGCATGACCTCGGCGTTGGTTCCTTCGATCATGAGTCCGGCGTCGATGCACGCCTGAGTGTGCTCCTCGACCACCTCACGACCGATGACTCGGCCGGTTCCGACGCCGCAGTAGTACGGGCCCTGCGGAGCGGCATAGCCGCCGGGAGGGAAGCCGAGCGGCGAGCCGTCGGGACGGAGCATCGTGTACTCCTGCTCGATTCCGAAGATCATCTCGTCCGAGGCGTACTTCTTGGCGGCCTTGGCACAGGCGGCTCGGGTGTTGGTGGCGTGCGGCTTGCCCGTCTGGGCGAGCATCACTTCGCAGAGAACGAGGATGTTGTTGCCACCACGGATCGGGTCGGGGCAGCTGAAGACCGGATGCAGAGCGCAGTCCGACTTGTCGCCGGGAGCCTGGTTGGTCGACGAACCGTCGAAGCCCCAGATCGGAGGCTCGGTGACCTCGTCGGCGAGAATCTTGGTCTTCGAACGAAGAAGTGGTGTCGGCTCGGTGCCGTCGATCCAGATGTACTCGGCTTGGTAAGCCATCTTTGGGGGTCCTCCGTGGGTGATCGTCCGGATCGGGTCCGGCTCTGCTGATGGGGCGACGCCACTCTCACAGCAGGGCGTTTCTCTTCCGTTGCCCAATTGTGAACGCTGTGTGAACCGAGCGGGAGAGGGAATCTGGCTCCCGACCGGGCATCGATCCTGGTCAGCGCGGCCGACGACCGAAACGCCTCGCGAGGCGACCGTTAGCCTGACTCGGGTGACGGGCTCCCACGAGACCACTTCTTCG
>CAZTPF010000050.1:3352-9734 GCA_964614655.1 uncultured Bifidobacterium sp.
TTCGTCGATCGAAGTGGCGACGTCGACTCGGCGACCGGACGAGACGTTCTGTTCAACGCGGCGGCAGTGTGTTCGAACGGTGTGGTTCGCAGCGTGTATCACAAGCGAATCCTCCCCAATTACGACGTGTTCGACGAGGAGCGGACGTTTCATCCGGGAGACGGCTCGTATCACTTGCACGAGATCGCCGGCGTCGTGGTCGGTCTGTCGATCTGCGAGGACGTGTGGTTCGACGAAGGTCCGGTCACCGATCAGGCACGTGGTGGCGCGCAACTCAACGTGAACATCAACGGATCGCCTTTTCACGCCGGCAAGGTCGAGGCACGACATCGGATGCTGTCCGAACGGGCGCGCGCCAACGCCTGTGCGATCGTGTACGTCAATCAGGTCGGCGGACAGGACGAATTGGTCTTCGACGGCGCGTCGATGGCCGTCGATGCTCATGGAGACCTCGTCGCGCGGAGTCCGCAGTACGCGACCGATCTGGCGATCTTCGACTTCCAAGTGAACGCGTCACAACGACCGATCACGTTGCCGATCACCCATGTGTCTTCCACGTCACGTGCGACCGGCGCGGCGATCGATCCGACCATCGCTCCGATTCTCGACGATCGAGCCGAACTGTACGACGCACTCGTGCTCGGAACGCGCGACTACGTCCGCAAGAACCGTTTCACCGACGTGGTCATCGGGTTGTCGGGTGGCATCGACAGTTCTCTCGTGGCCTGTGTGGCGGTCGACGCGCTCGGTGCCGAACACGTGCACGGGGTGGCCATGCCGTCCCGGTACTCGTCGCAGGGATCGATCGACGACGCCTACGCTCTGGCCGACGCCCTCGGCATCGACGTGCGAACGATTTCGATCGAGCCGGCTTTCCAGTCGTATCTCGACATGCTGGAGCCGAGTTTCGCCGGGCGGGATCCCGATCTCACCGAGGAGAACCTGCAGAGTCGTTGTCGCGGCCAGATCCTCATGGCGCTTTCCAACAAGTTCGGCTGGATGGTTCTCACCACCGGGAACAAGAGCGAGATGGCGGTTGGATACTTCACGATCTACGGAGACTCGGTGGGCGGGTACGCCGTCATCAAGGACCTACTGAAGACCGACGTGTTCTCACTCAGTCGGTACGTCAACGAGAGGGCCGGGCGAGAGATCGTTCCCGACGCAGTGCTGACCAAGCCACCGTCGGCCGAGCTCCGGCCCGACCAACGTGACGATCAGTCGCTGCCCCCGTACGACGTACTCGACCCGATCCTCGAGTTGTACGTCGAACAGGACCTGACCGCCGCCGAGATCGTCGAGCGTGGTCACGACGAAGAGATCGTCCGACGGATCGCCCGACTCGTCGACGTGAACGAGTACAAGCGCCGTCAATGCCCACCGGGAGTTCGAGTGTCACCGAAGGCCTTCGGGAAGGATCGACGACTGCCGATCACCAACGGCTACCGGGGCTGACTCGCCGCCGATACGCCGCCAACGAACCGATCACTCCGAGAGCACATCCCGAACCAACCAGCGCCGGTACGCCGATTCCGTACTGGTCGTAGGTGGCGGTGGCGACGAGCGACATGACGGCCCGACCGAGTGTTCCACCGCCGATCGCGAAACCGAGGCCGCGAGCCGGTGATTCGGGAATGACGTTGGCGGCCAGTGGGAGCAGGCTCACGATCGCGAATTCGAACCCGAGTAGGAAGAGGGCGAGGAGGCCGAGACCGATGGCGACATTGGACCCGGTGACGGCCAGGAGTATTCCGCTCGGAACGATGAGTGCAGCACCGAGGGCGGTACTCCGCTCCTTGCCCCAGACGTCGGTTCGACGAGAACTGGTGATCGACGCGAACAATTCGAAGGCTCCGAGTCCGAATGCGACGGCGGCGATTCCGGCCTCCGTGAAGCCGAAGTCGTCGTCGAGCCACGTTCCGAAGGTGACGAACATGCACTGACTGGCCGCCATCAAGAAGAACATGGCGAGGACGACCCAGTAACCCTCACGCGGCAGCGGTCGACGGGTGTCGTCTCCTCGCCGGGACGGGTGGTGTTCGGCATCGGGACCGAGGCGCCGGGCGATCACCGCAGCCATGACCGCGGTGGCGGCGGCGCCCGCCACGTATCCCCACCGCCAGCTGCTCGCCGAGGCGACCAGACCCATGAGGGTGACGCCCACCAGGAGTCCGAGAGCCCACGACGTCTCGGTGATCCCGATGACTCGACCGCGTCGTTCGTAGTCGACGTGGTCGTTCACCCACGCCGTGAGACCGACGTCGAAGACGAGCTTCGACAACCCGAGAGCAGTGATTGCGATCACGAAGACGACGAGTCCCGGACTCGTGGCGGCCAGTGCGGCCGCGGCCGAGACGCCGAGCAGCCCGGCGACCATCGAAGTTCGACGATGCATGCGATCGACGTACCCGCCGACGATCGGCGACACGATCATGAACAACTCGGTGATCATGAGCGCGACACCGATCCGGCTCAGACTGGTCGACAGATCGTCGGAGATACTGGCGAGGAACGGCGGAGCGAAGCGGAAGCAGGCGTTGGCGTTGAGTCGAGCCACCGTCACCGCGACGAGATGTCGACGCGTTTCTTCGGGATAGGCCTCGTCGAGCAGTGGCGTCAGCACGGGGACTCGTCGTCCCCGCTCTTCGCGATGAGATAGCCGATGGCTCGTTCGGCGCGAGGGTAACGATTGACGACGTGCCAGAAGTCGGGTCCGTGATCGTCGATCACGAGGTGGGCGAGTTCGTGCACGATCACGTAGTCGAGCACCCAGTTCGGGGCTCCGACCAAGCGGCTCGAGATCTTCACCTCGCCGGTCAGAGGTGTGCAGAGGCCCCAGACCGCAGTGAGTTTGTCGGACCACTCGATGGACGTCGGGAGGGGAAGAAGATGGGCCGAGGCCAGATCGTGAGCGCGAGCCGACAGGTCGACGCTCAGAGTCGCGATCTTGCGCTCGAAGCGGCGAACCATCTCGCGAACCGCCTCTTCCTCCTCCGCTCTCGACATCCAGGAAGGGACCGTGACCTTCACGACGCCTTGTTCCAGCCGGGCGCCCACACTTCTCTTCCGACGTGTCGAGCGAACCACTTCCACGCGTAGCGCCTCGCTCATTCGACGGCCCCCGAATTCTTGAGTTCCTCGGCGATGAGTTCGAGTGGGAAGAGAAGCGATCCGGCTCGCCAACCGCGTGCTGGATCGTGTTCGAACCAGGAGCCTCCGAGATTCGGGAAGTGGTGCTCCGACCCGGTGAGGGATCGACGCAGGATGCGGAGCACTCCGCTGTGCGACACCACGAGGACGCAGCGCCCCGGATGGTACGACGCGATGTCGGTGAAGGCCGACATCGCACGTGACTCGGTGGACTCGGCCGTCTCGAAACTCGGAGGTCGTCGGCCGGCCTCGAGCCAACCCGGCCATTGCGCCTGGATGTCGCGACGCGTGAGACCCTGCCACTCGCCGGCGTCGTTCTCGCGCCAGCGCACATCGACACGGCGAGCGGGACAGGCGACGACTTCGGCGAGGAGATCGGCAGTCACCGACGCGCGCTGAAGATCGCTCGAGATCACGAGATCGAACGGTGGACACTCGGACGCGATGAGCGACCCGGCCTGCCGGGCCTGCAGTCGTCCGAGCGTGGTGAGCGGCGGATCGGCCTGCCCCTGCCACTTACCGAGAGCGTTCCATTCGCTCTGACCGTGACGAACGACGAGAACTCGGGTGACGTCGTTCGAGTCGGGGGCGGACACGAGCGTTCACGGTACCCCCGCTACGCTCGGGACGTGGTCACCCTGCGTCTCTTCGCTCAGGCTCGTGAAGCCGCCGGAACGTCGCGCGACGTCGTGTCCGGTTCGACGGTGGCCGACGTCGTCGATGCGGCGCGTCAGAAATACGGTGAGCGTTTCGCGGCGATTCTTCCCACCTGTCGGATCTGGTTGAACGGCGAGGAAGTCCACCCTTCCACTGCGGTGAGCGACAAAGATGAAGTCGCCGTGTTGCCGCCGGTCTCGGGAGGATGTCGATGAACGACGACGAGTTGACGTCGATGCCGTTGGCCGAACTGCGCGCCGAACGAGACACTTTGCGGGCCGAGGAGGATGCGGTGTCCTTCGTCCGTCGGTTGGCTCAGGGACGCGTCGATCTGGTAGCCGCAGTCCGGGCTCACCGGGAGTCCGACGGAACCGGTTCGGTGGCCGACATCATCAGATCGGGTGTGGGGTCGGCGCCGAGTACCGGTTCGAGCCGTCCGCCGCGCGACACCGAAGTCGCCGCCGACCATCCCTTGGTGGAAGAGTTCGAAAGTCTGAGCGATCGCCTCGGGTTCGACGACATGGCCGAACTCGACCTCGACTCGCTGGCGGCATTGGGTCGCGGACTCGCCGATTTCGAGAGTGAGATGTCGGCCCGTCGTCGACGTTTGTTCGATCGGATCGACGCACTCACTGCCGAACTCGTTCGTCGCTATCGCGACGGGGATGCCTCGGTCGATTCGCTCTTGCAGGGCTGACGACCTCGATCGAGCGTCGTCACCTCGACGCCGGTAGTTTCACCCTTCTGTGACACGAGTGGCGATGCTCTCTCTGCACACCTCCCCGCTGGTCCAGCCGGGTGCAGGTGATTCGGGTGGCATGAACGTCTACGTCCGTGAACTGGTGGCCGCGCTCGCCCACGCGGGTGTCGAGTGCACCACCTACACACGTCAGTGGAAGCGCGGGCTCCCACGCGAAGTCCTGGTCGAACCCAATCATCGAGTCGTCCACGTGCCGGCCGGTCGTTTCGATCTCCCGAAGGAAGAGTTGGAGACGGTGATTCCGGCTTTCACCGATTTCGTCCTCGACGACATCGGCCGTAAGTCACCGGTCGACGTGGTCCACGCGAACTACTGGCTGTCGGGAATCGCCGGCCACTCGGTCAAGCACGAACTCGGCGTTCCGCTGGTGAGCACGTTTCACACCCTCGCCCGCGTGAAGGCCGAGGGTGGCGATCCCGAACCCGAACGACGTGAGCGGGCCGAAGCCTCGGTGATCGGCTGCTCCGACGCCATTTGTGTGTCGTGCGACGAGGAGGAGGAGCAGTTCCGCCGTCTGTACGGGAACCCGCCTGGACGAGTCGAGATCGTGGCCCCCGGAGTCGAGCACGCGTTCTTCACACCCGGTGATCAGGGTGGAGCGCGACACGCTCTCGGTATCGGCCCCGGTCCGATGATTCTCTTCGTCGGCCGACTGCAACCTCTGAAGGGTGTCGACGTTGCCGTACGCTCGCTCGCCGCGCTCGGCCGCTCCGATGCGTCGTTGTTCGTGGTCGGCGGATCGAGTGGTGCCGAGGGGAACGCCTACGTCGACCACGTGAACGATCTGGTGACCGAACTCGGTCTCGAATCGCAGGTGTATTTCGTTCCGCCGCAGCCGCATCACATCTTGTCCACCTACTACCGAGCCGCCGACGCCGTGTGGGTTCCCAGCCGGTCCGAGAGCTTCGGCCTGGTCGCTCTCGAGGCGGCGGCCTGCGGTGTCCCGGTGATCGCCCACGCCGTCGGTGGGCTGGTGTCGCTCGTCGACCACGAGCGAACCGGCTTTCTCGTTCCCGACCGCGACCCCGAGGTGTTCGCGGCCTACACGGCGCGACTTCTCGACGACACCGATCGTCGCCGCACCATGGCCGAAGCAGCCGCCGAACGTGGCCGTCGCTACACCTGGAGTTTCGCGGCGGCTCGCCTTCGTCGTCTGTACACCGACGTCTCGTCGCGCTCTCTCGTCAACTGCTCGTGAGCGCGCTTCACGACGACGAGTCCCTCGCCGTTCTCGAGCGGCGGGTCGACGAGTGGCTGGGGTCCCTCCGAGCCGGCAACTCGGCCATCGTCGCCATCGACCGGGCCGAGCCCGATCCCGCCTTTCGGGCCCGCTGGTACGTTCGGATGGCGGGGGAGTCGAAGGACTTCACCACGATCTGGATCACTCTCGGACAGCGAACCCTTCGCTATGAGACGTACGTGATGCCGGCCCCCGAAGAGAACCTGCCCGACTTCTTCGACAATCTGCTCCGACGCAACGAGAGGCTGATCGGCGCCCACTTCTCGATCGGGGCCGAGGATGCGATCTTCCTACGCGGTGACATCCCCCTGCGTGCCCTCGACGAGTCGGAACTCGATCGCATCGTCGGATCGATGTACGCCTACGTCGAACAGTGCTTCCGGCCTCTGCTCGCGATCGGGTTCGCTTCGCGCTTCCGTTCGAGCTGAGCCGAATCCCACTCTCACGTCGCTCCACCGGCGTTGATCGGGAAGTCGTGCCGGTGGAGCACCCGACTCTGGTTAGCGTGACGGTGTGAATTCACCGTCCGTGCTCGCCGTCATCGGCGGAGGAAACATGGGAGCGGCTCTCGTCGG
>CAZTPF010000051.1:0-9529 GCA_964614655.1 uncultured Bifidobacterium sp.
ATCGTTCCAATATTCACATGAGGCTTCGTACGCTCGAACTTCGCCTTCGACATGGCTGATCTCTTCTTTCTGTGGAGTACCGCGCTGGCGCTCGGCACGTGGTGTCAAGGTTCGGACGGCAGAACCGCCGAAGCGGACGACCGGGTTGTGGAGGCTAGCAGTGCCGATCGGCACCACCACCCGAGGGGATCATTCGCCGCGCGACCGCTTCACGATGTCGGTGGCAATGGCCTCGGGAACTTGCTGATAGCTGTGGAACTGCATGGTGTACGTCGCACGGCCCTGGGTACGTGACCGCAGGTCGGTGGAGTAACCGAACATCTCCGACAGAGGGATCTGGGCCCGGACGACCTGGGTGTTGCCCCGGGCCTCCATACCTTCGATGCGGCCACGACGGCTGGAGAGGTCGCCCATGACGTCACCCATGTATTCCTCGGGGGTCACGACTTCGACGGCCATGATCGGCTCGAGCAGAACGGGCTTCGCACTCTCGGCGGCCTTACGGAAGGCCTGCTGACCGGCGATCTTGAAGGCCATTTCCGAGGAGTCGACGTCGTGGTACTGGCCGTCGACCAAGGTGACCTTCACGTCGACGGTGGGGTAACCAGCGAGCACACCGTTGTCGAGTGCGCTCTGCAGACCCTGGTTGGTCGGCTGGATGTACTCACGCGGGATACGGCCGCCCGAGATCTTGTCGACGAACTCGTAACCCTTGCCCGGGTTCGGCTCCATGTTGATCTTCACGACGGCGAACTGACCCGAACCACCCGACTGCTTGATGTGTCGGTACTCGACCTGCTCGACGGTCTTGGTCACGGTCTCGCGGTAGGCCACCTGCGGCTTGCCCACGGTCGCGTCGACGTTGAACTCGCGCTGCATACGGTCGACGAGGATCTCGAGGTGCAACTCGCCCATTCCGGAGATGACGGTCTGGCCGGTCTCTTCGTCGGTGCGCACACGGAAGGTGGGGTCTTCGTCGGACAACGACTTCAACGCCTTGCCCAACTTGTCCTGATCGTCCTTGGTCTTCGGCTCGATCGCCACGTGAATGACGGGCTCGGGGAACTCCATACGCTCGAGGATCACCGGATCGCTGCGGTCGCAGAGCGTGTCACCGGTGGTGGTCTCCTTGAAACCGAGACCGGCCACGATGTCGCCGGCCATGGCGACTTCGAGGTCTTCGCGCTGGTTGGCGTGCATGAGCAGGATGCGGCCGAGGCGCTCCTTGCGCTCCTTGGTGGAGTTGTAGATCTCGTCACCCTTGTTGACCGTGCCCGAATAGACACGGAAGTAGGTGAGCTTGCCGAACGGATCGGACACGATCTTGAAGGCGAGAGCGGCGAAGGGCGCCGACTCGTCGGCACCGCGCGTGACGGGCTCCTCGGCCTCACCGGGCTTGATTCCTTCGGCCGGCGGAATGTCGAGCGGGCTCGGCAGGAAGTCGACGACGGCGTCGAGCATGGGCTGGACACCCTTGTTCTTGAAAGCCGAACCGCACAGGATCGGAACGAAGTCGAAGGCGAGAGTTCCCTTACGGATGGCTCGCTTGATCTCTGCTTCGGTCACCTCTTCGCCACCGAGGTACTTCTCCATGAACTCGTCATCGGACGTAGCGATGGTCTCGAGGAGCTGTTCGCGGTATTCGTTGGCTTGATCGACCATGTCGGCCGGAATGTCGACCTCGTCCCACTTGGCGCCGAGTTCTTCGTCGCGCCAGATGAGCGCCTTCATCTTCACCAGGTCGACCATGCCGGCGAAGGGCTTGTTGCTCTCGGGTCCACCGGCACCCACCGGGAGGTGCAACACGGCGGTGGTCGCCTCGAGGCGGTCCTTCACCATCTGGACAGTGCGATAGAAGTCGGCGCCGATGCGGTCCATCTTGTTGACGAAGCACATGCGCGGGACCTTGTACTTGTTGGCCTGACGCCACACGGTCTCGGTCTGGGGCTCGACACCGGCGACCGAATCGAACACGGTCACCGCTCCGTCGAGAACGCGCAGCGAACGCTCGACTTCGATCGTGAAGTCGACGTGTCCGGGCGTGTCGATGATGTTGATGCGATGGTTGTTCCAGACACACGTGGTGGCGGCCGACGTGATCGTGATGCCACGCTCTTGCTCCTGTGCCATGTGGTCCATGGTCGCCGCACCTTCGTGCACTTCACCGATCTTGTAGGTCTTGCCGGTGTAGTAGAGGATGCGCTCGGTCGTGGTGGTCTTGCCGGCATCGATGTGGGCCATGATGCCGATGTTGCGGGTGCGCTCGAGGGGGAACTCACGCTTTGCCATCGTCGTTACCTTCTGTGTCCGTTCGTTTCGTGGGGGGTTGTGTCTGTCGAGAATCGTGGGCCCGACATGATCGCACCCCGGCGCTGAACCGGGGTGCCAAAGGTCGGATGTGTCGCCGTGACCGTCGGGATCACCAGCGATAGTGGGCGAAGGCCTTGTTGGACTCGGCCATCTTCTGCATGTCGTCGCGCTTCTTCACCGACGCACCGAGGCCGTTGGCGGCATCGAGCAATTCGTTGGCGAGGCACTCGGCCATGGTCTTCTCACGGCGAGCGCGGGCGTACTCGACCACCCAGCGGATGGCGAGGGTGTTGGCGCGACGCGGCTTCACTTCGACGGGCACCTGATAGGTGGCGCCACCCACGCGGCGGCTGCGCACCTCGAGGGGCGGACGGACGTTGTCGATCGCGCGCTTCAGCGTGGCGATCGGCTCGGCGCCGGTCTTGGTCTCGACCATCTTGAGCGCGTCGTACACGATCTTCTCGGCGACGCTCTTCTTGCCGCGCAGCATGACCTTGTTCATGAGCTGCGTGACGAGCAGCGAGCGGTACACCGGATCGGGGTGGAGTTCTCGGCGGGGGGCGGGTCCCTTACGCGGCATGTCGGTTCACCTGTTCCTTGTCGACGATCGTGATCACTTGACGCGCTTCGCGCCGTAACGGCTGCGCGCTTGCTTGCGGTTCTTCACACCGGCTGCGTCGAGCGCGCCGCGGATGATCTTGTAGCGGACACCCGGCAGGTCGCGAACACGACCGCCACGCACGAGAACGATCGAGTGCTCCTGAAGGTTGTGCCCTTCGCCCGGGATGTAAGCCGTGATCTCGACACCACTCGAGAGACGGACACGAGCCACCTTGCGCAGAGCCGAGTTCGGCTTCTTCGGCGTGTTGGTGTACACGCGGGTGCAGACACCGCGACGCTGCGGCGAACCCTTGAGGGCCGGCGTCTTCGACTTGGTGAACTTGGTGCTGCGGCCCTGACGGACCAACTGCTGAATGGTGGGCACTGGAACCTCTTCGTGGTGTCGTTGTGGGCGGCCGTCGAAACGGCTCCCGGGACCCTGATCCAGCCGGATCAGGAACCCTGGAATGTTACGAGCGCCCCCCGAACGACGACAACCTGCGAGAAGTCGGCGTGCGGGGAACGATCAGGAGTCGGCGGAACCCGACGAGAAGACGTCGGCCGAGAAGGCGTCACCGGAGTCGAGGCGCTCGGCCAGGGCTGCCGGCAGGTCGTCGTCGTAGCCGCTGTGATAGGTCTCCATCGGGATGTAATCCGGGGCGTCGATGCCGAAGTCCCGGTAGCGCATCATGCCGGTACCAGCAGGAATGAGCTTGCCGATGATGATGTTCTCCTTCAGACCCATGAGACCGTCCTGGCGACCTTCGATGGCGTTCTCGGTGAGAACTCGAGTGGTCTCCTGGAACGACGCCGCCGACAGCCAGGAATCGGTGGCCAGCGAGGCCTTGGTGATTCCCATGAGTTCGGGGCGGCCTTCGGCGGGCTGCTTGCCCTCCTCGACCATCCGGCGGTTGGTGTCGGTGAACGACTTCAGGTCCTTGCGGTCACCGGGCAAGAAGCCGGTGTCGCCCTGAGCCTGGATGCTCACACGACGGGTCATCTGACGAACGATGAGTTCGATGTGCTTGTCGTGGATCGACACACCCTGGTCGCGATAGACCTTCTGGACTTCTTCGACGATGTAGAGCTGCGTCTCGCGCACACCCTTGATCTCGAGAAGTTCCTTCGGATCGAAGGGCCCGTCGGTGATGGGCTCACCAGCCGTGACTTCCTGGCCGTCACGAACCGAGATGCGGCTTCCGGTCGGAAGAACGATCTGGTGCTCCTCGCCGGCGTCGTCGACGACGGTGACGGGAAGACCCTTGCCTTCGTCCTCGCCGATGCGCACGACACCGCTCGCACGAGCGAGACGGGCCGAGCCCTTCGGGGTACGGGCTTCGAACAATTCGACGACTCGCGGAAGACCGCCGGCGATGTCCTTACCGGCCACACCACCGGTGTGGAAGGTTCGCATCGTCAGCTGGGTTCCGGGCTCACCGATCGACTGAGCGGCGATGACACCCACGGCTTCACCGAGTTCGATCGGTGCACCGGTGGCGAGTGAACGTCCGTAGCACATCGCGCAGACGCCGAGTTCGGCATCACACGTGAGCACCGAGCGCACGCGCACGCGGTCGATCTTGTCGTCGTCGCGCAGCTTCTCCATGAGCGTGTCGTCGACGATGGTGTTGCGAGCGGCGACCGAGCCATCCGACAACGTCACGTCGACGGCGAGTGCACGGCCGTACAACTTGGTCTCGAGGTAGGCGCGGCGATTGGCCGTGTCGGGCTGGACGTTCTCGATCCAGACACCGAGGTTGGTGCCGCAGTCCTCCTGGCGGATGATGAGCTCCTGCGCCACGTCGACGAGACGACGGGTGAGATAACCCGAGTCGGCGGTACGGAGAGCAGTGTCGACGAGTCCCTTACGGGCACCCGGCGTGGCGATGAAGTACTCGAGAGTTTCGAGACCTTCACGGAAGTTGCTCTTGATCGGACGCGGAATCATGTCACCACGGGGGTTGGCCACCAGACCACGCATTCCGGCGATCTGACGCATCTGGGTCATGTTTCCTCGAGCACCCGAGCCGACCATCATGTCGATCGGGTTGAACTTCTGAGCGCGGAACGCCTCGACCATCACGCGCTGCACGTCGTTGGTCGCATCGGTCCAGATGCGGACCTCCTGCTGGCGACGTTCACCGTCGGTGATCACACCACGAGTGAACTGGGTCTCGACCTTGGAGGCCTGCTCTTCGGCGCGATCGAGGATCTCCTTCTTCTCGGCCGGGGTGCGGACGTCGTCGATCGAGACAGTGAGACCCGACTGCGACGCGTAGCGGTAGCAGATGTCCTTGATGCGGTCGAGCGACTCGGCCACTTCGGCGTTGGTGTAGTGATCCGACAGCCGTTCGACCACGACGCCCATCTCGGCCTTCTTGATCGGCTGGGTGATGTTGCCGAAGGTCTCGACGTAGGTCGCCGGCAAGGCCTCTTCGAACAGAAGGCGACCGGGTGTGGTCTCGACCTCACGGCGATCGTCACCCGAGCCCTGACGAACCTTGATGTGTGCGTGAATGTGCACCGAGCGCTCTTCGAGAGCCTTCAGCACCTCCCACACGTGACGGAACACGCGACCTTCACCGACCACACCCGACTCGTCGGCGGTGAGGTAGAAGGCACCGATGATCATGTCTTGCGTCGGGGTCACGATCGGACGACCCGAAGCCGGCGACAAGATGTTGTTGGCGCTCAACATGAGCACGCGCGCCTCGGCCTGGGCCTCCGATGACAGCGGCACGTGAACGGCCATCTGGTCGCCGTCGAAGTCGGCGTTGAAGGCCACGCACACCAGCGGATGGATCTGAATGGCCTTGCCCTCGACCAACACCGGCTCGAAAGCCTGGATGCCGAGACGGTGCAAGGTGGGCGCACGGTTGAGCAACACCGGATGCTCGCGGATGACCTCTTCGAGGACGTCCCACACTCGCGGGTTGCGGCGCTCGACCATGCGCTTGGCGCTCTTGATGTTCTGGGCGTACTCGATCTGCACGAGGCGCTTCATCACGAAGGGCTTGAAGAGTTCGAGTGCCATGAGCTTGGGAAGACCGCACTGGTGCAACTTGAGCGTGGGTCCGGCCACGATGACCGAACGACCCGAGTAGTCGACGCGCTTTCCGAGCAGGTTCTGACGGAAGCGACCCTGCTTGCCCTTCAACATGTCGGAGAGCGACTTCAACGGACGGTTGCCCGGTCCGGTGACCGGACGACCACGACGGCCGTTGTCGAACAACGCGTCGACGGCCTCCTGGAGCATGCGCTTCTCGTTGTTGACGATGATCTCGGGCGCACCGAGTCCGAGCAGACGCTCGAGTCGGTTGTTGCGGTTGATCACGCGACGGTAGAGGTCGTTCAAGTCGGAGGTGGCGAAACGTCCACCGTCGAGCTGAACCATCGGGCGCAGTTCAGGCGGGATCACCGGCACCACGTCGAGGATCATGGCCTTCGGATCGTTGACCCGACGACCGCTCTCGTCGCGCTGGTTGAACGACGCCACGATCTTGAGGCGCTTGATGGCCTTCTGCTTGCGCTGCGCGCTGAGCGGCTTGCGGCCGTCCTTCGGATCGATGGCCTCGCGGAGCTTGCGCTCCTCCTCGTCGAAGTCGATGCGGTCGATGAGCGACTTGATCGCGTCGGCACCGGTGCCACCCTCGAAGTAGTCGCTGTAGCGATCGCGCAGTTCGCGCCACAGACCTTCGTCTTCGATGATCTGACGGGCGTGGAGTCCCTTGAACTCGTCCCACGAGCGCTTCACGAGATCGAGTTCGGCGTCGTACCGCTCGCGGATCGCCGCAAGGTCGCGATCGGCGATCTTCTGCACGGCCTTGATCTCGGTGTCCTTGGCGCCGTCGGATTCGAGGCGAGCAGCCTCCTTCTCGGCTTCCTTCAGACGACGGTCGATCTCGAGATTGAGCTCCTTCTCGATGGCTTCGATCTCACCGATGTACTCGTTCTCGAGGCTGTTGAGCTCGTCGTGACGACGCTCCTCGTCGACCCACGTGACGAGGTGGGCGGCGAAGTAGATGACCTTCTCGAGCTGCTTGGCCTTCAGTTCTTCGCGCGGCTCGAGACCGGCGAGGAGGTAGGCCAACCACGAACGGGTGCCGCGCAGATACCAGATGTGCACGACCGGAGCGGCCAGTTCGATGTGGCCCATCCGCTCACGGCGGACCTTCGAACGAGTGACCTCGACACCGCACTTCTCGCAGATGATGCCCTTGAAGCGAACGCGCTTGTACTTGCCGCAGGCGCATTCCCAGTCGCGAGTCGGTCCGAAGATCTTCTCGCAGAACAGACCGTCGCGCTCGGGGCGCAGCGTTCGGTAGTTGATGGTCTCGGGCTTCTTGACTTCGCCACTCGACCAGTTGCGGATGTGGTCGGCGGTGGCCAGACCGATCCGGAGTTGGTCGAACATGTTCACATCGAGCATTTCGGCGTCTCGCTCTCTCTTCGTTTCGTCACGTACTCGTTCGTCGGGTGGATGTCAGCGGCGGAAACTTGCCCGCTCGCGATCGTCCTGATCGCTGCCGCGCTCGGGTCGGCTGATGTCGATACCGAGTGACTCGGTGGTCGCGAACAACTCCTCGTCGATCTCCTTCATCTCGATCTCGGAGCCGTCCTTGGCCAACACCTCGACGTTCAGACACAGGGCCTGCATCTCCTTCATGAGCACCTTGAAGCTCTCGGGGATGCCCGGTTCGGGAATGTTCTTGCCCTGAACGATCGCCTCGTACACCTTCACACGGCCGAGGACGTCGTCGGACTTGATGGTGAGCAACTCCTGCAAGCAGTAGGCCGCTCCGTAGGCCTCGAGGGCCCACACTTCCATCTCACCAAATCGCTGACCACCGAACTGGGCCTTACCACCGAGCGGCTGCTGGGTGATCATGCTGTACGGGCCGGTCGAGCGGGCGTGGATCTTGTCGTCGACCAAGTGCGACAACTTCAAGATGTACATGAAGCCGACCATGATCGGGTTGTCGTAGGCCTCGCCGGTCCGACCGTTGTAGAGCGTGGTCTTGCCGTCGGACTGGATCAGACGGCGACCGTCGGTCGACTCGGGGTTGAGCTTGGCGAACACGTCGACGATCGTCGGGTGCTTGCCCGACTTCTCGATCTCGTCCCAGTTGGCACCGTCGAACACCGGCGTGGAGATGAAGGTCGCCGGGCTGGTGCTCGGACGCGTCTTCGACTCGGTGCCACGGATGGGGGCTTCGCCGATGGCGCGGTCTCCGTCGGTCCAGCCCCAGCGGGCGGCATAGCCGAGGTGAGCCTCGAGTACCTGACCGACGTTCATTCGGCTCGGAACACCGAGCGGGTTCAAGATGACGTCGACCGGGGTGCCGTCGGCGAGATAGGGCATGTCTTCCTGCGGGAGGATCTTGGAGATGACGCCCTTGTTGCCGTGACGGCCGGCGAGTTTGTCGCCGACGCTGATCTTTCGCTTCTGGGCGACCAGAACCTTGACCATCTGGTTGACACCAGGGTTGAGTTCGCCGCCTTCGTCGCGATCGATGACGCTGACGTGGATGACCTTGCCGCTTTCACCGTGCGGAACCTTGAGCGAGGTGTCGCGGACTTCGCGAGCCTTCTCACCGAAGATGGCGCGCAGCAGGCGCTCTTCGGGAGTCAGTTCGGTCTCGCCCTTCGGCGTGACCTTGCCCACCAGGACGTCACCCGGATTGACCTCGGCGCCGACGCGGATCACACCGCGGTCGTCGAGGTCGCGCAGGATGTCGTCGGACAGGTTCGGAATGTCGCGGGTGATCTCTTCGGGACCCAGCTTGGTGTCGCGTGCATCGATCACGTACTCGTGGATGTGGATCGACGTGAGCACGTCGTCCTTCACCAGACGATCGGACAGGATGATGGCGTCTTCGAAGTTGTAACCCTCCCACGGCATGAAGGCGATGAGAAGGTTCTTACCGAGTGCCAGTTCACCGTGGTCGGTGCTCGGCCCGTCGGCGATCAGATCGCCCTTCTTGACCTTCTGACCCTGGGTCACTCTCGGCACCTGGTTGACGCAGGTGTTGTGGTTGGAACGGCGGAACTTGTGCAAGTGGTACACGCGCTTGCCGAGTGACGAGTACATCACCGTGATCTGCGAACCCGAGACCTCGGTGACCTCACCGTCGTCGGTGGCGAGAATGAGGTCGGCGCCGTCGGACGCGACCTTGCGCTCGATGCCGGTGCCGACGTACGGCGCCTCGGTGCGCACGAGCGGCACGGCCTGGCGCTGCATGTTGGCACCCATGAGCGCGCGGTTGGCGTCGTCGTGCTCGAGGAACGGAATGAGTGCCGTGGCGACCGAGACGATCTGCTTCGGCGACACGTCGATCAGGTCGACCTTGTCGGGTTCGACGAGAAGGATGTCGGTGGTCGCACCGAAGAAGTTCTCGGCTTCGAGCATGCCCTTCAGCTGCTCGAGGCTCGCTGCCTGAGGAGCACGACGCACGAGGATCTTGTCCTGCATGAACGTGCCGTCGGGGTTGATCGGCGTGTTGGCCTGAGCCACCACGAACTTCTCTTCCTCGTCGGCCGGCATGTAGCGGACCTCGTTCGTGACCTTGCCGTTCTTGACCACGCGGTAGGGCGTCTCGATGAATCCGTACTCGTTGAC
>CAZTPF010000052.1:0-9463 GCA_964614655.1 uncultured Bifidobacterium sp.
TTAAGCACGCCGCCAGCGTTCGTCCTGAGCCAGGATCAAACTCTCCGTCAAGAACATGACGCCGACCGAAGTCGACGCTGCGTTCATGGCGTGAGCGAGTCTCCTCGTGGGGGAATAACCCTCGAGTTGCCGAGACCCGATCCGCTCGACCGGCTGTGCCGGCCATTGATTTGTATAAATGAATTGACAGACAGGTCCGGCCGATGGCCGTCCTGCCCGCACTGGCGTTCAGTCTTCTCTTCCGTTTTCAAGGAGCCGTAGCTCGGGCACACTCCCGACCAGCGGGGGGCGGTGCCACAACCTCGAACCCAGGGGGTTCTCGGGCGAAGGGCAAATCTAGCGACCGGCCCACGGAGCGTCAACCTGGTCGGACGGGATTTTTTCGCGGAATTTTCCCGGCGTTCGTCGAGCCGTGGGTCTGGCCCGGGCCGAGGCCGGGTCACCCCTCCAGGACCACCAGATGATGCTGGGTCTTACCCCGTCGGAGCAGGAGGAATCTCCCGTGGAGCGGATGAGTGGCGGCGAGATCGAACGTTTCGTCGATCACGACACCGTTCACTCGGAAACCCTTTTGACCGAGTGTGCGACGAGCGTCGCTGTTGGACGTGGCGAGACCGCAGGCGACGAGCGAGGCGACGAGGTCGCCGAGCGACGCGCGGGTCGCACTCGACGACGGGACTTCGCGGGCCACGGCGTCGAACGCGTCGGCGGACGCAGTCGTCGGGTCACCGCCGAACAACACGTCGGCGGCTTCGGCGGCGGCTCGCTCAGCATCGGCGCCATGCACGAGCGACGTCACGTCGGCGGCAAGGGCTCGCTGCGCGATTCGCTTGCCCGGATCGGCACGGTGTTCGTCGACGAGCGACGCGATCTCGTCGACGTCGCGCAACGTGAGTTGCAACAAGAACCGTTCGACGTCTTCGTCGGGCAACTGGATCCAGTACTGACGGAACTGGTACGGACTCGTCTTGTCGGGATCGAGCCACAACGCGCCGTGCACCGACTTGCCCATCTTGGCTCCGTCGGTGCGTGTGAGCAGCGGCCAGGTCAGACCGAAGGACGACTTCTGCAGACGCTTACGGATCAACTCGATACCGGCGGTGATGTTGCCCCACTGATCGGAGCCGCCCATCTGCATCTCGACGTTCTCGTGTTCGCACAGGTGACGGAAGTCGTTCGCCTGCAGGAGCATGTACGAGAACTCGGTGTACGAGATGCCGTGCTCGCTCTCCATACGCGCGCGTACCGATTCCTTGGCGACCATCTGATTGACCGTGAAGTGCTTACCGACGTCGCGCAAGAAGTCGAGCGCACTCATCGGCGCGGTCCAGTCGGCGTTGTCGACGAGGCGTGCCGCGCTCGGTCCATCGAAGTCGAGGATCTTCTCGAGTTGCTTCTTCACCTGAGCCACGTTGTGTCGAAGTGTCTCCCGATCGAGAAGGTTGCGCTCCTCACTTCGCCCACCTGGATCGCCGACCATTCCAGTCGCACCGCCGGCGAGAACGACGGGCCGATGCCCGGCCAACTGGAAACGACGGAGCATCACCTGGCCGAGCAGATTGCCGGCGTGCAGAGAATCGGCGGTCGGATCGAAGCCGACGTACACGCCGATCGGTCCGGACGACAGACGTGCGTCGAGGGCGGCGCGATCGGTCGAGTCGTGGACGAGGCCGCGAACCTCGAGGTCGGCGAGCAAGGAGGAAGCGGACATGGAGGGTCATTCTCCCAGGATCGTGGGAGCGAATCCACGAATTACGACTCCGTTACTGTCGGAACATGCATCACGACGACGAGCGAATCGGAGACGTCGCCATGGCGTTGGCCCGACAGGCCGCGGCGTGCCGAACCCTCGGATCCTCGCAGTACGGAGACCTGCTCGAAGCTCTGGTGGTCGACACCGAGGACGGCGGCAAGATCGGCCGCTTACTCGCCGACCGCCCCGAGCGTCCACTCCATGACGCACTCCCCTTACGACTGCTCGGTGCCGTTCATCGAATCGCGCTACGGGGCGACGCACCGGTTCTCGCCCGGCGATTCCCTTCCTGTGGCGGTGACGGATCACCGATTCCGCTCCACGATCTGGAAGCGACCGTCGACACCCATCGTCACGAGATCGACGTCGAACTCGGCAAACAGGTCCAGACGAACGAGGTGGGACGAAGCCTCGTTCCCCTCTCGTTCGTCCACTGGGTCACGACCCTCGGCGTACGAGATCTCGACTGGATCGAGATCGGGGCGAGTGCCGGCCTGAATCTCCACTTCGAGAGGTTCGGCGCCGCCTGCGGGTCGGGATCGCTCGGCGATCCGAACTCCGCCGTGCACTTCGACGCGACCTGGTTCGAGTCGCCACCGCCGATCGTCGGCGAACCGGCGGTCTGCCGGCGTATCTCGGGTACCGATCCGTTTGCACTCGATATCCGCGACCCCGACGACTCGCTGCGTCTGCTCTCGTTCGTCTGGCCCGATCAGACCGAGCGCTTCGATCGCCTCCGGGCCGCCATCGGCATCGCCGCGAACTCCGACCTCACGATCGAACGACGTTCAGCCGACGACTTCCTCGCCTCGCGACTCTCCGACGACCAAACGCTCCCTCGTGTCGTCTTCCATTCGATCGTCTGGCAATACCTCTCAGCCGAGGTGCGCAACGGAATACGCGACGCGCTGGCCACGGCTCGGGCATCACGTGATGCTCCAGTGATCTGGCTCCGCATGGAACCCTCGGGGTCGAACGCCGACGTACGAGTGACGGTGTTCGACGGAAGTCGCGAGCCGATCGAGCGTCGTCTCGCCGAAGTCGGCTACCACGGCCGAGGCTTTCGCTGGCTGTGACCGCGTAACTACAGATCGCGCTCGTAGGCGGTGCGCACGATTTCGGGAATCGGCGCCGGACGTTGACTTTCGGGGTCGATGCTCACGTAGGTGATCACGGCCTCGAACACAGGGCGGTCTTCCACGGCTCCGTCGATCGTGACGTCGAAACTCGTCGAACCCCACCTCGACACCTCGGCTCGAGCCTCGATGGTGTCGCCGTACCGTGCCGGAGAGAACCACGTCATCTCGGCCTTCTTCAACATGAAGTCGAAGCCGATGGCGTGAAGATCGGTGGTCGTGCCTGCGGCAGCCAACTCGTCGGCGAGAGCCAATCTCGTCCAGCAATCCATCACGTCGTCGCAATAGACGAAGTAGTTGGGATTGAAGACGACGCGCTGCATGTCGCACTCGCCGTACCGGACACGGATCTGCTGCGAGTACCCCATCAGCCGAACCTCGCTTCGTCGACGACGGCGAGCACACCGTTGATCATCGACTGCAGAGCGACTGCGGCCAGGATCATTCCGGCCACGCGGGCAAGGAGCAGGATGCCCGTCGGCCGAGCGATCTTCTGGAGCAATCCGCTGAATCGCAGAGCGAGCAGCGTGACGAACATCGCGAGGGCGATCCCGGCCACAACGGTGAACCACTCGGCGGCGTCGTCGGCCCGGCTGAAGAACACGATCGTTGCGACGATCGTTCCCGGTCCGGCCAAAAGCGGCGTACCGAGCGGAACCATCGCAATGGAGGTTCGCTGCTCGGGTGTGGCTTCCACGTACCCGTCCTCACCGGAACCCTGTCCGTACAGGAGTTGGAGAGCCACGAGAAGCAAGAGGAGGCCTCCTGAGATCTGCAGAGCGGGAACCGACACCTTCAGATAGTCGAGAACCGTTCGGCCGAACACGGCGAACACCGAGATGACGAAGAAGGCCGTTGCAGTGGCCAGATACGCAGCGCGATGACGTTCTTTGTGGGTCAGACGTCGGGTGACGGCGAGAAAGATCGGAACGTTTCCGGGCGGGTCGAGGATCACGAGCATGGTCACCACGACCTCGCCGAAGAGACGCGTGTTCATCGCGACGCCTGACCGACGGCGGTTCGCCAGGCGACGAGTCGATGCTCGAGACGAGCCCGCTGATCCTTCACCACATCGGGACCGGCTCCCCCACGAGTCGTTCGCATCGTGACTCCGACTCCGGGGGCCACGAGGCGCGCCGCGTCGGGACCGAGGGTCGGTTCGGCCGCCACCAGGTCGACGAGCGCACCCTCGCCGGCGAGGCTGCGTCGTACCAACGCCCCCACGACGGCGTGGGCGTCGCGGAACGGCATACCGGACCGAACGAGGAACTCGGCCAGATCGGTGGCCGCCATCGTCGGCGCGTCGGCGGCGTCCTGCATGTGCTCGTAACGGAACGTGGCGGTGGTGATCATGCCCTCGATCGCCGCCAGGCCGAGCGACACCTGTTCGACGGCGTCGAAGAGGGGTTCCTTGTCCTCCTGCAAGTCGCGGTTGTACGAGAGCGGCAGGCCCTTCAGAGTCGCGAGCAGGCCGGTGAGTCCGCCGATGACACGGCCGGCTTTGCCACGCGCCAGTTCTGCGATGTCGGCGTTCTTCTTCTGAGGGAGCATCGACGAACCCGTCGCATAGGCGTCGTCGAGGGTCGCGAATCCGAATTCCTCGCTCGTCCAGAGAACCCATTCCTCGCCGATCCGCGAGAGATGAACCGCGATCATCGACATCGCGAAGAGGAACTCGGCCGCGAAGTCGCGGTCGCTCACGACGTCGAGTGAGTTGTCGAACACCGTGGAGAACCCGAGTTCACGAGCCGTCCACTCCGGATCGAGGGGCAACGAGGATCCGGCCAGGGCTCCGGCTCCAAGGGGTGACACGTCGACCCGTTCGAGAGAATCGAGAAGGCGATCGACATCACGGCCGAGCGCCCAGCAGTGCGCCATGAGGTGGTGGGCCAGCATCACCGGCTGGGCCCGTTGCACATGCGTGTAGCCCGGCAGATAGGCACCCTTGGCGGCCGCCTCGTCGGCTCGGCCGAGGAGGGCTTCCTGGAGGGCGATCACCCGACGCGCCACCATCGGGATCTGCGCCTTGCACCACAGGCGGAAACCGGTGACCGACTGATCGTTGCGACTCCGGCCGGTGTGCAGTTTGGCTCCGGCCGCGCCACAGAGTTCGGTCACGCGTCTCTCGACAGCCGTGTGGATGTCTTCGTCGGACGGCACGAAGGCGAAGGTCCCCGACCCCATCTCGGACTCGACCGTCGTCAAGGCGTCGAGTACCGCATCTCGTTCGCCATCGGTGAGTATGCCGACGTGAGCCAATCCCTTCACATGAGCGCGCGAACACGCGATGTCTTCACGCCACAGGAGCCGATCGAACGGAAGGCTCACGGTGTAGGCCATGAGCTCGTCGGACGGCCCGCCGGCGAAACGACCGTGCCACAAGGTGTTACCGCTCTCGGGTGTCGCGCTCATGTTCGTCTCACTTTCTCTCCGACCAGGCCGGCCAGGTCGCGCAAGGTGTCGGCGAGTGCGTCGCCGCCCAGGTTCTCGTCGGCGACGCAGAAAATCGTGTCGTCACCGGCCACGGTGCCGAGCAATCCTTCGAGTGCACTCCGGTCGAGGGCTGATGCGACGACGTGCGCGCAACCCGGTGGCGTGCGGACGACGACCATCGATCCGCTGTGTCGAACTTCGGCCACCCACTCGCCGAGCACTCGACGCAGCTGGTCTTCGGGCGCAATACGCGCCGGCGCGAACTCGGGGATGGCGTACACACTCTCGCCACCCTGGACTCTCACTTTCACGGCGCCGAGATCGTCGAGATCGCGCGACACCGTCGCCTGCGTCGCAACGAGGCCTTCGGCGGCCAGCAATTCGACCAGTTGCGGTTGATTGGAGATCGCGTGCTGTCCGATCAGTCGACTGATCAACTGCTGACGTTGGGCTTTGGCGGCCATCACCCACCTCCGACGACATAGGCCATGGCGCCGCGGGCCGAGTGCAGGCGGTTGTGAGCCTGCTGGATCACCCGACTGCGCGGGCCGTCGATCACCGACGCTTCGACTTCCAGTCCGCGATAGGCCGGGAGACAGTGCATGAAGATCGCGTCCGACGCCGCCTTGGCCATCATCGAGTCAGTCACGGTGTAGCCACCGAAGATTGCGAGCCGTTCCGCCTTTTCGTCCTCCTGCCCCATCGAGACCCAGGTGTCGGTGTGCACGGCATGGGCTCCAAGGACCGCCCCCATCGGGTCGGCCGACGACTCGACCGAGGGCGAACCCATGTCGAGGAAGCGCTGCCGGTCGTCATCGGGGACCGAGTAGCCGTCGGGGCAGCCGAATCGGAGATGGGCACCGAGATAGGCACACACCTCGCCGAGCGAACGGGCCACGTTGTTGTAGTCGCCGACCCAAGCGATCGTGCGACCTTTGAGGGAACCGAATTCCTGGAGCATGGTGAGCGCGTCGGCCAACCCCTGGAGGGGATGTGAATGGTCGGACAGCATGTTGACGACCGGAACCGAACTGGCCTCGGCGAGTCGTACCACCACGTCGTGTCGGAAGACTCGCGCCGCGAGCAGACCGTGGTACCCCGACATCACTCGTGCGATGTCTTCGACTGGTTCGCGGACGTCGAAGCCCACCTCCTCGCCACGCGTGTAGACGGGATGCCCACCCAACTGCACGACGGCGACTTCCATGCTCTGTCGAGTTCGATTGGAGGGCTTCTCGAAGACGAGCGCAACCCCCTGGCCATCGAGGGGTCGGCCGAGCTTCTTGATCGGACGCGTCGACAGATCGAGCACGGCCCGAAGTCCGTGCGGTTCGAGATCGGTGATGTCGAGAAGGTTCACGATCCGACTCCTTCGGCGAGCACGGCGGAGATGAGCGAGACCGCTTCGTCGATCTGTTCGTAGGACGTGGTGATGGGCGGGGCGAGCCGCAACGACGTGGCATTGACGGCGTTGGTCACGAGACCTCGTGCCAACAGTTCGGTGTAGACGGCCTTGGCGTCGCGACCGGTACCGAGGTCGGCGGCGCGCAACAGACCGTGACCGCGAACTTCGACCACGCCCGGTGTGCCCATGAGGGCAGAGGCCAAGTACTCGCCCTTTTCGTGCGCGAGCCTCGGCGCGTCGATGCGCTTCATCTCGGCGATCACAGCCGCCACGACGGCACCTGCCATGGCGTTGCCACTGTAGGTGGACCCGTGGTCGCCGGGCACGAAGAGAGTCGACACGTCGCGGCGGGCCCAGATCGCGCCGACCGGGAAACCGTTGCCCATCCCCTTGGCCATCGTGACGACGTCGGGTGACACGCCGGCGTGCTCGAACCCGAACCATTTGCCGGTGCGGGCGAAGCCGGTCTGCACCTCGTCCATCATGAGGAGGAGACCACGCTCGTCGCACAACCGCCGAACTCCCTGCAGATATTCGGTCGTGGCTGGCACGACGCCACCCTCTCCTTGCACGGGCTCGAGCAGGACGGCCGCCACCGTCGGATCGATCGAGGCCTCGAGCGCGGCCAGATCTCCGAACGGCACGTGGCGGAAGCCGTCGGGCATGGGCTGGAACGGCTCGTGTTTGGCCGGCTGACCGGTGGCGGCCAACGCGGCGAGAGTTCGACCATGGAAACTGCCCAGCGCACTCACGACCCCGTGTCGACCGCGACCGCCGAACTTACGAGCCAACTTGATGGCCGCTTCGTTCGCCTCGGCCCCGCTGTTGCAGAAGAACACTTGACCTTGGTGCCCAGTCGCGTCGGCGAGAAGAGCGTTCAGTGCAACAGCCGCGTCGGTGGCGGTCGGGTTGGCGAAGAAACCACTCACGTGCATCAGCGTCTCGGCCTGCTTCTGAACGGCGGCCACGATCGCCGGATTGGCATGACCGAGCGACACGACGGCGATACCTGACAGGAAGTCGAGGTAACGCTTGCCGTCGACGTCCCAGAGTTCGGTTCCGGAGCCGCGTTCGAACATGATCGACGGCGCCCCGAACACGGGAATGAACGGGCAGTGCTGCAGATTTCGCGTGTCGAAAGCATGGGCACTCATGACGGCACCTCCACCATCGTTCCGATGCCGGCATCGGTGAACAACTCGAGCAACAACACGTGCGGGATGCGACCGTCGAGGACGTGGGCCCGACGCACACCGTTGCGCACGGCGTGCACACAGCTCTCCACCTTGGGGATCATGCCGCCGGCGATGGTGCCATCGGCCATGAGCGCGTCGAGTTCGTCGGGCGTGGTCTGCCGGATCAGACTCGACGGATCGTCGACCACGCGCCGCAGGCCATCGATGTCGGTCAGGTACACGAGCTTCTCGGCGTCGAGCGCCTCGGCGATGGCCCCGGCGACCGTGTCGGCGTTGATGTTGTAGGCCTGACCGTGCTCATCGGTGCCGATGGTGGCGACCACCGGGATGAACTCGTCGTCGAGAAGACGCGTGAGAATCGCCGGGTTGACACCCGCCACGTCGCCCACGAATCCGAGTTCGGGATCGCGCGCCTCGGCGCGGATGAGTCCGGCGTCCTCGCCGCTCACTCCGACGGCGTAGTTGCCGTGCACGTTCATGGCGGCGACGATCTGCGGATTGACCTGGCCGATGAGGACCATACGCGCGATGTCGACCGTCTCGGAGTCGGTGACCCGCAATCCGTTGCGGAATTCGGCGGTCTTGCCGAGCCGGATCATGAGTTCGCTGATCTGCGGCCCGCCACCGTGCACCACCACCGGCCTCAGACCGACGAGACGCATGAGGACGACGTCCTGGGCGAAGTGCGCGAGCGCGTCGTCGTCGGACGTTCCGGCGAGTGCATTGCCGCCGTACTTCACGACCACGATCTGATCGGCGAAACGCCGGATGTAGGGAAGGGCCTCGATGAGGACTTCGGCCCGCTCGGAACGTTCGAGATTCACGGATACACCCCCACGGCCGTGAGTCCGGCCGTTTCGTCGATACCGAGCGCAACGTTGGCGGCCTGAACGGCTCCACCCGATGCGCCCTTGCACAGGTTGTCGAGAGCACTGATCACGATCACGTGGCCGGTGCGTTCGTCGAAGCGGGCCGTGACGTGCACGGCGTTCGAGCCGAGCGTGGCCTTGGTGGACGGCGGCTGGTCGCGTACGACGACGAAGGGTTCGTTCGCATAGGCAGCGTGCAGAGCGTCCATCAGTACGTCGGTCGACAACGTCGAGCCGGAGGCCGGGCGGGCGTAGCACGTGGCGAGAATGCCCCGGTTCATGGGAACGAGATGCGGCGTGAAGAGCACCGTCGCGCCGATCTGCTCCTGCATCTCGGGCGTGTGCCGATGGTTGAGAAGTCCGTAGGCGTTCACGTCCTCGTCGACGGTGCAGAAGAGATTGGTGTGCTTGGGTGCCCGTCCGGCCCCCGACACGCCGCTCGCGGCGTCGACGATCACCGACGAGGTGTCGATCAGACCGACGTCGACCAGTGGCGCAACCGCAAGGGTGGCTGCCGTGACGTAGCAACCAGGTGTGGCGACGAGAGTCGCGCCAATCAATGCGTCACGGTGTCGCTCGGGCAGTCCGTACACCGCACTCGACAAGAGATCGTGTCGATCGTGCGTGAACCCGTAGTACTCGGGGTAGGCCGACGCATCCTTCAGACGAAA
>CAZTPF010000053.1:0-8958 GCA_964614655.1 uncultured Bifidobacterium sp.
GTCAGTCGCGACCGAGTTGCAGGGCGCGCTCGTACAGAGCCTTGCGACCGAGGCCGGTCAGATCGGCCACCGTCGCAGCGGCGTCTCTCGTCGACGATCCCTGAGACAACTCGTGGCGCAACAACCGGTCGACGTCGTCCTGCGACGCAGTGACCGATTCGCTCGCTCCGGCCAACACGATCACGTATTCGCCACGTGGTTCGCCGAGCGACGCGCGCACTTCGACGAGTGGTCCGCGCACGACCTCTTCGTGCATCTTGGTCAGTTCTCGGCACACGACGACCTGGCGTTCGTCGCCACACGCGTTGATCAGATCGTCGAGTGTGCGCTCGATGCGATGCGGAGCCTCGAAGACGATCGAGGTTCGTGTCTCGCGGGCGATCTCGGCCAGACGCTCGTTCCGTTCACGCCCTGATCGCGGAACGAATCCCTCGAACACGAAACGCTCAGTGGGAAGTCCGCTGATGGTGAGTGCAGCCAGAGCGGCCGACGCTCCAGGCACGGACGTGACGACGTGAGCGGTGAGCGACACGGCGGCCACCAAGCGTTGGCCGGGATCGCTGATACCCGGTGTGCCGGCATCGGACACCAAGGCGACGTCACGACCATCGTTCAAGGCGTCGAGCACGCGAGGAATCGAGGGCACTTCGGTGTGCTCGTCGAGGCGCATGAGAGTGGCGTCGATTCCGAGGTTGCTGAGCATGAGTCCGGTGCGGCGGGTGTCTTCACAGCAGACCAATCCGACCGCGCCGAGCACCTCGGTGGCTCGCGGTGACAAATCGCCCATGTTCCCGATCGGCGTGCCGACGAGGAACAGGGTGCTCATGAGGCCGACCTGATCTCGAGGCGGTCGCCCACACGAACGCCCCAACGGCCGAACGAGCCGGCTGACGCTTCGACGACCGTGCGGGCTCGCCAGACTGGTGCGCCCACTCGATGACGTGGCATGTGCACCGTCTTCACGACCACGCCGTCGTTGTCGAGATACGCCACGTCGATGGGGAACTTCATGCCGATGGTGTGCACCCATCGGCATGAGGGCAGGACGAACGCACCTTCCAGACGAGATCGGCCGAGCAGTCCGCGTCGGCGGGACGCACGATCGGACGCCATTTCGGCACTCGCCAGAACTCGTCCTTCGGTGACCAACCAGACCATGGTCGCTGTCTCGCTCGCGGTCATACGAGACAGTTCTACACGTTGAAGCGGAACTCCATCACGTCGCCGTCGACGGGGTGGTAGTCCTTTCCTTCCACGCGGATCTTGCCCACCTCTTTGGCCTTGACCCACGATCCGAGTTCGAGCAACTCGTCCCAGTGGATCACTTCGGCCTTGATGAAGCCGCGTTGGAAGTCGGTGTGGATACGACCGGCACACTCGGGTGCACTGGAGTCGGCCCGGAACGTCCAGGCTCGCGATTCCTTCTCGCCGGTCGTGAAGAACGTGCGCAGACCGAGTAGGTGATAGGCGCTGCGCACCATCCGAAACAGGGCACCCTCGCCGAGTCCGAAGCCTTCGAGCATCTCGGCGCGCTCGACCGGATCTTCGATCGTGGCCGCTTCGGCTTCGAGCTGAACACACATGCCGATGATCTCGACGTTGTCGCCGGCGTCGTTGAACTCGCCCGCGATACGCGCTTCGACGGCCGGGATGGTGTCGAGCTCGTTCTCGCCGACGTTGGCTACTACGAGCACGCGACGATTCGTGAGAAGGAAGTGGGGCTCGAGAATTTCACGCTGATCGGCGGTGAGCCCGGCGCGATAGAGGGGGCGACCTTCCGACAGCGCGGCCTGGGCGCGCTCGAGTGCCTCGACTTCGGGAAGAAGATTGCGATCGAGCTTCGATTGGCGTTGCGCCTGGGCGAGTCGCTTCTCGACGGTCTCGAGATCGGCGAGGGCGAGTTCGATCTCGACCACGCGTAGGTGCTCGAGAGGATCGGACGGCCCAGGTACGTCGTCGTCGACGAAGGCTCGCAACACGAGCACGATGGCGTCGACCTCACGAATGTTGGCCAGGAACTTGTTGCCGAGGCCTTCGCCTTTGCTCGCTCCCTCCACGAGTCCGCCGATGTCGACCACTTGCACCGAGGCGTGCACGACGTTCTTGCTCTTCGACATCTCGGCCAAGCGATCGAGACGATCATCGGGCACCTTGGCCACACCGATGTTGGGGTCCTTGGTGGCGAAGGCATAGGGCGCAGCGAGCGCGCCTCCGCCGGTGAGTGCGTTGTAGAGAGAGCTCTTTCCCGCGTTGGGAAGGCCGACCAGACCGAAACGTTCCATGAAGTCGTCGAGACTACCCGTCGCCTCGTCGGCGACTCCGGTTCCCACATCGCCCTCGTGATACTCCTTCCACTTCTCGCATCGGTCGTTCCACTCGTTCCTGTTCCCGTCGACGAACTTCCCGTCGACGGTGTGCCTGTCGAGACGGAATCTTCGTGTGCGTCGTACAGCATCGAGGGTTCACTCGATTCGGTGCCCGTTCCGTCGAGCATCGACCCGATGGCGGCCGTTCTCGAGATCTCGGCCACGGCGTATCTGCACGAGGGTGATCAGCCGCTGGCCGGTCATCGCGTGATCGCGGTGTTCCAGATGGCCGAGGGCATGGCTCCGATCGCGCCGGTCGACACTCTCACTGATGCCGATGGTCGGGTGTCGATCCTGTTGCCGGTGGGGGCCATCGGAGTCTCGTTTCGCGCCGAGAGTGCCGCCGTCGGGGAGTGCCCCGACCTGGCCCCGGGCGACACGCCGGTCGTGGTGGTGGACGTTCCCGTCGTCATGCCGGTCGACGTTCCTGCCGAAGTTCAGGTCGATCCGGCCGGTCCGTTGCCCGCCACTGGTCGAGCCCTCGATCTGGCCCTGATGGCGCTCTTGGTCGTGTCGCTCGGTGTCGGAACGGTCACCCTCGGACTTCGGCGGTCAGCCGAGGAACCCCGGGGGTTCTCCCGCTAGCCTGCGAGGTCTATGTCGAAGAAGACCAAGAAGCGCAAGGCCCGGCTCCGCCGCTCGAAGGCCAACCACGGCAAGCGTCCCAACATGGGCCGCGGCTGAGGTCGTTGCTCACCGAACTCTTTCTCGACGCTCCCGTTGCGCCTTGGCGTGACCTTGGATTCGTCACCACACCGCACTCGGATCACCACCACACGGTGATCGCCGGAGTGCGGTTCGTCTTTTCTGGGGCGAGTTCAGGCGGGCTGACGGGCTGGGGGTTCGACTCCATCGACCAAGCGGTCGAATCCATTGACGGCATCCCGACGACGATCACCGCTGAGCCGACCGAGAACCCCGATCACTCCCTCGACGTGGCGTCGATCGATCACGTGGTGGTCATGACCCCGTCGCTCGATCGCACGTGCGGAGCCATCGAGACCTCTCTCGGGTTGCCGTTGAAGCGCATTCGTGAGGTGGGTGGCGGTGTCCGCCAAGGTTTTCATCGGGCTGGTTCGGTGATCCTCGAAGTCGTCGAACGTCCCGACATCCCGGCCGACGAACCGGCGCGTCTGTGGGGTCTGGTGTTCGTGGTGAACGACCTCGACGTGCTGGCTACTCGTCTCGGCACGGAGGTTCTCGGACCGGTGAAGGACGCCGTTCAGCCCGGACGCAAGATCGCCACGGTGACCAAAGGTGCCGGGCTCGGCGTGCCGGTCGCTTTCATGACGCCCTGACCCGTCGCCGGGCGACTCACCAACCCTCTTCTTCCTCGCGCTGCGTCATGTAGGCCTGGCCGGCCTCGCACGAGTCGAGGTGAACACACCACCGGCAATTCGATCCGGGACGTCGCTCGGCAGTGGCCTTGCGCAATTTGAGTTCGATGGCACGCACGAGACCCGATTCGAGTCGCTTGGCGGCCGATCGCAGAGTGCCCTCGGTGATGTCTTCGGGATGGATCTCGGCCGAGTCGATGTAGAAGCTCGCGACCTTTCGAGGTGCCTGGCCGATGGAGAGCAGATCGAGCAGCGCGTAGAGGCGCAGATCGTCGCGATGGGCTCCGAAGACGCTGCCGGTCTTCAGGTCGAGAATCACTTTGTCGGGTGGGCGTCCGAGAGCGAGGTCGACTTTGCCCGACACACGCACACGACCTTTGGCGAGGTTGACGGTGAGGGCGCTCTCGACCTGCGGATACCACTGCTTCTTGATGCTGGGAAACCCCTCGAGGAAACGCGTGAGCAACGACGAGCAGTCGCCCACGAGTTCGGCACGGCTGAATTCGTCGAGTGTGACGAGAAAGTCGGCGATCGACTTGTTGGCGTCGTTGGCGAGACGGGAGATCGATTCCTCGACGAGGTCGGTGGGGTTGATCGTGCCGCGCGTGTGAATGGACACTTCGATGGCCTTGTGCACGATGGTGCCGCGCGAGTTGGCGAGGTTCCATTCGAAGTCGCCCTTGCCGTCGACGAAGTAGGCCTCGCACGAATGCACGTCGGTGAGGGCTTGTTTGCTGATGAAGAAGCGGTTCTCGTAGCTCTTGCCGTCGGGGAGTACGTCGTGGAACGGCACGAGCACAGCCTCGAGATCGGCTTTCAGTTCGTCGGCCAGATCGGAGGGGAGCGGTGCGCCGTGGGGGGCCGGATCCTTGCCGATGGTGGCGATGACCCGCTCCTGGGCCGGCGTGTACACGGGCTCGTCGCTCATGGGACGAGATTAGGACGAGGGTGTTGCAGGGTCGGGGGACCGTGTCACACCCCCATGGCAAGGTCTTCTTTCCATGAAAGAGCACATCGAACGCCCCGGGGCCAGCACCCTTGATTTTGCCCAGGTGGCGCGGGTGCTCGGTCACGAGGCGCGGGCCCGAGGTCTGCATGCTCCGGGTTTCCGCTGTCCTCCTCGCATCGTCGGGGTCGATCGCTCGTTGCGGCGGAACGGTGATTTCGCCACCGTCGCGGTGCGAGTGAAGGGTCGTCCGCTCGTGGCCGTGGTGGCCGACATGATCGAAGGCGTGGTGGTGGCCAATCGATTGGTGCCGCCGGTTGCCGATCGGTTGCGGCGCGAATTGTGGGAGGTCGTGTCGTCTCCGCATCTTGCGCTCTCGTCGCCCGTTCACGTCGAACTGCCCGTCGATCTGGGTCGCGAGAACGCCGCCTGACGGTACTTTTCGCGACCCAGAACCCCGGAGCCTGACCAATCGTCGTCAGGGATTACACCACGTGCACCGAGACTCGTCGACGAACGGTCTGACCTCGTTGCGTGTCTCATGACCGCACGAAACGCAGCCCACGATCTCGAAACGGATCACAGGTGTCTCGGCACCGCACCCTCTGCATTCAGCTCCGGCTTCGAAACTGATCACTCCCCAGCCAGGTTCGTGGCAACTCGGGCAGAGTCGTGCCATCCGATCGGCCAATTTTCGAGCTGCTGCAGCGATGGTGGGACGACGGCTCGGACACATGTGCGCTCGCAGGTCGGTCTCCACGATCACTCGACCGTCGCCCGACAGGTCGGCGGCCTGCGTTACTGCGGTACGAAGTCGCGACCAAGATCGGATCCCTTTGGTCATAGCATTGGACCCGCCGACCGTTGGCCGCACGATCAGACCATGGTGAGGGAAGTCGGCGCGGGCAGCCAACTCCTGAAGATCGTCGTCGGGTGACAACACTTCGGAAACGGTCACGATGTCGTAGCTGCTCGCCAGCTCACCGATGGCCAAATTTCGTGTGTCGTCGACCAACACCACCAACTCGAGGTCGTGAATCAGCCACGGTAGGTCAGGTGGGGGAGCGATCGAGCCTTCCGATGCCATGCCGATCGAGTGTCCGCTCGCCGCCATGCCGAGGCGGGCCTTGGCCACTGCCACGTCGAACATCGAACCGACTCGCTCGATCTCACCGGTGAAGGTGCCGAGCGAGTCGGTGTCGACGTCGACGGAACGAACTTCAAGTCCGAGAATTTCGCCCATCGCTGGCGAGATCAACGGAGCCTTGTCGTGTCGGGTCGCCAGACACGCCCACGAACCGTGGTAGACCGAGCGACCCATGGTTGCTCTCCTCAACTAGCCACGGGAAGGATGTCACCCCACGCTGGCACGGTTTCGCCCACCAACTTGTGGTCGAGCACGTCGTACGCCCGCAACCGGCTCATCAAGTCGGCTATGGCGTATTCGGAGATCGTCTGTCCCGTGTTGCGCATTTTGAACTCGCAGCGCGTGATGGTGGCAACACCGCGTACCGAGTCGGTTCGGATCGGATACACCTGGGTGGCGAGTTCGTACACGCTGACGAGATGCATGCAACTGTCGTTGACCGCGCAGGCCAGTCGACGACCGAAGGTGGGCAGATCCTCGTCGGTGCAGACGATCGAGAGAATCGCCTTCTGTTTGGCACTCATTGGCCCTGTCCTTTCGTGTATCCGGCCTCGCCGTCGAAGGTGAAGAGGCCCTCTGTCTTGATGAAGTGATGTCCGGCGGCCTCGAGTCGACCGAGCAAGTCGATGGTCGCCGCAGTCGACGTCGAACCGTCGGAACCGAGGAAGCGGCAACGCCAGTGATCGACGCACAAGGTCTCGGGAATTCCACCGGGGTACACCTTCTGACCGCGGTTCGAGATCATGTCGAGGCGGAAGTCGGATCCGGTGAGTTTCTCGAGTGCATGACCGAGCGATTCCGCCGTGGCTTCAGGCGCGTCGAGGAAGACGTCGATGCCCACTTGTTCCTTCTTCTGCCGCTGACGAGTCGGAACCTTGATCGTGAACGTGGCAGCTTCGGCGTAGCTCACCGGCGTGAGCTTCGTCGGCGTCTCGCCGAGACGCTCGATGATGGCGTCGGCGAACTCCTTGGTGCCGACCTTGGCCGCGCTGACCGACGGGTCGTACACGTCGTAGGTGTGGATGCCGTCCTCGATGGTACGCAGCCACGCGTTGTGAGCACGTGCCGCCACGTCGCCTTGACCGATGTGCACGAGCATCTGCACCGCACCGAGGAAGAGCCCCGACGGGTTGGCCACGTTCTGGCCGGCACGGCGAGGAGCCGAACCGTGGATCGCTTCGAACATCGCCGAGGTGGGGCCGATGTTGGCGCTACCGGCGAGGCCGACCGAGCCGGCGATCTGCGCGGCGACGTCGGAGAGGATGTCGCCGTAGAGGTTCGGTAGCAGGATCACGTCGAAGGCTTCGGGTGTGTCGGCCAACTTGGCGGCGCCGATGTCGACGATCCAGTGCTCGAACTCGATGTCGGGATATTCGGCGGCCACTTCTTCGGCCACCTTGTGGAAGAGACCGTCGGTCATCTTCATGATGTTGTCCTTGGTGAAGGCAGTCACCTTCTTGCGCTGATAGGCCCGCGCGTATTCGAAGGCGTACCGAGCGATGCGCTCGCAGCCGGGGCGGGTGATCAGTTTCAGGCACTGGTACACCTCGTCGCTCTGCCGATGCTCGATCCCGGCGTAGAGGTCTTCTTCGTTCTCGCGAACGATCACCACGTCCATGTTCGGATGCTTGGTGGCGATGAAGGGGGCGTAGCTCGGGCAGGGTCGCACGTTGGCGTACAGGCCGAGGGTCTTGCGCACCGTCACGTTGAGGCTCTTGAAACCGCCGCCCTGTGGAGTGGTGATTGGTGCCTTCAGGAACACGCCGGTTCGACGCAGTGATTCGAGGGCCTCCGGATCGATGCCGGCGTTGTTGCCGCGGGCGTACACGGCTTCACCGATCTCGATCTCCTCGATGGCCAGGCGAGCGCCGGCGGCCTCGAGGACTCGCAGCGTGGCGTCCATGATCTCTGGGCCGATGCCGTCGCCACGGGCGACGGTGATCGGGGTCGGCGTAGTCGGAGTGGTCATATGGCTCCTTTCCTAGGGTTAGCAATCGACAATACATGAAATATATAACATGAATACAAGTTCGATAGATAAACCCGTGTGACGTCGGGCTCGAGTCGAGATCCTGCGAGCAAAGGAGGTGAAACCCGTCGCTCTGGGTCGGGAAAGCGCCGCCTGACGGTGCTAGTCGCGACCCAGAACACCGGATGATTCGTCGCAACTACCCTTCACGTCGATGGATCATTCGCAACCCTTCGTCGCGGTGCTCGGGATCGCTCAGGACGGAGGGCGTCCTCAGGCCGGATGTCGACGTGTCTGTTGTGTCGACCAACCTCGTCTGTCGCCAGCCTGTCTGGCCATCGTCGATCCGATCGCCGATCAGCGTTTCTTGATCGACGCCACTCCCGACATCGGCGCTCAGCTTGCGATGCTCGATCGCATCGCTCCTGACGTCGGCGCCGGACGAGTGCTCGACGGCGTGCTGCTGACCCATGCACACATGGGTCACTACACCGGGCTCGTGCATCTCGGACGTGAAGCGCTCGCGCTGCCCAAGGTTCCAGTGCACACGAGTGAACGAATGGCCGATTTTCTCCTCGCCAATTCTCCGTGGAAGGAGTTGGTCGACCACGGTCACGTCGACATCGTCCGATTCGACACGACGTTCCCGCTGACTCCCTCGATCTCCGTGCGTGCGATTCCGGTCCTGCATCGCGACGAACTGTCCGACACCGTGTGCTTCGTGATCGAGGGGCCGAATCGTCGTGTGTTGTGGCTGCCCGACATCGACTCGTGGGATGGTTGGGACGTCGACATCGTCGAACTGGTCGCCAGCTTCGATGTCGCTTATGTCGACGGCACGTTCTTCGACGACGGCGAACTCGAACGCGACATGTCGGCCATCCCGCACCCGCGGGTCGTCGACACGGTCCGGCGCGTGACCGACCTCGACCCTCCACTCGCAGACCGGGTGCGATTCGTCCACCTCAACCACACCAATCCTGCGCTCGTTGACGGCTCCTCGGCACGAGCGCTCGTGGAGGCGGCCGGTATGGCGATCGCTTCGGAGGGGGAGTGCGAACCACTCTGAGGACGAGTGGTCGCACGCTCCGTAGCCTGGGCCACAGGCCCGGGTGGCGGAATTGGCAGACGCGGGGGGCTTAAACCCCCCTTCCCCTCACGGGGAGTGTGGGTTCGAACCCCACCCCGGGCAC
>CAZTPF010000054.1:0-8374 GCA_964614655.1 uncultured Bifidobacterium sp.
ATCCCTAGAATTCGCCCGTGGCCCGAATCTCCGATCTCATCGCTGCCGGCCGCACGTTCTCTTTCGAGTTCTTCCCGCCCAAGACCGACACCGCGCAACTCTCGCTCGGTCGCACGATCGCCGAACTCGAGGCTCTCGATCCGAGCTTCGTGAGCATCACCTACGGCGCGGGTGGGAGCACACGTCAACGCACGCAGGAATTGGTGCAGTGGATCCGCAAGGAGACGCGAATCAATCCGATGGCCCACCTCACCTGTCAGGGCCACACCAAAGCCGAGATCGCCGAAATTCTCGATGCCTATGCCGAGTCCGACGTCGAGAACATCCTCGCTCTCGGCGGTGACGCGCCGGCCGACGGAACGTCGACGCCGAGCGACTACACGTATGCGAGCGAACTGCTCGACGACGTCCTGGCGTCGGGGCGCTTCGCAGTGGGCGTGGCCGCTCATCCCGAGGTGCATCCTCGGTCACCTGATCGCGAGTCCGATCGTCGTCATCTGGCCGACAAGTTGCGACGGGCCGACTTCGCGGTCACCCAGTTCTTCTTCGAAGCCGACGTGTACCTGCGGATGATCGACGAATTGAGCGACCTCGGTGTCCACAAACCGGTGATCCCCGGCATCATGCCGGTCACCAACAAGTCGCAGATCGCACGTATGGCTCAGATGTCGGGCGCGGCGTTTCCGAGTTGGCTCGCCGAGCGACTCGATCGTGTCGAATCAGCCGACGACGTTCGGCGAGTCGGCGTCGAGGCGGCGACCGAGCTCTGCGGAGAACTCCTCGCCCACGGAGTACCCGGCTTGCACTTCTACACACTCAATCGCAGTACGGCCACGCGCGAGATCTACGCCAATCTCGGCCTGCCGGTCGCCGGCTGACCGCCACCGATCACCGGTTCCGAACCGGCAGACTGAACGCACTCATGCCGTCGACCGGATCACGCACCAAACAGATCAGCCGAGTCCCGTATCTTCCGGGACTCGACGGCCTGCGTGCTCTCGCCGTGCTGGCCGTGATCGTCTACCACGCGAATCCGTCATGGCTGCCCGGCGGTTTCCTCGGTGTCGAGGTCTTCTTCGTGATCAGCGGCTACCTCATCACACTGCTCCTCGTCGCCGAACACGAACGTGACGATGCCGTCGATCTGAGGGGATTCTGGGGCCGTCGCGCCCGACGACTTCTGCCGGCTCTCTTCGTCATGATGGGTCTGCTCGTCGTGTGGTCGGCGTTCTTCGAGCGCGACGCGCTCGGTGCTCTTCGCGGCGACGTGGTGGCCGGTGTGCTCTACGGATCGAACTGGTTCCAGGTCTGGATCGGCGCGGGTTACACGGCCGTCAACGATTTCGCGCCACTGCGTCACCTCTGGTCGCTCGCCGTCGAAGAGCAGTTCTACGTGATCTGGCCGGTCGTGATGCTCTTCGTTCTGCGGGCCGGCCGGCATCGCCTGCCGCGTGTCGCGATGTGGTTCGCCGGAATCGCTTTCGCCATCGCCGTGGCCGTCGCCCTGCTCATGCCCACCGGTCCGATCGGGACGTGCGTCGAGACGCCGGGGTCCTACTGGACGATCGGGGAGCGATGTATCAGCAAGGTCGACTTGCTGTATCTCTCCACACCCACTCGCGCCACCGGCTTGTTGCTCGGGGCGGCGCTCGCGTTGGTGTGGCGACCTTTCGCTCTCATGCGCGGACCCATGCGCAAGAAGGGCCCGCTGCTCGATCCTCTCGCTCTCGTCGGATTGGTCGGTCTGGCGTTGTTGGCCTGGAACACCAAGATCTTGAAGTTGAAAGGTGAGGAGGGACTGCACGCCGATCCGCTGCTGTTCCGCGGCGGGCTCTTCCTGACTGGTCTTCTCAGTCTCTTGCTGATCGCCGCGGTCGCCCATCAGAAGGCTCTCAGCGGACGCCTTCTCGGCACGCCGATTCTGCGCGTCATCGGTGAGCGCTCGTACGGTCTGTACCTCTTCCACTGGCCGGTGTTCCAGGCGTTGCGCCACGAAGCAGGTGTCGCACTGAAGATCCACGAGTTCGTCGGTGCCATGATCGTCACGATCGTGATCACCGAGATCTCGTATCGCTACGTCGAACTCCCCATTCGTGAGCGACGCTTTCGCGAATCGATGGGATCGTTGTTGCGCAGCGGTCCCGGTGCGCTACGTCGTCGTGGCGCTTTCGGTCTGCTGTCGGCCACGATCGTGGCGGTGCCGGCCTTCTCGGTGGTGAGTCTGGCGTCGGCCGAACTGAAGCCGAATCTCGTCCAGGCAACGCTCGACGAGGCCGAAGGTGTGGTGATCGACGTCCTCGACGAAGTCACTGCGGTCGCTTCCAGCACGTCGGCCGCGCCCACCACCACGGCCGCGCCATCGCCCGATTCGTCGGTCGCACCCGAGACCACGACGACCTCGACGACGACCACCACGATTCCGCCGCCGTTGTACGAGGTGTTCGCACTCGGTGATTCGGTGATGAAGGGAGCCGCGCCCGTCCTCGCCGAACGGGGCATCGTGGTCGACGCCGAAGAGAGCCGGCAGGGCAAGTTGGCCGCCGAGATCTTCGTGCAGTTGCGCGACCTCGGTGTCCGTATGAACGTGGCCGTGGTCCATGTGGGCACCAATGGTCCGATGAGCAACGAGACACTCGACCTCATGATGTCGGCGCTGCAGGAGGTGCCGCGCGTCATCATGCTCACCGGACGCGGCAACCGCGACTGGATCGATCCCAACAACTTCCGCATTCGTGCTCTCCCCGAGCGCTACCCGAACGTCACCGTGCTCGACTGGCAGCTGGTGTCGGAGCTCTGTTCGGGCAAGTGTTTCGCCGGCGACGGCATCCATCTCGATCGTGACGGACGCGCCTTCTACGCCGATCAGATCGTGCAGGCGCTGGCCGCCGGCTGAGGGCCTGCGAAACGTCGACCGGACTTCGTCGTTCGGGAGCCGTGGACCTACGCTGTCGCCATGACTTCCCCTGTGAAAGTGGCCGTGACCGGCGCCGCCGGCCAGATCGGCTACAGCCTCCTGTTCCGTATCGCTTCGGGTGCCATGCTCGGCCCCGACACTCCCGTGATCCTGCAGCTGCTCGAGATCACGCCGGCGCTGAAGGCGCTGGAGGGCGTGAAGATGGAGCTCGACGACTGCGCCTTCCCGTTGCTCGCCGACGTGGTGGGCACCGACGACGCCGACGTGGCGTTCGGTGACGCCGATGTGGCTCTTCTGGTGGGAGCCATGCCACGCAAGGCCGGTATGGAGCGCGCCGATCTGCTCAGTGCCAACGGTGGCATCTTCAAGCCGCAGGGCGAGGCGTTGGCTCGCAGCGCGAAGCGCGACGTGAAGGTTCTCGTCGTGGGCAACCCGGCCAACACCAACGCACTCATCGCGCAGCAGAACGCCAAGTCGCTCGATCCGGGCTGCTTCACGGCGATGACCCGTCTCGATCACAACCGCGCCGTCACGCAGATCGCGCAGAAGTTGAACCAGCCGGTGTCGGCCGTGAAGAAGATGACCATTTGGGGTAACCACAGCGCGTCGCAGTACCCCGACTTGTTCCACTGCGAGGTCGACGGCAAGAACGCGTATCAGGCCGTGAACGATCACGCGTGGGTCGACGGAACGTTCATTCCGACGGTGGCCAAGCGTGGCGCGGCCATCATCGATGCTCGTGGTTTGTCGTCGGCAGCCTCGGCGGCCAACGCAGCGATCGATCACGTGCGCAACTGGGTGCTCGGCACGCCGGCCGGCGACTGGGTGTCGATGGCCATCCCGAGCGACGGCAGCTATGGCGTTCCCGAAGGCCTCATCTCGAGCTTCCCGTGCACCTGCGCCGACGGCAAGTACTCGATCGTGCAGGGACTCGACATCGACGACTACAGCCGCGGCAAGATCGACGCCTCCACGGGCGAACTGGCCGAAGAGCGCCAGGCCGTCCGCGACCTCGGCCTCATCTGATCAGCACTCACATCACCAGTCAGGAGACGGCGACGCGGCAGGCTATGCGCATCATCTGATCGACGCCTGTCTTCAGATCTTCGTCGCTGATCCGCACCGGCTCGTTGTCCGGAGCGATCACGTCGCTCACGGTCATCATCGCCAACGACTCCACGCCCTTGACTGCCGCAACGGTGTAGAGCATCGACGCCTCCATCTCGACACCGAGATGCTTGAGCCCGCGCCAACGATTGAACGTGTCCGGGTCCGGGTCGTAGAAGAGCCCACTCGTCACGATCGGGCCTACGAACACTCGGTCGCTCACCTCACGGCTGAGACGGGCGGCCGTCTCGACCAACGAGAAAGTGGCGGTCGGCGCCAATCCGTCCATGCCGGCATAGCGCATCGGAGTGCGGTCGTCACTGGATGCACTCACAGCGATCACCGTGTCGGCCATGCGTAGGAACGGCTGCAATCCGCCGGTGGTGCCCACGCGAATCATGCGCGTCGCGCCGAGCATCACGAGCTCTTCGAACACGATGCCGGCACTCGGTGTTCCCATTCCGGTCGACTGCACACTGATGGGCTTGCCCTCGAAGGTGCCGGTGTAGCCGAGCATGCCGCGCTCTTCGTTGACGAGACGTGCGCCCGGATCGAAGAAGTTCTCGGCGATGTAGGTGGCGCGACGAGGATCGCCAGGGCAGAGAACGGCAGGGGCGTAGTCGCCGGTTTCGGCTCGCAAGTGAATGGGCATGGGCCAAGAGTAGGTCCGACCGACAAGGAATTCGGGGTGCCACGCTTCACTGCCGACTGCCGATTTCTGCCTTCTGACCAGGGATGATGTGGAAAAACCTGGGAAATTTGGGCATTTCTGACCGACATGGTCGAGCCGGTAGCGCACCTCGACACTTGACGCGCGGATCACGCGAGCCCACAGGCTGGGCTTTTGTCGATTTTCCTCTTGCGTGAGGGGGGTTCCATGAGTCAGAATGACAGCGATGTAGTTCCGGCACCTCGGGGGGAGCCGGCGAAGCGATGCGGCCACCGGGCCGGGATGGGCAGTGAGCCGTGAGCGAGAACGAACAAAATTGGCAGGACGACGCGAACTGCCTCGGAGTCGACCCCGATCTGTTCTTCCCGGAGCGTGGTGCCTCCACCCGTGAAGCCAAAGAAGTTTGTCGCGGATGCACCGTCCGACTCGACTGCCTCGAGTACGCCTTGGTGAACGGCGAGAAGTTCGGCATTTGGGGCGGACTCTCCGAACGCGAGCGTCGTCGCCTGCGTCGTCAGCGGGCACAAGCCGGACGCCGTACCGCCACCGCCTGAGTCAGCCGCGCGCGCTCCGACGCGCTTCGATCGTGCGACTCTCGTCGAGGTCGAGTCGTCTCCATCTCGCCTCGGGAATGCGCTCCAAGATCGCAGCCGGAATCAGCCCCACCAATTCGCCGTGGGCGACGGTCACGCCGTGCGACTGCGCCACCGACTCGACGCGTTCGAAGGCCTCGAGCGGACCGACGCGATGCGGATCGATCAGGTTCATGCTCACTTGCATGCGTGTTCCGACTGCGAGCCCGAGAGCTCTCACTCCGTCACCACGCACGTCGCGTGCAACGACCTGAGCGATGTCGACCGACGTGTCGTCCAGCCACACGTTGTAAGCCACGAGCACGCGACGGAAACCCGCACAGATCGCACCGGCCGTCGGGTGGGGTCGATGCGGTCCGAAGTCGGGGGCCAAGCGCGTCCAGGCGTCGCGCCGAAGGTCGGGAAGCTGCCGGTCACTGCTGTCGGCCGGTCCGTACACGAACACCGGTAGTTCGAGTTCGGTTGCAGCCCACCGGGCGAAGTCGTCCCGAGCCCGGCGGGCGTCGTCGAGTGATGAGCCGTCGAGGGGTACGAAAGGGACGACGTCAACAACACCGAGCCGAGGATGGACGCCACGGTGATCGTCGAGACGCAAGGTGTCGACACAACGTGTCGTGAGTTCACGTCCGGCGGCCTCGCCGACGAGGGTGAACACACTGCGATGATGATCGCAGTCGGAATGGCGATCGAGCAGATCGCGTCCGCACACCTGATCGAGGTCGGCCAGACGCCCGGCGTCGCATCCTTCGCTCACGTTGATCACGCATTCGAGCACGATCCCACTCTGCCAGTGTCCGCGCCGAGGGCCGAACCGCTACGGGTGGTAGCCTGACCCCATGTTCGCAGGCTTTTTTGACGGTCCGGAAGTGATCGTCGTTCTCGTCGTGATCCTGGTCCTCTTCGGCGGCTCCCAGATCCCGAAGCTGGCGCGCAACCTGGGTCAGGCCCAGAAGGAATTCAAGAAGGGCCTGAACGAGGGCGCCAAGGACGACGCCGACTCCAAGTCGTCCGACTGAACCGTTCGCCCGAAGACTCGGGCGTCAGATCGGCTGAACGCTGAGGCGTCGCCGTTTCGCGATACGCCGCCGCTCCCGCTCGGAGCAGCCTCCCCACACCCCGTGATCGATGTGGTGTTCGAGGGCGTATTCGAGGCATTGGGCCACGACAGGGCAGGTGGCGCAGATCTTGCGGGCCCGATCGACGCCCACGCCGTCGGATGGAAAGAACATGGCCGGCGGGTGCGCACGGCAATTACCAAGGGCCATCCAGCCAGTCGCCGAGTCTTCGTCGACCAGAGGGGTGATCTCTTCGTTCATGACATCTCCTTGTGCGAAGTTGGTTTCCGCCCGCTTCGCCCGCTGGAAGCCGGATCTTCCAGGTCAGTGACTTTGACGTCTCTCACCCTGTCGGAGTTCCCGGCTTCTGCCAGTCAAGCATCGGTCAAGACCGGTATCCAGTCAGGCGAAAGTGACGAAGAACCAGGTTGGGTTCCGAGCCAGCCGATTCGCCGATAGCGTGCCCGTGACCAGCGGTTTCCCGCCGGTACGGAAGTCCAGAATCCACCCGATTCCGGCGAAGGAGTACCCATGACCGACGTCTACGCACCCAACGAACCGCCTCGTGCGCATGTGCGCATCGTGTTCCTCGGCCCGGTGTCACCGCACTGGGACATCGTGGGCGATTACGGCGACCGCACCCTGGTCGAAGAATTCCGCAGCCGAGCCCTGGCCCGACTGGTGTTGCTTCCGTACAACGATCCCCAGTTCAAGCGCAATCGCGAGCGGATCATGCGTGATGCCGAGCGCGAGAACATCTCTCTCGAGTGGGATCTGGGCTTCGACGAAGAAGCCGTCTGATTTCTCGATGAATTCGCGGTGAACCCGCAGGGGTGGGGTCCATGAATCCTGTGAACTCTCCTCGTATGGACATGTCCACGGGCCCCTCGCGCTTTCTCAACCGCGAGCTGAGTTGGCTCGATTTCGACGAGCGCGTGTTGCGTCTCGCCACCGAGCCGGGCCTTCCTCTTCTCGAACGCGTGAAGTTCAGTGCGATCTTCTCGTCGAATCTCGACGAGTTCTTCCAGGTTCGTGTGGCCGCCATGAAGGATCAAGAAGCCGCCGGTGTCACCACACCTCTTTTCGACGGCCTGACTCCGGCGCAGCAGCAGGCCGAGGTCCTGAAGCGGGTGGGGGAGTTGACGGTTCGACAGCAGCGGATCCTGCTCGACGTGTTGATTCCCCAACTCGAACGGGAAGGCGTCGCACTGTTGCGCTGGGCCGATCTCGGCCCCGACGAGCGGGCCTATTGCACCGACATCTACGACAAGCGAATCTTCCCGGTGCTCACACCACTTGCGGTCGACCCGGCCCATCCGTTCCCCTACGTGTCGAACCTGGCGCTCAGCCTGGCCGTCAACGTGATCGACCCGATCACGGCCGAAGAGCGGTTCGCGCGCATCAAGGTGCCCACCGTGTTCCCGCGTCTGGTGTCGCTGCCGGGTGGTGATCGATTCGTGCCGGTCGAAGAGGTGATCGAGGCTCACCTGCACACCTTGTTCCCCGGCATGACGATCGGCGACGTTGCGATGTTTCGCATCACCCGCAACGTCGACCTGAGCGTGGAGGACGAGGAAGCCGACGATCTCCTGCAAGCCGTCGAACTCGAACTACGTCGACGTCGTTTCGGCCGAGCTGTCCGCCTGGAGGTCGAAGCCGGAGCACCGAAGGCGATCGTCGATCTGCTCGTGGAAGAACTCGATTTGCAGCCCCACGACGTGTTCCCGGTGGAAGGGCTTCTCGATCTCAGCTGTCTCATGCAGTTGCACGCAGTCGATCGTCCCGACCTGAAGGACGATCAGTGGCTGCCGGTCACTGCTGGTCGACTGGCAGCCGCCGAGGAGGCCGAGCGTTCGATCTTCTCGGTGGTCCGTGAGCGAGCGCTCTTGGTGCATCACCCGTACGAGAGCTTTGCCAGTTCGGTGGAAGAGTTCTTGTCGCAGGCCGCCGACGATCCACGAGTGCAGAGCATCAAGATGACGCTGTACAGGACGAGTGGCGACAGCCCGATCGCACGCCATCTCATTCGGGCCGC
>CAZTPF010000055.1:0-6901 GCA_964614655.1 uncultured Bifidobacterium sp.
AGAGCGGCTGGTACCAGTGGGTGTCGGACGGCTCGATGACGGCGATGTCGGACACCCCGGCCTTCTTCAGTCGGGCGGCCACGGTGATCCCGCCGGTGCCGCCGCCGACGATCACGACATCGTGCTGAATGGTCGGACTCATGTTCCCTCCTATACCCCGAGGGGTACCGTACGCCCGGCCGTCGGGCCGGTCAAGTGGCCTCGTGGGAATTCGGGAGATTTTCGGGAAGCGGAGCTGGACGCGTCCCACAACGATGCCCGTTCTGGTTCGCCGACCGGCGAGCCATGAACAAAGGAGACAGTCCATGAATCGCTTGATCGTTCGAGCACTCAATCGCCTCTCGGCTCCCACGTCGAACCAGGCCAGTGATCAGGCCAGCGACCAAGGCGGCGTGGCCGCCGAATACGGAGTCCTGTTGGCCGGCATCGTCGCTCTCGTCGCGGTGGCTGCGACGGCCCTCGGTGGCCGTATCAGCGATCTCTTCGACACGATCCTTCCCTGAGTCGATGCGACGTTCACGAACAACGGACGGCGGAGTGGCGGCGGTCGAGTTCGCGCTCGTCCTCCCGCTGCTCGTCGTCTTGTTGTTCGTGATCGTCAACGGCGGCCTGGTGTACCTCGATCAACTGCATCTGCAGTCGGCGGCGCGAGACGGCGCTCGTGTCGCCTCGGTCGATCCGAACCAGGGTTGCAGTACGGCTCTGGCCTCGTTGTCGGGCAACGACGTCGGGATGACGTCGTGCGAACTCGTCCAGGACTGTTCGCAGGGATCGGCCGAAGTGCGACTCACGTCGATTCAGAGCATCTCCATCCCTGTCATCGGTGAGAGGACGGTGAATCTCGATGCGTCGTCGACGTTCGTGTGTCCCCCGTGATCGAGACGATCGCGGATCCATCGCCATCATCGTGGCGGTCGCCTTCGTGCCGCTCGCGATGGCTCTGGCCGTCGTCGCCGACGGAGGGCGGGTATGGATGGAGAAGCAGGAGTTGCAGAACCAGGTCGAGGCATCGGCGCTGGCGGCCGCTCAGTCGCACGCCGTCGACGGCACGTCGTGCGCACCCGACGCTCTCGCCCTCGTGAGTGGCGATGCGACGTGTTCGACGGTCCCCACCGCCAACGGTTCAGTGACGACTGTTTCGTCGTCGGACGACGTGTCGTTGTTCTTCGCCCAGTTGTTCGGACGGAGTTCGGCGGGTGTCGAGGCATCGGCGTCGGTGCGCATCGGTCCGGTCGAATCGGTCACGGGACTGCGTCCGTTGGCGATGTGCATCGGCAATGAGGCGCTCGTCGAGTGGTTGGCATCGGGCAAGACCTCGACCGAGGTGTACACCATCGGTGTCGCCGCCACGACGCCCGAGTGCGGAGGCAAAGTTCCGGGCAACTGGGGAGTGCTCGACTTCGACGGCGGCTCGAATTCGAACCGCGACACCAGGGAATGGATCGCCAATGGGTACCCCGGTTCGGTATCGGTGGGCGAGACGTTCGACGGCGATCCGGGAGTACCGTCGACGTCGATGCGGCTCGGCAATCTCGTCGGGCAATCGGTGGTGTTGCCCGTGTTCGAGAACCCGCGAGGGCAGGGTTCGAACGCGCAGTACGACGTAGCCGGTTTCGTGAAGGTTCGCCTCGTCGGAGTGACGCTCTCGGGCTCGGCCAACAAGCGCAACATCAAGGTGGTGTTCGAGAGCACGTCGATGAGGGGATCGGTGGGCGGGATCGATGCTCCCAATTTCGGTGTCTCGTCCTGGTCGGTTTGTTCATTCGACGGAAAAGGTGTGTGTTCATGAAAGATCTGCGACCTCTGAAGCGCTTCGCGCCGGCAGCGTCGGCTTTCGTTCTGGTCGCCTTGGGCACCTTGTTGGCTCTGCCGAGTGACGACGAGGCGGCCAAGGCCGACCTCCGTCGCCCCACCCTCGTCCTGTCGACGGATATGGAGTCGGGATCTTCGACCGCCGATCTGGTCTCCGACGTCGAGGTGAAGATGTTGGAGCTCGACGCGCGAGCCAGTGGTGCGCTGTCGTCGCTCGACGAGCTGCCCGACGGTGTTCTGGTCGCCGATCACGTGGCCGGGCAACAACTGCTGTCGTCGTCCTTCGCCGCCAATGTGGTGGAGGGTCTCGGCGAGGGCTTCGTCGCGTTGTCGGTTCGACTCGACGCCGAGCGATGGGTGGGTCCGCTCGTCACGACGGGTGACGTGGTCGACGTGTACGACATCGGTGTCGACTCGGCCACTCCGATCGCTCGGCGGGCCGTCGTTCTGAAGTCCCCGTCGCCGACGGATCTCGGACCGGGCGACGATGCGGTCGTCTCTCTCGGTGTTCCCGAGCAGTCGCTGTCGGCCGTGCTGGTCGCGGCCAGCGAGAAGCGCATCTGGTTGGTCGGCCCATGAGCACGGCCAAGAATCCCGTCGTCGCCATCGCGTCACCGAAGGGTGGCAACGGCAAGACGACCGTCGCCGCGACTCTGGCCGTGGCCATGGGTCGTCGACATCAAACATTGCTCGTCGATCTCGATGTTCACTTCGGCGACGTGGAGTACGCCTTGCGCTTTCATCCCATTCATCGGCTCGGCGACGCCGTGCGCCGGCTCAAAGAGAATCCCAAAGTCGACGTGGCCACGCTGCTCACGTCGCATCCGACGGGCGTGGAAGCCCTGTGCGCACCGAGCGATCCGGTGGAAGCCGACCGCATCGAGCCACAGGACGTCTTCGCCGTCGTCGACCGACTGATCGAGCTCGGCAAGCCCGTCGTGCTCGACACCGCGGGCGGTATCAACGACTACACCCTCGGAGCGCTCGATCGTTCCACCGACATCGTCCTCGTCAGCGGAACCGACGTTCCGTCGGTGCAGGCGGGACGCAAGTTGATCGACACCATGACACAACTCGAGATGCCGGTGTCGAAGGTTCACCTGTTGGTCAATCGTTCGACCGCACGCGTGGGTCTGTCAGTGAAGGACGTGGAGGCGGTCCTCGGCATGACGGCCGCGCTCGAAGTTCCCGAGCATCCGAGTGTGGCCGCAGCCATGAATCAAGGTTCGCCGGTCACCGAGTCGTCACCGCAGGGCGCGATCGCGCGGTCGTTCTTCCAGTTCGCCGATCGGATCCTCGGTGTCGATGACGTGGTCGTGCGTCGGCGCTTCGCGTTCGGTGGTCGGTCGTGAGCCTGGCCGCCCGCGCCGATCGGGTGACGTCCAACGTCACGCCCATCCGCCCGACGACCGACGACGACGAAGAGTTCCTTCTGCCGTCACGGGATGACGTGCGGGACATCGTCGAACGGGTCAGAGATCGCTTGTCGGAGGTTTCCGATCGGGCCACGATGTCGGACGACCGGCTGCGAGTCCTCGTGGAGAGCAACGTGGCCACGGTCATGTCCCTGCCCGAGGTGGCGTCGAACATCGACGATCCGATCCGCATGCATGCCGCCGCCCTCGACGAACTGCTGGGTTTCGGACCATTGCAGGATCTGCTCGACGATCCGAAGATCTCCGAGATCATGGTGAACGGGCTCGACGGGGTCTACATCGAAACGAATGGCATCTTGCGGCGGACGAACCGGTCGTTCGACTCGACCGAGCAGTTGTTGCGGGTGATCGAGCGAATGGTGCGTACGTCGGGGCGGCGAGTCGATCAGTCGTCGCCGATGGTCGATGCCCGACTTCCCGACGGATCTCGCCTCAACGTGATCCTGCCTCCGCTCGCCGTCGACGGTCCGTCGATCACGATCCGCAAGTTCACCGCCGGACATCTCCACCTGGACGATCTGGTGGAGCAGGGTTCGCTCTCGGCCGAGGCCGCCGACTTCCTGCGATCGGCCGTCGCCTCCAAGGCCGACGTGCTCGTGAGCGGTGGCACGGGTACGGGCAAGACGACGATTCTCAACATCTTGTCGTCGTTCATCGGTCGCCATGAGCGGGTCGTCACGGTCGAGGACGCCGTCGAACTCTCACTCGATCTGCCCAACCTCATCCGCCTCGAGACTCGACCGGCCAACGCCGAGGGAGCGGGTGGGGTCACCATCCGCGACTTGGTCCGCAACTCCTTGCGTATGCGGCCCGACCGCATCGTGGTGGGAGAGGTGCGCGGCGCCGAAGCCCTCGACATGTTGCAGGCGATGAACACCGGTCACGAGGGATCGCTGTCGACAGTTCACGCGAATTCACCGCGTGATGCGCTGCGTCGCCTCGAGACCATGGTTCTTCTCGGTGGTGTCGACCTTCCACTGCGGGCCATCCGCGAGCAGATTGCTTCGGCGATCGACGTGGTCGTGCAGTTGACTCGCGATCCGGCGGGCCATCGGTTCGTGTCGTCGATCACCGAGGTGGTCGGGATGGAGAGCGACGTGGTGTCGACCGCCGATCTCTTCGTGCGTTCGACACCCTTGCACGAGTCGCCGCTCGTCTCCTCCGGTGTCTCGTCGCACCGACTGACGGGAGCGCGCGCATGAGCTCGACACTCGCCGCGATCTCTTACGGTACGGCCGCGTTTTTCGGCGTCGTGGGAGTGTCGCGCTCCCGTCGACGTCGGCTCGTGACCAAGCGGGCGCGTCAACAGGTCGGTCTGCTGCCGGTCGTCGAATCCGATCGCCGCCGCCGACGGAACTCGACCGGCACCAACCTGATCGTCATGGGTCTGCTTGCCGGTTCCCTCGGCCTACTCACCCTCGGCCCGGTGGGAGCACTCGCCGCCGCTTTGCCGGTCGTGCCGTTCCGATCGTGGGAGTCTCGCCGGACGCGCAAACGACGCGAACAGTTGGCCGATCAGTTGGCCCCGGCGTTGCAGTTGGTGGTCGGGCACCTGCGCATCGGACGCAACGTCATATCGGCGTTGTCGGAAGTCGCCGAGGACACGCCGGCCCCGCTCGGCGATCTTCTCCGTGAAGTGGTGTCCGAGGTTCGTTTGGGATCGGCGGTGGACGAAGTTTTGCGGGAGGTGGCCGAAAGAGAGAACGAACGACACCTCGGTGTCGTGGCATCGGCCATCGGACTTCAGAGTCGCCACGGTGGTTCGTTGGTCGAGATCCTGGAGACCGTGGTCGAGACCATCGAGGAGGAGGACCGTCTCCGACGCGACATCCGCAGTCTCACCGCCGACGGACGTTTGAGCGCGCAGGTTCTGCTCGCCATGCCCCCGGCGGTTCTGGTGATCGTGTCGCTGCTCAGCCCGGGCTACGCCGCACCGCTGTGGGAGGACTCCGCCGGGCGAGCCATGTCGATGGTCGGGCTGGTTCTCGGCGTCGTGGGTTGGCGTTGGCTGCGTTCGCTCGGAACGCCGAAGGTGGTCGCGTGATGAGGATCGGAACATGTTGGCTTCGTCGCTGATGTTCGCCTCGGCGGCGGCTCTCCTCGTCCACCGCCTGCCGTCGTCCTGGCGAACCCGCACCCGACGATCGCTGGGTCGACATCGACGGGCCACCGTGCTAGAGGCCGTGGGTCTGGCGCGCGGTACCGAGGACGGATTGCGGTCGGTCGCTCAGACCCAAATGGTGGGTGCGTTGTCGATGGCCGCGTTGGCACTGATCGTTGTGGTTTCGCAGCCTTCGGCGTTGAACGTCCTCGCCAGTGCGTTCTTGGTTGCGATGGGATGGCAAGCGCCGCTCATGATGGCTCGGGCCAAGGAGAAGAAGCGCCGACTCGACGTCGAACTCGAACTGATCGACGCGTTGGGCGAACTGGTGATGGGAGTCGAAGCCGGTCTGACTCTCGAAGCGGTGATGGGGCAGTACGCTGCGCATCGGCACACGGCCCTGGCCGACGAATTCGCTTTCGTGCTCGATCGCGTGAGTGTGGGAGTCCCGCGATCGGTGGCTCTCGATCAGCTACGCGAGCGCACTCCGACTCCTTGGATGTCGATGTTCGTGTCGGCCGTCCAGCAGAACCAGAAGCTCGGGACGCCGCTCGCCGGTGTCTTGCGTCAACAAGGTGAGACCGCTCGTCGACGTCGCCGGCAGGCCGTCGAGGAGCATGCGGCCAAATTGTCACTCAAGATGATCTTTCCGACCGTGTTCTGCATCCTGCCCACGTTGTTGGTGGTCATCGTCGGGCCGGCGATCGTTCGCCTTGTCGAATCGCTGCCGTCGTGATGCAGATGTACCGAACCTGACGAGGTTCACGTTCCCGCCGTGATACTTGCTTCGCATGTGGGCGGTTCCGGCGGTCGTCGTCGCGACGTTGTGGTCTTGGCGCACCGTGTGGCGTCGAACGAGCGGAATGTCGACTCGATTTGCCGCGTGGTGGTCGGTAGGTGTCCTCGTGTTCGCGGTACCACTGATCGTGGCGACTCGTGAACTCGTCGACTCTCCATGGCCCGATCCCGTGTGGGCGATCTGGGGTGTGGTCGTCGGAGTCGGGGGTGTTCTGTTGGCGATCGACGTCGACGTTCAGTTGTTGCCGCGTGAGGTGAGTCTCCCGACCTTCCTCGTCACGTCGATCGGTTTGACGATCCTCGAGAGCCCGTCAGACGTCGGCCGATGGGGCCCACTGCTCGGTGCCAGTGTGATGACGGCGATCACCTGGGTGCTCCGCCTCGTCTCACGAGGTTCGCTAGGTATGGGCGACGTTCTTGTCTCACCCCTCTTGGGTGCGGTAATCGGTTGGTTCGATCCGTGGTCGACTTTCAATGCGTGGCTGGTGGCCGCCGTGCTCGGTGGCGCTGGCGCGATTCTGAGCTTGATCCGCAGCGAACCACGCCAGAGCCTCGTCGCCTATGGACCGTTTCTCTTTCTCGGAACCTCCGCGGCGATCCTCGGGACGACGTTCCGATAACCAGTCGTCGACCTGCGAAGCCCCGACCTTCTGCCGACTCCTTGCAACCTCGGTCGAGGCACTAGCCCCTGACCGAAGGGTCGTGTCACACCCCTTCGCTACGTTCGAATCGTGGCCACGACCAGCGGATTCAT
>CAZTPF010000056.1:0-1627 GCA_964614655.1 uncultured Bifidobacterium sp.
GATCCCTCCGGGAACCACTTCGCCTGCCGGTCGAGAAACGTACGCGGCATGAGCCACGGCCCGGTGTGAGTACCGGCGACCAATTCGAGCGACGCCTCGATCGGTACCGGATCGACCGGAATCCAGAAGCTGACGTTCTGCCCACCTTCCACGTCGTAGTAGGGCTGATCCTGGTGCCACGGCGTTCGCTGCCGGGTAAGAGGCTCCTTCACCAGAACGTGGTCGTGGTACATGACGACCCGCTCGCTACCCATGAGTTGGGCGGCGATGGCCGGCAGGCGGGTCGACCGCAAGAACTCGGTGAACTCGGGGCGTTCACGCCAGGTGCAGAAGTCTTCGATGAAGAGTCCGGGATCGTCGGCCGAACTCGCGACCTTCGCCCGAGAAGACGGACGAGCCACCACCGCGTCGATACCAGCGCGCAACGCCTGGAGTTCGCCCTCGGTCACGACACCGCGCAGGATCGCGACTCCTTCGGCGCGATAGGTGTCGATCGTCGAGCGATCGACGGCCGACGAGGTTGACATGGGCACATTCTGATACGAATGAACGCGTGCCGTACACCCCGATCGTCGGAACCCTCGGGTACGTGTTCGACCGTTCGGCCCGCTCGGTGCTCCTCGTGCATCGCAACAAGCGCAGTGGGGACGAACACCTCGGCAAGTGGAACGGTCTCGGCGGCAAGCTCGAACCCGGAGAGGATCTGGCGAGCGGCATGCGGCGCGAACTTCTCGAAGAGGCCGACATCGTGGTCACCTCGATGCAGCTGCGCGGCACCATCTCGTGGCCCGGTTTCGGTGCCAACGGCGAAGACTGGTTCGGACCGATCTTTCTGATCGACGGCTGGACGGGGACTCCCCCCGCCTCCAACGTGGAAGGCGACCTGGCCTGGATCCCGGTCGATCGTCTGCTGGCCGCCTGCAGTGACGATCCGGGCGAACGCGAGCGAGCCGACCTGCCGATGTGGGAGGGCGACCGGTTCTTCCTTCCACTCGTGTTCGACGACGATCCTCGGCCGTTCCACGGGGTGATGCCGTACTCGAACGGTCGGCCGGCGAATTGGTCGTTCGAACGCTGGTGAACTCACACTGATTTCGACTCGGCGCCGACGGTCACACACGCGACGGTCGACGACGTTGGACAGGACACATGTCCACGTCCCGAGATCGCACTTCCTTCTGGCGTCGCACCTTCGACGACGCCCGCCGACACGGCGACTGGTGTCGCGTCGACAAGTTCTACACACGCAAGACCGCCGCACAGATCGCGAGCGACATCCGACGCGCCCACCTGGACGGTCGACGCACGATTCGCACGGCTGGCATCGAGACGGGTGAAGTGTGGGAGGCCCGCTGGAACGAGGTGAACCACGGCGCGACCGGTGACTGTGAAGTGTGGATCAGACGAGTGCGCTGATTCAGTTCGCCGGGGTGTCGCCGTTGCCGCGATACCTCACCCAGATGGCGAAGTTGCCAGGGGGACACTTGTCGTCGGTGCCCCAACGAGCTTCCCAATGCTCACCGGGAAGGATGCCGCGCACGCGCAGGGTGTCGAGATCACGGGTGTGCGCGGAGCGAATATCGCTCGAGATCTGCGCGGCCGTCGATGCGGTGTACAGACGTTGAAT
>CAZTPF010000056.1:1727-6504 GCA_964614655.1 uncultured Bifidobacterium sp.
TCACGCGTCGGCGCGTGACAACTCGTCGGCGGTCGGTCGACGGAACAGCACCATCATCACGACGCCACCCGTCGCGACCGAGATCGACACGAACCACCAGGCGCGGTGGAAACCCTGTGAGGGATCGTCGGTCGACAGCGCAGCAGTGAGCAACGCGGCGACGATGGCGAGGCCGAGTGCCGCACCCACTTGTCGGAACGTCGTGTTGAGTGCCGAACCCATTGCGTAGCGGGTGGGAGGTAGGTACGCCGTCGCCGCACTCGACAACGACGACAACGACAGTCCGACTCCGGCGCCGGTGATCACCATCAACGGGAAGTACATCGACCAGTAACGCGGTGTGTCGTCGGCCAAAAGATTGAGAGTGGCGATTCCACCAGCGAGCAACAACGCTCCGACGGCGATCAAGCGGTGATGCCCGACGCGGTGCGCGACGCGACCCGCCGGGTAGGCCACGAAGGCTGCGGTGAGCGGACCCGGCGTCATCGCCAAACCGGATCCGGTGGCCGAGTATCCCCACACCTGCTGCAGGAACTGCACGTTGACGAAGAACATGCCGAAGAAGCCGGCACTGAACACCAGAGCCGAGATGTTGGCCGCCGACACGAAACGCAACTTCATGAGACCGAGGTCGAGCACCGGATCGTCGACCACCCGACACCGAGCGACGAAGGCCAGCAACATGACGATCCCGACCGCCAGAACGAGCGTCGGACGAGTGGCGACCCAACCCCACTCGTCGCTCTGCACGATCACGAGCGTGAGGAGACCGACACCGCCCATGGCGAGTACGGCACCCAACAGGTCGGGGCGGCGGAACACCGTGGATTCACGCGACTCATGAAGGAGTCGAACACCCACCACGATGGCGAGCAGTGAGAAGGGCAGATTCACGAAGAAGATCCACCGCCACCCGAGACTCTCGACCAACAGCCCTCCGATCGTCGGCCCGGACGCAGCGGCGATGCCACCGATCGCGCCCCAGATGCCGATGGCGGCCGAGCGACGTTCGAGCGGGAACTCCGGCAGAACCAGAGCCAACGACGCCGGTGTGAGCATCGCTCCCCCGACTGCCTGCACGACTCGTGCCGCGATTACGAACTCGGGGTTGGGCGCGACTCCGCACAGGAACGATCCGAGGGCGAAGACTCCGAGACCCCACAGGAAGATGCGCTTGCGGCCCAGCACGTCGGCGAGGCGACCGGCCGTGAGCAGACCGGCCGCGTACGCGATGTTGTATCCCGAGAAGATCCAGGTGAGTTCGCGTCGACGGTCGGTTCCGAAGTCGGCGAGCATGTCGCCGAAGGCGACGTTGAGGACGCTCACGTCGAGCGACACGAGGAACACACCGATGCTGGTGAGCGCGAGAACCTTGGTTCCGCGAGACGGAGTGGGCATCGTCAGTTGGTCGACTTGTCCCGAAGATGCCGGCCGACGTAGGCCACCACGACTTGTTGTGCCTCGTCGTCGAAGAACACGTGGACACGGTACAGCCGCGCTCCCTTGCCGTTGCGGATGTGGGCGACCGCGTATTCGGTCCGCCCCCTCCAACTGAACGCGTAGTCCTCGGAGTACTTCCGCTCGGCTGTGTCGGAGATACCGCCGGCGTAGTTGAGACCCAAGCTTCGGCACGAGATGGTGAGCGACGCCTTGGTGATGCGACCGCTCTTCCAGTCGCCGGCCACGACGTTCAGTCGCACCAGATCCTCGAGCAGTCGACTGGCGTCGACGTTCTCGAGTTCAGCCGCCGTCTCGAGGGCTCGCTCGTGGAACGTGAGGTTCTCGCAGATCGACGCCGCCTGCTTCACGGCGTCGAGGGCCGACGTGGCTCGCAGGCCGCTCGGACTCTTGCCGAGTCGAATGGCCAGTTCGGTGTTCTGGATCACGAGCTGGTCGACGAGATGGTCACCCTTTTCGAGCAGTTGGTTCTTCTCGTCGATCGTGCGGTCGGCCTCGGTGAGTGCTTGTTCTAGCTCGTCGATGCGGTTGTACGCCTCCTGCCAGCCGTCGAGAGCGGCGCGGTACTCGGACATGGCGACCGAATCGGTGGTGACGGTCTCGGTCGCGACCGGGGTGGTCGCTACCACCGGAGCGTCGTCGGTCCGACGCCGATACCGAGGCGCGCGCAATGGCGCCAACGACCCGTTGGCGGCCACGTTCAACAGGCCGATGCACGATCGGAGTTCTTGTCGAGCACCGTTCTGGGTGAGTCCTCCACCACCCCACACACGGTGGTCGCGTCCGGGCCACACGAGAGCGAGTCCGCGGGCGAGCAGGATCTCGTCGCGATAGAGGCCGTGGAACGCAGTGCGCGCCGCGTCACCTTCGAAGCGGACGAGATGGGTCTGGCCCACCAGTGCTCGCGCCGCCGATTCGATGTCGAACAAAGGCGTGCTCTGGGTCGGGACGGTTTCGATCAGGATCGGCAGAGTGCGTCCGGGAGCGTCGCAGAAGGCGGCGATCTCCTGGGCGCCGAGCGAGTCCTTCACGACCCGAACCTCTCCGAGCACACGCGTGTTGGCGTCGTACATGGGAACGGCATCGAGAACACGCGCCACCAATCCCTGCAGCGACGCCGCCGAGACGTCGGGCATCTTCGGCACGATCCGATGACCACCCGGGACGACGACGGTGCGCGCTTCGAACGACGTGCCCTCCGCTCCGGTGGCGACGGTGACGGTCGAGGTCGCCACCGCCTTCTCGGGGAGTCCGCGGTCGACCGTCAATCGCCACCACCGCTCGGGGTCGTCGTTGTCGAATCGGACGGTGATCCCGGCTTCCCGCTCGGCGAACGGATACTCGGCCTCGACCCAGTCGGTCACCATGCCTCGCACGAGAGCGGTGACGTCGGGCGCCCACGCCGGACCGTCGAGTCGCATGGCGTAGACCACTCTCATGGGTCAAGTCTCGCCGATGACTCGGATGATGACGACCCGAAATCGACTTCTAGGGTGTTCGGGTGGTGATTCTCGGAATCGATTGGTGGTCCGACCCCGTCGGACAATGGATCGTCGGCCTCAATGCGGCCGCAACCCTCGTCATGGTCGGACTCATCTGGTTCGTTCAGATCGTGCACTATCCACTTCTTTCGCAGTTCGGCGCACACACGTCGACCGCGGTCGCCGACGAACATCAGCGACGAACCGGACTGGTGGTCGCCCTCCCCATGGCCGTCGAAGGGTTCACGACTCTTGCGCTTCTCGCCGATCCGCCGAGCGGCGTCTGGATCGGATGGCCCTGGATCGGCGCGTTCGTGCTCGCCGTGGTCCTCGGTTCGACCGTGTTCTTGTCGGTCCCCTTGCACGCGCGCATGTCGCGCGGCCATGACGAACGAACCGGTCGACGACTCGTTCTCACCAATTGGCCACGCACCGTCGGCTGGACCGTACGGGGGATCATCTGTGCCGTGATGGTGGTCGAGTCCATAGGCTGACCGGCACACAACGGGCAGGAGAAGCCTCATGAACAATTCAGACGGCGTCGACTGCTCGGCTTTCGCCGACCTCGGACTGCGCGCAGAAGTAGTGCGCGCGCTCACCGACCTCGGTTACGAAGAACCCACACCGATCCAGCGCGAGGCGATTCCTCATCTCTTGGCCGGACACGACGTTCTCGGCCAAGCCGCCACGGGCACCGGCAAGACGGCCGCCTTCGCCCTGCCGCTTTTGCATGCGCTCGACGGCGAGTCGCGAGGACCGGTCGCCCTCGTCCTCGTCCCCACCCGAGAACTGGCCATGCAGGTCTCCGAGGCCGTCTACAAGTACGGCCACCATCTGCGGGCCACCTGCGTGCCGGTGTACGGAGGCCAGCCCATCGGCCGTCAGATCGAAGCACTGAAACGGGGGGCTCACGTGGTCGTGGCCACTCCAGGCCGAGCACTCGACCACCTCCGCAAGAAGACGCTGAAACTCGACGACATCCGAACGGTGGTTCTCGACGAGGCCGACGAGATGCTCGACATGGGATTCGCCGAAGACCTCGAGGCGATTCTCGAATCGACACCGGCCGGTCGTCAGACCGTTCTCTTCTCGGCCACCATGCCGCCCAAGATCGACAAGATCGCCCGTAAGCACCTCACCGATCCGGTGCGAGTCACGATCGAGAAGTCGAACACGGCGGCCGGCACCACACCCAAGGTCAAGCAGAGCGTGTACGTGGTCAACCGCTTCCACAAGGCCGCCGCGCTCGGTCGCATCCTCGACATCGAAGAGCCCGAAGCAGCCATCGTGTTCTGCCGTACGCGCGGTGAAGTCGATCAACTCACCGAAACTCTGAACGGCCGCGGCTATCGAGCCGAAGCACTTCACGGTGGTATGGATCAAGAGACACGTGATCGCGTGATGGCGCGAGTGCGAGCTCGAACGGCCGAGTTGCTCATCGCCACCGACGTGGCCGCCCGCGGTCTCGACATCGAACATCTCACTCACGTCGTCAACTACGACGTCCCGTCGGCACCCGAGTCGTACGTGCATCGCATCGGTCGCGTCGGACGAGCCGGACGCGAAGGAACGGCCATCACTCTCGCCGAGCCGCGCGAACAGCGACTGCTCCACAACATCGAGCGACTCACGCGTCAGGCCATGACTTTTGGGAAGGTTCCCTCACCGGAGGCGTTGCGCGCCAAGCGCATGCAGACGACGGTCGAGAGTCTGCGCGATGCCATCAGCGTGGTAGCTGACGACCACGCCGACGTCGACGAAGTTCTCACCGAACTTCTCGCCGGTCACTCCATCGAAGACATCGCCCGAGCGGCCGTCAAGCTCGCTCACGACGCCGA
>CAZTPF010000057.1:0-6113 GCA_964614655.1 uncultured Bifidobacterium sp.
TCGTCGATTCTCGCTCAGGTGCCGTGGCAGTCGCCGACGATCGACTATCACGCTCTCGCGCCCGAGATCGTGCTGGCGGCTGGTATCTGTCTCCTCATCGTCGTCGATCTTCTGGTGGGCGAGTCGAAGAAGTGGATCACGGCGTCGCTCACGGGCTTCGTGCTTCTCGGCGCCTTGCTGCCGGTCGTGACGCTGGCTGTTCACGACGCCGACGTCCGATCGCTCTTCGACGGGCGGTACGTGATCGACGAGTTCTCCCTCACGTTGAAAGCGCTGTTCCTGATCGCCGGATACGTGGTGGTGTTGCTGTCTCAGAACCACGTGGAAGAAGGCGACTACCACCAAGGTGAGTACTTCATCCTGCTCCTGACTTCGCTCACCGGCATGGTGATGATGGCGTCGAGTCGTGACCTCGTGAGCATCTTCGTGGCGCTCGAGTTCCTGAGCATCCCGGCCTACATGCTGGCCGCTTGGCGCAAGCGTGATCGCAAGAGCAACGAGGCCGGTGTGAAGTACTACCTGCTCGGTGTGTTCGCCTCGGCCGTCATGTTGTACGGCATGAGCCTTCTCTACGGCGTGACGGGCTCGACTCTTCTCACCGAGATCGGCCGTGGCATCACGGTCGACGGCGACTTCGGCGGCGTGCACGTTCTCGCCGTGGTGTTCGTGGTGGTCGGCTTCGCCTTCAAGGTGTCGGCGGTTCCGTTCCACACCTGGGCGCCCGACACCTACGAAGGTGCCCCCACGCCCATCACCGCCTTCTTGTCGGTGGCGAGCAAGGCGGCCGGATTCGTCGCCCTCGTCACCGTCATCTACGTCGGGTTCCCGCAGGCATCCGACGTGTGGCAGCCATTCCTCTGGGTGATGGCCGCACTCACCATGACCGTCGGCAACCTGCTCGCACTGCGTCAGACCAACATCGTGCGCATGCTCGCCTACTCGTCGATCAGTCAGGGCGGATTCATCCTCATGCCGCTCGCCGTCGCCGGAACCGGTGACGCCGCCGAGCCGGCGTTGCAGGCCGTCGTCGTATACCTGCTCGTGTACGCGGCCATGAACCTCGGCATGTTCGCCGTCGTGATCGCCGTGTCGCGGACCACCCGCAGCGGTGAGATCTCCAGTCTGGGCGGACTGTTCTCGTACGCCCCCGGCCTCGGTGTGCTGATGACCATCTTCCTGGCCTCGCTCGCCGGCATCCCGCCGCTCGGCGGTTGGATCGCGAAGTTCGCGGCGTTCCGTGCGGTACTCGAAGCCGGCAATGGTTGGGCCTACGCGATCGCCGTGATCGGCGCCGTCAACTCGGTCATCGCATTCGGCTACTACGGCAACGTGATGCGTGAGGTGTGGATGAAGCCCACACCGCACGGAGAGACCACGGCGGTCCGTACACCGGGTTCGCTCGTGGCCGCCCTCACGATCACCGGTGCCGCCACGCTCGTGCTCGGCGTTCTGCCCGGAACCGTGCTGCGGTTCGGCGATCTCGCCGATCTGGTCGGCGCCTTCGGCGGCTGACGGCCCGATGACCGACGAAGCGACTGTCGTTCGCTTCGACGATTTCCTCGACGACGCGCTCTACGGCAAGTCGGGCTTCTACTCCTCGGGTGGCCGAGCCGGTCGTCGAGGTGACTTCATCACGTCACCCGAAGTCGGCCCCTTGTTCGGAGCCGTGCTGGCCCGCTGGTGCGATGCGGTGTGGCGCGAACTGGGGCAGCCCGCCGACTTCTACGTGTACGACCTCGGTGCCGGTCCGGGAACCCTGGCCCGATCGATCCTGGCGGCCCAACCCTCGTGTCTCGATGGGGACGCGTCACGTTACGTGGCCGTCGAGGTGTCGGCTGAGCAACGAGCGCGACATCCGGAGGGAATCCAGTCGCGACCGATGTTGCCCGACGGTCGGCTGACGGGTGTGGTGATCGCCAATGAGTTGCTCGACAACGTTCCGTTCCGCCTGATGGTGTTCGACGGATCGTGGCGAGAAGCCTGGGTTCGTCGCGAAGGCCCGAACGTGAGCGAAGTCCTGCGCGAGATTTCCGACGAATTCCCGGTGCGACTGCCCGAGCAGGCGACGCTCGGTGCACGCGTGCCGTGGCACGAGCGCGGTGCGTCGATGCTGCGCGACGTGAAGGAGAGGCTGAACGGTCAGTTGCTCGTGATCGACTACATGGTGCCGGTCACGGTGTCGTTGGCGCAGCGTCCGTGGCGTGAGTGGCTGCGTACGTATCGCGATCAGGAGCGCGGGTCGCATTACCTGCGCGACGTCGGACGCCAGGACGTGACGACCGATGTGTGCATCGATCAGCTGGAGGCCGTCGTCGGACCGGCGTCGAGCGTGCGGAGCCAGGCGCAGTTCCTGCAGTTGTGGGGGATCGACGAATTGGTGGAGGAAGGCAAGCGGGTGTGGGAGGCCGAAGCGGCGCGCCCGGGGTTGCGAGCGATGACGATGCGCAGTCGGGTGAGCGAAGCCGAAGCCCTTCTCGACCCTGCCTCCCTCGGCTCCTTCACGACCATCACGTGGTGATCTGGTGAGGAATTTTCACCGTATGGGTGAAGATCGCGCACCAGATTCGGCCGGCTCGGGGCGAGATGTCATCACGGCACCCACGACCACCACGGCCATGCCCACGACGGCCCACCACGAGATGTGTTCGTCGCGGAACGACACTCCGAGCAGCACGCTCACGATCGGAGTGAAGAAGTTGCCGATCATGCCGCGAACGGTGCCCGCTCGTCCGAGAAGGATGCCGTAGACCACGAATGCGACACCGGTACCGATGGCGCCGAGGATGAAGATCGATCCCCAAGCACTCAACGTGTGCTCACTTCGGAACAGGGCGGGAATTCCGAGCGGTAGTGCCCACAGCACCGCGCCCACCTCGACCCAGAACATGAGTCGCAACGATCCGTACTTGCGCTGAAGTGGCGCGGCGATGTTCACGGCCGTGGCGTAGCACAGCAAGGCGATCAGCAGGAGTGCGATTCCCTTGGCATCGGCAGTTGGTCCGTCGTCCTCGGCGCGGATCGACGACAGCGAGATGACGGCGATCCCTGCGAAACCCACCAGCACGGCGAGTACGCGGAATTTCGAGGGCGCGCGCCGAACGAAAAGGGCAGTCACCAGAACCGAGACCGCCGGGAGTCCGCCGTTCAGCATTCCGGTCACGGCCGACGAGACGGTTCGCTCGGCGATCGGGAACAACAAGAAGGGGAGACCCATCCAGACGAACGACAAGAGCGCGATTCGCGGCCAGTCGGAACGGTCGATGCCTCGCCGGGCGGCCGAGAAGAACGACAGAGCGAGGGCGCCGAAGAGTGTTCGACCCAGTGGAACCACCGGCGCCGCCACGTGATCGATGGCGATCGAGATCCAGAAGAACGAACTGCCCCATACGAGGGCGATGACGGCCGAGAGCAACCATTCGGTCGGGCCGAATCGGATAGTGCTCTCCGTCGGGCGAGTCGTGACGGATTCGGCCATGGCCTCCTTGTTCTAGTCGCCTAGAGTCGGCCGGCGAGAGTTCATTCGCGACCTGGGGGGATCCATGTCGAACGACGAGACGACCAACATCGACGACCTGTTGCTGGAGAACCGCAAGTTCCCGCCGCCGGCCGACTTCCAGGACCACAGCCTGGTCGCCGGTACTCAGCTGTACGACGAGGCGGCCCGGGACGACGAGGGCTTCTGGGCCCGTCAGGCCGCCGAATTGCTGCACTGGGACGCCGACTGGTCGACCATCTGCGAGTGGGAACTTCCCTACGCCAAATGGTTCGTCGGTGGTCGGCTCAACGTGTCGTACAACTGTCTCGACCGGCATGTCGAGGCCGGGCGCGGTGACAAGGTCGCGATCCACTGGGAGGGTGAGCCGGGTGACACGCGCACCATCACCTACGCCGATCTGCTCGACGAGGTGAAGAAGTTCGCCAACGTCCTGAAGTCGCTCGGTGTGGAGAAGGGCGACCGCATCAACATCTACCTGCCCATGATCCCGGAGGCGGCGGTCGCGATGCTCGCCTGCGCCCGCATCGGTGCGGCGCACAGTGTGGTGTTCGGCGGGTTCTCGTCGCAGGCTCTCGCCGATCGCATCAACGACGCCGAGGCCAAGGTGTTGATCACCGCCGACGGGGGATACCGGCGTGGCGACGTCTTTCCGTTGAAGAGCGCCGCCGATGAAGCACTCGCCAACACACCGTCGATCGAACACGTGGTGGTGGTGAAGCGCGGCGGCAACGACGTCGAGATGCAGTCGGGTCGCGACCACTGGTACCACGACCTCATGGATTCGGCGTCGAACGACTGTCCGGCCGAACCGATGGACAGTGAGCAGTTGCTGTTCCTGCTCTACACCTCGGGCACCACGGGCAAGCCCAAGGGCATCATGCACACCACGGGCGGATACCTCACTCACGTCGCGTACACGCACAAGTACGTGTTCGATCTGCACCCCGACACCGATGTGTACTGGTGCACGGCCGACGTCGGCTGGATCACCGGCCACAGCTACATCGTGTACGGCCCGATGGCCAACGGAGCGACACAGGTGATGTACGAAGGTGTTCCGAACTTCCCGGGCAACGATCGCTTCTGGTCGATCGTCGAGAAGTACAAGGTCACGATCTTCTACACCGCGCCCACGGCGATCCGCACCTTCATGAAGTGGGGGACCGAGGAACCGGCCAAGCACGACCTGTCGTCGCTCCGACTCCTCGGATCGGTGGGTGAACCCATCAATCCCGAGGCATGGATGTGGTACCGCGACAACATCGGAGCCGGGAAGTGCCCGGTGGTCGACACGTGGTGGCAGACCGAAACCGGTGGAATCATGATCAGCCCGTTGCCGGGGGCCACCACCTTGAAGCCGGGTTCGGCCACCTTCGCGTTGCCGGGTGTGTCGGCCGAGGTGGTCGACGACGCCGGTCAGCGCATCGACCACGGCGGTGGATACCTCACGCTCACCCGACCGTGGCCGGGCATGCTGCGCGGTATCTGGGGTGACGGCGAGAGATACCGCGAGACCTACTGGAGTCGATTCAGCGATCGCTACTTCGCCGGCGACGGCGCGAAGCTCGACGCCGACGGATACCTGTGGCTACTCGGCCGCGTCGACGACGTCATGAACGTGAGCGGACACCGCATCTCGACGACCGAAGTCGAGAGTGCCTTGGTGTCGCATCCGAGCGTTGCCGAAGCCGCCGTGGTCGGGGCGAACGATTCGACCACCGGCCAGGCGATCATCGCCTACGTGACACTTCGCGGAGGTTCCCAAGTCGACGAAGGCGATCTGCGCAATCACGTGGCCAAGGAGATCGGCGCGATCGCCAAGCCGAAGACGATCTACTTCACACCCGATCTGCCCAAGACCCGAAGCGGCAAGATCATGCGACGTCTGTTGCGCGACGTGGCCGAGGGCCGCAACCTCGGCGACACGACCACGCTCGCCGATGCGAGTGTTGTCGACGAGTTGCAGCGCCGCGCGTCGGAAGCTCCGAGCGAGGACTGAGCTCAGTCGCGGAAGTTCTCGAACTGCAAGGGGATGCCGAGATCGGCTCCCTTCAACATGGTGATCACGTTCTGCAGATCGTCACGCTTCTTGCTCGTCACGCGGATCGACTCGCCCTGGGTCTGACTGCTCACACCCTTCGGGCCCTTCTCCTTGATCATCTTGTTGATCTCGCGCGCTTTGTCGGACGAGATACCCACCTTGATCGTGACCACCTGCCTCACGGTGTTCTGGGTGGCTTCGTCGACCTTGCCCCAGTCGAGACCCTTCAACGACACGCCACGCTTGACGAGTCGCTCTTCGAGCACGAGGCGAAGGGCCTTCAGGCGATCCTCGCTCACCGTGTGAAGGGTGATGACGAGCTCCTTCTGCTCGATCGTGGAGTTGGTGTTCTTGAAATCGAACCGGGTCGAGATCTCGCGCTGGGCCTGATCGACGGCGTTGCGGACCTCTTGGCGGTCGACGTCGGAGACGATGTCGAAAGAGGGCATGTCAATAGATGGTAGGAGGTGGTCGGTCCGAACCCCCGGGCGATACGCTCACGTCCTGCATACATGGGTCGATGCCCGAGCGGCCAAAGGGAGCAGACTGTAAATCTGCCGGCATTGCCTACGGAGG
>CAZTPF010000058.1:0-5987 GCA_964614655.1 uncultured Bifidobacterium sp.
ACCGCTCCCCACGTGAGGGCGCTCTGGCTGGCGTCGCCCGACATGGCCCAGGCCGACAGACCCGAGATGTTGAATCCGCTGACCCCGAGGTTCTGCTGGGTCCAGGCGTTGGCCGAGAAGAAGAGGATGCCGGTGCCGACGAGCAGCCCGACGTCGCCGACGCGCACGGTGAAGAAGGCCTTCAGCGCCGCCCGAGCGTTGGCCTGGTCTTCCCACCAGTGGCCGATGAGCATGAACGAGCAGAGACCCATGATCTCCCAGCCGAGGATCAACTGCACCATGTTGGGGGCCAGCACCATGCTCAACATGCCGGCCGAGAAAAGTGTCAGAGCGGCGAAGAAATGGGTGTAGCGGCGATCGCCCCGCAGGTATTCGAGCGAATAGAACTGGACGAGAGTCGAGATGAAGGCCACGACCACCAGAAGGGTGAGGGCGAGACCGTCGATGTGCTGGCCGATACCGAACTCGAGGCCACCGCTCTGCCACCACGTCCACTCGCGGATGACCGGCCCGACGAACGGCGACGACTCACCGCCGGCCTTCATGAGCGACGATGCACTGTGTCCGGCAGCGTCGTCGACTCGCTGGATCCACTGGTACGCGGCACCGAGCGACAGGACCAGCGATCCGATCATGGAGGCGACACCGAGTTCGCTGCCCTTCATCGGCAACTTCTTGCCGAAGAAGATGATGAGGGCGAAGGCGACCGCCGGAACGATCGGGATCAGCCAGGCGTTCTCGAGGAACCAACCGGCCGATTGCGAGGCGGAGTGGGAGGCTTCGGCAGCGAGCATCGATCAGCCCTTCATCTCTGACAGTTCGTCGAGCGCGATCGAGCGCCGGTTGCGGAAGATCAGGAGAACCATGGCCAGACCGACTCCGACTTCGGCGGCGGCGATGGCGATCACGTAGAGCGCGAAAGTGTTGCCGTCGATCGACTGCAGCCGGTAGGCGAAGGCGATCAGGTTCAAGTTGACGGCATTGAGGATGAGCTCGATCGACATGAGAACCATGACGGCGTTCTTGCGGGCCAGCACGCCGTACACACCGATGGCGAAAAGGATCGCCGACAAGAGGAGGAACTGAACGGTCAACACGGCTCTCAGTCCTTCCTGGCCAGAACGATGGCGCCGATGATGGCGACGAGCAGTACGAACGAGATGGCCCAGAACGGCACGAGATACGGGCCGAAGATGTCGTCGCTCAGCACCTGAACGGGTACCGGCGCCGCCTCGTCGGGTGCCGGCAACCTCTCGTCGCCGAACCCGTCGATCAGCACCCACGACGTCACGCCGAGCAGGACGAGCGACACCGGAACGGCGATACCCCAGTTCTTGTTGTCGAGATCGGCCTCGGCGCCGATCTTGGCCCGGGTGAGCATCGTGCCGAAGAGGAACAGCACCATGACCGCACCTACGTAGACGAGAACCTGAGTGACCGCCACGAACTCGGCCGACAGCAGCAGGTACTGGGCGGCCGCACCCGACAGCACGATCACGAGCCAGAGCGCAGCGTGCACGACGTTCTTCACCGTGACGACGCGCAGGGCGCCCACGATCATGAGAAGCGCGATGACACCGAAGCCGATGTTCTGGGCGACGAGCAGATCGGCCGCGACCATCACTTCTTGCCCTTCTTGTCGGCGCCCGCTTCGAGAGCCGGGGCCTCGGGCACGGTCTCCATCCACTCGCCCAACTTGTCCTTGTCGTGCAACAGGTCGGCGATGCGCGGTTCGCTGTACTCGTATTCGGGGCTCCAGAACAAGGCGTCGAACGGACAGACCTCGACGCAGATTCCGCAGTACATGCAGAGCGCGTAGTCGATGTCGAAGCGGTCGAGTTTGTTCACCTGACGCGGCTTGCCGCCGGCTCGACGCGGCGGAGCGAGTTCCTTGTGGCCCTCGATGTAGATGCACCAGTCGGGGCACGACCGGGCACAGAGCATGCACGAGGTGCAGTTGTCTTCGCGCAGGGCGATCACACCGCGGGCGCGCAACGGCGGCGCCTCTTTCTCGTGCGGGTACTGCACGGTGTTGGCACCCTGGGTCGTCGTTCGGACGAGCGTGTTCAGGGTGACGCCGAGACCCTTGATGAGACCCGGAACCTTGGGCATCAGAACACCACCTTCAGGATCGCAGTGACCATGAGGTTGACCAGAGCCACCGGGATGAGAACCTTCCAGGCGAATCGCTGGAGCTGATCTTCTCGGAATCGCGGATAACTGAATCGCACCCACATGATGATGAAGGCCAACAACATCATCTTGGTGACCATGATCAGCGGACCGACCACGTTCATCCAGTTGTCGACGTCACCGAGGGTCTCCCAGCCGAACCAGGCGAACGGAATGCCCCAGCCGCCGAGGAAGAGAACCGAGGCGATGAGGGCGAACACGCCGGCGGTGGCGAACTCGGCGATGAAGAACGTGAGGAATCGGAAACCCGAGTACTCGGTCATGTAGCCCGACACGAGTTCGGATTCGGCGATCGGCATGTCGAACGGCGCCTGGGTGAGTTCGGCCTGGATCGCGATCATGAACACCACGAAGCCCACGAACTGCGTGAGGAGGAACGGATTGCCGAGCCCGTCCCAGCCGAAGATCGATCCGGCGTTCTGCGCGAAGACGATCTGCTGCAAGTTCATGCTGTCGGCCTGGATGATCACACCGACGACCGCGAGAACCATCGGAAGCTCGTAGGCGATGAGCTGGCCGGCGGCGCGTAACCCGCCGAGCAGCGAGTACTTGTTGGCGCTGGCCCAGCCGGCCATCAAGATGCCGAGGACGCTCACCGAGCCGACGGCGAGCATGTAGAACACCCCGGCCTCGAAATCGGTGAACCAGGCGTCGGGTCCGAACGGGACCACGGCGACCAGAAGGAACGTCGAGACGAGCACCACGAGCGGCGCCGCCTTGAAGATGAAGCGATCGGCCTTCTCGGGCGTGATGTCTTCTTTCTGCAGCCACTTGCCCACTTCGGCGACGAGCTGGAGCGAACCGTACGGTCCGGCCTCCATCGGTCCGAGGCGGCTCTGCATGAACGACATCATCTTGAAGAGGAAGACGTAGACGATCGTGCCGGCCGGGAGCAACACGGCGACGATGCCACCGAGTACGCGCAAGAGCGACTGCGCCCAATAGGGAAGATCGACGGCGAGAAGGGCAGCGTTCATCAGCGGTCGATGTCTCCGAGGATGAAGTAGAGCGAGGCGAGGATCGTGATGATGTCGGGGACGTACACGCCCTTCAGCACCCACGGCACGATCGAGATGTTGTTGAAACTCGCCGAGCGGATCTTGGTACGGAACGGACCGAGGTCGCCCTTGCTCACGACGTAGTAGCCCATCTCACCGAGAGGATTCTCGGTCGACACCCAGGCCTCACCCTCGGGAACCTTGATGATGCGGGGCACCTTGGCCATCACCGGCCCCGACGGAATCGAATCGAGGAGTTGGTCGACGATCATCGTGGCTTCGCGAGTCTCCTGGAGTCGGACCCAGCAACGAGCGAACGAGTCACCGTCGGGATGGGTCCAGACCTTCCAGTCGACCTTGTCCCAAGCCATCGGGAGCGACTGGTCGCGACGAAGATCCCAATCGACTCCGCTCGCGCGCAGATTCGCACCCGATAGGCCGTACTGAAGAGCGACGTCCTTCGGAATCACACCGATACCGCGCATACGCGACTGGAAGATTTCGTTGCCGAACAGCAGGTTCTCGATCTCGTCGCAGAAATTGCGCAGCTTCTTCATGACCGCACGGGTCTCGTCGATGAAGCCGGCCGGCAGATCGTCCTTCAGTCCGCCGATGCGGTCGAAGTTCGGGTGGAAGCGTCCGCCGGTCGCTCCTTCGATCAGGTTGAGCACGTACTCGCGATCACGGAAGGCCATGAACACCGGAGTGATGGCACCCATCTGCACGCCGAGGTCGCCGAGGAAGAGCGAAACGTTGGCGATACGCGACAACTCGAAGAGGATCGTGCGGATCCACTGGGCACGGGGCGGCGCCTCGATGCCCATCAACTTCTCGGCCGCAAGAATGAACGGCACCTCGTTGGCGAACGATCCCAACCAGTCGATGCGGTTCACGAGAGTGGTCACCTGCGGGTAGGTGCGAACCTCGGTGAGCTTCTCGTAGCCGCGGTGCATGTAGCCGCACGACGGCTCGGCCCACACCACCTGCTCGCCGTCGAGACGGGCGATGATGCGCAGAGTTCCGTGCGTGGCCGGGTGCTGCGGTCCGATGTTGAGCGTCATGCCCTCGGTCTCGAGCTCGACGTTGAGCCGGGCATCGGAGGCCTGCGCCGCGATGTAGGCCATCTGACGGCGGTCGATGAGCGATTCGGTCGAGGTCATTCTCCGTCACCTTCTTCGTCGTCGCCGCCCGGGAGCGGTTCCACGTCGACGATTCCGGGCCACGGCTTCACCATGCGCGCGAGGAGCGGGAAGTCCTTGCGGAGGGGATGGCCTTCGAAATCGGTCGGCAGGTACATGTTGCGCAGATCGGGATGTCCGTCGAATCCGATACCGAACATCTCGTGCGTCTCGCGCTCGTGCCAGTTGGCGCCGGCGTACACCGGGATCCACGACTCGACGACGGGGTTCGTGTCGTCCAGATCGCACTTGACGTTGACACCGACGTGCAGCGTCGGGTGGGTCACACGAGCGAGCATCTGGAAGCGAGTGTCTCCGCCGGCGTAACCCTGGCGAATGGTGTCGTCGCGTTCGGGCGGCGGTTCCGTCGGGTCATCCTCACCCTTACCGAACGGGGAGGGCATCCAGTCGATGGCCGACAAGAAGCAGAAGTAGTCGAAACCCATGTCGTGGCGAAGAGTTCGAGCCGCCGCCAACCACGAGTCGGGGCGAACCCGGACCCACACGTCGTCGCCCGGCTTGACGAGGCTGTCGACGAGCGCCTCGCCGAGACGAGCGCGAAGGTCGTCGACGATCCTCTCGCGCAGGGTGTCACCCGGGATCTCGGCAACGGGAGCGTCAGACGACACTGGGCTCATCCTTCTTCGACGCCGGACGATCCTGGACCACGATCGGCTTCGAGCCTTCGCCGCGCCAGCGGGCGCCCATGTCCTCGTTGCGGATGCGCTGCTGCAGGAGCACCACACCCTCGAGAAGTGCCTCGGGCCGCGGAGGACAACCGGGGACGTAGACGTCGACCGGCACGATCTGATCGACACCCTTGGTGACCGAGTAGCTGTCCCAGTACGGACCGCCGCAGTTCGCGCACGATCCCATGGAGATCACGTACTTCGGCTCGGGCATCTGCTCGTAGAGACGCTTGATCGCCGGTGCCATCTTGTCGGTCACCGTTCCCGAGATGACCACCAAGTCAGCCTGTCGCGGACTGGCCGGCAACGGGATGACTCCGAGGCGCATCACGTCGTAACGAGGTGAGCCGAATGCCGCGCCCATTTCGATGGCGCAACACGCGAGACCCCACTGATACACCCACATCGAGTAGGAGCGTCCGAGGTTGAGCAGTGAATTCAGCGGCTTGGGGAGCCGCCCGCGGTCGACGAGACCCATGTGACTCCTTTGTGACTACACCCAGCGAAGGACGCCCTTGCGCCAGGCATGAACGAGACCGAGCAACAAGACGCCGACGACGATGCCCATCGCCACCAGGCCGAAGGCACCGTACCGTTCGAGCTGGGTCGCCCAGGGGAAGATGAAGACCGCCTCCACGTCGAACACGACGAAGAGAAGGGCGAAGACGTAATAACGGATCTGGCTCTGCGTCCAGCCGTCACCCACCGGGTCGACACCGCTCTCGTAGGTGAGCAGCTTTTCCTGAGTGGGGCGAACGGGTCGGATGAGGGCCGAGATGCCCAACAGCAACGAGGCCAAGAGCAGGGCCGCCAGCCCGAACCAGAAGACGGTGAGGTACGACCTCAAAAAGTCCGACATCGTCGTGAGACGCTACTACTTGATTCGAACCGCGACCTAACTACCGCCCAGCGTGTGACCTCTATTGTCG
>CAZTPF010000059.1:0-5797 GCA_964614655.1 uncultured Bifidobacterium sp.
TGCGAGTACACGACACCCTTCGGATTGCCAGTGGTGCCGCTCGTGTAACACATCGACGCCGCCGTGTTCTCGTTGACCTCGACGAACTCGGCCGGTTCGGCGGTCGCCAACAATTCCTCGTAATCGTGCCTCGTGATTCCGGCGAGATCGACCGGAACGTCGCCTTTGCCGTCGTCCATGATCACGAGGTGCTTCACTGTCGTGAACGTGGGCAGAAGCGGTGCGAGCAATCCGATCAAAGAGCGATCAACGAAGATCACCTCGTCCTCGGCGTGATTCACGATGTAGGTGAGCTGTTCGGGGAAGAGGCGGATGTTGAGAGTGTGGAGCACTCGCCCGGTGCAAGGTGCGGCGAAATACAACTCGAGATGGCGGGCCGTGTTCCACGCGAAGGTGGCGACACGTCCTGACGACGAGATGCCGAGCCGATCGAGCACCGTTCCCAACTTGCGAGTACGCGTGGCCCACTCGGCGTAGGTGGTCCGTTCGATACCGGTCGCGGTCGCAGTGGTGATCGTCTTGCGCCCGTAGTAGCGCTCGGCCCGGTCGAACAAGTGAAGGATCGACAGCGGCACGTCTTGCATGAGTCCGGCGAAAGCCGGCGTCGAATCATTGGCGTTCATGTTTCCCCTGAGGTTCACGCTCACGGCGACCTGACCCACCGAAGGCTAGTACTCGTCCCTAGGATGCCCGAGATGTCCTCAACCGCCGAGCACCCGAACGTCGCACCGTGGGCGCGACGTGGAATCCTCGTCTCGGCCGGCCTGCTCTTCGCACTCGGAACCTTCGGCTCGAACATCGGTCCAGCCTGGATCGACGAGCGTCCGGCTGTCGTTCTCGCTCTCTCCTCGCGGAATCGCAACCTCTTCGGCTCGGTGCCGTTCATCGACGCGCTGCCGTATTCGGTGATCGGGTTCTCGCGAATCCTGGCCGCCGCAGTCGTTCTCTTCTACCTCGGTCGCTGGTACGGGCACCGCGCCATCACCTGGACCGAGACTCGTGTGGGTGAGCTGCCCCCGATCTACCGGTGGTTCCAGACCGGCATCGACCGGGCCGGTTGGCTCCTCGTCATCCTCATGCCGGGCAGCAATCTCGTGTGCATCATGGCCGGCTATCGACGTATGTCGCCGAGACTCTTCGTGCCGCTCGTGTCGATCGGGATCGTCCTCAAACTGCTGGTCCTCTGGGCCGGAGGTCGCGTGTTCGAAGACCAGATCCGATCCTTCCTCGACTGGATCGAGGACTACCAGTGGTGGGTCGTGGGCGGCCTCTTCGTTCTGTCGTTCCTCCAGTCGGGCCGACAGGCTCGACGTTCGGTTCCCGAGGTGATCCACGAGATCGAACACCCGACGCTCGACGGTGAGCCAATCGAGCGCGAGACCGGCACGACTTCGCAACACCCCGACAACTGACCTAGTTTTCGGGGACTTTCGAGCCCCACGTTCCTGAAGGAGTTTCTTTCCATGTCCATCAAAGTCGGCGACACCATTCCCAACACCACCCTTCGAGTCCTCGGTGCCGATGGCATGCCTCAGACCGTCAACTCGCACGACGTTCTCGGCTCGGGCAAGGTCGTTCTGTTCGCAGTACCGGGAGCCTTCACACCCGGCTGCTCGATGATTCATCTTCCCGGCTACGTGCAGAACCGCGAGGCTCTGCAGGCCAAGGGTGTGCAGACGATCGCGTGCGTCAGTGTGAACGATCCGTGGGTGATGGACGCCTGGGGCAAGGCCCAGGGCGCCGAGGGAATCGTGATGCTCGCCGACGGTGGCGAGTTCACCCAGGCGATGGGTCTGCAGATGGACGGATCGGGGTTCGGTCTCGGCACCCGCTCGCAGCGCTACTCGGCCATTCTCGACAACGGCGTGGTCACCGAGATCAACGTCGAGGATGGACCCGGCGTGAGCGTGAGCGCTTGCGAAGTGGTGCTCGGTCACCTCTGACCGAGCAAGATCTCTAGATCTCGAGAGCGGCGTCGAGTCCGATCGTGAGACCGGACAACGACCCGATCTTCTTGCACGCCAGCACTACACCTGGCATGAAACTCACTCGGTCGTAACTGTCTTGGCGAATGGTCAACGTCTGGCCTGCCGCACCGAGGATCACTTCTTGGTGGGCCACCATGCCACGCATGCGTACCGCGTGAACGCGAATGTCGGCGGGCCCCTTACCGCCGCGGGCGCCTTCGATCACTTCATGAGTCGTCGGGTCGGGCGCCCACTCGGACGAGGCCGCCGCCATTCGTCGTGCCGTGGCAACCGCCGTACCACTCGGTGCGTCGGCCTTGTTGTCATGGTGAAGTTCGATGATCTCGGCCGTGTCGAACCACGGAGACGCCATCTCGGCGAACTTCATCATGAGCACGGCGCTGATGGCGAAATTGGCGGCGATCAGACAGTTCGACGAGGAGAACGCCGAACGGAACGATGCGTAGTCGTCGTCGGAAAATCCGGTGGTCCCGACCACGGCGTGCACTCCATGCAGCGCGCACCACTGCAAGTTGGTTCGCGAGGCCGCCGCCACCGTGAAGTCGACCGCCACCTCGGCACCGGCATCGGCCAAGGCTCGAGGGTCGGATGCGATAGTCACTCCGTGCACGACATCACCCGCCGCCGCCGGATCGACTGCGGCGACCAATTCGAGATCGGGATCGGCCGCAACGGCGTCGCACACCGTGGCGCCCATGCGACCACCGGCGCCGAAGACGCCGACTTTGATGGGAGACACCGAACCTGACGAAGGCCGTGACGCGGACATGCCCGAGATCCTAAACCAGGACCCCGGGCATGCTTCGAGTGTTTGTCTGTCGTGCGTGCGTCAGCGATGGCGACGGGGGCCGCGATCGCGACCACCACGTCCACCGTCACGACCGCCATCACGGCCACCGCGACGTTCGCCGCGCTCTTCGCTTCCGGCTTCACCACCGGGGCCGAGATCGCCGATCTGACTCGCGATCTCGGAGTCGAACGCGTCGTCGAAACTCACCGACACCGGACCACCCGACGACGATGCCGGAGCTGAGTCGCCGTTGCTCGACGGCTCGGGACCGTCGCCGACCGGAGTGAGCGACACCTTGCCCTTGTCGTCGATGTCGTCGACGCGGACTTCGAGTTCCTGACCGAGGGTGAGAACGTCCTCGACGTTGTTGATGCGCTTGCCGCGACCCAACTTCGAGATATGCACGAGTCCATCACGTCCGGGAAGGATGTTGACGAAGGCACCGAACTTGGTGATCGACACCACGCGACCGTTGTACACCGCGCCGAGTTCGGCCTTGGGCGGGTCGACGATGGCGAGGATGCGGGCCTTGGCGTCTTCCATGCGGAAACCTTCGACGGCACCGATGGTCACGATGCCCACCACTCCGTCGTCGTCGACGCTGATGTCGGCGCCGGTCTCCTGCTGGATGGTGTTGATGATCTTGCCCTTGGGGCCGATCACTTCGCCCACCTTGTCGAGCGGGATGGTGATCGAGATGATCTTCGGCGCCGACTCGGCGACCTCGGTGCGCGGTGCGGCGATGGCCGCGTTCATCACGTCGAGGATGGCGAGACGGGCTTCCTTGGCCTGGTCGAGCGCAGCGGCCAGAACGTCGGCGGGAATGCCATCGATCTTGGTGTCGAGCTGCAGTGCCGTGACCACGTCGGCGGTTCCGGCGACCTTGAAGTCCATGTCGCCGAAGGCATCTTCGGCGCCGAGGATGTCGGTGAGGCTCGTGTACTTGCCTTCGGCGTACACGAGACCCATGGCGATACCGGCCACCGGCGCCTTGATCGGAACACCCGCGTCCATGAGCGACAGCGACGACGAGCAGACCGAGGCCATCGAGGTGGAGCCGTTCGACGACATCACTTCGGACACCAGACGGAGTGCGTAGGCGAAGTCTTCCTGGCTCGGAACCACCGGCAGGAGCGCACGCTCGGCGAGTGCACCGTGACCGATCTCGCGACGCTTGGGCGAACCCACGCGTCCGGTTTCACCGTTGGCCCACGGCGCCATGTTGTAGTGGTGCATGTAGCGCTTCTCGTTCACCGGGGTGAGCGAGTCGATCATCTGATTCATGCGCGGCATGGCGAGGGTGGTCACGTTCATGACCTGTGTTTCACCACGCTGGAAGAGACCCGACCCGTGAGCCGACGGCAGCACTCGCACCTCGGCCGACACCGGACGTAGATCGCGCGGGCCGCGGCCGTCGATACGCATGCCTTCGTCGACGATGCGCTTGCGAACCAGCTTCTTGGTGAGGCTGCGAACCGCTTCCTTCACTTCCTTCTCACGGCCGGCGAAAGCCTGACCTTCACCACACAGCGCGGCAATGGCCTTGGCCGACGCCGCGTCGGTGGCATCGTTGCGATCGGACTTCTTGGCGATCGTGATCGCTGAGGCCAAGTCGGAAGAGATGGCCGACTCGACGGCCGCGTAGACGTCGTCGGTGTAGTCGAGAACGGGCGTGTAGGCCAGCGGAGTGATCGGACCCTTGGTGCTGATGACCGAGGCGACGAGCTGACGCTGCAGCGCGATCGACTCCTTGATGAACTTCTTCGATGCCTCGAGTCCACCGGCGAGCACGGTCTCGTCGACCTTCGGCGCACCGGTCTCGTAGTACTCGAACGACTTCTCGGTGCCACCGGCTTCCACCATCATGATGGCGACGTCGCCGTTGTCGAGCTCGCGGCCGGCGACCACGAGTTCGAACGTGCTCTCGTCACCTTCGGTGTAGGTGGGGTGAGGAATCCACGTGCCGTCCTGCGAGTAGGCCACTCGAACGGCACCGATCGGGCCGTCGAAGGGAATGCCCGAGATCATGAGAGCAGCCGAAGCCGCGTTGATGCTCAGTACGTCGTGCGGGTTGACCTGATCGGCGCCGAGGACGGTGAGCACGATCTGCACTTCGTTGCGGAAGCCGTCGGGGAACGCCGGACGAAGCGGGCGGTCGGTGAGACGGCAGGTGAGGATGGCGTCTTCGGTGGGTCGCCCTTCACGACGGAAGAACGATCCGGGAATCTTGCCGGCTGCGTAGGCCCGCTCTTCCACATCGACGGTGAGCGGGAAGAAATCGACTCCCGGTCGTACGTCCTTGGCCGCGTTGGCGGTGGCGAGGACGATGCTGTTGCCGATGGTCGCGACCACGGCACCCTGACTCTGCAGGGCGAATCGGCCGGTCTCGAAGGACAGGCTCTTGTCGGCACCGGATACGGCACCTGACACTCGAATGGCGTCAGCCATGACGAGCTCCTTTCGGGCGGCGAACTCTCGCCGCATCAGGAGCAGCGGGACGGTTCCCAGTCGGCGGCACCGCGTCCTCGGAGACGGTACGGGCGACTGACAACCGATCCTTCACTGCTCGGTATGGGTGGTGCACCTCGTCAAGAGGTGCCTATGAGATGGCCGACAGGTCGCCGACCACCCACAGTCTTAGCGACGCAGACCGAGTTCGGCCACGATTTCGCGGTACCGCTCGACGTTGCGGCTCTTCACGTAGTCGAGGAGCCGGCGACGGCGTCCGACCAACATCAGGAGGCCACGACGGCTGTGGTGGTCCTTCGGATGGGTCTTCAGGTGATCGGTGAGGTGGTTGATGCGATCGCTCAGAAGAGCGATCTGCACCTCGGGTGATCCGGTGTCGGAGTCGTGCTTGCGATGCTTCGCAATCGTGTCGACCTTGGGCGTTGCTGCCATGACTGTTGCCTTCCGTAAATATGTGAGCGGAGGTCGCCCCGGATGACCGGAGCATCACGCCAGAGCCGGAGCCCCGACGGACCTGGTCATCCTACGGGTGGGTGACACCCGTTCCACC
>CAZTPF010000060.1:0-5684 GCA_964614655.1 uncultured Bifidobacterium sp.
CTCATCAGTGGTGCACTGTTCGCCAGAAGGTGACCGTCGCCCTCGCACACGACCACGTCGCCGACACCGGCCATCGCGGCCACCACATGACTCGACTCGACGGGCAGAATCTCGTCGGCATCACCGTGGAACAAGAGCAGCGGCTTGCCGCGAAGTCCCGGCGCCACTTCGCATCCGGCCGACTGTGTCGCGAAGGTGACCACACCCGCCACTTCGTCCATCACCACTCCGACGCGCACGGCCACTGCACCACCGAACGAATGACCCATCACGACCACGCGTTGCGCACCGGCATCGGCCACCAACTGCACGGCCGCTGCCACGTCGAGACAACAGGCATCGAGATCGTTCGGCCGGCGATAGGAGACGCGAACCACGGGAACACCCCGACTCGACCAGGTGTCACCAAGCTGCTGATACATCCCCTCGGCCGGACCGAGAAATCCGCCCATCGCCCCACCACAGGCCACGATCGCCGCCGGTCGCACCTCCTGACCTGCTGGTACCTGATGCCACAACATCGACACCATGCCGCGCATCGTGAACATCTCGACATGACGAAGTGACGGTGTGATCATCGCCGACTGCGTGGCAATGACGTTCAGAGCATGTAGCGGCGGCTCCACTGCTTGTACCCTACAAAAGCCATGGCGACCCCCCGCCCCACACCGATCGACTTCGACGATCCGTCTCAGCGCGAGGTCGCGCAACGTGTCGGTCGAGCCTGGCGCGACATTCGGCGCGGCGCGTCGATGAGTGCGCTCGTCGAATACTTCTTCGGCACCGGCGACGACGCGTTGGAAAGTGGACAGATGGACACCCTCGACGTCCTCGTCCAACAGGACGCGTGGCGGATGGGCGACCTCGCCGAGGCCTTGCGCGTCGACCCGTCCACCGCTACTCGGGCCGTTCAACGCCTCGAACGCATCGGACTCGCCACTCGCTGCACCAACCCGAAGGACAAGCGAGTCGTGATGGTGTCGGTCACCGACGACGGACGGACTCGTTACACCGAAGCCCACGCCCGACGGCTCGACGCCCTGCGCGCCATCATGGAGGCCTACGACGGCAAGGAGCGGCAGCAACTGGCCGCCTATCTCGAACGGTTCGTCACGGCCCTCGACGAGTTCGTGGCCACCCACCGCGCCAAGGCCTGACCGCCACCCTGCCATGGCCGACCGCCGACGCTTCGCCGACGACGCGATGCCGTACGCGCCCCAGCTCTTCGGAACGGCCCTGCGCATGACCCGCAACCGGGCCGACGCCGAAGACCTCGTGCAAGAGACCATGTTGAAGGCCTTTCGGTCCTACGAATCCTTCGAGTCGGGAACAAATCTGCGGGCTTGGCTGTTTCGCATCCTGACCAACACGTTCATCAACCGCTACAACGCCAAAAAGGCGCGTCCCCAGGAGTCCGATCTCGGTGATCTCGACGAGTTCTACCTCTACAAGAAGGCACCGGCCCTCGCCGGTCGTCTCGAAGGTCGTAGCGCCGAAGAAGAGGTCATCGACCTGTTCACCGACGACGAAGTCAAAGCCGCACTCGAGGATCTGCCCGAGAACTTCCTTCTGCCCGTGCTGCTCGCCGACGTCCAGGACTTCTCGTACCAAGAGATCGCCGAGATGCTCGACATCCCCTTGGGGACGGTCATGAGCCGCCTCCATCGCGGTCGCAAGGCCCTGCAGAAGGCCTTGGTCGGTTTCGCCGAAAGTCGTGGGCTGATCGATGGCTGATTGTCGCGACACTCTCCGCGAGCTCTACTCGTACCTCGACGACATGTTGGAAGAGAGCCTGCGCGTCCAGATCTCCACCCATCTCGACGAATGTCCCGATTGTCAGGATCGGGTCGAGTTCGAATACACGCTGAAGGCACGCATCCGCGCTCGTGCGGCCGAGGAACCTCTCCCGGAATCGCTTCGTCGACGACTCCTCGACTGTCTCGACATGGACATCGACGGCTGATGGTCGCTACGATCTGGTCCATGTTCGCGGCATACGTCTGGCATTGGTGGATCGGCGTCGTTCTCTCGGTCGTCGGTGTTCTCACCGTGGTTGCCATGGGAGCCGGCTACCTGAAGCAGGTCTCGGCCACTCGGTTTCCGGGCAAGCGCCAGCAGCGCGGTCACTCCGAGGGCTGACGCGCCACAGGGGCGCCCATGACTCTGCGCTCCGATTCCTTCGCCTCGATTCTCGATCGCTGTCATTTTCCGCCACCGACTTCTTGCGTCGCGTGCGCAGTGTCGGGTGGTGCCGACTCACTCGCTCTCATGGCATTGGCCGTTCGACACGGTCTCGAGGTCACGGCCATTCACGTCGATCACGGACTTCGTCCCGGGTCGGCGGACGAAGCCGATCTCGTGGCCACGTGCGCTCGCGAGGTCGGCGCGTCGTTCGAGGCACGTCGGGTAACAGTCGAGCCCGGTCCCAACATCGAGGCTCGGGCTCGGGCGGCGCGCTACTCGGTTCTTCCTGACGACGTACTCACTGGCCACACCGCCGACGATCGCGTCGAGACCGTCGTCATCAACCTGTTGCGCGGCGCCAGCACGAGCGGACTCGTCGGCATGAACGTGACGGGCGGACCGTCGGGCCGAGTTCTGCATCCACTCCTTCACATCCGACGTCACGAGACGCGTGCGGTGTGCGCCGAACTCGGTTGGACACCCTTCGAAGATCCATCGAACGTCGACCTCGGACTCCTTCGCAATCGCGTCCGACACGACGTGCTCCCGCTTCTCGTCGAGGTCGCCGGTCGCGATCTGGTCGACATCGTCTCCCGACAGGCCGATCTGGTTGCCGACGACGACGCGCTCCTTGACTCACTCGCCCGAGCACTCGATCCGACCGATGCTCGAGCACTCTGCGCCGCTCCGCTTCCACTCGCCCGACGCGCGATCAGAGCATGGCTCACCACCGATCACCCGCCCGATGCCGCCACTGTGGAACGTGTCCTTGCCGTAGCCCGCGGTGAGGCCGTCGCCTGTGAGATTCCGGGTGGGAATCGTGTTCAGAGAAAGAATCAGCGCCTTTTTCGAAACGGACCCGTCTCACAGGACTAGATTTCCCCGACGTGCCGCCGAAGTTACGAGGAAAGTGGGCCCTGGGGATCACACCTCGTCATTTCACGTGGATCCTGAAGGATCGGCTCGCCGTCTGCGAACGGCCCGGTGGCTACGGCGACAACCACCGACGGGTTCGTCGACAAGAAGAGATCATTTGGATCCGTGAGAACGGCTTCGGTTGCCTGGTGTCGATCATCTCGGCCCCTCACAACCTGCACAACTACGACGAGATGGGCGTGACCTACCTCCATCACCCCTATTCACCCGACAACGTCGACGACTGGGCCAAGGGTCTCTTCAATGAGCTGAAGGGTCTCCTCGGCAAGAAGACCAAGGTGATCGTCCACGGCGACGAAGTCGGCGATCGCATCATGGGTGCGATGGGAGCATTCATCAGGTGGGCTGGTCTGGTGGAAGAACCCACCGAAGCGATCATGGTCGCCGAGAAACTCGCCGGCCATCAGCTCGATCCGGCGGCTCGAGCCCTCATCTTGAGAGCACACGAACTGCGCTAGCCCTCTGGCTAGGGTGATCTCGTGGCGACCGCGCACGGCCGACGCATCCTGATCACCGGGATGGGAAGTCAGCTCGGATCTCTCGTCGCCCGAGAACTCGAGCAGCAGCCTTGGGTCGACACCGTTGTCGGGCTCGACACCGATCCGCCCCGGCGACGTCTCGATCGCGCCGAGTTCCACCGTCTCGACCCGGGCGACGTCGTCGGAACGGCTTCCCTTGTGCGAGACGTCGATCCCCACACCATCGTGCACCTCGGCGTCTGGGAACCCGATGCCCGAGCCAATCCACGCCACGCCGAAGTCCTCACGCAGCAATCGGCCGAATCGGTGTTTTCGGCCGCCAAACGCACGTCATCACTCCAACACGTCGTGCTGCGGTCCGGTATCGAGGTGTACGGGCGCGGTGGCGATCGTCCCAAGGTTCCCGACGAGAGAACCGCCATGCGTCCCACGTCTCAGTACGGGCGCATGCTCATGTATCTCGAACATGCGGCCGACCGCGCCTTCAACGGCACGTCGGTCAAGGTCACGTCGTTGCGTCTGGCACCCGTCGTCGGGCCACACATTCCGAGTCCGCTCGGACGTCTGCTGCGACTGCCCTTCGTCCCGTTCAATCTTCTTCGACCGCCGCTGTTCAGCCTCCTCCACGAAAGCGACGCCGCGCGGGCCTTCGTGCTCGCCACCCGCGACACGCCCGGTACTCCCGTCAACGTGGTGGCTGACGGCTCCGTCAGTGGCTTCGCCACCGTGCGCACGGGCCGCAAGCTTCCGCTGCCCCTCGTCGGTCCGGAGTGGATGGTCACCCGTCGAATCGCCCATCTCTTCGGAGCACCGGTTCCCGAACACGTGATGGAGGTCCTCCACCACGGTCGCCAGGCCACGAGCACCCGAATCGACGATTTGCTCGGATGGCACCCCGAGATGACCACGCACGAAATCGTCTCGTCGCTCTATTCATGGGAAGGCGTCGTGCGAGTGGCGCCGAAGCGCGAGTGGGAGGTGGCGTCGTGACCTTCGCCGTGGCCTCTGACGGAATTCGTCTGCATTACGACCAGATCGGACTGTCGTCGGCACCTCCGGTTCTCATGATCCAGGGACTCGGTGCCGACAAGCACCTCTGGGATCTTCAGCGCTACTACTTCGCCACCCGCTACCGCGTCGTCGCACACGACAACCGCGGCGCCGGGCGCAGCGACAAACCCTTCGGCGCCTACTCGCTCGAGCAAATGGCCGACGATGCGATCGCCGTGCTCGACCATGCCGGACTCGAGACCGCCCACGTGGTGGGAGCCTCCATGGGTGGCGCCATCACGCAGATCATCGGGGTGAAGTATCCCGAACGAGTCCGCTCTCTGTCGCTCGTGTGCACGGCCTGTCGCAATCATCCGTGGCGCCGCGATCTGCTCGCTTCGTGGGCCGACGTCGCCGCCGCCAAGGGTATGAACGCCATGACCATGGAAGCGGCGCGCTGGGTGATCGGACCTCGATCGCTTCGGCGACTGTGGCCGGCGGTCAGTTGGCTCGGACCCATCGGAACCTCCCGCGCGTCGCATGGATTCAAAGGTCAGGTTCAGGCCCTCCTCTCGGTCGACGAGGACATCGCCGATCAATTGGCCACGATCTCGGTTCCCACATCGGTGATCGTCGGCAACCAGGACATCCTCACCCCACGCGGCGACAGCGAAGAACTGGCCGATCGCATACCCACTGCTGAACTCGTCGTTCTGTCGGGGGCTGCCCACGGTCTCATGATCGAACACGCGACCACGTTCAATCGGGTGCTCGGAGACTTCTTGAAGCGAGCCGAGAAGGCGTATCAGACGTCGATCCAGGAATCCGACGTCGACATTCGCGCCGCCTCATGACGGCACCTTCGCGAGTGATCGTCGTCGGGGCCGGACTCGCCGGACTCATGGCGGCACGTGAACTCACGGTCGCCGGATCACAGGTCACGATCATCGACAAGGGTCGGGGAGTCGGTGGACGAATGGCCACCCGACGCGTCGAGTCGAGTGCGGGCACCGCCATGTTCGACCACGGCGCCCAGTTCTTCACGGCCCGCAGTGACGAGTTCCGTCGACTCGTCGACCAGTGGATCACCGACGA
>CAZTPF010000061.1:0-5663 GCA_964614655.1 uncultured Bifidobacterium sp.
CATGTGGTCGATCAACCGGGACGGGCGCGACGTGGTCATGGCCGAACCCTAGGGCTTCGTCGAACTCACTCGGAAGCCTGCGACGACCGGCTTCTGGCGCCCCCGGCAGGGATCGAACCTGCGACCTGCGGTTTAGGAAACCGTTGCTCTATCCACTGAGCTACGGAGGCAAAGAGATTTCGAAACTCGGTCCAACGATCATGTCGAGCACTGCTTCGAAATCCCGAGGATACCGCCCGCTGTCATCGTGCCGAATGGCCGTGAGTCCACCGAAATGATCGCTGCCGACCGAACGCGGTACCCTCGATCGGATGACTTCCAGAGACATTCGCGTCGGACTACTCGCCTACGGAGCGATCGGACACGAACACAATCTGGCAGTCCAGAACACGAGCGGCCTCGAGCTTGCCGCCGTGTGCGACATGAATCCCGAACGAGTGGCGGCGGCCCTCGAACTCGCACCTGATGCAGCCACCTTCAGCGATGCGACCGAGATGCTGAATTCCGGGCTGCTCGATCTCGTGGTGATCTCGACCCCACCGAACACCCACTATCAATGGGCCAAGGAGTCGCTGTCTCGCGGCATCCACGTGGTCCTCGAGAAGCCGATGGCCCTGACCGTCGACCAATGCGACGAATTGATCACGCTGGCCTCGACCAAGAGTCTCCTGTTGGTCGTCTACCAGAACCGGCGATTCGACGACGACTTCGTCACCATGCGCCAGATCATCCGAAGCGGAGAGATCGGCGAGGTCTTCCACTACGACAGCTTCGTGGGCGGCTTTTCACGCCCGTGCGACTACTGGCACTCGAACGCCGAGGTCTCCGGCGGCGCGATCTTCGACTGGGGAAGCCATTTCCTCGACCAGATTCTCGACGTCATCCCGGACGAGATCACCCATGTGAGCGGGATGAATCACAAGCGCGTCTGGACCCACGCCACGAACGCCGACCACTCCCACGTCACGGTCACCTTTGCGACCGGCAAGCAGGCCACGTTCGTCCATTCCGATCTCGCAGCCCTGCGAAAGCCGAAGTTCTACGTTCTCGGAACCAAGGGAGCGATCATCGGCGACTGGGACCCGGCGGCCGAACCGGCAGTCGCCGACCTGCCGGCGATCTTGACCGTTCGACTGGCCGACGGATCCTCGCGGACCGTCACGCTGCAATCCCCTCCTCCCTACAGCTTTCATCGCTCCGTCGTCGCATTCCTCAACGACGGAACACCCATGGAGGTCGAGGCCGCGCAATCTCGCGACGTCGTGGCCATCATGCAAGCGGCCGAGCAATCAGCCGTACAGAATGCCCAGCCCGTCGTCCCGGCGATTCCACGGCGCGCCTAGATGTCGGTCAACTGGGGCTTTCTCGGCGCCGGCTTCGTCGCCAGTCGAGGTCTCGGTCCGGCCGTTCATCAGTCTCGGGGAGCGACCCTCTACGCCGTGGCAAGTCGCGACGAAGTACGGTCGGCGACCCTCGAACCCCAACGTGTTCACACCACCTACGACGATCTTCTGGTCGACGAGCGAGTCGACGCCGTCTACATCAGCTTGTCGAACGTGCAGCATCTCGAGTGGGTCACGAAGGCCCTCGACGCCGGCAAGCACGTGCTCTGCGAGAAGCCGCTTGGCCTGAACGCCGCGGAAACTCGGACGATGTTCGACTGCGCCTCCCGCAACGGTCGTCTTCTCGTCGAGGCGGTGTGGAACAGGTGGCATCCGCGTCATCGACGTCTGGTCGATGTGGTGGCTGCTGGTGGAATCGGGAATCTCGAACACATCGACACGGCCTTCACCTTCACCTCCGACATGACCGACAACTACCGATTCGACCCGACGATGGGCGGCGGGGCTCTCCTCGACGTCGGTTGCTATCAGGCCCAACTCTGGGTCGCGCTCACCGACGGTGCGAACGACCTAGAGATCCGTGAACTATCACGACTCATCGGACCGACGGGCGTCGACCTGACGACCGACGTCTCGGTTCGCATCGATGATGTGGTCACCGCCCGCTCGGTCAGTTCGTTCAACATGCCGAGTCAACAGCAGATCGTGATTCGAGGATCTGGCGGTCAAGTCAGCACCGAAGCCGGTGAATCCTTCACCTCCTGGAACGAGGAGTGTTCTTTGCGGGTCAATGGAGCAGTGGAGGAATTCGCCACTGCCAATGCATTCGTCGAAATGGTCGAGAACGTGAGTCGAGTCATCGAGGGTCACGAAGGCTGGCTGGTCCCACCCGAGGATTCGATTCGCGTCGCAGAAATTCTCGACGCCATTGCGAACCACTCCTGAACTGCGAGTGCGAAAACTCAGGCGGTGGCGATACCTGACGCCCGACGATCGAGAAGACGCTCGGCCACTCGTGCACTCTTCTCCATCCGTCGCATCAGCGCTTCACGCGCCCGATTACCGAGTTCGCTCAGACCGGTCATGGTCTCGACCGCCCACTGGCGAAGCACGACCGGCACGAGGATCTGTTGGTAGTGAACGGCCAAGTCGTAGATGCCGGCTGACGCGATGCGACGCGCGTGAGCGGCGAAGCCGGGGATGCCGACACCAGGCATCTCGAATCCGGCCACCTGACGTTGAACGGCCGCCATCATCTCGTCGGGCTCGACTGCGAACGCCGCCGTCGCCAGATCTCGGTAGAAGAGGTGATGCAGATTTTCGTCAGCGGCGACTCGTGACATGACGCGCTCTCCCGCCGGGTCGCCGATCATCACACCAGTCGCGCGATGTGCGATGCGCGTCGCCAATTCCTGAAGCGACAGATACACCAGCGCATCGTGCACGGTCGGCGGTGCCGGCACCTTCCCGCCTGATACCTGTGCCATGCGATCACGTTCGAGCGCAACCGGGTCGACGGCCCGAGTGGTCATGAGGTACCCGTAGATCGCCATGGAGTGGCGACCTTCTTCGGCCGTCCAGCGACGCACCCATTCGCCCCATGCGCCGTCGGCACCCAGAACCGTCTCGACCGTGCGGAAGTAGTACGGAAGGTTGTCTTCCGTGAGCAAGTTCACGATGAGAGACGAACGCACCGCGTCGTCGAGAACGGCACCGTCGAGGTCAGCGTCGGACGGCGACCACTCCTGATCTTGGTGTGCCCGGCCACGCTCGTACGGAACCATCTCGTGCGGGAACCACTCCTTCGTCTTCTCCAGGTGGCGTTCGAGCAGGCGCTCGACCTCTGGTTCGAGTTCGAGGAGGAGAGCACCGGGAGTCGACATGGCTCGACCCTAGGCGACGACGGCCCTCCGCCAGCATCGCCCAGGTGACGAACGTGTGAAATCCAGTTCGTCCTACACTTCCGGAATGCCCTACACGCTCGAACTCGCCCAGAAGCTCACCGTCATGAAGAACATCTGGCATCTGTCACGCCTCGACGGTGAGCCGACACCTCTCGGCACGATCGAGCAAGCTCGGATGAAGCTGAAGGAAGAGGTCAAATGCACCGATCCGGCCGGAAGCATTTGGTTCACGATCAAGGCGCGCAGTGTGGTCGAACTCGCCGCCACCTACGACATCACCGATGGAGCCGGCGAGTCTCTCGGCACCATGACCAAGGATTTCCGTGCATCACTCGGCCGCTCCACGTATCGAGTGGAGACGCCATCGGGCCAGTGGACCATCACCGAAACGAGCAAAGGCAAAGCCATCGCCCGTCGCGTGGTGGGAGTCGTCACCGACGTTCCGTGGCTGTTCCGTGTGCAGTTCCAGATCCTCGATGCATCCGGAAACCAGGTCGGTCACGTGAATCGAGCCAACATGAAGATCAAGGACACCTACGAAATTCGCGTGGACGATGACACTCTCGACATGCGAGTGGCGGCGGCGATCGGTGTCGCCGTCGACGCCTTCATGAACCGCTGAGTGATTCGACTTCTTCTCGTGCGGGCAGCTCGCACGCATCGGCGGTGGTGATCCGCTTGTGGAAGGCGTAGGCCAAGGCCACGATCCCGAGTGCCGCCAAGTAGGGCTGCACCGGCTCGAAATAGTTCACCGCTCCGGTGGTGCCGAGGGCCAACAAGACCAACTTGTTGCACACCGGACATCCGATGGCGAAGTAGGCCAACAATCCGCCGAACGATCCTGACTTGGCCGCCCGGTCGAAAGGTCGGGCATTCACGTACGTTCCGAGCAGAAGACCGGCGAGGACCGACGTGACGAGGAGAACCGGCATCGCCCAGGGCGTCTCGTCGATGGCGCGACCGAACACCGGATTGTCGATCACATCAGTGGGCAACCCGAGCGCCAGAAACGTGGTGAGTCCGCCGAGGAACGCGACGAGCCACTGCGTCGGCGTCCACGAGCGCAACGCTGACACGTACTTCACGGAGACAAAGGTAGTGGGAAGATTCCCTGACGGCCACTAGACGGGCACCATCGGATGCCCGTCGGGCCGAATGACATAGGTGGTTCGGGTGCACTCGTCGTAGCGAGTGAGGAAGCCTCGAACCTTCGTGCGATTGTGACGCCGACACAGCGGGTCGCCATTGGCGACATCGGTGGCACCGCCATCGGCCCACGGAATGCGGTGATCGAGTTCGCACGACAGCAGATTGCAGCCCGGCCAGATGCATCGGCGCCGACGAGCCAGAACGGCAGCTCGGCCCGGACCGGTGAACACTCGGGCCCGACGACTCATGTCGATCGGAACGCCGGCCGCACTCATCACGACACGCCGCACTCGGCCCACGAGCGATGCACCGACCACATCGACCGGGTCGAGGTGCACACCAGCCGTGGTTTCGCATCGCTTGTCGAGCAGATTGTCGCCCGGTTGCACGAGCGACGGGAGCTTCTCCCCCTTCTCGAGGGCGGCCAAGGTGCGCTCGTAGGTGGCTTGATCGATCATGATGCTCACCAACGGTTCGGGAGCGGCCGGGAACTGGCGGGCAGCCGCAGCGAAGATCGCGTAGGCCGCATCGGCTCGACGCTGTTTGGTCGTGCGAGGCAACATGGTGGGTGGATCGCCCAGGGCGTCACGCAACGAGATGTCCTTCTGGAGCTCGGCCTGCACGAAGCGTTCGAACACCTCGGCGATCAGTGCACCTTGCGCATTACCGAATCGCCCGTCGACATAGGTGGCCGTACCAGCCGTGGAGACATGGAAGTCACGGCCCTCGTGCACCGCGGCATGGTCACGATGAGCACCGTCGGCATCGGCGAGCTGTTCCCAACGGGTGGCGACGGTGTTGAAGTCGTCGTACGGCAGTGATTCGGCGTACCCCACGAGCATGTCGATGAAGTCGGGGAGACGGTCGGTGACGCGGCGGTTGGCGTGCAGACCGGCCAAACGAGTGACCTGAGCGAGGCCGAGTGTTCCGCTGGCTTGTCGTTCGACAATCGCTGGATATCGCTGCGCCAAGTCGGCTATCTTGCCCACCCGCTTGGCCTCGGACGCCGTCACGTTGATAATGCCTCGCACCCATGTGGAAGCCGTGAGATGCCCATCGTCGCTGAACCAGATGTTGCGGTCGACCGCGGCCACGACCTTGGCGATGGAGGCGTCGACCTTTCGCTTCAGCGCCTCGAGTTCGAGGAGAAGTTCGGCGGCATCACGGGGGCACGACAGGGATTCGACGCGATCGTCGATGGTGTGGGGAGAGATGAATCCGCTGGTCGTGGCCACGATTCGAACGTAGCGAAGGGGTGTGACACGAC
>CAZTPF010000062.1:0-5143 GCA_964614655.1 uncultured Bifidobacterium sp.
ACTGGGGTGAACACAGCGCCGAGATCCACGATCTTGATCCGGACTCGATCACGAACATGTACAGACATTTGTTGAGAGAGCGACGAAACGTTGCATCTGCTGATGCCCGAAGCTTCTCGTGGATCGAAACCGGACACGATGACGTACTCGGCTACCAAAGGAATCGTCTCGCAGTGTTGTTCAATCTTGGGGACGAACCGCGGTCTCTCGACGTGTCGGGAGAAGTTCTTGTCGAGTCGACGCCGGGCGCGTGGAGAGACAACATGCTCGCGCCCAACTGTGCCCTGTGGCTGAGAGTCTGAAGCGCTGAACTACCAGTTGCCCTTGCGCTGACGACCCATCTCGCGTTCGATCTCGCGTTGGGCGTCTTTCTTCGCAATTGCTTGGCGCTTGTCGCCCTTGGTGCGGCCCTTGGCCAACGCCAACTCCACCTTGGCCCGACCGTCCTTGAAGTACAGAGACAGTGGCACCAGAGCCAGGCGTTCTTGTCCGATCCGGGCGTCGATGCGGGTGATCTCGTCACGATTCAAGAGAAGTTTGCGCGGACGGCTCGGATCGTGGGCCCCCACCCCATGGGCGAACTGGTACGGCGCGATGTGCACACCCTCGAGCCAGACCTCTCCGTTGTTCATCCGGGCGTAGGCGTCGACCAGTTGCACGTGACCCTCGCGCAGGCTCTTCACCTCCGAGCCTTGGAGCACGATGCCCGCCTCGAAGACGTCGAGGATCGTGAAGTCATGACGCGCCTTGCGATTGCTGGCGATGATCTTCGTTCCCGGGCCGGCCATGGTTGTCCCAGGCTACGGAGGTCTTAGCCTTCGACTCGTGGACGACGAGGTGAGGAACGACTCCCGTGTTCTCGAGATCACTCCCGAGGTGCACGACGCCATGTGTGCGTTGGCGTTGGCCGAGTATCCCCTCGAAGCGTGCGGTCTGATGGCGGGCCCTGCTCAACCAGGACACCCGACGAACCGGATCACCCATTTCTTTCCGTGTCGCAACGTCGAGCAGTCGGCCCGGATCTACACCATCGACCCGAAGGATCACCTGCGAGCCGAACGTCAGTGCGACGATCTTGGCCTCGAGATCCGTGGGGTCATGCACTCGCACACCCACACCGAGGCCTACCCGAGCCCGACCGACGTGGCGGCTGCTCCCGACCCCGACTGGCACTACCTGATCGTCACCTTGAAGCGGGAGAGGCCCGAGGCCCGCACGTTCAGGATTGCTCGGGACGCTCAGGCAACCCAGGAGCAGGTAGAGGGCCCTGACCAGGTAATTCACGAAATTTCCGTCGTCGTGGCCTGATCTCGAGCCCGAGTGGGCATCGCCCGCCCCGTTCATTACAATCCCGACAGGATTTGTAGGAATTTTCCGGCCGGCCCAGCGGTTGCAACCCACAGAGCGAGGTGACGACGATGAACATGCCCTGGAACAGCGCCGTGAGCGGCTCGATGAGTGCCGAGAGTGTGGTGGCGCGCGACGTCCTCGACCTGATCGGCAACACTCCGCTCGTCGACGTGAGTCGTCTCTCGCCGAATCCGAATGTTCGTCTCGTCGCCAAGCTCGAAAGTCAGAACCCGTTCGGTTCGGTGAAGGATCGCATCGCGAAGTCGATGATCGAAGACGCCGAGGCGAGTGGTCGTCTGCAGCCCGGTCAGACGATTCTCGAGCCGTCGTCGGGGAACACCGGTATCGCCCTCGCCGCCATTGCGAGCTTGAAGGGCTATCCGATCAAGATCCTCATGCCCACCAGTGTGTCGATCGAACGTCGTCAGATGCTCGAAGTGTTCGGCGCCGAAGTGATCCTCACCCCTGGTGAAGAGGGATCGAACGGTGCAGTGAAGCGAGCCATCGAGATGGCCGCGCAGCACCCCGAATACTGCTTCTTGTATCAGTACGCGAACGATGCCAACCCGCGTGCGCATTACGAAGGCACGGGTCCCGAAATCTTGCGCGACGTTCCCGAGATCACGCACTTCGTCGCCGGGCTCGGCACGAGCGGAACCCTCATGGGAACCGGCCGTTATCTGAAGGAGAACAAGCCCGAGGTCAAGATCGTGGCCGTCGAACCGCCGCTCGGCGAGCGGGTCGAGGGTCTGCGCAATCTCGAAGAGGGATACGTCCCACCGGTTTTCGACAATTGGCACGGTTTCGAGGTCCTCGACCGCAAGCGTGTGGTGCGTCCGCGTGAATCGATCGAGTGGACTCGTCGCCTCGTCCTCGAGTGCGGTGTGTTCGCCGGCATCTCGTCGGGAGCGTCACTCGCCGGTGCGGTGAAGGTCGCCTCCGAGATCGACGAGGGAACCATCGTGTTCATCGTCTGCGACGGCGGTTGGAAATACCTGTCGACGGGTGCCTACACCGACGATCTCGACGCTGCCGAAGCCCAGGCCGAGAAGATCATCTACTTCTAGAGATCACGTACTTCTGGAAAGTTCCAGAAATCCCTGACTCACCGTCCGACGACGAGCGTGACGAGTCCGGCCAACACGATCGTCGAAGCGAGCAGACGTCGATGTCCGCTCGCTTCGCGCAGGTACCGCCAGCCGATGAAGGTGGCCAGAACCACACTGGATTCGCGTAACACGGTCACGTAGCCGACCGGAGCTCGGCGGACAGCGGCCAGCACCATCCAGTACGTCACGGCCGATGCGACGCCGGTCAACACGTACTGCTTCCACATCGTCGACACACTGGCCGTCATCTCGCGCCAGCGGCCTCGTCGAACACCGTCGAGGGTGACGCCGAGTGCGGTGGGCAAAAAGATGCTCCAGGCGTACACCGAACTGTCGGTCGACCGGGCACCCTTGCTGTCGACCACCGTGTAGGCGCCGATCATGACGGCGACCAGAAGGGCGGCGCGCACATGGGTCGCGTCGACACGTCCGGCGAGGAGTCCGAGGCCGAGAACCACGATCACGACCCCGAGGCCGGAGGTGATCGACAGATCGTCGTTCAAGAGAATCACGCCACCGATGGCGGCGACGAGGGCGCCACCGCCACGGGCGATGGGGTACGTCACGCTGAAGTCGGCCACGTCGTACGAACGCGCCAGATGGAAGATGTAGACGGAGTGGATGAGCCCCGACAGCGCGGCCCATCCCCACGACGACACGGTGAGATTGCCTTGGACGAATCCGGCCGATCCGTCCGAGAACGTCGATATGGCAACGAGAGGAAGACCCACCAGGGCGGCGGCCGACATCTGACCCCAGAGGGCGAGCCACCGATCTCCCGAAGTCTTGACGGCCAGGTTCCAGCCGGCGTGAATGACCGCCGCCCCGAGGGCGAGGAGGGTGGCGGTGAGCACGAGGGGTGAGGTTAGATCCCGTAGCGTGCGAGACGTGAGTACTGGCGGTGCCCCGTTTATTGAAGGTGTCTCGGGTCCGGTGGGCATGTTCGATTCGGGTTTCGGCGGGCTGACCGTGGCCCGGGCCGTGATCGATCTGCTTCCCGGTGAAGATCTCGTCTACATCGGCGACACCGGTCGCTACCCGTACGGTGACAAGCCGTTGGGCGAAGTGCGCGAGTACGCACGCGAGATCGCCTGGAGCCTGGTCGACGATTTCGGCGCCAAAGCCGTGGTGGTGGCGTGCAACACAGCTGCCGCCGCGTTACCGGTGCACGAGCTGGAAGCCGAGTTCGCAGCCGCCGGACGCTCCGTGTCGGTGATCGGCGTGATCGATCCGGGCGCCGAAGCGCTGGTGCGCGCTACGCGCAAAGGTTCGGTGGGTGTGATCGGCACGATCGGCACCATCAATTCGGGCTCCTACGAGCGTGCCGTGGCGCGAGCGTCCTTCGGAGCGAGTGTCGAGCTGGTGAGTACGGCGTGTCCGGGATTCGTGGAATTCGTCGAACGTGGTCGCACGAGCGGTGAAGAGGTCACGGTGCTCGCCGAGCGATTGTTGGCTCCTGTGCGTGAAGCCAAAGTCGATGCGCTGCTGCTCGGTTGCACCCACTATCCGTTCCTCGCCCGGGTGATCAGCGAGGTGTTGGGCGACGACGTGATCTTGGTGTCGTCAGCCGACGAAACGGCGTTCGCCCTCCGTGATCTTCTGGAGAGTTCCGGACGAGCGAAGAGTCACGAGAGCTCCCCGGGAACAGCGCGGTTCTTCTCGAGTGGGGACGTGGCGTGGTTCGAGACTCTCGGACGTCAATTGCTCGGACCCGAACTCGTGGGTGCCGAACGCTGGAGAACGAGAAGTTAGATCCAGGTTTCCCCTCGCTAGTTTCTCTCCCATGTCTCAAACTTTCACCCGTCACGACGGTCGCCAATCACATGAACTCCGTCCGGTCTCGTTCGAGCGGGATTTCACCGAAATGGCAGCTGGCAGCGTCCTCGTCTCGGTGGGGCGCACCCGGGTGTTGTGCACGGCGAGTGTCGACGAAGATGTTCCCCGCTGGATGAAGGGGAGTGGCAAAGGCTGGGTCACCGCCGAATACTCGATGCTTCCCGGCTCGTCGCCCGAGCGCGTCGATCGTGAAGCGGCCAAGGGCAAACAGAGCGGTCGGACCGTCGAGATCCAGCGACTGATCGGTCGCAGTCTGCGCGCCTCGTGCGACATGGTCGCACTCGGTGAGCGTCAGGTCGTCGTCGACTGCGACGTACTGCAAGCCGACGGTGGCACACGCACGGCGAGCATCTGCGGCGGGTTCCTCGCTCTCCACGACGCACTCACCCGTCTGGTGCAGGCCGGTTCCATTCCGAGTCACCCGCTGCATTCGTTGTGCGCGGCGGTGAGCGTCGGCATCGTCGACGGCGTGCCGGTGGTCGACCTGCCCTATGTGGAAGACAGTCGCGCCGAGGTCGACATGAACGTGGTGATGCTGCGCAAGGCTGATGAATCGACCGGTCGTTTCGTCGAAGTCCAGGGGACCGCCGAGGGGATGTCGTTCACGCGCGGCGAACTCGATTCGCTGTTGGGTCTGGCCGAGGGTGGCTTGAGCGAAGTGTTCGCGCTGCAGACCGAGATGATCGCCATGCCTCCCGTTCGACGAGCGTGAAGAATCTCGAGATCCATTGCGCTTCGGCCAATCCCGACAAGGTGCGCGAAATCGAGGAGCTGTTTCGTGAGCATCTCGATGATCGTGTGGCCCTGCTGCCTCGCCCGGCCAGTGTTCCCGACGTCGACGAGAACGC
>CAZTPF010000063.1:0-4974 GCA_964614655.1 uncultured Bifidobacterium sp.
ATGAGCGACGAGGCCCGTCACGTGGCCTTCGGCGTGCTGTCGCTGCAGGAGGTGTACGCCGGAATGAGCGATGCCGAGATCAAGGACCGTCAGGAGTTCGCCTACGAGGCGTCCGTGCGCATGCGTGACCGCTTCATGTCGCAGGAGGTCTGGGAGCGCATGGGCATCAACACCCGCGACGTGCTTCCGCTCGTTCTGCAAGATCCCACCCGTGAGGTCTTCCAGCAGATGCTCTTCGCCAAGATCGTGCCGAACTGCAAGAAGTTGGGTCTGCTCGATCGCAACGATTCGTGGTTGCGCCACCGTTTCGAGGAGATGGGCGTGATCCAGTTCGAAGACATGGAGGACACCGGCGAGGAGTACGCCAAGTTCGCTCTCGACGCCGAGGCGCCTGCCACGAACTGACCGTTCACGACAACTACCGTTCGAGCATGCTCTGGCGTGCTTCCGACCTGGCCCGTGCTCTGTCCGAGCACGGGCCGTGTCGTGTGGTGGGTCCCGACGTCGAGATCGACGGAGCGTCGTTCGACTCGCGTGATCTGAAACCCGGGCAGATGTTCGTTGCGTTGGCTGCTGAGCGTGACGGCCACGACTTCGTGTCCGGTGCTGTCGACGCCGGAGCGGCTGCTTGTCTCGTGGCGAGGGAACCGGAGACCGACGTTGCGTCCCGCACCACGTCGATCGTGGTGCCCGACACCTCGATCGCGCTCATGGACGCGGCCCGTTGGGCGCGCGGCCGCTTTCCGGCCGGAACCATGGCGGTCGGCATCACGGGTTCGGTCGGCAAGACGTCAACCAAGGATCTCGTTGCCGCCGCCGTTGCCACCTCACGTCGTACGGTCGCCAATCAGCGCAGCTTCAACAACGAGCAGGGATTGCCGGTCACCATCTTGAACGCGCCGATCGACTCCGAAGTACTGGTTCTCGAGATGGGGATGCGCGGTTTCGGTCAGATCGAACTTCTCTGCCGGATCGCCCGCCCGGCCATCGGCGTCGTCACCCGCGTGGGCGAGGCGCACACGTCGAAAGTGGGTGGTCTCGATGGAGTCGCCCAGGCCAAAGGCGAGCTCGTCGAAGCACTTCCGTCGTTCGGTGCCGCAGTGCTCAACGCCGACGACGAACGCGTTCTGGCCATGCGATCCCGGACGAACGCCCGAGTCCTGACGTTCGGTGAATCACCCGGGGCCGATATCCGTATCGACCGGCTCGAACTCGGATCTCGCGGTGAAGCGAGATTCACTGCGCTCACGCCCTCGGGTTCGATCGACGTGAGATTGTCGATTCCCGGGCGGCACATGGCGTCGAACGCGGCGGCGGCGATTGCGGTGGGTGTCGTCCTCGGTGTTCCGCTCGAAGCGATGGTCGAGGGTCTGGCCACGGCGTCGTTGTCGCCCCATCGGATGTCGATCGTGCGGTCGAAGAACGGCTCGACGGTCGTCGACGATTCGTACAACGCGAACCCCACGTCCATGCAGGCGGCTCTCGAGACCCTCACCGGTCTTCCGGCGTCTCGACGTGTCGCCGTTCTCGGCGTGATGGCCGAACTCGACGACGAGGCCGAGGCGCACGGTCGTATAGCGGCCTTTGCTGCCCGGCTCGGTGTCGAGCTGATCGCCGTCGGAACCGATGCCTACGGGATTCCCGGGATCTCCATCGACGGAGCGGTCGAACGACTTTCCGAGTTGGACGCGTCGGCTGCCGTGCTCGTGAAGGGGAGTCGGGTGGCGGGGCTCGATCGGCTGGTCGAGAAGCTCACCCGCTGAGGTTCGTTCGGCCGTCGAGTGTGTTCACTCGTCGAGGAAGGCACTGCGTGGCAGCCGGTCGACGTTGCACCAGCGCGCCAGATAGATCGCGTAGAGAGCGCCGACGAGCAACACCCATCGAGCGCCGATCGCGTCGATGATCGGTCCGGCGATCAGTCCGCCGATGGTGACCGTTCCTCCGAAGGCCATGAACCAGAGCGGCATGACCCGCACGCGCTCGGTGTCGCGCAGGTTCTCCTGGAACACCGTGACCATGGCCGTCGCCAACATGAAGTAGAAGACGCCGAGGACGAATCCGATCGGGAACGCCGGACCGGGTGATCGAACCAGGGCGAAGGCGGCGAGCGACAATCCGTAGCCGAAGAATCCGAAGGTGATCACCCGCGGTCGTCGGAAACGAGTGAGCACAGTCCCGGTGAGCACCGCGCCGGTGAAGGCACCGAGTCCCCAGACGGCGTAGATCGCCTTGAACGTGGAGCTCTCGGATTCGACACCGAAGTTGAGTCGGGTGACCGAGGGGAAGAGGGCGACCAGAACGAGTGAGAAGAGCGAGAAGGTGGCCATGGCCACGAGGAGTCGGGACAGCACGGTGCGTTCACGGCTGATGCGCAACCCGATGAGGAACTGACGCCAACCCTTCGCGCCGTGATCACCACGGATGTCGGGGATCGTAACCATGCCGATCGCCACGATGAGGAACAGGTAGGTGATCGAGTTGATGACGAAGAGTCCGGCCGTCGACACTCCCCACAAGGTGAGAACGGCGGCGAGTGTGGGGCCGAGGACACGGCTGCCGTTCAGCTGGATCGAGTTCATACTGATGGCGCCGGCCAGGTCGCGTCGATCGACGAGGAGGGGGATGCTGGCTTGGAACGCCGGTGCGTTGAGCGCGTTACCCGTGCCGATCACGAGCTGAACGAGAAAGATCGACCAGATGGGTCCGTCGATCGCGACGATGGCGGCCAGCACGAGTGAGAACACCAGTTGCATCCACTGCATCGCTAGTAGGAAGACGCGGCGATTCACACGGTCGGCGATGATGCTGCCCGGGATGGCCAGAAGCAGAAGTGGACCGAGTTGGGCGAAGATCAAGATGCCGACGATCTGCGCCGAGCCGGTTCGGTGGTCGATGTAGGCCGGCAGAGCCAAGTTCTGCATCCATGTGCCGATGCTCGAGAAGAAGAGCCCGATCCAGATGATGCGGTAGCTGCGGTAGGAGAAAGCCGCCCGGGCCGAACCCGGAGTGTGTGAATGAGGCAGGGGATCGCTGGTGGTGGACGACATGGAGGGGTGAGTCGAGCCTAGTGACGGTCACCCACCGGGATGCTGGGCAATGACAGACTGATGGGATGACAGGTGACGTGCGACCCCTCGAACAGTTGGTTCCGCCGCCGGCCGAGGGCGGATCGTGCCGTTCGCCGCTCGGAACCTTCGCCGAATGCCCGCTGTGCGGAGGCGACCTCTTCCCCGAGCACGCGCACTTCAAGTGCAAGGGCTGCGGCTGGCGCGACTCCTGCTGCGACTGACGAAAACCGCCCACTCTGAAGCACAGGTTCCGCGTACGAGTACTTACGCTTCAGGGTGCGCGATTTTGCGCGGTTTGGTCAGGAGAGGATGAGGTCGGCGTACATGGGGAGAACCATGGCCGGGCCGCTCACCAGGAACGTGGTGATGCACGTCTCTTTCCACTTCTCCAGTTCGTCCTTGATCTTGTCGGGCGGACCCACCAGGGCCACGTCCTCGACCATCGCCAACGGGATGGCGGCCGCCGCTTCGGCCTTCTTGCCCTCCAAGTACAGGTCCTGCACCTTGGTGGCGACGTCTTCGTATCCCATGCGGGCGAACACCTCGAAGTGGAAGTTGGCTCCACGCGCTCCCATGCCTCCGGCGTACAAGGCGAGGAACGGACGCACCATGTCGGCGCACTTCTCGGCGTCGTCGCCCGGGATCATCATCACCGTCGACGCCACTTCGAACCGGTCGGCTTTGCCGGCTTCACCCGACTTGGCGAAACCTTCGGCCAGGCACTTGCGATAGAAGCCGTCCTCTTTCGGAGAGAAAAAGAGGGGCAGCCAGCCGTCGCAGATCTCGGCCGACAACGCCACGTTCTTCGGCCCCTCGGCGGCGAGGAAGATCGGAATGTCGGAGCGCAGCGGGTGCACCGTCGACCTCAACGCTTTGCCGAGACCCTTGCCGTCGGCGCTGGTGTACGGCAGGTCGTAGAACTCGCCGTGCTTCTCGACCGGCGTCTCGCGTGCCAACACCTGACGCACGACGTCGACGTACTCACGGGTGCGGGCCAGCGGTTTGCCGTAGGCCTGGCCGTACCAGCCCTCGACCACCTGTGGTCCGCTTGCGCCGAGGCCCAGAATGAAACGACCGTTCGACAGGTGATCGAGTGTGATCGCCGCCATCGCAGCCGCCGTTGGCGTACGGGCGTTCATCTGCATGATCGCCGTGCCGAGGCGCACCTTCTCGGTGTGGGCGCCCCACCAGGCGAGCGGGGTGAGGGCGTCGGAGCCGTAGGCCTCGGCCGTCCAGATGGAGTCGAAGCCCAACCGCTCGGCTTCCTTCACTGCCTCGAAGGCGCCGGCGGGAGGACCCGCCGACCAGTAGCCGGTGTTGTAGCCGAGTTTGATGTCGCGAGTCATACGAGCACGTTAGGAGCGATGTGCCCGACCGGTACTACCCGAGAAATTCGAAGACGGCCCGGGGGATCCGGGCCGTCTTCGACATGACGTCTCGCTGGGAGCAGAAGTGATCAGGGCTACGGGCAGACTCTTCGGTCCGTGTAGCCCGTGTCGGCGACACTCGAGGTAGCGATGCCCACGAACGTGCAGCTCGGAGCTTCGAGAGGCAACTGGGCGACCCACAGACACTGGCCCTCGCAGCGCGGATCCCACTTCACGGCCCGAACTTTGAAGAACGTTCTGTTGTTCGGATCGGTGTTCCGCCTGTACTGGACTTCGACGATTTCGGCCGGTCCGCTCACCACGTACTCGACCAACTGGTGTGTGGGCTGGGTGTAGTACCACTCGCCCTCGAAGATGAGGAATTCACGAAGGCCAGAGTTCGCCGGCTCGGACGTCGGCAGATTCGGGTTCGGGAGCGGGGTGAGGCCGGGAAGCGAGATGTTCGGGATGCTCACCGCTGGGGCGCTCGACGAAGGCGTCGGGAGGCTCAGTCCGGGAAGACTCGGAGTCGGCAGGCT
>CAZTPF010000064.1:0-1425 GCA_964614655.1 uncultured Bifidobacterium sp.
GGCCGACCTCGACGACGCGGTCCGAGCGGTCGTCGTCACCGGAACGCCGCCGGCGTTCTGCGCCGGTGCCGACCTGTCGAGCGGCGGCAACACGTTTCGCCCGCGCGAGGAAGACGGATTCAGCGCCTCGGGAGTGGCCATACGCCCCTGGGACGTGCGCAAACCCGTGATCGCTGCCGTGAACGGCCATGCCATCGGAATCGGGTTCACCCTCACTCTGCAGTGCGACATTCGCATCTTCGCTCGAGACGCCAAGTACGGCATCGTGCAGGCACGGCGCGGAATGATGGGCGACGGGATGTCCCACTGGACACTTCCGCGAATCGCCGGATTCGCCAATGCCGCCGACGTCCTTCTCACCGGCCGCACCTTCGACGGTGACGAAGCGCTGCGCATGGGCGTGTGCAGTCGAGTCGTCGACAACGAGGCGGTTCTCGCGACCGCCACCGACGTCGCACGTGACATCGCCGTCAACGTGTCGCCGGCCTCGGCTGCGGCAAGCAAGCGTGCGCTGTGGGCCACCTGGTCGTCGACCGCTGCCGACATCGAGCGAATCGAGACCGAGTTGCATCACGTTCTCATGCGTCTACCCGACGCGAAGGAAGGCGTCGAGGCGTTTCTCGAGCGTCGCGAACCACGTTGGACGACACGCGTCACCGACGTGATCGAATGACATCTGCAGCCATCGTCTGAAGACCTCACGCTCTACCGTTCGCTGTCTCGAGCGTCGGAGGTGACGACATGACGGCAATGTTGACCCGAATCCACGAAGAGCATCGCGAGATGCTCCCGCATGTGAAGGCCATGCGAACCACGGCCGAACTGGTGGGGCACACGCCGCACTCGGTCGTGGTGTCTCGCTGCGAAGAAGCTCTTCAATTCTTCCAACATCATCTGCTTCCGCACGCCCGTGCCGAGGAGCAGTTCTTGTATCCCGTCCTCGATCGTCTGGAGCGCGCCCGGCTCGGTTCGGCGCTCCTTCGCTGGGATCACGGAGAGATGGAACGATACGCCGACGACTTGCGAGGTCACTGGGAGAAGTTGGTGGCGAATCGCCTCATGACCGACGACGTCGAGCGTCGCGTCCGCGAGACCCTTCTCGGCCTGCACGATCTGATCGTCCAGCACTTCACCAAGGAGGACGATCTGGTGGTGCCGCTCCTCGAGGCCAACCTGTCCCAGGAGGAAGCCGACGAGATCGAACACGACATGTCGGTGCTCGAAAGACGCCTCGTGTGACGTGAGTTGGCCCGGTCTCGCCGGTGGGGAGGATCAGGGCCCGAGTTAGTCTTTCGACCTGGTGTTGTCGCCTCGTCGAGCCCCCCGTCGACTTCGTCGCCCCACCCGCTCGTCATGGGTCGCGGGTCTCTTCGGCGTCGCCGGAATGGTGCTGTTCGTCGGGGGAGCGGCTCGGGCCGACGACAC
>CAZTPF010000064.1:1525-4794 GCA_964614655.1 uncultured Bifidobacterium sp.
GCCCTCGGTTTCGGAGACCTGGTGGTCGGACGTGATCTCGGCAGCACGTTGGCCGAGGCGGCCGATCGGCCGATCGTGACCACCACCCACGACGTCAACGTCGAAGCTCTGCTGGCCGTGCGTCCCACGTTGGTGATCGTCGACGAGGACACCGGGCCCGACGCCGCCCTCGATCAGGTTCGGGCGACGGGTGTACGAGTCGAACAAGTCGACAACGCGACGCGTGTCGACGAAATTGTGTCGCGCCTCGAGAAGGTCGCCGAGATTCTCGGAGCTTCGGAGCGCGCTGAGCGCCTGGCGAATGTGATCGACGGTGAACTCGAGCGAGTTCGCTCCGAGGCCTCGACGGGGTTGCGTCCCCGGGTGGCGTTCTTGTACGTGCGCGGACCGGCAGGTGTGTACCTGCTCGGCGGACCTGGTTCGGGTCCCGATTCGATCATCGAAGCCGCCGGTGGAATCGACGCCGGAACGGCCATCGGACTCGATCTCCCCTTCACACCTCTCACCCCTGAGGCGTTGGTGGAAGCCGCGCCAGACATCTTGTTCGTCACCACCACCGGCCTCGATTCGGTCGACGGTATCGATGGCCTTCTCGAACTGGTCGGTGTGCAGCAGACCCCGGCCGGCAAGGCCCGTCGAGTGATGACGGCCGAGGACGGTCTTCTCTTCAGTTTCGGACCGCGAACCCCCGACTTGGTGACCGGACTCCGAGCGGAGATGATCGCACAGATGGAAAAGGTCCCGGCATGAGTCGACGCCGTGATCACGTTGCCACTTTCGATCCTCGGATGGTCGCCGCCGTTCTGGTGGTGATGCTCTTGGCTACCGTCGTCATCTCAGCGGCGATCGGCGCGTATCAAGTGTCGTTCGGCGACGTGTTCGGATCGGTGGCCCGTCGCATCGGCATCGTGTCGAGCGATCCGAACGATCCCGTCGCCGACGAGTTGATCTGGTTCATCAGACTCCCTCGCATCGTTCTCGGAATTCTCGTCGGCGCCTGTCTGGCCACCGCCGGTGCCGTGATGCAGGGCGCGTTCGCCAACCCGTTGTCCGAACCTGGCATCGTCGGCGTGTCGTCGGGTGCCATGGCCGGAGCCGCATTGCAGATCGTGACGGGTTTCGCGCCGTTCGGCATCTGGACGCTGCCGTTCGCTGCGTTCCTCGGTGGTCTGGCGGCGGTGGCCATCGTGTACGCCACAGCTCGTCACGACGGACGAACAGAGACGATCACTCTCATCCTCATGGGTGTGGCTCTCAACGCACTGGCCGGCGCGATCATCGGACTCCTCGCCTACGTGGCTGACGATGCGTCGTTGCGTTCCCTCACGTCGTGGACGCTCGGCTCCCTCGCCCAGTCCACGTGGGAGAAGGTCTGGATCGTGGCGCCGGCCGCCCTGCTCGGCATGATCGGCGCCTTCTCGTTGCGCCGCACACTCGACTTGCTGTCTCTCGGCGATCGGGCGGCTCGTCACGTCGGTGTCGACGTGGAGAGGGCGCGAATTCGTGTTCTCGTCGTCGTGGCGATTCTCGCCGCCTCGGCCGTGGCCGTGTCGGGCATCGTTCTCTTCGTCGGGCTGCTGGTTCCCCACGTGGTTCGTTTGTTCGTGGGTCCCACGCACAAGAACCTGTTGCCGCTGTCGGTTCTCTTCGGCTCGGTCGTGGTCACGCTGGCCGATCTGCTGGCTCGCAACATCGTCGAGCCGGCCGAGCTTCCCCTCGGCGTACTGACCTCGATTCTCGGCGCACCGGTGTTCATCTGGCAGCTGCGTCGTCTGCGCACTCGTCACGGAGGGTGGGCATGAGTCGACTGAGCGCGCGTGGAGCCTCACTCGAGCGCGACGGCACCATGTTGTGCAGCGACGTCGACGTCGATTTCGAAGCCGGTCAACTGGTGGCGGTAGTCGGCCCGAACGGTGCTGGCAAGTCGAGCCTGCTCGCTTTGTTGGCCGGCGATCTCGATCCGGCGACCGGCTCGGTCGATCTCGACGGTTCGGCCATGTCGTCGGTCGAGCCGCTCGAATTGGCCCGACGACGAGCAGTGCTCTCGCAGTCGAACAGCGTGGCGTTTCCGTTCTCGGTGGCCGAAGTCGTCACGATGGGAAGGTTTCCCTGGTCGGCTCAGTCGAGCGCAGCCACCGACCAGCGCATCGTCGCCGAGTCGATGGCGGCCACCGACGTCGCCCATTTGGCTCGTCGGCGGATCACCACGTTGTCGGGTGGCGAGGCGGCTCGTGTGGCCCTGGCGCGGGTGCTCGCTCAGGACACGCCGATCGTGCTCCTCGACGAACCGACGGCATCGCTCGACATCAAGCATCAGGAGATGGTCTTCGACCTGTTGCGCGCCAAGGCCAAAGGTGGCGCGCTCGTGATCATCGTGGTGCACGACCTCGAGGCCGCCGCCGCCATCGCCGATCGTCTCATCGTCATGAACGATGGACGGGTAGTGGCCGACGGGCGACCCGACCAGATCCTGTCGTCGGAGTTGCTGAGTGACGTCTATGACTATCCGCTGACTGTGAAAGTCGATCCGGCGAGTGGTTCACTGGAGATCCGCCCCCGTCGGAACCCCCCGACCGGCTCCTGAATCGGAGGTCACTCCATGTACCGAGTCGCTCGTCGAGCTGTGGCTGTCTCGGCTTCTCTCGTCCTGGTTGCATCGTGTGGAGGATCCGACGATTCCTCCGAGACGACGATGGCTGACACAACCCTGGCCCCCACGACCGAGCCGGTCGTGACTGAAGCCCCTGCGACGACTGTTGCCGAGACCACGACGACCATGGCTCCCGTGGTTCCGATGGTCTCGATCGTCGGCGGCATCACGGAGTTCCCGTCCGACGGCGAGACGATCGTGACGGTGGAGGGAACTGGCTTCACCGATCTGGCTCTCGGAAATCGTCCGCCGCTCGACGGCTTGCCGACGGGTGTGTACATCGTCGTCGGGACGTTCGACGAGGCGTGGCAGCCGTCCACCGGCGCTGGTGCGTCGACCCGGCGGACCGACGCCATGAATCAGATGTGGGCCATGCCGGTCGAATCGCGCAACGTTCTCGACCCGGATGGTCTCCTTCCCAACATCTTCGTCCTCGAGACCGACGGCAGCTTCCGCGTCGACGTCCCGGTGAAGAGGCCCGAGGGTGAAGGAATCACGGCCATCGCCGTGTATCCCGCCAGCGGAGCGATCAAAGCCGAGCACGAATTCCTGATTCCGATCACCTTCTCGTGATCGTGTCGCTCGATGGGGAGCGACGAGCAATCAAAGTGTTGTCAGA
>CAZTPF010000065.1:0-4763 GCA_964614655.1 uncultured Bifidobacterium sp.
CGACGATCGCCTCGGGCTGCACCATGTGGATGCACTTCCACGGGCAGATGTCGACACAGCCTTCGCACATGATGCACTCGGTCTGGTCGATGTGGATGAACTGCTTGGGCTTGACGGCCTTGGTCAGGTAGTCCGCGTCGACCTCGACCAGCTGGTACTGGTCGGTGAAGGGCATCATCGGCGGATTGGCGTCGGTGCGTGCCATGTCAGACCTTCTTCACCAACGGACGGCCATAACTCGACTGCTCGAGTTCGGTGGAGGTCGACTTGCCACGCTTCTGCCACCACACCCAGACGTAGATCTGCAGACCGAGGAACAAGCCGTAGATGCCGGTGACGATGATGTCGCCCACCTGCAGATAGCTGATGTCGAACGGGAAGCTTCCGCCTTTGGCCTGGGACTTGAAGATGTCGCCCGGCCCGTAGAGCATCTTGTCGGACTGCCAACCCAGCTCGTTCTGAACGTGAACGAGCCACTGATGCGGTACCACGCCGTAGGCCAGGAACATCACGAAGAACGCGTAGACCGAGCCGATCATCGCCTCACCCCACGACACCGGCGTTCCGATCGGACGCCGCTTGCCGTACACGAACACCAGACCCGTGAGGATCAGGGTGATCGCGAACGAGAAGAGGAATGCCTGGTTCATCCCCGGCCATTTCAGAATGTCGATCGCCAGCATCGTGCCGGTCATCCCTTCTGTGCCCGCTACGGGCCGTGTGAACTGGACGTTGACAGGTGGCGAACCACCAAGAGAATTCCTTCACGACCTTAGTCGTCGGAGGTTCTCGAGCACCCAACCCACTTCTGCTCGCGTCGACGACGTTCGTCACGCGCCTCGGGGGTGTCGAGAACCGACCCACGGGGTCCGGTCGGGAAGGTTCCGAAACCTTGGTCTATCAGGCTCGCCCGTCGATTCGGGGCGGTTGTGAACTCGTGTTCCGACGGACCGGACGGACGTCGTGACGTGCCCGACGGACCGGTCGTGACGTCGGTCCGGGAATTCACGATTCGCGTGGTCGGGGCTCTAATCTGTGGAGGTTCGTGCCCCCATCGGGTCACCCGAAAGGACTGGTCAGTGACCGAGATTCCCGAACACCTTCTGAAGCGCTCTCGCGACCGTCGAGCGGGCGGATCGTCCGGCGATGCCGCCGGTGGTTCGGCCGACTCCGGAGCCTCGGTTCCGGCCACCACGACCCCGGCCACCCCGGCCCCTCGTGCGGAGGCCCCGGCCCCGGCTGCTCCCCCGCCCAAGCCCGACCCGGCCTATGTGGCCGCCGCCAAATCGCGTGGTCGGATCCCCTCGTGGGCGATGGCGACTCTGGCCCTTCTCCCCGTGTTCTTGTTCATGTACGTCCGGGGTCTTCAGCCCCAAAAAGCCGAGGCCAGCGGCCCGATTGCCATCGGGATCGAGGAGTACGGAGCCTGTGCCTCGTGCCATGGCGGCGACGGAGGCGGTGGGGCCGGACGAGTCCTGAGCGGTGGGGAGTCGATGAAGACCTTCCCCCACATCGAAGACATGCTTTTGTGGGTCTACGCAGGGACGGAAGCCTGGGAAGCGGCCGGAATCGAGACCTACGGGGACCCGAACCGGGAGGGTGGCGCCCACGCCCCCCGCTCCTACAACGGAAGCCCCATGCCGGCCCAGGGTGAAACCTACGGCGGCGCCTTGACCCAGTACGAGATCCTCGGCGTGGTCTGCCACATTCGCTACGACCTCTCCGGGGCCGACGAGGGCGGGGAATGGGCCGAGGAGTACGAGAAGTGGTGCAGTGCCGAGAGCGAGATCTTCGCCGGCCTGCAGAACGGCACCCTGACCTACGACAGTCCTGAGGTCGGGGTCGGTACCGAGCCCCGACTCGGCACCACGGCCGGCACCGAATACGGCATGTGATTCGTCGACTCGGGTCACCATGCCCCGAGTCGACGACCTGAGTCGATCGTCACCATCTCCCCACGTTCCCGCCTCTGCACTTCGGTGCCGACGGCGACACACTGGCGGGCATGGCCGGATCTCCTGTTCACGACGGTTCTCATCACGACGTCCTGGTGATCGGAGCCGGACCGGCCGGATCGGCCGCCGGCTACTGGCTGGCCCGGCACGGTCTCGACGTCGTCATGGTCGACAAGAAGTCGTTCCCCCGCGAGAAGACCTGCGGTGACGGCCTCACACCTCGGGCGGTCAAGCAGTTGTCCGACATGGGTCTGGCCGAACCGCTGTCGCAGTTCCATCGCTACGAAGGTCTCCGCGCCACCGCTCACGGTCGGGAACTCGAGCTGCAATGGCCGACCCACCCGATCTATCCCCAGCACGGTTACGTCGTGCGTCGACGCGAACTCGACACCATGGTGGCGCGCAACGCCGAAGCGGCCGGAGCGCAACTGCTGGAAGGTCACGAAGCGGTGTCACCCGTTCTCGACCGCGGCTTCGTGCGCGGTGCCACGTTGTCGAACAAAGAGGGTGCGACCTTCGACGTGTCGGCCAAGTACGTGATCGTGGCCGACGGGGCGAACAGTCGTTTCGGTCGAGCGCTCGGAACCTTCCGAACCAAGGAGTGGCCGTACGGAACCGCCATCCGCACGTACTGGGAGACACCGCGCCACGCCGATCCGTGGATCGAGTCGGCGCTCGACGTGAAGGATCGCAACGGCAATCCGCTTCCCGGTTACGGATGGATCTTCCCGGTTGGCGACGGCACCGTGAACATCGGTGTCGGTCTCCTGTCGACGTTCCGCGATTTCAAGAGTGTCAACACCACGCACTTGCTCAACGAGTACGCACACATGGTCGCCGACAAGTGGGAGATCGATCCCGACTCACCGACACAGAAGGCCACCTCGGGTCGAATCCCGATGGGCGGGTCGGTCGGGCCCAAATCCGGTCCCACCTATCTCGTCATCGGTGATGCCGCCGGAAGCGTCAACCCGTTCAACGGCGAGGGCATCGACTACGCCTACGAAACCGCTCGAATCGCCGCCGACGTCTTGCATCAGGCCATCACCCAGAACGATCCGGCCGCCCTGCAGCAGTACCAGACTCTGCTCGACGCCGAGTACGGCCAGTACTTCAAAGTGGCGCGACTCTTCGCCCGAATCATCGGACGACCGGCGATCATGCGCGAACTCAGCCGCGTCGGAATGCACAGTCGCACTCTCATGGAGTGGGTGCTGCGCATCATGGCCAACCTCTTGCGCCCTGACGAGATCGGACCGGCCGAAGCCGCCTACAAGGCCGCAGCAGCCATCGTGAAACTGGCGCCGAACGCCTGACCGATCGCAGTTCAGTCGTCGAGGCAACGCACCGCCGAGACTTCGGCCCGCTCGAGATCGACGATCGTCACGTGGCGACCGGCGAAACGCTGAACGAACGACGAGAGATTGGGCGTCTCCACCTCGCATCGCCTGATCACCCGATCGAGCAGCGGGATCTCCCAGCCGTTGTCGAGCCGCGCGTAGGTGACGCCGTCGAGCAGCGCCTCGATGGGCGGCAGTTCGAGTTCGGTCGACGCACTGGCCGGAGCCGGCAACAGCGCGAACCACACCACGCCGTCTCCGAGAGTGTCGGCCAGCAGAACGCATGCGTTCAACACGTCGGGGAAGAGACACGAACTCTCGCCGAGAGTTCCGTCGGTCAACCGCACCACCCGTCCGTTGGCCAACACCACAGTGGCATCTCCCGACATGACTCCGTCGCTCACGAACCACGGAGCGTCGGATCGGATCGTGGCGGTCGTCGAGACGAGATCGATTCGTCGCGTCACGCCTCCGTCGGTTTCGGTGGTCGGCCCGTCGCCGCCCGTGCAGGCCCGTAGCAACGATGCCGCCACGATCACGACGAGCAGGGCCGCCCAGACCCGCCACGAGGCGAATTGTCTCATGAGACGAGCGTAGAACGCCGGGTCGGATCGACCAGGGCGCCGTCAGGCCGACGCGCCGCTACCGGAACTCGGCACGACTCGCAGAGTTCCCGAACGCTTTTGTTCGTAGTAACTGAGGATCTGAAGTTCGAGGGCGAGGTCGACCTTGCGAACCGTCACTCCTCGGGGAACCGACAGCACCACGGGAGCGAAGTTCAAGATGCTCGTGATTCCGGCTCGCACCAAGCGGTCGGCGGCGTCCTGAGCGGCCGCCGGCGGTACGGCGACCACACCAATCGACACCTGACGCGCCGCGACGATCTGAGGCAACTCGTCGATGTGCCGAACGCGAACTCCCCCGATGAGCGAACCGATCTTGGAGTCTTCGACATCGACGATGCCGGCGACCGGAAAACCACGTTGGCCGAAGCCGGCGTAGCCCGACAGCGCCTGGCCGAGGTTGCCGGCGCCGATGATCACGATCGGCCACTCGTGGTTGAGGCCGAGTTCCCGTTGGATCTGATACACGAGGTACGAGACCTCGTATCCGACTCCTCGGGTGCCGTAACTGCCGAGGTAGCTGAGGTCCTTACGCACCTTGGCGGCGTTGACCCCGGCCAGTTCGGCCAACCGATCGGACGAGAGGTTCTCGATCCCCTCGTCACCGGCCTCGGTGAGGATCCGCAGATACACCGGAAGACGGATCACCGTGGCTTCGGGGATGCGGCGTCGGGGGCGATCGACCATTGGTGCGACACGCTACGGGCCCGTTCCCGAGTTCACGAAGTCACTCTCCGATCGTCTCCCGGTCATCGGTCACCGTCGAATGCTCCCTCGTCACGGGCACGAAACACCTCACGAGCGCCGGGACTTCTAGCCTGCGAGAGATGTTCGGTGACGCGACG
>CAZTPF010000066.1:0-4578 GCA_964614655.1 uncultured Bifidobacterium sp.
GGGCCAACCCTTGACGGCGGCCAGTTCGGCGAGATCGGCCTCGGCCTCCTCCATCGTCGGGGCGACACACACCATCTGGTTCGAGGTCACGGCGATCCTGCTGCGATCGCGACCCAGGCGTTCGCAATGCGCTGCCAACGCGTCGAGTTTCGTCGGGATCATGTTGACCGGTGTCCCCGACAGGTTCGACTCGTCGGCGTACTGGGCGGCCATGCGCAGCGTCTTCTTCTCACCGGCGCCGCCGATCATGATCGGAATCTTCGACAACGGGGCCGGGACGTTGACGGCTTCGTTGACCTGATAGTGCTTCCCGTCGAGCGTGACTCGCTCGCCGTTGAGGAGCGGGATGATGATCTGCAGCGACTCCTCGAGCTTCTCGAAACGGTCGGTGAAGGTGCCGAACTCGAAGCCGAGCGATGCGTGCTCGAGTTCGAACCAGCCGGCGCCGATGCCGAGAGTCGCCCGGCCGCCCGACACATGGTCGAGGGCAGTGATCGTCTTCGCCAGAAGTGTCGGGTTGCGGTACGTGTTCCCGGTGACCAATGCCGACAAGCGGACCGTATTGGTGTGCTGAGCCAACGCCGACAGGAGGGTGTAGCACTCGAACATCGGCTCGTCCGGGGCGCCGAGGCCGGGGAGTTGGTAGAAGTGGTCCATCACCATGACGCGATCGAATCCGGCGTCCTCGGCTGCTCGTGCCTGGGCGACGAGGTTCCCGAAGACTGCATCGCCAGCGATGCCGGGGTAAGTGAAGTTCGGGATCTGATAGCCGAGTCGGGTCATGTGGGCGCTCCAGTGTGTGGGTGAAGAATGCGGGCCTGACAAATAGAGTAAAAAGTGTCAGCCGCCGAAGACTGACAGATTCGCGTGAATGTGTCAAGGTTGTCGGGTGGGAACACTTCAATGGTCGAACGACCAGGGGGACGAGCGCGGCGCTCCGCAGCGCCGGGTCATCCATGCAGCGGCGATCGCCCGGTTCTCCGAGCACGGATTCGCGGCGACGTCGATGGCCGACATCGCCGATGCGGCCGGCATGTCTCGCCCCGCGCTCTACCAATACTTCCGGAACAAGAGAGACATCTTCGCGTCGGCCTTCGTGGCCCTCTTCGACGACCACGTCGACCGTGCCCTCCAGGCGCTGAATGGCGACGGAACCACCGAGCAACGTCTCGAGGGTTTCCTCCAGCGCTTCGAAGGTGATCTCTGGGAGTTGATGGCGGCCTCCGAACACTCCGAAGAAATCATGAGTGCGAAGACGGCTGACACCACCGAGGAAATTCAACGTGTCATTGCGCGACTCCGGGTCGGGCTCGCAGCATTTCTCGCCGAGGTGTATCCCGGTCGTAGCCAGGCGGCAAAGGATCGACGGGCGGAGTGGGCTGAAATCCTCGAGTTCTCGCCGAAGGGCTTCAAGTACGACACGCCGAGCGTTGCCGATTACCGCCGACGATTGACGGCGCTCGCTCGAGGAGTTGCCGCCGACATCGAAGCATGACGGCCCGCCGCTACCTGAGGTCGTGGTCGTGCACGAAGACGATGGCGGCGCTGCGGTCTCTCAGGCCGAGCTTGGCGAGGACCCTGCCGAGGTGCGTCTTGATGGTGGCCTCGCTCACGAAGAGCGTGTCGGCAGCCTCTCGGTTGGTGAGGCCCCGGCCTACCACCTTGAGCACGTCGAGTTCCCGTTCGGTGAGCGCAGAGAGATCTGGTGCTTCACGGAGTGGGTTGTCGCGGTATGCCTCCAACACACGGCCGGCCACGCGTGGGTCGATCCATGCGTCCCCACTGCCGACGGTGGCGATCGCTCGGAGGATGTCCTCGCCCGGCGCTGACTTCACGATGAAGCCCGCGGCCCCCGCACGGAGTGCTGCGGCGAGAGTTTGGTCGTCGTCGAAAGTCGTCAGCACGAGTACCGGGGGGCCGTCGACAGCTCGGACGTTCGCTGTCGCCGTTGCGCCGTCGACGCGCCGCATACGGACGTCCATCACCACAACATCGGGACGGGTCGCTTCGAGCCGGGCGACGACTTCGTCACCGTCGGAGCATTCGCCGACCACGGTGAGGCCTCGATCGGTGGCGATCAGGCCCTTCAACCCCTCTCGCACGAGTTCCTGGTCGTCCACGAGCAGGACGCGGATCATGCGGGGATCCTGACCTTGAGCACCCACTGGTTGTCCATGCTCGATCCGTGAGCCTCGACGTGGCCTCCGAGTACCTCGACCCGCTCGCGCATGCCGATCAGGCCAGTGCCCGCGCGTGACACCCCGTCGTTGTTCTTGCGTCTGTTGACGATCTCGATCCGAACATCATCGTCACCGAACTCCATGCGAATTCGGACCGGCCCGATTCCGTGTCGGGTGGCATTGGTCAAGCCCTCCTGAACAACTCGGTAAAGGGTGACAGCCGCGGTCGCATCGACATCGTCGAGGTCCCCGGTTGTCTCCACAGTCACGGGCGCACCCGCAGCCCGGAAGTCGTCGACGAGCCGAATGAGATCTTCAATCGTCGGAACGGGCGCCTCGGTGGCGGAACCGGTGCGGAGTAGGTGAACGATGCTGCGAATGTCGCGCATCGAACGACGAGTCTGCTCCTCGGAACGCTCGAGCGAGGCGATTGCGGCCTCGGGGTCGGTGCGGATCGCGAGTCGGGCGGCCGATGTGTGCAGCATCGATGCGGCCAGGGTGTGGCCGACCACGTCATGGACGTCGCCAGCGAGGCGACGCCGAACATCGTCGTGGCGATGTCGGACCAGCCTGAGTTCTGCGTCGAGACGTTCTTCGAGGATGTGGAGCAAAACGAAGATGACACCGATTGTTCCGAGACCGACGAGAGTCGCTCGTTGAACGAACTCGGGTCGGCCGACACCTTGGCTCAGCAGCATCAGTGAGACGACCATCGGGAGCGTCACCGTCCACACCGGGGCCTTCGCCTCGGGGGAGACCCTCGCCAGCGCAGTGAGGGCCACCGTGAGAACCGCTCCTCCGATGAGGCTCGCAGCCAACCCCGCCGGCCAGGACCACTGCCACAGCGCCACTCCGACTGACCAGATTGCAAGCCCGCCGAGGACAGCGAGACGCGAGATTCTTCGGCGCTGGCGTCGATCGTGCGACCCGGTATCGACGAGATCCATGCAATGAGCCTCTCAGACAGAGGAAGTCGGCGCATCCACCGCCGAGATGATTCGGATCCATCTACGGGGATGACTCCGATTCGACCGGTGGCCGATGGCAACTCGACGAGGGGCACCGACACTGGACCCATCGACGAACAGGTCCGCAGGCAGCGGACGCGAGGAGGCAGAACAGATGAATGGGAATGCGGAGACACAGGGTTCCCCGTCGTGGCGTCGGGGGCTCACCTTGGGCCTGCTCGGCGTGGCGGTCGGCGCTGCGATCGGCGCCGGAACCGGCATGTGGTGGATGATGGGAGTCCTCGGCGGGGTCTTCGGCGGCACCAGTGCCGTCTTCGGACGCGGACGCGACTGATCGATGGGCGATCAGGGCCAGTCAGTGGCGATCAGCGTCGAGGGACTGCGCAAGTCCTACGGCGACCGAGAGGTGGTACGAGGTGTGAGTTTCTCCGTCGCCCGCGGTGAGTGCGTCGGTCTGCTCGGTCACAACGGTGCGGGCAAGACGACGACGATCGAGATCCTCGAGGGATACCTAGCTCGTGACGGTGGACAGGTGTCGGTGCTCGGCACCGACCCGGCGCAGGCCGATACGGCATGGCGACGTCGGATCGGGATCGTGTTGCAGAACATGGAGGTCTTCCCGACCCTGACGGTTGCGGAGTCGTTGCGAATGTTCGCCGACCTGTACCCGGCACCGCGTGCGGTGGGTGACACGCTCGAGTTGGTGGACCTCGGTCGGCTGGCCTCGACCAGGGTCGGCCGTCTGTCGGGCGGGGAGAAGCGTCGGCTCGATGTGGCCCTCGGCTTGATCGGAAACCCGGAGTTGTTGTTCCTCGACGAACCGACGACCGGCCTCGACCCGTCGGCTCGTCGCGATCTCTGGAAGTTGGTCGGGAGCCTCACCGGCTCGGGGGTCACGATCGTGCTGACCACCCACTACATGGATGAGGCGCAAACTCTCGCTGACCGGTTGGTGATTCTCGCCGATGGAGTCGTGGCGGCAGAGGGCACCTTCGATGAACTCATCGAGCGCCGCGGTGACACGACGACGATCTCGTTCCGGTTGCCTGACGCCGTTCCGGCGGAGACGATCGGGCAGCACCTCGGCCTGAGTGTGCTGGACGATGATGGCTTGGTCGAGTTCTCGAGCGTGAACCCACAGCACGACCTCCACCGACTCCTCGGATGGGCCGACGAGCACAGCGTCGAACTCGGCAACCTCGCGGTGCAGCGCAGTTCGCTCGAGGACCTCTTCTTGTCGATCGGCGTCGACGGTCAGGATGCGACCGTCGGAGCGGCCACCGGAGTACGGCGATGAGCGGGACCACCATCCTCGTCAGTCAGACGCGATACAACTTCGTGGCGACCGTGCGTTCAGGGGCGGCGATCGCGCTGGGCGTCATCATGCCGGTCGTGTTCTTCGTCGGCGCCGCCGCGTTGTTCGGCGCCGA
>CAZTPF010000067.1:0-4277 GCA_964614655.1 uncultured Bifidobacterium sp.
ACCCAGAACCCCAAGGGATGGGTCGGGTTTGGGGTCAGGTGAGGTGGGCGAGGACGAGTGAGCGGAGGGTGTCGATGTTGGCGCCGTTGTGCGTACTCACCCACACCACGTCCCCGGGCTCGAGTTCGCAACCTGCCGCCAGTTCCTTCTTACGGGTCTGACGCTTCGACGACTTCACTTTGTCGCCTTTTGTCGCCACCACCGTGTGTGGGACCTCGTTCTCACGGAGCCAGTCGAGCATCTGCACGTCGAGTTTCGTCGGACCGATCTCTCCGTCGACCAAGACGAACACCATGACGAGAGGTTCTCGATCGAGGAGATATCCCTCGATCATCTTCTGCCACCCTTGTTTCACCCGACCAGGAACTGCGGCGTAGCCGTAACCAGGTAGGTCGACGAGCGTCCCACCCTTCGGCACGGTGAACACGTTGATCAGTTGCGTTCGTCCGGGAGTGTTCGACACACGCGCCAACTGCCGTTGGTTGGCGAGGGCGTTGATGAGCGACGACTTGCCCACATTGGATCGGCCGACGAACGCCACTTCGGCGGGAGAGTCGGGAAGATCTCGTACGTCGGTGGCCGACTGCACGAACTTGATCTGCAGTGGACCGGTCACGAGTCGAGTGTACGAAGACTCAGCGCTCGAAGTTCTCGAAGTAGCGACTCGGTGTCGGGCCTCGCTGGCCGAGGTACTTCGAACCGCGTGCACCCTTGCCGTACGGCTGATCGGCCGGAGTGGTCATCTGCATGAAACTCACCTGACCGATCTTCATGCCCGGGTACAAGGTGATGGGCAGACTCGCCACGTTGGCCAACTCGAGGGTGACGTGGCCGTCGAAGCCGGCGTCGATGAACCCGGCAGTCGAGTGAATGAGAAGTCCGAGTCGACCGAGCGAACTCTTGCCTTCGATTCGAGCCACCAGGTCGGCCGGCACACCCACTCGCTCGAGAGTCGACCCCAACACGAACTCGCCGGGATGCAACATGAACACCCCGTCCTCGGGAATCTCGACCAGTTCGGTGAGACCGGTCATGTCCTGTTTCACGTCGATCACACCCGCGGTGTGGTTACGGAAGACTCGGAACAGGTTCGCCAGGCGAACGTCGATCGACGACGGCTGGATCATCGTCTCGTCGAGTGGATCGATGACGATCCGACCGGCCGCCAAGGCTTCCCGGATGCTGCGGTCGGAGAGAATCACGTCGCCAACCGTAGTTCCCCGACGGACCGATCTGGCAGGTGACGGCCCTGTGAGCCACCGCTAACCTGACTCGACACCGGGCTCGCCCGGATCTGCGGATGTAGTTCAATGGCAGAACATCAGCTTCCCAAGCTGAGAACGCGGGTTCGATTCCCGTCATCCGCTCGATGACCTCGCGGCAGATGGCTCTCGACCTCGATGCCGCTGATCAGTTGGCGTCGTTCCGCGACGAGTTCGTCGTCCCTGATCCCGATCTCGTCTACCTCGACGGCAATTCCCTCGGGCGAACCCCGAAGGCGACCGTGGCCCGCTTACGGCAGGTGGTGGAGTCGGAGTGGGCCGGCGACCTGATCCGGAGTTGGGAGCACTGGCTCGACCTTCCTCGCCGAGTGGGCGACCGGATGTCGGCGATCATCGGCAGCCGTCCCGGTGAGGTCGCCGTCCACGACTCGACGACTCTCAACCTGTATCAGGGAGTGCACATCGCGCTCGGGCTTCGGCCCGATCGTCGCGTGATCGTGGTGCCCGCCGACGATTTCCCGACCGATCGATACGTGGTCGAGGGAATCGCCGTCGAGAAAGGTCTCGAAGTTCGCGACCTCGCTCCGGATCTCGATCTCTCCGACGTGGCCGTCGTGGTGCGCAGTGTCGTCGACTACCGATCGGCTGCGCGGGCCGACGTGGCTGCGTTCACCAGCCGTGCGCGTGAACAAGGCGCTCTGGTCCTCTGGGACCTGTCGCACACCGCAGGTGCGGTCGAGTTCGACGTTCATGCTCTGGGTGTCGATCTGGCCGTCGGATGCACCTACAAGTTCCTGAACGGAGGACCGGGAGCACCGGCGTTCACGTTCGTGCGTGCCGAACTGCAAAAGGATGCCCATCAGCCGATTCACGGATGGTTCGCGCAGAAGGATCAGTTCGAGATGGAGCGCGGTTTCGATCCTCACGACGACATTCGTCGCGTCCTGCTCGGGACTCCGCACGTTCTGAGTCTGATCGCGGCCGAAGAGGGAATCGCTCTGTCGGCTCGTGCCGGTATGGCGAACATCGCCGCCAAAGGCCGGGCTCTCACGGAGTTCGCCCTCGACGTGTGCGATCACTTCGAACTGGAGACGTCCACCCCACGTGATCCCGATCGACGCGGTTGTCATGTGGCCGTCCACGTGTCCGATGCACGCGAGCGGCTGAAGCGTCTGGCCGATCGTGGAGTGATCGCCGACATGCGGCCGCCCGACATCCTGCGATTCGGAATGAGTCCGCTCACCACGCGCTTCACCGACGTCTGGGACGGCCTGCAGAGAACGGCCGAACTCGCGCCGTGATCGTCTACGACGACGCCCTTCGAGATTCGATTTCTCGCAATCTCGCCGCCCACGAACGACGTGTGCACTCGCTCGACGGATACCGCCACGCCGCAGTGGCGATCGTCTTGGTCGACAGCGAACCCGACGATCACGAAGATCCCTGCCCAGTCGGTGACGACCAGATGAAGAACGTGCCCGGAGACGTCGACGGCCTCGACGGGAGGATGTTCGGTGTGGCTGGTGGTGCGGCATTCCTCTTGTGCCGTCGAGCGGCCCGGATGAATCGACACGCCGGACAGTGGGCCCTTCCCGGAGGACGTCTCGACGAGGGGGAGTCACCGATCGAGGCGGCTGTACGCGAACTCCACGAAGAGCTCGGTCTGCAGTTGAGCCCCGACCACGTTCTCGGTTTGCTCGACGACTACCCGACCCGTTCGGGTTTCGTCATGACACCGGTCGTCCTGTGGGCGGGTCGCGACGCAGTGATCAGCCCCGATCCGAACGAAGTCGCCTATGCCTACCGAATCGGCCTTCGCGAACTCTGTCGTCCCGATTCTCCGCGGTTCGTGAACATCCCCGAGAGCGATCGACCGGTGATTCAGCTTCCGCTCAGTCGTGACTTGATCCATGCGCCGACTGGTGCGGTGTTGGCCCAACTGCGCTGGGTGGGAATCGAGGGGCGCGTCAACGAGCGAGTTGATCACTACGAACAGCCGGTGTTCGCGTGGAAGTGAACACGCGCCAGGCGAGCCAGATCATCACGAACTGAAGCGGTAGGCGACCGTACGAGACGATCTGTTCGCTGAACGGTCGGTCTCGCCAGTCCCACGTCATGTAGATGTTGGCGGGATACACACCCACGAACAGAACGATCGCCGACAGGGCCCCGACGCGTCGAGTGCGGCCGAACAGAAGGAGAGGGCCGACCACGAGCTCGGCGACACCACTGGCATACGTCCAGAAGCGTTCGGACGGGGGCAGCCACGGCGGGACGATGTCGTCGAAGAACTGCGGATTCACGAAGTGCATCACCCCGGCGAGAGTGATGAAAGCTCCGAGGGCGAGTGAGACTCGATTCCACCGAGGCGCGTTCACGGGGCCACCCTAGTGGCGGTACGCTCGACCGATGAACGACGCGGCGATCGTCGAACCGATTCCGATTCGACCGATGTTGCGCGGCGTGTTCCATCGCATCGCGGTCGTCGTTGCGGTTCCGGCCTTCGTCGTTCTGATCGCTCTCTCGCCGTCGGCGGGCGCTCGTGTCGCCAGCGTGATCTATGCCGCCGGCATCCTGTCGATGCTCGGTGTGTCGGCCGTGTACCACTCGGGTCGATTGAGCGAACGAACGCAGCGCATCTTCAAGCGAATCGACCACTCGACGATTCTCCTCGCGGTGACCGGTAGCTACACGGCGGTGGCCGTCGGTGCACTGGAAGGTCGCAGCCAGCTCACCTTGTTGGTGTTCGTCTGGACGGCGGCTGTCGTCGGCGTGATCATCCGTATGCGCTGGCTGCACGGACCGAGGTCGATCACCGCCACCGTCTATTTGGTGGTCGGTTGGAGTGCCCTCGTCGAGATCGCCGCCCTGGTGCGATCGCTCGATGCCGCCGACACCGCACTTCTGGTGACCGGTGGTGGCCTCTACACCCTTGGCGCAGTCATCTATTCGGCGAAGTGGCCCGATCCCTTTCCGCGTGTTCTCGGCTTCCACGAGGTGTTCCACGCCCTCGTCGTCGGGGCCGTGGTCGTTCACTACGTGTTGGTGGCGCGC
>CAZTPF010000068.1:0-4216 GCA_964614655.1 uncultured Bifidobacterium sp.
TTGGCACGAGGACGCACCTTCGAAGACGGCTTGGTGCGCGACGGAGGAACGCGGCTCGTCGACGCCCTCGTCCGTGCCGAGGTGATCTCCGAGCAGTCGTCCGATTTCGCCGATCATCGCACGAGCGCGAACGGCGGTTCGCTCGTCGATCTCGACGATGCCGTGCGGCAAGGCCACGAGTTCCTCGCCGCTCTGGCCGACGGTCGCCGTTTCGACGGCGTCGTGTCGAGCCTCACCGTGCGCATCCCACGAGGAATCATGCTTCCCGAGGCCATTCTCATCATCGACGTCCTCGCCGTGCAGACCTCGGGCCCCACGCCGACGATCGCGGTCGGCGAGATCAAGACCTACGCCGATCAGGGTGGCCACACCGGTCGACACGATCTGGCCACGGCGCGCGCCCAGATGGGTCTCTACGTGCACGCACTCGACGTCACTCTCGATGGCCTCGGTTTGACGGGCCGAGTGCACGTGTCACGCACTGGCTTCCTCGTCCTCACCTACCCGGGATCCAATCAGCCGAGTGTTCGTAGCGGTGAAGACCTCACATATCAGTTGACGCGCGCCGAGCGCGGTTTCGAACTCATGGAGGAGTCGGCCCGACTCCTCGACGGGCGGTACGGCTCGGGTGACGACGACGATCCCGACTCGCTTCTCGATCTCGTGAGCCACTCCGACACGTTCTTCCAGGATTCGTGCCTCACGTTCTGCGAACGCGCCGAGCATTGTTACGAACGGGCCCGCGGCATCGGTCGCGGAGTCGTACTCGGTGACGACGTCGAGAAGTTCTTGAACGGCGTATCACTGGCGCGAGTCGACGCGCTCCTGTCTGGCGATGCGCCGGTGACACGTGCCGAGGCCGACTTGCTCGCCCGACTCGACGACGGATTGCCAGAGCTCCCGTGAGCGGCGACCTCGAGACCATTCGTCGGATCCACGCCTGGCACGTCGGTCGGCCCATCGAGCGCGGTGCCTCGCTCTCGCGCCACATCGCGGCCGACGACGACGTCATGATCGTCGCCTTCCTGCGCATGGGCGGCGAATCACGCCCATGGGGTGTGGCGCTCGGAACTCTTCGCAACGGTCCGACCGTCCACACCGTTCCCGAGGCCCGCAACCGCGATCTGGTGGCCGACATGATGATCGAAGTGGCCCCGATCCTTCTCGGGCACTTCCGGCATCCCCAATGGGATCCCCGGGGTCCGGGTGGCTTCCAGACTCAGGCGCTGCGTCAGATCTGGCTACCCGGAGCCACCCACCTCGAGATGCTCCAATTCGTGGCCGCCGCCTACGCACGCACCCGTTGGGAACGTTCCGACGTCGTGTCACTTCGAGCACTCGGCAATCTCTGCAACGCACTCTTTCTCGAGGCTCAACGACCCGGCCAGCAGGTGGTGGTCACCGCCACCGACGCCTTGCGATCGGCCTACGTCTTTCCCACGTCTCCACTGCGCCAGGCTCATCTCGGTCATCTTCTCGAGTGGCTGCGAACGGATGGAACGCGCGACGAACGCTGGTCCGCGGCACACGAGGCCGAACGTCTGTCGGTGTCGACGGTTCTCGATCCCGAGCTCGAACGGCGAGAACTCCAGCCGCTCGTGTCGTCGTGGGGCGAACACCCATCCGCGTCGACGGCGAGTGCGATTCAGGCGGTCCTGTCGGCCGAGCTCGAACGCCGCTGGAGTCTCACAGCTTCGACGATCTCGCACCTGCGTGCCGATCGGCGTCCGCCGAACAGCGGACTGGCCAAACTCACGACCTCCAGTGCCCAGGCGTTCCATCTCTCATGGGGAGAGCGGGTGATGAACGAGGCCGCCGGCGAGCCTCCCTTTTGGCCCAACGTGTTCACCGATCACAACGCGCGCGGCGCCGCCGGCTCGTACCACGCACGGGTGGCCGATCACGACGAAGCACGCTTCCTCCTGGTGCACGGCGACCGTGAACTCCAACGTGAGGAGTTGGCGGCCGGCAAGGGTGTCATCGCCGAGGTGACGTCGGCCGCGCTAGATCAGTGGTTGGTCACGTACTCGTACCCCGACCTCACCACGATCGAAGCAGGTAAGTCGCTCACGATCGCCGGTCGTTCGAACATGCGTCTCGAGGTGGTCGACGTCGATCTCGAGGCGCGGCGCCTGGTTCTCGTGCCCAAGTGGAAGAGGGCCAAGTCGTCGAAGCCGTACGAATGGGCGGCCGACGACACCAAATGGATCGGCACGTCCCTCGTCCTGCTCGCCGACGTCCCGGTCGGAGTGATGCGCAAGAAGATCAAGGCCGCCCGCGTACAAGTCGACCGCGACATCACGTCGTTCCTGTTGGCACCCCGGTCCCGTCACGCCGCCTACGACGACGACGGAGTGGTTCTCGAATCGGTCGAGGTCGATCGATGAGCGTGGTCGACGATCTCCGATCGTTCCTTCTGTCCGATGATCGACTCTGCGTCGTGAAAGCACCGCCCGGTTCGGGCAAATCGTTCAATCTGGTGCAGTCGTTGGCGGCCGTCGTCGGCTCCGATCTCCGGGTGGTCGTGGCCGCCCAGACCAACAACCAGGTCGACGATCTGTGCTCGCAGATCGCCGAGGCCTATCCGCAGACCGACATCGTCCGGTTCTCCTCGTCGGGTTACCGAGGCGAGTTACCGGCGAACGTGATCGTGGCCTCCGATCATCGATCGCTTCCCGAGGGCACCTCGGTCGTAGTGGGAACGGTGTCGAAATGGGCCATCACCGACGATGAGCAGTCGTACGACGTCGTCTTCGTCGACGAGGCCTGGCAGATGACCTGGGCCGACCTGCTCACCCTGCGCGACGTCTCGTCCCGTTTCGTTCTGATCGGAGATCCAGGTCAGATTCCACCCGTCGTCGCCGTCGACGTCGATCGCTGGGAGGTGTCGCCTGTCGCGCCTCATCGGCCGGCACCCGACGTGATCCTCTCCAATCCCGAGTTGCGGGCGATCACCACGGAGCTGCATCTCGACACGTGCTGGCGACTTCCCCACGACTCGGTCGAACTGGTGCGCAACTTCTACGACTTTCATTTCGACGCGAAGGCCGAGCCGGGGGAGAGGTTTCTGCATCCGACGATTCCGCTCGATCCCGACTCGCCCGTCGATCGAGCCGTCAGCATCGTGCAGAACTCGTCGACGGTCGTGCTCACCTATCCGTCCGACACCGCGGGGTCCGGAGTCGACCCCGACACCGAACTCGCCGAACTGGTGGCACGGCTCGCCGAACGTCTCATCGAACTGAAGTGTGTGTACTCGGCCGACTCCGATGAACGTGACGATCCGCGTCCGCTCCTTCCGGGTGACATCGGCATCTCGTCCACGCACAACCTCATGAACTCGGCGATCGAGCGGGTGTTGCCGGCCCGCCTCCGCGGACCCGACGGTGTTCGGGTCACCACTCCCGAACGATGGCAGGGTCTGCAACGCCCCGTGATGATCGCCGTGCATCCGCTGTCGGGAGTACTCGTCCCGAGCTCGTTCGATCTCGAGACCGGACGCTTGTGTGTGATGGCGTCCCGACATCGATCGGCCTGCTTCTTCGTCACTCGCGATGGAGTGGGTCGCACCCTCGACACTCATCTACCTGCTGCCGATCAAGCGCTCGGCCGCGACGACGTGGTGGGTCGGGGTCACGCCCAGCACACGAAATTCTGGAAGTATCACGAGGATCATGGTCTCGTCGTCAGCTGACAGTTTCGACACCTCGGCACTCGAGACGGACGATCTCGGTGGATCGCGTTTCGTGGTGGGATGTGCCCATCGCGAGGTGAACGATCGTGACGAGCGATACGACGGCCTCGCCTTGCTCCCGGTCGACGATCAACAGCAGATGCGATTCGACGAGGGCCTCGATTTCGAATCCGAGGTCTTCGACGAGCTGTCACGGCTGCACGGCGTGTCGTCGATGCGGCTCTTCGACGACGTCGACGGAGCCACGTCGGCGGCCATGGCCCGTGGCGACCGTCTGATCATCGGTGCGTCGCTGCCGGTGGTGGGTCATCGAGGTGGACGCCCCGACGTCCTCGTTCGCTTCGGTGACCAGAAGATGGCCAATGGCAAGTGGGCCTATCTGCCGGTCGACGTGAAGAATTCCAAACCACTCGAAGGGTCGGCCAAGGCGAAGCAATGGCCGGTGTCGACGATGGCCGAGCCGTGGTACGACGTGGCCACACCGAACGATCTCGGAAACGGCAAACCCAAGACCGACCACGG
>CAZTPF010000069.1:0-3977 GCA_964614655.1 uncultured Bifidobacterium sp.
CGCGTGACCGACCTCTCGTACGTGAAGGACGCCGGCGATCACGTCGCCATCGGCGCCCTCACGCGCCACATGGACGTCGAGAACTCGCCCGTACTGAAGGAGCACGCACCGTTGCTCGCGCACGCCGCGTCGCACGTCGGTGATCCGCAGGTTCGTCACCGCGGCACCATCGGCGGCTCGATCGCTCACGCCGATCCGGCATCCGATCTTCCGGCCACCACGCTCGCGCTCGGCGCCACCTACGTGGTGCAAGGGCCGAACGGCACCCGCGAGATCGCGGCCGGCGACTTCTACAAGGGCTTCCTCGAGTCCGATCTGGCCGCCGACGAGATGCTCACCGAGATCCGCGTCCCGAAGATGAACGGTGCCGGTTGGAGTTTCCAGAAGTTCAACCGTCGCGCCCAGGACTGGGCGATCGTCGGTGTGGCCGCCTGGCGTCGTGGAAGCGACTCGGGTGTGGCCCTCGTGAACATGGGTCAGACGCCGATCCTGGCGTCCAGCGTGTCGTCAGCCCTGGCCGGTGGCGCCTCGGTGGCCGATGCGGCCGAGAAGGCCGTGGCCGAAGCGTCACCCAGCGCCGACAACAACGCCAGCGTGGAATACCGCTCCCACCTGGCCAAAGTCCTCGTTCGTCGAGCCCTCGAACAGGCCGGGTCCTGACCTTTCACGACTGACGTCCCGGACCGGGCCGATGCCCTGATTCGGAGCTGGTCCAGCAGTAATCTCACCCTCGGAAGAGGTGAGACCGTGAGCATCGTGGGTGACGACGAGTTCGACCCGCGGCATCTGGAAGCGATCGCTGACGCAGACCCGTATCCGTATTGGCTCGAGGACGCCGACGAGCCCGATACGAATCCCATGTTGGTTCGCACCGAGACGTGCGACCTGTGCGTGGTGGGCGGCGGATACACCGGCCTCTGGACCGCAATCATCGCGAAGGAGCGTGATCCCTCACGCGACGTCGTCCTGATCGAGGCGCACGAGGTTGGGTCGGCGGCGAGCGGTCGCAACGGCGGGTTCATGGACGCGTCGCTCACGCACGGCATCGCCAACGCCCAGGAGCGATTCCCCGACGAAGTCGAGATCCTCGAAGAGCTCGGCATGAAGAACCTCGAGGAAATCGAGAAGGCGATCAACCGCTACGGGATCGACTGCGACTTCGAACGCACCGGGGCCATCGACGTCGCGTACTCGACTCACGCGCCGAGTTATCTCGACGAATTGCGCGACGACTACCAGCAGCTGCGTTCGCTCGGCCAACGGGTCACGTGGCTCGACGCCGAACAGATGCAGGCCGAGGTGCACTCCCCCACGTATTCCGGCGGGTTGTGGCATCACGACGGTGCGGCGCTCGTCGATCCGGCTCGCCTGGCGTGGGGTCTGAAGGCGGCCGCCGAATCACTCGGCGTTCGCATCTATGAAGACACCAAGGCCACCTCGATCGAACGTGATGGTGTGGGTGTGATGTTGCACACGCCGCTCGGCAAAGTTCGGGCCGGCAAGGTCGCCCTCGGCACCAATGCGTTCAAGCCCTTGTTGAGACGACTCGGTCATTACATCGTGCCGGTGTACGACTACTGCATGGTGACCGAACCGCTCACGGACGAACAGCTCGATCGCATCGGCTGGAAGAACCGCCAAGGATTGTCCGACATTCCGAATCAGTTCCACTACTACCGACTCACGGCCGACAACCGAATCCTGTGGGGCGGCTACGACGCGGTGTACTACTTCCGCGGCAAGATGGCGATCGAGCAAGAGAGCCGCCCTGAAACGTGGGCCCGTCTCAGCAAGCATTTCTTCACGACGTTCCCGCAACTCGACGACGTCACGTTCTCGCACGCGTGGGGTGGCGCGATCGACACCTGCTCGCGGTACTCGGTGTTCTGGGGGCGGGCCATGGGCGGTCGCGTGTCGTACGCGCTCGGCTACACCGGGCTCGGCACTGGTGCATCGCGATTCGGTGCCGAGGTGATGCTCGATCTGCTCGATGGCCGACGTTCGATCGCCACCCAGACCGACTTCGTGAAGTCGAAGCCGGTGCCGTTCCCGCCCGAACCGTTCAAGTTCCTCGGCATCCAGGCGACCCGGTGGAGCCTCGACCACGAGGACAAGACCGGCAAGCGAAACCTCTGGCTACGCGCCCTCGACCGCCTCGGCCTCGGCTTCGACAGCTGATGGTGTTCTGGTGAGGATTCTTCACCGTATGGGTGAAGATCCCGCGCCAGATTCTCCGGTGTCTGTCGGTCAGAGTCGTTCGATGATGGTGACGTTGGCCTGACCGCCACCTTCGCACATCGTCTGCAGACCGAAGCGACCACCGGTGCGCTCGAGTTCGTGCAGGAGCGTCGTCATGAGGCGAGCGCCTGTCGCTCCGAGCGGATGGCCGAGGGCGATCGCTCCACCGTTCACGTTGACCTTGGCGTGGTCGGCGCCGGTCTCGCGCATCCAGGCCATCACGACAGGGGCGAAGGCTTCGTTGATCTCGACGAGATCGATGTCGTCGATCGTCATCTTGGCCTTCTCGAGAGCGCGCTTGGTGGCCGGGATCGGCGCCGAGAGCATCATGATCGGATCGTCGGCCAACACGCTGATGTGATGGATGCGGGCACGAGGCGTGAGCCCGTGGGCTTTCACCGCACCTTCGTTGGCGATGAGGAGTGCTGCGGCGCCGTCGGAGATCTGACTGGCGCAGGCAGCGGTGAGCTTGCCCGTCGGCGTGAGGGTCGGCAGCGAACGAATCTTCTCGGGGTTTGGCTCGCGCGGACCTTCGTCGTGGCTCACACCGTTCAATGGAGCGATCTCGGCCTCGAAGCGGCCTTCGGCGCGAGCACGGATGGCTCGGTTGTGCGACTCCATGGCGAACTCTTCCATCTCTTCACGGGAGAGGTTCCACTTGTCGACCATCATTTCGGCACCGACGAACTGACTGACTTCACCGGTTCCGTAGCGAGTGGTCCAGCCGGGCGAGCCAGTGAAGGGGTCGTCGAAACCGAGGGCCTGACCGGCGGTCATGGCCGACGAGATCGGGATCATCGACATGTTCTGCACGCCACCGGCGACGACCAGATCCATGGTGCCGCTCATGACGGCTTGGGCGGCGAAATGAACCGCCTGCTGAGCCGATCCGCACTGGCGATCGATGGTGGTGCCCGGAACGTGCTCGGGCAGACCGGCGGCCAACCAGCAGGTGCGGGCGATGCAGCCAGCCTGCGGACCCACCGAGTCGACGTTGCCGAAGACCACGTCGTCGACGGCGGTCGGGTCGACCCCCGTGCGGTCGATGAGCGCCTTGATGGCGTGGGCGCCGAGGTCGGCGGGGTGCACGGTGGAGAGACCTCCACCTCGCTTTCCGACCGGAGTGCGGACGGCATCGACGATGTAGGCAACGGGGGTTTGGCTCATCTCCCCAACGCTAATCCGACCGACGAAATTCGCCCACTCTGTTGCGCAGATGACCACCGGCGGTGGCTAACGCAACAGAGTGGGCGAATTTCGTCGAAAACTGGGAAGTGGTTCGTCGAGACGGACCGGGGGTTATTTGGCGGCGGCGAAACCGGCGTCGAGGTCGGCCAGGATGTCGGCGATCGACTCCAGACCCACGCTCAGGCGGATCATGCCCGGATCGACGCCAGCCGACTTCTGTTCCTCGGCCGACAACTGGCTGTGCGTGGTCGACGACGGCTGGATCACGAGGCTGCGCACGTCGCCGATGTTGGCCACGTGGCTGTGCAGCGACAGTCCCGCCACGAACTTCTCGCCCGCTTCACGTCCACCCTTGATCGTGAACGCCAGCACCGAACCGTAACCGCGACCGCCGAAGTACTTCTTCGCGCGCTCGTGCCACGGACTCGACGGCAGACCGGCGTAGTTCACGCTCTCGACCTGAGGATGCTTGGCGAGGTACTCGCCCACGGCCTGGGCATTGCTCCAGTGACGCTCCATGCGCAACGACAACGTCTCGAGACCCTGCAACA
>CAZTPF010000070.1:0-1468 GCA_964614655.1 uncultured Bifidobacterium sp.
GCTGGATCTTGCGAGCACGCGACACGGTGAGACGGTCCTCTTCGGAGAGTTCGTCCAAGCCGAGAATGGCGATGATGTCCTGCAGTTCCTTGTAGCGCTGGAGGTTCTCCTGCACGGCGCGGGCCACGTTGTAGTGACGCTCGCCCACCACTTCGGGGGTGAGGATCGTCGACGTCGAGGCCAACGGGTCCACCGCCGGGTAGATACCGAGGGCGGCCACCTGACGGCTCAACTCGGTGGTGGCGTCGAGGTGGGTGAAGGTGGTGAACGGCGCCGGGTCGGTGTAGTCGTCGGCCGGCACGTACACGGCCTGCAGCGAGGTGATCGACCGACCACGGGTCGAGGTGATGCGCTCCTGCAGCTGGCCCATCTCGTCGGCGAGCGTGGGCTGGTAACCCACGGCCGAGGGCATACGGCCGAGCAGAGTCGACACTTCGGAACCGGCCTGCACGAAACGGAAGATGTTGTCGACGAACAACAACACGTCCTGGTTCTGCACGTCACGGAAGTACTCGGCCATGGTGAGAGCCGACAGAGCAACGCGCAGGCGCACGCCCGGCGGCTCGTCCATCTGGCCGAACACCAGAGCGGCCTTTTCGAACACGCCCGACTCTTCCATCTCGAGACGAAGGTCGGTTCCCTCACGGGTGCGCTCGCCCACACCGGCGAACACCGACACACCACCGTGCTGCGAAGCAACGCGGTTGATCATCTCGGTGATGAGCACGGTCTTGCCCACACCGGCGCCGCCGAACAGGCCGATCTTTCCACCGGCGAGGTACGGGGTGAGAAGGTCGATCACCTTCACACCGGTCACGAACATCTTCTTCTGCGGCTCGAGAGCTGCGAAGTCGGGGGCCGGACGGTGGATCTCCCACCGCTCCATGTCGGCGAACTTGGCGTTGTCGTCGTCGAGCACTTCGCCCCACACGTTCCACACGTGGCCGAGCACTCGGTCGCCGACGGGCACAGTGATGCCACGACCGGTGTTGCGCACTGCGGTGCCGCGACGCAGACCGTCGGTCGGCTTCAAGCACACCGCACGCACACGACTGTCACCCAACTGCTGGGCGACTTCGGCCAGAACCTTCACGTCCTTGCCGTCGATGGTCACGGTGAACTCGAGCGCCGTGTTGAGCTCGGGCAGTGCACCGCGGGGGAACTCGACGTCGATCACCGGTCCGGCGATACCGACGACTCGTCCGTCCTTCAGTTCGTTCTCTGTCATGGTCATGGCTGTGTCTCCTACTCAGAGGCCGTTGTGGACCGAGGCGAAAAGTTCGTCGTCACCGATCGGTCCGAGGTCGATGAGATGTGTGATCTTGCTGTCGCCCGACAACGCCTCGGCACCGCCGACGATCTCCATGATCTCGGTGGTGATGGCGTCCTGACGGGCGCGGTTCATGATGCGCGAGAGGCTCTTGATGAGTTCTTCGGCGTTGTCGGTCGCGCTCTTCATGGCGCGCTG
>CAZTPF010000070.1:1568-3820 GCA_964614655.1 uncultured Bifidobacterium sp.
TCGCGCACCACTTCGGTGATCTGCTCCGAGTACGGCACGGCGGCCTGAACGCGCTGCTGCGCCTTGACGATCCGCGACGCCGCGATGAGTTCCATGGCGCGCGTGATCTTCTTGGTCGCCTGGACGCTACGGATGCGTCCGCGCAGAATTCGTTCCTGTCCACCAGCCATGGGTGATTACTCCGTCGCCAACGTCTTGTTCGACTGGGCGTCGCCCACCTGGCCGGCATCGGTGGCCGTCTCGTCGGTGGCTCGAGCCGCCGCAGCCGAGGCCATGAACTGATCCTTGAACGACTGCACGACCGAACCGAGATCGTCGGGCAAGCCCTTCGAACGGATGTCGGCGAGCATCGCACCGTGACGGCTGCGCATGAACTCGAGCAGTTCGCTCTCGAAGCGGCGCACATCGGCCACCGGCACGTCGTCGAGGTAGCCCTTGGTGCCAGCGAAGATCGACACCACCTGCTCCTCGACCGGCATCGGCGAGTTGAGCGGCTGCTTCAACAGTTCGACGAGGCGGTAACCACGCTCGAGCTGCGCCTTCGACACGGCGTCGAGTTCGGAACCGAACGTGGCGAAGGCTTCGAGCTCACGGAACTGCGCGAGGTCGAGCTTCAGCGTTCCGGCCACACCCTTCATCGACTTGATCTGCGCCGCACCACCCACGCGCGACACCGAGATGCCCACGTCGACGGCCGGACGCACACCCGACTTGAAGAGGTTGTCCTGCAGATACACCTGACCGTCGGTGATCGAGATCACGTTGGTGGGAATGAATGCCGACACGTCGCCGGCCTTCGTTTCGATGATCGGCAGCGCGGTGAGCGAACCGGCGCCGTTCTCGTCGGACAGCTTGGCGGCCCGCTCGAGGAGACGGCTGTGCAAGTAGAACACGTCGCCGGGATACGCCTCACGGCCCGGAGGACGACGCAGCAACAGTGACATCTGGCGATACGCCTCGGCCTGCTTCGACAAGTCGTCGTACACCACGAGGGCGTGCTGGCCGTTCTCCATCCAGTACTGACCCATGGCGCAACCGGCATACGGCGCCAAGTACTTGAACGGTGCCGAGTCGGCAGCCGAGGCCACCACCACGACCGTGTACTCCATGGCACCGGCCTGGCGCAGGGTTTCGACGGTCTGCGCAACTGTGGAGCCCTTCAGGCCCACCGCCACGTAGATGCACTTCACACCCTGACCCTTTTGGTTGATGATCGTGTCGATCGCCACCGTGGTCTTGCCGGTCTTACGGTCGCCGATGATGAGCTCGCGCTGACCACGGCCGATCGGGGTCATGGCGTCGATGGCCTTGATGCCCGTCTGCAGCGGCTCGTGCACGGGCTTGCGACCCATGATGCCGGGCGCCTGGATCTCCATACGGCGGGGCTGCACACCGACGAGCGGACCCTTGCCGTCGATCGGGTTGCCGAGGGCGTCGACCACGCGGCCGAGCACACCGTCGCCGGCCGGGATCGACAGAATCTGACCCGTCGCCTTCACGGTCTGGCCTTCTTCGATGGCGTCGGCGTCGCCGAGCACCACCGCACCGATCGACTCCTCGTCGAGGTTGAGGGCCAAGCCCTTGGTGCCGTCTTCGAACTCGAGAAGCTCGTTCACGGCGCAGTCGGGCAAGCCCGACACGCGGGCAATACCGTCACCGACTTCGGTGACACGGCCGACCGTGCGCGCCTCGAGCGAGGGCTGGAAGCCTTCGAGGTTCTTCTTGATCGCCGATGCGATATCGGCTGCTGAGAGTGTGAGCTCTGCCATGTGATTCTCTTTCCGTGACTTCTAGAGCCGGGACTTGACGCTGTCGAGACGAGTACGAACGCTGCCGTCGATCACCGTGTCGCCCACGGTGGCCACCAAGCCACCGAGCACGCTCGGATCGACGACGACCTTCAGATTGAGTTCTTTGCCGGTGGCATTCGACAGGGCCGCCTTCAGGCGAGCCTGCTGATCGTCGCTCAACGCCACTGCGCTGCGCACGAGAGCCACTTCGAGCTTCTTCGAGCCCGAGGCCCGCTGCACCAACTTGTCGATGATGGCCGGCAGATCGCGACCGCGACCCGAACCCACCACCATGCCGATGAGCTGCGTGGTGGTGGCCGTGGCCTTGCCGCCGAGCAGCGACTCGACGATCGCCTGGCGCTTGTCGGCCGGGATCATCTCGTCGGTGAGAGTGTTGCGGAGCTGATCGCTCGACTCGAACGAGCGAGCGAAACGGAACAGTTCGTCCTCGACCTCGTCGAG
>CAZTPF010000071.1:0-3735 GCA_964614655.1 uncultured Bifidobacterium sp.
CTCATCTGGACGATCCACTTCGTGCACTACCCGCTCTTCGCCGAAGTTGGCGAGGCCACCTACGTGGCCTACCAAGCGGCCCACGTCGACCGCATCGGCCTCGTGCTGGCACTCCCCTGGGCCGTCGAAGGCATCGCCACCGCTGCGATTCTCTTGATCGCCTTCACCTCACGGGATCGCCAACTGCTCCCTCCGGCAGTGATCGGGGCAGTCGCCATGGGCGTGATCCTGCTCATCAGCGGCTTCTGGTCGGCCCCGGCTCACGGCGAACTGGCCGACGGGTTCGACCCCGATGTGCATCGGCGCCTCATGAACGCCGACCTCGTTCGCACGATCGCCTGGACGGTGCGGGGCGTCACCGCGGCGTGGATCGTCGCCGTGGTGTGGCGGCGAGCGACGAGCGCTACTCGGCCTTCCTGAAACGCAGATTCAACTTCAGCGTGCCGAGCATGATCCCGGGCTGATGCAGCCAGTCGTTGCCCTCGCCGTATTCGATGCTCTCGAGACGGTCGAGCAACACTCCCCACGCCACTTGCTGTTCGATACGCGACAGGTTCGCCCCCGGACACACACGTGGTCCGGCCGAGAACGCCAGGTGACGGGTGAGGCCATCACGTTCGAGGTCGAGGTCGTACGGGCAGTCGAATTCGTCGGGGTCGACGTTGCCCGCCGCGAACCGCAAATGCAGCAACGAACCAGCCGGAACTTCAACGCCATGGAACACCTCGTTCTGGGAGGTCATGCGCGTCGACAGGCCATGCGTGGGCGAACGCAGGCGCAGCGCTTCCTCGGTGAAGGCCCGCACTTTCGATCGATCGGCTCGCAACACGTCGAACAAACCCGGAATCTCGCACAACAACTGGGCCTGTTCCTCGAGCGCGTACTGCGTGGTCTCGAGCGCGCCGATGATCATGGCGTGCACGATGCCGGCGATCTCGAGATCGGTGAGCTTGCGATCGAGAGCTTCGTAGTGAGCGTCGCACAGGAAACTCACCATGTCGTCCTGCGGGTCGCGTCGCTTACGGCGGACGTGTTCGTAGACGTAGTCCTGGAAGCCATCGAGACGGGCCAGCATCTCGGCGGTCTGCTCGGGAGTGAGTTCGTGCTTCAATCCGGTTCCGTGGACGAACGGGGTGACGATGGCGTCGCCCCATTCGGCCAACTGCGGGATGTCGTCGAAGGGAAAGCCCAGGATCGTGGCGAACACCCGTTGCGGCAACGGGCGAGCGAATCGACTGATGAATTCCACCTCGCCGTCAGCGATCCATTCGTCGAGCAAGTTGTTGGCCAGTCGGGTGATCATCTCGCGATGGCGATGCGCACCGGTTCCGACCCACGGATCGGTGAGTTCCTTGCGGTGCTTGATGTAGAGCTCTTGCGTGGGACGCAATGACACCATCGACGCCGTCATCAGATTGCGCGACACCTCGTAGGCCCGCTCGGCGGTCATTCCCTCGTTTGCCCAGTCGGTGAGTCGGCGCTGACCCATCACGGTGAAGCGTTCGGGGTCCTTCACCACAGCTGCGATGTCGGCATGTTTGGTGAGCACGTAGGCGTCGGTGCCGGGCCGGAGCCCTCCACCCGGGATGCGCAACACCGGAGCGTCCCGGTGCAGGATCTCGTACATCTCGTACCAGTGCTCCTGCGCGCCTTGGCCGAACAGGTCGACCGACGCCAGATCGACCGGACACCGCATCGGTCCGAGATCGTGATTGGCGTGGCGTGGGGACGAACCCATGTGCGTCGTCAGAGCACTCGATACACGTCGTAACGCACTTCGTTGGCACCCGGTGCACCGACCGCGATCGCCTGGATGCCGTTCAGCCAGGTGTATCGCTCGTCGCCTACTTCGAACAACGGAGCGGTGACGATTCGGGGGCCGGCTTCACCAGGTGCCATCACTCCCAAGTAGCTCATGTGAATCGATGCTCCGTCGTCGGTGGTCACGAGAGCCCGCACGTCGAGCTTCGCCGTGCCGTCGGCGCGCATCGTGAGCCAATCGGCTCCAAGGTGAGCAACAGTTCCGTTGACCTTGGGCCCGGTCACGGTTCCGCCGTTGACGCCCACGATCACGCGGGTGCCTTGCGGGCCGTTCGGGATCACCACCGGTGCATCGAGGGTGGCGTGCATGGTGAAGAGGAATTCGACGGGCAGAGATGTGAGATCGCTCATGGGCGAACACTAGGCCACGGCAATGGCACACTGGGCTGGTGGGGGTTCCCGAGAGATCAGGACTGTCGGACGACGAGATCCGGGGTCGCCAGTTCCCGGGCGGGCGCTACACCATCGCTCACTGGGAGAACTACCTCCTCACCGACTGCACCACATCGCCGCAATTGGCCGACGGACTCGCCCACCCGGTGTGCCTGTTCCACGTGTCGATCCTCGGATCGGGAGTCGACATCGCCGAATTGTTCGCGATCGGCGGGGCCGAAGGACCGGGTTCGGTGGGTCTCGACGGCTACGACTGGGAGTTCTTTACGCCGTTGCGCATCGACACCGAGTACGTCGTGCAGGGTTCGATCGTCGAATGGGAACACCAGCTCGACCGACACGACAATCCGTACGACTCGATGAAGTTCGCCATCGAACTGCGCACACCTGGTGACACAGCGAACCTGGTCGCTCGTGCCACGAACACCTGGCGCTTCCGCCGCTCACCCGAAACAGAAGCGGTCCTTCCGACGCCCGACGCTCGATCGAACGATGGTGGCGAGACCATCCCCGGCTTCGTGGTCGAGTCGGTGGATGCGCAACGTATGAAGACGATGGCGGCCATTCTGCGCGACCCGTATCGGGTGCACTGGGATCGGGAAGCCACCACGGCCATGGGTCTCGGTGGCCGTGTGATCAATCAGGGTCCGCTCAATCTCTCGTACATCGTGAACGCATTGCACGACTACGCCGGCGAGGGATGCATCCGTCGACTGACCGTGGCGTTCCATCGGCCGGTGTTCGACGGCGATCACGTGGTCGCCGGTGGACGAGTCGTCGGCAATGGTCGGGTCGACGTGTGGCTCGAACGTCATCGAGCGGGGACCACCGAAATCGTGGTGTCGGGGACGGCGCTGATCGACTGAAGATCAGATCACGGTGTAGGTGTTCTCGAATTCGTCCTGCAGAACTCGAGCCATCTCACCTGTCGTGTCACAGACGAGTTCGTCGTCGGGAATGCGGATGCGATACGTCCAACCGGCCGGCAACTGAAGGCGCGAGCCAAGAGCGTCGAGCGCACCGTCATCGTTCATCGTCGAATCGACACCGATGCACAGGGCTTGCATCGTGTACACGGTCCCGTCGGCAGCCACCAGTTCGTACACCGGCTTGCCGGCATCCCAGAAGAATTGCGCCCCTCGATCGACGCGGCGTTCGGTGTACGGAGCCGAACCCGGCGCCTGGCCGAGGTCGACGAGAGCGATACGACGAGTGAGCAATCCGTTGAACTCACGGAGCACCGGTTCGACCGGCGCGACCTTGGTGCCCAGACCGTCGAGAACCCAGTGGCGCGGCCCGTTCAACTTCACGTACAGCGCGCCCATCTCACCCGCGATGTCGTCGGCAACCAGGGTGTCCCACAGTTCGGCCGGGCAATCGTTCAGCAGCTGCGTGCCGTACACCTCGGCTTCGAGACGACCCTCCCGGTCGAACACGGCCAGGACCTCCCCGTAGCGAACCCCCCGCATGTGGTCGATCAACCGGGACGGGCGCGACGTGGTCATGGCCGAACCCTAGGGC
>CAZTPF010000072.1:0-1873 GCA_964614655.1 uncultured Bifidobacterium sp.
GCCACGACCTGAGTGCCGTAGGCCTTGTTGCGCAGACCGTGGTACTTGCCCTGACCGCCGGTCAGACCCTGCACGATCACCTTGGTGTTCTCGTTCACGAAAATTGCCATGACGTCACTTTCCCTTCGCGATCGCAACCGCGGCCTCGGCCGCTTCGAGCATGGTGGGCTTCGACACGAGCTTCGACTCGGGAATGCCCGCGTTCTTCAGGATCGATCGACCCTCTTCGGCGTTGGTACCGTCGAGACGAATCACGATCGGCGCTCGCAGATCGACCCGTGAGAGCGCTTCGACGATTCCCTTCGCCACTTCTTCACCGCGAGTGATGCCGCCGAAGATGTTGATGAAGATCGACTTCACGTCCTTGTCGAAGTTGATGACTTCGAGGGCTGCCGCCATCACGTCGGCATTGGCGCCACCGCCGATGTCGAGGAAGTTGGCCGCCTGACCGCCCACCTGATTGACGACGTCGAGAGTGCTCATGGCCAGACCGGCACCGTTGGCGATGATGCCGACCGAACCTTCGAGCCCGATGTACTGCAGATCGTGGGTACGAGCGAGCTGTTCGCGCTCGTCGAGTTCTTCGGTCGCCCGATACTCCTCCCACTCGGGATGTCGGTACGACGCATTGTTGTCGAGACTGACCTTGGCGTCGAGGGCGTGCACTTCACCCGTCGGCTTCAAGATGAGCGGGTTGATCTCGGCCAGGTCGCAGTCGCCTTCGGTGAAGCAGCGATACAACTGCACGAGAATCGTGGCCACACCGTCGACGGCCTTGGCCGGAATCTTGGCGTCGACCGCGGCTTGACGGGCGGTGGCCTCGCTGATGCCGTCGACCGGATCGATGTGCAACTTCACGATGGCGTCGGGATCCTTGGCCGCCACTTCTTCGATGTCGACTCCGCCTTGCGCCGACAGCATGAGCAAGTGCTTCTTCGCGGCACGGTCGAGGGTGTACGAGGCGTAGTACTCCTCGTCGATGTCGCTCGCGTGCTCGACCCACAAGCGCTTCACGAGATGACCCTTGATGTCCATCCCGAGAATGTTTCCGGCGTGCAGACGGACCTCGTCGACGTCATTGGCGAGCTTGATGCCGCCGGCCTTGCCGCGGCCACCCACCTGAACCTGAGCCTTCACCACCACCGGGAAGCCGGAGGCTTCCGCCACCCGCACCGCGTCGTCGACCGTGTCGGCGACCCCGCCCGGACTCACCGGGATGTCGAAGCGGGCGAAGTACTGCTTGCCCTGGTACTCGAACAGATCCATGTCGTGGAATCCCCTTTCGGATGGGTTGGCGGTTCCGAGTGGGAAACCCTAGGTCGTAGGCCGGAAACCCACCTAGTTGGCGTACGGGTTGGCGCCTCGGGTCAGGGAAACCCCGACGCGAGTGAGTCCTGCACCACAACCGCCACGGGTGCAGAACTCACTCGGGTGACACGGGGTCACATCTGGTGCGAAAGAACCATCGTTCCTTCGTCGATTAGCGGAAGCGCAGGATCACACCGGCGGCTTCCACACCTCCCTTGGCGGCCACCTCGGCGATCGAGCCGTCGACGACCAAGTTGTCGACGACCGGCGACTCGGTGCGACGGGTGTCGACCATTTGATCCACGACGGGCTGGTCTGCGATCGGCTGGTCGACCGATGCGGTCGGGACGGCCGATGCCTCGGGCTGAGCCTTGGCCGGTTCGATCGGCGTGGTCGGAGCGGCGGGTGCCGACGGAGTCGCCGGCGTCACCGGAACCACCTGGATCACCGGGGCGTCGTCATTGCGGGGCTCATCGACCTGCGGCTCGTCGACAACCGGCTCATCGACCTGGGGCTCGTCGACGACCGGCTCGTCGTTACGGGGCTCGTCGACCTGCGGCTCGTC
>CAZTPF010000072.1:1973-3390 GCA_964614655.1 uncultured Bifidobacterium sp.
CGGCTCGTCGTTACGGGGCTCGTCGACCTGCGGCTCGTCACGACGGTCGTCATCTCCGTGATCGTCGCGACCGTGGTCATCCCCATGATCGTCACCGTGGTCACCGGCGTGATCGCCGTGGCCGTAACCGTGGCCGTTGCCATGGCTCTCATGGCCCTTGCCTCGCTTGCCGTCTTCGTCGTGTCCTCGCACAGCCTCGGGATTCGGATGACCGTGCTCGGCGTGGGCCTCGCCACTACGGCCTCGGCCGTCGGAGGCGGCGGCACCGGACACGCCGGCTCCAAGAACGATGGCGGTGGCGGTCACGAGTGAGAGGGCCAGGCGGGCGGGGCGGCGGGAGATCTTCATGATGTGTCCTTTCGTCGGGCCAGTGCGGTTGCGCTGACACCGGACAAGAGGTCGGTCCCCACGAGATCTCGCGAAAACTTCCGAGAATTTCTGTGACCACCTTCTCGCCCACGAATTCCCTGCTCAGAGTGGCTGTCGAGGCCGCCACCGGGCAGAATCCACGCATGCGTCGGGTCGAACTCCGCTCCCCGTTGGCCCGGGCCGTGGCTCCGGTGGCCGCTGGTCTCGGCTTCTTCTTGGCGCTCGGCCTCGTGATGTGGGGAATCGCCGCCCTCATGGCCGGCGAGCAGACCACGACCACCACCTTCACCCCCGATCGACTGCCGGTCGGCAACGTCGTGCGGTGGGCCGAGTCGATCGACGAAGAGGGACCGGTGCTCTTCCCCGGTCTCGGAACCACCACCGGCGAACGCACCATCGTGCTCGACCATGAGGGCACCAACCCCGAGCGAGGCTGGATCGTCTACTACGCGCATCCCGCCGACCGCGATGCCACGTGCGCGATCGATCAGGTGGTGGGTACTCGTGAATTCGTCGACTGCGACGGGCGCACCATCGACGTCACCGAACTCGCGCCGCCCTCCAACGGCGAATATCCGATCATCGAAGATCGCACCATGCTCTACATCGATCTCGGCGACCGACCAAACGACGTCACGACCACCGTCGGCGGCTGATCGCCGAGCTGATCGTCAGTTCGCTTCGACGAGTCGATTGCGGGGCCACAACTCGGGAAACCAATCGCCGGTCAGCGGTTCGCCGGCGCGCCGGGTGTCGTCGGTCGGCGGAATGACCGCTCCGAAGTCGGGAGAACACACCCAGTCGCGTGGCGCGTACACCATGTCGTCGCCGAGAACTCGCAGACTGAACACGCGACGACGGCCGTCGCCGGCGACACCGGGCGCGCCATGCACCGTGAGCATGTGGAACGCGATCGCGTCACCGGGTTCGAGACTCCATGATCGAATCGTGAACTCGTCTCGCCGCGCGTCGACGTCGGGGAGATCGGCCAGCGATCCCTCCGGGAACCACTTCGCCTGCCGGTCGAGAAACGTACGCGGCATGAGCC
>CAZTPF010000073.1:0-3309 GCA_964614655.1 uncultured Bifidobacterium sp.
AGTCAGACGTCGGGTTGGTCGCTCACGGCGCAGGACGTCTACAACAACGTCGTTCGTACGTGCGTCGAGGCCATGGCGGCCACGCAGGGGCACACTCAGTCGCTGCACACCAATGCCCTCGACGAAGCGTTGGCTCTGCCCACCGACTTCAGCGCGCGTATCGCGCGCAACACGCAGCTGTTCCTGCAGCAGGAGTCGGGAACCACGCGGGTCATCGATCCGTGGGGCGGTTCGTACTACATCGAGAAGCTCACGCACGACGTGGCCAAGGCTGCCTGGGCGCACATCCAGGAGATCGAGGAAGCCGGAGGTATGACGGCCGCGATCGAAGCAGGTATTCCGAAGATGCGCATCGAAGAGGCCGCCGCTCGTACCCAAGCCCGAATCGACTCGGGTCGCCAGCCGGTGATCGGCGTCAACATGTTCCGACCCGACGAACACGAATCGATCGACGTGTTGAAGGTCGACAATTCGTCGGTCCGGGCTCAGCAGTTGGCCAAACTCGACCGTCTGCGCGCCGAACGCAACCAAGGCGACGTCGACGCGGCGCTGGCTCGTCTCACCGAGGCCGCGGCTCGATCGGTCGACGGCCGACGCGAACCCGGACTCGGCGAGAACTTCCTGAAGTTGGCGGTCGACGCCGCTCGAGCGCATGCGACCGTGGGCGAGATCAGCGAGGCCGTCGAGAAGGTGTTCGGACGACACACGGCGGCGATCCGTACCATTCAGGGTGTGTACCGCTCCGAAATCGGCGAAGCCCCCAACGTGAAGTTGGCTCGCGACATGGTCGAGACATTCACGCAGAAGCAGGGGCGCCGACCGCGCATCATGGTCGCCAAGATGGGTCAGGACGGTCACGACCGCGGCCAGAAGGTGATCGCCACCGCCTTCGCCGACCTCGGGTTCGACGTCGACGTCGGCCCGTTGTTCCAGACGCCGCGAGAGGTCGCTCTCCAGGCGGTGGAGGCCGACGTGCACATCGTGGGGGCGTCGTCGCTGGCTGCCGGTCACCTCACCTTGGTGCCCGAGTTGCGGGCCGAACTCGAGAAGCTCGGACGCGGCGACATCATGATCGTCGTGGGCGGCGTGATTCCGCCGCAGGACTTCGACGAGTTGCTGGCCGCCGGAGCCTCGGCGATCTTCCCGCCCGGCACGGTGATCGCCGACGCCGTGGTCGATCTCATGGGAGAACTCGAGCGGCGTCTCGCCTGACGGCGCGCCTCGTGACCATGGCCAACACGATCGATCTCGACGCGTACGAAGCGGGTGTGCTCGCTGGTGACCGAACGGCGCTCGGTCGAGCAATCACCTTGGTCGAATCCAAGCGGGCCGATCACCAGGAATTGGCGCAGGAACTCTTGCAGCGACTGCTCCCGCACGCCGGTCGCAGTCATCGTGTGGGTATCACCGGTGTGCCCGGTGTGGGCAAGTCGACGTTCATCGACGCCCTCGGTACTCATCTCACATCGACCGATCATCGGGTGGCGGTGCTTGCGGTCGATCCGTCGTCGACGCGTACCGGTGGGAGCATCCTCGGCGACAAGACGCGCATGGCGAGGTTGTCGATCGACGAGAACGCCTTCATCCGACCGTCACCGAGTGCCGGCACGCTCGGGGGAGTGGCGGCAGCCACCCGTGAGGTGATGGTGATCGTCGAGGCAGCCGGATTCGACGTGGTGTTGGTCGAAACGGTGGGTGTGGGGCAGTCCGAAACAACTGTCGCCAACATGACCGACTGTTTCCTTGTGCTCATGCTGGCCCGCACCGGCGATTCGCTGCAGGGCATCAAGAAGGGTGTTCTGGAGTTGGCCGACGTGTTGTCGGTGAACAAGGCCGACGGCTCGCACGTGACCGAAGCCAAGGCGGCTGCGCGCGAACTGGCCACGGCTCTCGAACTCCTGCATCCGCCGGGCGCGTCGTGGATTCCGCCGGTTCTCACGTGCAGTGCGCTCACCGGGGACGGCATCGCCGAATTGTGGTCGCAGATCGAGCAGCACCGTGCCGCCATGGAGAAGTCGGGTGATTTCGCTCGTCGCCGCGTTCGTCAGCAGATCGACTGGATGTGGTCGACGGTGGAGGATCGTCTGGTCGACGATTTCCGTCAGCGAGACGACGTGCGTGACGAAGCCTCACGATTGGAGAAGTTGTTGGCCGAGGGTGCGATCACACCGACGGCCGCCGCCCGAGAATTGCTCAGGCGCGACCCTTCAGCATGAACTTCCAGTACATGATCGGCAGCAGCCACTTCTTCACGATGAACATGTCGCGACGTTCCTTCGTCATGTCGATCACCGGGAACGACGGCGTGCGCTTCAGGTCGTAGTCGAACTCGGCCATCACGCACGTCTTCGACGACGTGACGATCGGGCACGACGCATAGCCGTCGTACGACTTCGACGGCTGACGACCGGCTCGCGCGTCGAGCAGATTGGTCACCAGAGTCGGAGCCTGCTTGCGGATGGCGGCGCCGGTCTTCGAGTTGGGGGTCGTGGTGCAGTCACCGAGGGCGAACACGTTGGAGAAGTCGGGATGTCGCAACGTGTGCTTGTCGACCTTCACGTACTTGCCCGGATTCTCCTGATCGGCCAGCGGCGACGACTTGATCCAGTCGGGTGCGCTCTGCGGCGGAACCACGTGGGCGATGTCGAAATGGATCGTCTCGCTCTCACCGGAGTCGTTGTGCTTGATGGTGGCCGTGTGTCCCGGCCCGTCGATCGCCGCCAGTTCGCTCTGGAAGTGCACCTTGATGCCGTAGCGAGCGACAACCTCGTCGAGAGTGTTCGAGAACTCGGGAATACCGAACATCTTCGGCGTGGGAAGCACGAGGTGGACGTCGATCTGCGAGAGCACCCCTCGCTTCTGCCAGTGATCACACGCGAGGTAGGCGATCTTCTGCGGCGCGCCGGCGCACTTGATGGGTCCGGCCGGCATGGTGAAGAGGGCCGTGCCCTTGGTGAAATTGGCGATGTTCTTCCAGTTCTGGTCGGCCATCTCGACGGTGTAATTGCTGGCGACACCGTTCTGGCCGAGCGTCTCGGCAAGTCCGGTGACGCGTCCCCAGTCGAGTTGGATACCGGCGGCCACGACGAGCCACGAATAGCCGATGGTTCGTCCGCTCGCCGTGGTGACGGTGTTGGCGCCCGGATCGAACGTGGTGACCGAGTCCTTCACCCAGGTCACACCTTTCGGCATCACCGAACTCGTCGACCGCTTCGTCTTCGCCGAATCGGCGAGACCGCCGCCCACCAACGTCCAGAGCGGCTGGTACCAGTGGGTGTCGGACGGCTCGATGACGGCGATGTCGGACAC
>CAZTPF010000074.1:0-3275 GCA_964614655.1 uncultured Bifidobacterium sp.
CTCGTCGGACTGGGCTTCAAGGTCGCCGCCGTACCGTTCCATTTCTGGACACCCGACGTGTATCAGGGCGCTCCGACACCGGCGACGTCGTTCATGGCGTCGGTCGGAAAGTTCGCGGCCTTCGCCACGATGCTGCGAGTCCTGTTGGTCGCCCTTCCGAGTCGGGCCGACGACTGGCGGCCGGTGATCTGGGTGATGGCCATCGCATCGGTCGTGATCGGTTCGATTCTCGCTGTCGTGCAGACCGACGTGAAGCGGATGCTCGCTTACTCGTCGATCGGTCATGCCGGATTCATCCTGATCGGTGTGGAAGCGGCTGGTCACACGGGTGACACCGACGGCCTCCCGTCGTCGTTGCTGTATCTCGTGCTCTATTCGGTTCTGGTGGTGGGGACCTTCACCGTCGTCTCTCTCGTGAGCCGAACCGGAGACGGCCGAACCGATCTGGCGGCCTTCCGCGGGTTGTCGAAGGAACGGCCGGCGTTGGCTCTCGGCATGACGGTCTTTCTCTTCGCTCAGGCCGGAATGCCGGTGACGTCGGGGTTCGTCGCCAAGTTCGGTGTGATCAAGGCGGCGGCCGACAATCAGAGTTACGCAGTGGCGATCGTCGCCATGATCGCCTCGGTGATCGCAGCCGTCCTCTACTTGCGGATCATGATCAGCATGTGGTTGTCGGATGCCGAATCGGGTGACGAAGCTCGCGAGAAGGTGGCTGTTCCCTTCACGTCGGCTCTCGTCGTGACCGTGGCGGTGGCGTTCACCCTCTTCGCCGGCATCTTCCCGGGATGGCTGATCGACGCCAGTCGCGACGCCCTCGTGCTCGTTCGCTGACGTCCCGCAACGGCGCCCACCCCCGTGACAGACTGGTGACGTGCTGACCCCTCCGGCCTACTTGTCGCCGTCGTCCATCGGCACCTATCGAGACTGCCCGCAGAAGTTCAAGTTCTCGCGGATCGACGGGCTGAAAGAACCGCCCACATGGGCCACTCATCTCGGCACCTTCGTGCACGACGTCCTCGAGCACCTCTACCAACTCGATCCCGACGAGCGCACCGTCGACGCCATTCGTTCGCTCGCCGGCGAGCGTTGGAAGGCCGGTGACTGGGAGGCCGCCGTCGAAGCTCTCGACAAGAAGCAGGGTGAGATCAAGGACTTCAAGATCCAGGCCTTCAACTGCATGCAGAATCTGTGGCGTCTCGAAGACCCGCAGCACGTCGAACTCATGGGTATGGAACACGAGGTCAACGTGGCGGTCGAAGGAGTGCAACTGCGCGGCTTCATCGATCGCTTCCTGATCGACGACCACGGCTCGGTGGTCATCGGCGACTACAAGACCGGCAAGGTTCCCAATCCGCGGTTCACCAGTGAAGACACCAAGTTCTTCCAATTGCTCACGTACGCCCTCATGCTCCGCGAGTCCGATCAAGAAGAGACGTCGCGTGTCGAGCTCCTGTACCTGAAGGACGGAGTGCGCCACGACGTCACCGTCACCCCCGTGAAACTGGCGATCGCCCAGGGCACGATCGTCGAGACCAAAGAGGCGATCGACGCCGCGTGCGAGCGCGGCGAGTTCGAGTGCAACGTGACCAAATTGTGCGACTGGTGCTATTTCAAGCCCCAGTGTCCGGCGCACCAGTAGGGCGACCGTCCACGTCGAAGGTCAGCGCGACACCTCGACCAGGCGGTCGAACAGCCGTTGTTGCTCGGGATCGACGTCGGCCGAATCCTCGGGGTGCCATTGCACCCCGACGACCCAACTCTTGTCGCCGGCTTCCACGGCTTCGATCGTTCCGTCGTCGTGACGACCGATCACTCGTAGACCGTCGGCCACTCGATCGAGGGCTTGATGGTGATAGGAGTGGCACCGAGCCGGGCGAGACGTGCCCATGGCGTCGGCGGCCAGACTTCCCTCGTCGAGCGTCACCGAATGGAACTCCTGGGTGTGACCGGGCTCCTCGATGTGCTGTACGAGAGTGCCACCGAGGGCCACGTTCATGATCTGGATGCCGCGGCATATGGCGAGGATCGGCTTGTCGGCGTCGAGGAAAGCGCGCACCACGTCGAGTTCGACGTCGTCGTGACGAGAGTTCACGCCGTACAACTTGGGGGCCGTCGGCTCCTGGCCGTAACGCCGCGGATCGACGTCACCGCCGCCGTGCAGCACGAGTGCGTCGACAGCCGACACGAGTCGCTCGAGCGACTCGGCGCCGAGATCGAGCGGTGGGACGATGATCGGAGTGCCGCCGGCTCGGTGGATCGCGTCGGAGTACCGACGTCCGGCCCCGAAGGCTTCGCCGCGCACACCTTCGGCCTGGCTGATCTCGCGACCGACGATCGCGACGAGGGGAGATGTCATCGACTCATTGTGCCAGACACCGAGGAAACCAGGACCGACCGGGCAAGATGGAGACATGGCCCCACAGACCGACGTCTCGCTCTTCGATTCGGTGTCCTTCTCGCACGGTCCGTCCTCGTCGAATCGCTTCATGCTCGCTCCGCTCACCAACATGCAGAGTCATGCCGACGGAACACTGTCGGACGACGAGAAGCACTGGCTCGTGAAGAGAGCCGAAGGGGGTTTCGGCATGGTGATGACCTGCGCCGCCCACGTGCAGAAGCGCGGCCAGGGATTCGTCGGGCAGCTCGGCACCTTCTCCGACGATCACATCGCTGGTCTCACGGGCCTGGCATCGGCTATTTCGTCGTTCGGTCGCGTGGCCCTGGTGCAGTTGCATCATGCCGGCCATCGTTCACCCGCCGATCTGATCGGCGAGGCACCGGTCTGTCCGTCCGACGATCCCGAGACGGGAGCACGCGGACTGTCGACCGAGGAAACCGAAGAACTGGTCGCTGACTTCGTGGCGGCCGCCGTGCGTTGTGATCGAGCGGGCTTCCACGGTGTGGAACTCCACGGCGCGCACGACTACATGATCTGTCAGTACTTGAATCCGGATCTCAACCGTCGGGACGATCGCTATGGCGGTTCGCTGGAGAATCGATCTCGGTTGCTGATGGAGATCGTGGAGGGGATCCGACGCGAATGTCGATCCGATTTCAATCTCTCCGTGCGCCTTTCTCCGGAGCGTTTCGGCATGCGAACGGCCGAGATCTGCGAGGTGTACCGCGCGCTCGTCGACGTCGGTGTCGACTTCGTCGACATGTCGCTGTGGGACGTGTTCAAGGAACCGGCCGACTCCGACTTCGCCGGACGGCGTCTCGTCGATGTGTTCGCCGAAATTCCGCGTGGCGACACTCGACTCGCCGTGGCCGGAAAG
>CAZTPF010000075.1:0-3191 GCA_964614655.1 uncultured Bifidobacterium sp.
ACCTTGTTCGGGCACTTGTACCGGGCGACGTGGTCGTGACAGTGATCGATCAAGGAATCTTCGTCGGTCTCGGTTCCCTCGTTCAGCACCACGTACGCACGCACCGACTCCCCCGTCTGCGGATGCGGAACGCCGATCACCCCCGCTTCGCGAACGGCCGGATGCCGCATCAGAACCTCCTCGACCTCGGCCGGGTAGACGTTGAAGCCCGACACGATGATCAAGTCCTTGGCCCGATCGAGAAGGTACAGATACCCGTCCCCGTCGACCGTTGCGACGTCGCCGGTGTGCAACCAACCGTCGTCGTCGAGCACCCTCGCCGTGGCTTCCGGATCGTTCCAGTAGCCCACGAACACGTTGTCGCCGCGGACGTAGACCTCGCCACTGTCACCGGCGATGATGTCGCTCCCGTCGGCGTCGACGACGCGAACTTCGACTCCGGGGATCACCCGACCGACCGAGTCTCGGCGAGGGTCGACGCCGACCGAACTCGTCACGACGGGTGACGCTTCGGTCAGGCCGTAGCCCTCGCGCAACGTGACGCCGAACTTCTGCGACAGCCGTTCGACGACTTCCCCGGGGGTCCGCGCCGCACCGGTGAGAGCGAGTCGCACCGAGGCGAAGTGCGAGGCGTCGAAACCCTCGAGCATCGACCAGGCCACCCAGACCGGGGGTGCACCCGGGACCACCGTGACCCCTCGTTGGCCGATGGTCTCGATCGCGGTCACCGGATCGAACCGTTGGACGAGAACGACACACGCTCCCGCATCGAGCGACATGCCCACCACCACGTTGAGTCCGAAGATGTGGAACACCGGCAGGACCCCGAACACGACGTCGTCGGCGCGGACGTGATCGGGCATACGACGGTTCTGTTCGATGTTGGCCAGCAGATTCCGGTGCGTGAGGATGGCGGCTCGAGGTGATCCGGCGGTACCGCTCGTGAACACGAGCACCGCCGGCTGCCGATCGTCGACGTCGATCGCCACCGTCGGGGTGCCCGAGATCAATTCGTCGAAAGCATGGGTCTCGAGCGACGGCGCGAGCGTGGCCGCACTCTGACGATCGGTCAGGACGACGTGCCGCAACGACGGGAGTCGATCGACGAGCACTCCTGAGAACGACGGCATTCCGGATGTTTCGAGGACCACCGCGGTCGGTGTGACGACTTCGAGCTCGCGCTGGAGTTCGGGAGCCGGGGCGAGCGGATTGAGAGGAACTGCGATGGCCCCGAGACCGACCGTGGCCAGATACGAGACCACGAAGGCTCGGCTGTTACCGCAGACGAGGGCGACGCGATCGTTGCGTTGCACCCCGAGCGCCACGAGGGAACCGCGAAAACCCTCGATCTGACTCCGAAGAGTCCCGTAGTCGGTGACTCGTCCTCGGCTGACGATCGCCGGTCGGCCGTCCTCATGGCCTTCGACGATCGACGCGAGATTCACCATGTCACCTCAGAGACTCAGCAACGACACGATGCCTGCGACGAAGATGGCCCCAAGAAGGAGGGCAACGGTGAGGGTGGTCGCCGGTCTCACGGACGTCACGCTACTCAGTGCGGGGATCAGGAGCGCAACGACACCGGAACGGTCACGCCGCCCTGTTCGTCGGCGGCTGCCAGTCGAACCGATTCTCCTTCGCCGATACCGAGGAGTTCGGCAGCCGAGGCACGGTCGACCGACAAACTGAGGAGACCGGACGAGTCGACGACGAGGCCGAGGGCTCCGGCCCCGATCTCACCGTACGAGCCGACGATCTCGACGTTGCGCAGTTCGTCGCGGAACGAAACTCGCACCCGGCGGGTCCCGGGCCCGAACACCGCGTCGACGTCGTCGGTCGACACGTTGATCTGACAGTTGCCGAAGCGGTCGACCCACAGGACTTCACACGCGAGATCCCCACCCTCCTCGCGGGGGATCGGAACGACACTCGGAAGAAGCGAACCCGGATCGATCAAGGTGCCGAGGTGCTCGAGCGGAGTCCCGAGCGCGAGCGCGGCAGCCACCGGAGCCAGAACGTCGCGCGCCGCGAACGTCGCGCCCGGCGACGCGAGGTGGTGCTCGTTGCGATCGAGGACGACGGCGCGGTCGGCGCCACCAGCGAGGGCCACGCCCGTGGCGAGCAGTCCGTTGTCGGGCCCGATGAACACTCCTTCTCCACCGGCGACTTCGACGGCGACCAGACGTCGACCGCCTCCGGCACCGGGATCGACGCATGCGATCACGACTCCGCGCGGAACGTAGGCGACCGAACGCGCGAGTGCGAGTGATCCGGCGCGAACGTCGAAGGGAGCGACGTCGTGGGTGATGTCGACGACTCGAACGTCCGGGGCCAGATCGCGCATCAATGCATGGACGACACCGACGGCATCGGATCCGTGGCCGAGGTCGGAGAGGAACGACACCGTGTCGTACGAGAGTTCCGCCGTCATCGCAGGCAGTGTGTCAGTCACGATCGGCGAATGCGACTCGACCGTCGCTATGGGCCCGGACGCGAAAGGGCCGGTGCCAACCCCCCGATGGCACCGGCCCTTCGGCGCTTCCCTTGCGGGTGCGTCTCCCGGCTGCGAAGAGCCGGTGGTCTTGTGACCTGTGCGACACATTAGACAGGTTCGTCACGCGAACGGAAGTGCCGACAGCGCATTTTTCCCGGTTGTTTGCACTGTACAGAAATAGTGCTTTTGCACTAAATCGATGACCTGCACCGACTCATCGGTGACTCCGCGCCACGTGCAAAAAAAATTTGGCGACTGTCGCCACGCCGCGTCGTCAACGACCGAGTTCACGACTACGAGCGGTCGCTGCGTCGACCGCGTCGGCGAACGCCGCTCGAACGCCGAGGCGATCGAGTACCTCGAGACCGGCCGCGGTCGTTCCACCGGGAGAGGTGACGCGTACGCGCAAGTCGGCCGGAGCGTCACCTTCGGCCATGAGGGCCGCGGCACCCGTGAAGAGTTGACGCACCATGGCGTCGACGACCTTCTCGTCGAGTCCTTGCGCGCGACCAGCGGACATCAACGACTCGGCGACGAGGAACAAATAGGCCGGACCACTGCCGATCAGACCGGTCACGGCATCGAGGTCGCTCTCGGCGACTCGTACGACGAGACCGACCGAGCCGAGAATCGACTCGGCCCAGACGAGATCGGATTCGACGGCGAAACGGCCCCCGGCGATCGCCGACGCGCCTTG
>CAZTPF010000076.1:0-2803 GCA_964614655.1 uncultured Bifidobacterium sp.
TTGTGCGAGATGAAGATGACGGTGCGACCCTCGGCCACCATCGCCCGCAGAGTGGTGAAGAGGACGTCGGCTTCATTCGGCGTGAGCACCGCCGTGGGTTCGTCGAGGATGAGGATGCGGGCCCCGCGGTAGAGCGTCTTGATGATCTCGACGCGCTGCTGCTCTCCGACGCTCAACTGCCAGATACGGGCCGACGGATCGACGGCGAGTCCGTAGCGATCGCTGATCTCCTTCACGCGCGCGGCGACGGCCTGTTGGTTCATGAGGAACGGAGCGTCGTCTTCGCCGAGGACCACGTTCTCGGCCACCGTGAAGGTCTCGACCAGGCGGAAGTGCTGATGCACCATGCCGATTCCGGCGTGCAGCGCATCCTTCGGTGACGAGAAGTGAACCTCGTTGCCGTTCACCTCGACGGTGCCCTCATCGGGTCGGTAGAGCCCGGTCAGGATGTTCGACAAGGTCGACTTGCCGGCGCCGTTCTCCCCGAGGAGGGCGTGCACCTCACCGGGCCGGACGTCGAGGTCGACGCCGTCGTTCGCCACGACCCCCGGAAACCTCTTCACGATCCCCGTCATGCGGACCGCACTCTGCATATCCCCACCTTCCCCTGCGTCGGTGACCCTAATGGAACGAGGCTCTGAGCCACGAAAGGCCCGTCTCGGGAGATCGTGCCGAAAAGACGAGCCGTGAACGACATGGGGGTGGGTTCCGATCGGAACCCACCCCCATGAATGACGTGTTGTCTGACAGACCTCGGTCAGCTGGCGGGGATCTCTCCGTTGACGCCTTCGACGAGGTACATCATCGACATGAGTTCACCGAAGGTGTGGCACACACCAGCGGCCAACTGCTCGGTTCCCTTGTTGTCGACGATCGGTCCGCAGAACATCGAACCGGGCTTCTCGGCGAACTCGGCCTTCTTCGCCTCGATGGCGTCGATCGTCTCCTGAGCGACGATCTTGCCGTAGGGGGCGAGCTTCACGAATTCGTCGTTGAGAGCGCCGTAGTAGTTGCCGGCGATCCACTTGCCATCGAGGGCGGCCTGGATGCGCGGGATGTGGTACACGTCCCAGTGATAGGTGGTGGCGGTGAGCCACACCTCGGGATAGTTGGTGCTCTGGTCGCTGTCGTAGCCGGCCCACGGAACACCAGCGGCGGCCGCGGCATCACCGGAAGCCGGCGAGTCCTGCGACTTCACACCGATCACGTCGGCGCCGTCGGCGATGAGCTGCTCGGCCGACTTGCGCTCGAGAGCCGGATCGAACCAGGTGTTCGTCCAGAGGAGCGTCACTTCGGCATCAGGATTGGTGGCGCGGGCGCCGAGCGTCCAGGCGTTCACACCGCGTACCACTTCCGGGATCGGGAAGGCGGCGATGATGCCGAGCTTGCCCGATTCGGAGGCCGCACCAGCAGCCATACCCGTGAGGTAGTCGGTGTCCTCGGCCGAACCGTAGAACTGCGACAGGTTCGGAGCGCTCAAGAAGCCGGTGGCGAACTCGAAGCAGATGTCGGGATTGTTGGCCGCCGCCTCGGCGAAGGAGTCCTGGAATCCGAACGATGTACCGATGATGTAGGTGTTGCCGTCGGCGATCAGGTCGTCGATCACCTGCAGGACCTGCGGGCCCTCGGGCACGTTCTCCTTGTAGGTGGTCTCGATGGCATCACCGAAGTGGGCCTGAGCCGCTTCACGCGATTCGTTGTGAGCCTGGGTCCAGCCACCGTCGTTGATCGGGCCGACGTACACCCAGGCGGCCTTGAGCGGACCGTCGTCGGGGGCACAGTCGATCACAGGGCTCGACTCGAGACCGCCGGCGTCGGCCGGCAGGTCCTCCCAGGCCGTGAAGTTGGCGAGCGAGAACTTCTCGCCACTACCGGTGTCACCACCGGAGTCTCCACCACCGGACGGGGCTTCGGTCTCGGGGCTGCTTGACGAGTCGCCGTCATCGCCACCACACGCCGCAACACCCAGGCTCAGGGCTGCAGCGAGGGCGATACCGATCGACCCACGGGTCTTTCTACGCATTGTTTCCTCCCTCAGATCGGCCGGGGGACGACCGACGAGGCGACCTTAGTCGTCGTTCACCGAGGGTTCGGGAAGGCCGAACGAAATGTTCATGACCACGCCACAATCGGCGGTTTTCTGCCGACGGAAACGCTCGCGCAGTGACCCGCTCCACACCACGAGGCGGTACTGGAGCCCATATTTACGGGCCACGGCGGCCTCGACGCCGGTGAAGTCGGCACCTGAGACGACTCGTGCGGTGACGTCGACGGCCGAGGTGCCCGACTTCAGCCGACCGCGAACGTCGCAGGGCTGAATCGTGGCCCGAGAGTCGTGGGCGAGTCGCTTGACCTTGGCCGCGTCCCCAGCCGTCGTGAAGCAGAGTTCGTCGCGTCCGTAGGGGGCGATCCAGACCGGTGTGGCGACCGAAGTCCCGTTGCGGCGAAAACTGACGAACGACACGTAACGGGCTTCGGCCAGTTCGCGAAGCGTCGACGAGGGATCGGTCATCGCTCGTCCCGATAGCGACGCACCATGGCCTTCTTGCCACGAATGCTGGTCTGCTTCATGGCTCGAATCACGTGCTCGGCGCGCGACTCGGGTACTTCGACAACCGAATGGTTGTCGAAGATTCGTACACCGATGTCGCGTCCGGGAACGCCGCTCTCGTTGGCGATCGCGCCGACCAGGTCTCCGGGCCTCACACCGGCGCGACGACCGACCGACACGTACAAACGGGCCAGATCGCGCTGGTCGTGTCGTTCGTGCCTCGGGCCACTGGAGCGATCGCCGTGACGATCG
>CAZTPF010000077.1:0-2698 GCA_964614655.1 uncultured Bifidobacterium sp.
CGAGCCACAGGCGGTGATGGCGAGAGCGGAGGCCAGAACGAAGGGAAGGGAACGACGCATGAGGTTAATGATAATGGTTCTCATTCTGTTGTGCAACTCCACGTTGTCCGTCGCTGCCGTCGGCCCTCCTACTACCGTCCGTGTCATGGTCTCGGCCTTTCTCCATCCCTTCGCCAAACCCACCCGCACCGATTTCCGCTCCATCGTGTCGGGCCAAGGAGCGACCGTCACCGATTCCGAGGGACGGGAGTACATCGATGCCATGGCATCGCTCTGGTACTGCGCAGTCGGACACGGGCGCCGCGAGATCGCCGACGCTCTGGCGACCCAAGCGAGCACTCTCGCCGGGTACTCCACCTTCGATCCGTTCACCAACGAGGTCGTCGAAGAACTGGCAGAACGGCTGGTGACCATCGCGCCCATGGCCGATGCTCGAGCTTTTTTCTGTTCGTCGGGATCCGAGGCGGTCGACACCGCCATGAAGCTCGCCCGTCTCGCCCATGTCCAGTCCGGACATCCCGAACGGACGGTGATCATCTCTCGCCAACGCGGTTACCACGGCACGGCGTACGGAGGAACGAGTGCGCAAGGCATCCCGCCGAACCGCGAGGGATACGGCCCACTCGTCGGCGACGTCGTCCAGGTGCCGGCCGACGACATCGAAGCTCTCGCCACCACGATGTCGCACCACGGCGAGACCATTGCCGCCGTTCTCGTGGAACCCGTCCAAGGTGCCGGTGGTGTCTTTCCCCCGACCGAGGGCTACCTCGAAGGTGTCCGACGTCTGTGCGATCAGCACGGGGCCTTTCTGATCTACGACGAAGTGATCAGCGGTTTCGGCCGTCTCGGCCACTGGTTCGCCGCCCATCGCTTCGGCGTCCGACCCGACCTCGTCACCTTCGCCAAAGCCGTCACGTCGGGTTACGTCCCCCTCGGTGGAGTGTTCGTCGGCCCCGCCGTGCGGACCGCACTCGAAGCCGATCCCGCGTTCTTCCTGCGCACCGGCTTCACGTATTCCGGGCATCCGCTCGCCTGCCGGGCCGCACTCGTCAACATCGACATCATCGAACGAGAAGGACTCGTGGAGAGAGCCCACCACGTGGGCCGTCGACTCTCGGCCGGATTGCACTCCCTGGCATCGGACGGTCTGATTGCCGAAGTTCGCGGTGACGGCGCAGTGTGGGCGGTGGCGCAAAAGCCCGGCGTCGACCCGATGGCCGTACGCGATCGCATGCTCGACCTCGGAGTCATCACCCGAGCGGTCGGCGCCGACACCAACACCTTCTGCCCTCCCCTCGTGATCTCCGACGCCGAAATCGACCGCGTCGTCGACACCCTCACCCAGGCCATCACGACACCGTGACGACGACATCATGAACACGACATCGCGTCCTCGACCCGGCTTCGATCCGTCCAACCCGGCCTTCCGAGCCAACCCCTACCCGTTCTACGACGAGTTACGTGAGCACGATCCGGTGCATCGCACTCCGTTCGACACGATCGTCCTCACTCGCTACGAGGACGTCGCCTGGACGCTTCGCAGCAACGATTTCAGTCGCGACGTCGAGGCCAACGGCAACGAGCCGACCGACGAACTCGGCAAAGCCAAGCGCGCCCGACGACGCACTCGCAACGGATCGAAGTCGATCCTCAACCTCGATCCGCCCGACCACACGCGACTGCGTCGGCTCGTGAGCAAGGCGTTCACACCGTCGGCGATCGAACGACTGCGCCCACGTGTGCAACAACTCGTCGACGACGTCCTCGACCGCGCCGCCTCACGAGGCGGTTTCGAACTCGTGGACGAACTGGCCTTCCCCATTCCGTTCCAGGTGATCTCCGATCTGCTCGACATGCCCACCGACCGCGCCGACGAACTGCGCGATTGGAGCCAGATCATCACCTTCGCCTTGGAGCCCACGTCGACGCTCGAGGATCTCGATCGCGTCGACGCCGCTTTTGCCGAGCTGATTCCCTACTTGATCGACGTGGTCGAGACCCGTCGTCGTTCACCCGGCGACGACCTCTTGTCGGCCCTCCTCGCCGTCGAAGACCAAGGCGACACGCTGACCATGCCCGAGCTCATGAGTTTCGTCGTGCTCCTGTACATCGCCGGCCACGAGACGACGGTCAATCTCATCGGCAACTCGGTCAACGCGCTTTTGAACAACCCCGATCAACTCGCCGCGTGGCATGCCGATCCCTCGATCGGTTCTCGGGCCGTCGACGAATGCCTGCGCTTCGACGGCCCGGTGCAGCAGACCGTCCGCGTACCGATGGTGCCCGTCACCTATCAGGGGCTCGACGGGCCGATCGTCGTCGAACCCGGAACGATCGTGACGACGGTGCTCGGCGCCGCCGATCACGACCCGACCATCTTCGACGACCCCCATTCACTGCGCCTCGATCGGCCCAACGCCAATCGCCACGTGGCCTTCGCAGCCGGCATCCACTACTGCCTCGGCGCAAGCCTGGCCCGCCTCGAAGCCGAGATCGCCGTCGGTTCGCTGGTCGCTCGCTTTCCGACCATGCGTTCGGTGGGTGACATCACCTGGCGCGACCGACTCACGATCCGCGGCGTCGATCGACTGGCCCTCGAGTTCTGACGCTCAGCGCTGACGGCCGTGGTAGCGCGGCGCGAGACGTCCGTTCTCGTCGCGAACGTCGAACTCCTCCGACACGTCCTCGACCCACTGAA
>CAZTPF010000078.1:0-2390 GCA_964614655.1 uncultured Bifidobacterium sp.
GTTGTCGTCCCCCCGGTCACGGGTCGTGGTGCCGTCGTGGTGGGCCGCGGGAGCGTGGTGGTGGCACCCTGACGCGGTTTGGTCGTGGTCGTTGCCTTGGCGGTCGTCGTGGTCGCTGCGGTCGTGGTCGGCGGAGTCGGGGGTGTCGGGCCCGGCGCCGGAGGTGTCGGTGTCGGGCGGGAGCTGCCAGTGACGGTGCCGCGAGACGTCGTGGTGGGTTGCGCAGTTGTCGTCGACGGCGCGGGCTGGACGGTGGACGACGTCGTGGTCGACGCGCCGTCGAGGCACGCGAGATCCTCGGAGAACGGAGCCCTCATGTACAACAGAGCGTCCGAGGCGTTGGCCCAGAAACCCTGCTTCCTCACGGACTCTCTCATCGCGAGTTCTTCGCCTCCGGCGAGGACGACGAGCAAGGCGAATGGGCTGAGACCGGCCAGTCCATACTGTACGTTGACGACGCCGCTGGCCGTTCCCATTTCCGGTCCGATGCACTCGTACGGAAACCAGAATTCGACGCTCGGGTCGTTGCCCTCGTCGCATTTGCGACCGTGTGAGGCGATCGACCGACTCGACGTTGCACCCCGGAATTCCAGTTCGATCAATTCGGCGCAGAGTTTGGGTGCCGACACCTTCATCGGGCTGAGAGAACTGTTGAGGGAACCGGCGATCACGTAGAGATCACGGCCTTCGACGCCGGATTGGGCGCCGATCAGGAATCCGGCGTTGTTATCCGCGATGACGGAGAGTGGGCCGTGAATGGCGAACGACCACGAGGAGAAGTGGTCGACCTCCACGCTGACGGTGCTCGTGCCGTCGTCGTTGGGAACGACCTGCAAAGTCTTCAGGACTTCATCGGCGTCCTCTGGCGTGGGAAGCAGATTGGTTCCGTCATCGGCCACGGCGGTGACGGTGACCGTGCCCTCGGGATCCCAGTCGGCGACGAAAGTGAGGGTCACCGGCTCGCTGAACTCGGTGCCGTCCGGGCCGAGCGAGAATTCGATACCCGTTCCGATGTCGGTGGCCACGAGGCGGTCGACCGTGGCCGTGATGGCGGATGCGTCGAGGCCAGCGGGGAGTGCGGAGTCGGGGACGGCTACGGCCACGGTGTCGTCGTCGTTGGTGAGGATCGTCGAGCCGTTGGCGCGATCGGCGGAAAGTTCGAAGGTGTCAGCGACGACGGGAACCTCCTGCGTAACAGCAGTCGACGGGTCGGGGGTCGATCCGGAATCTCCGCAAGCTGTGATCAGGAGGGGGGAGAGAACGGCTGCGGACACCAGAAGGGCGTGACGACGAGACATGTAAGAAATCTACAGATTCTGTTTCGGTTCCCGGGTCATTCGGTCTGGCCGGGATGAGGCGGCTGTTGCTGGCAGATTCGGGAAACTTGTCACCGGACTCCGGAAATGCTGTGCAGGGTTTGGCACTAGCCGTCAGGTCGCGTGAACCTGCCAAGACACCCCCCAAACACAGGAGTTCACATGACACATCGATTCATTCGCAAAGGACTGATCGGATTGGCGGCCGGAGCCGCATCTCTCGGTCTCCTCGCCGCCCCGGTTTCGGCCTCGGAGTCGTCGATCGCCGAGGTCGCATCGGGTAACGCCGACTTCGCCACCCTGGTGGCCGCAGTGACCGCAGCCGATCTGGCCGGAACCCTGGCCGACTGCAGCGCCGGACCGTTCACGGTCTTCGCTCCGACGAACGAGGCCTTCGCCGCCGCTCTGGCCGCCCTCGGAATTTCGGCCGAGGCTCTGCTGGCCGACACGGCGACTCTGACGAGCGTTCTCACGTATCACGTGGTTCCCGGCAAGGTGATGGCCGCCGACGTCGTCGGACTGTCCTCGGCGACCACTCTGCAGGGTTCGGACATCTCGATCGCCGTCGTCGATGGCGCCGTCAAGTTGAACGGAACCACGACCGTGACCGCGACCGACATCGAAGCCTGCAACGGTGTCATCCACGTGATCGACAGCGTTCTGCTGCCGGCCAGCTTGTCCGGAGCTCTGCCCGACACCGGATCGTCGACTTCTACCATGACCGTGGTGGCGCTCGTCCTTCTGGTCGGTGGCACGCTGCTGGCCGTCGGTGTGCGTCGCCGCATGATCACACTCTGATCCATCCGTCATCGAACGACGACCGAAGGGTCGCCCACTCGGGCGGCCCTTCGTCGCGTGTCGGCTCGGAGACTGCGCACGTGTCGACAGCAAACGACCGCCCGTGCGGGCGGCCGTTGCAGTGAGCGGGTGACGGGAGCCGTCGCTGCGCTCCTCCCGATTCGATCGACCGAGGGAGCGCCTACGGCGCTGGAGCGGGTGACGGGAGCCGTCGCTGCGCTCCTCCCGATTCGATCGACCGAGGGAGCGCCTACGGCGCTGGAGCGGGTGACGGGA
>CAZTPF010000079.1:0-2312 GCA_964614655.1 uncultured Bifidobacterium sp.
CGCCATGCCGACCACCACCCCCGAACACGACGAACGCATCCGCACCATGACGTTCTCGTCGGTCCACCCCCACTATGTGGCCAAGGTCGAGAAGAAGGGACGGACCCGCGAGGAACTGCACGAGGTCATCACCTGGCTGACCGGCCACGACGAGGCGGCGATCCAGCGACACATCGACGAGAAGTCGACCTTCGAGACGTTCTTCGCCGAGGCGACCCTGAACCCGAACGCCCATCTCATCACCGGCGTGATCTGCGGCTACCGGATCGAGGACATCGAGACGCCGCTCACCCGCCAGTGCCGCTACCTCGACAAGCTCGTGGACGAACTCGCCAAGGGACGGAAGATGGAGAAGATCCTGCGCTCCCCGTGACCCGCGTCGCCCACTCGCGATCCGTCGTCATCCGACGAACTTCGCGTACGGATGAAAACGAAGTCGGTTGTGCGGATCGACCCGACGCTTCTGCGCCGCCACGAGTGCCGCCATCGCCTTGGAACCGAAGATCTCCGCTGCAACCGCCGCACGATCGACATCGTCGGGCTGGGAGTGCGTACCACTGAAATCGACGCCGAGCCCCTCGGTCCGACGTGCCTTGTCCATGACCCGATTGGTGAGTTCGACGATCTCCTGACGCTCCGCCGGCGTCTTCGAGCTCGCGTCGTACAGCGTCACAAGATCGACGAAGAAGGCATGGTGGCAGTTTCCGCTCGGCACGCGCCGACCCTTCTGAGCCTCGCCGCCGAGCGTTCGGATCTCGACGATCGAGAGCGGCGCCTCGTCGAGCGGCGCCTCGCCGACGATGACGTTGCCCACGAAGTCGAGCAGGCGATCCTCGGGGATGCCCACCGTTCCGGCGCAGTGGTAACTCGTCGCGAGCGGACTTCCCTTCTGTTCGGCGATGACCGGCCACAACGCCGCCGCGGCCTCGAACCAGGATCCCCAGTGCGCCTGCGCCAGGACCGGGAGTTTCATGACGGACGCCAGATCCTCAAGCGGTTTCACGAAATCCGCGGGACTTCCATCGAACGTGTCGTAGAACACCGTCGTCGCGACGAGAGCCTTGGTGCCGGTGACCACGATCTCAAGGGAGACGCCGTCGTTTGGAATCACGTCCTCCTTCATGAACTGCATCGCCTTCCGCGAGAACTCCACGGCCTGAGCGCGGTTCTCGAATCCGAAGACCCGCTGTTCCGCACCCTTGACGACGCTCGCGTCGGCCATCCGGAAGGTGATGTCGACGACGATCCCGAGTGCACTGCCTGCGCCGAGCATCGCGGTGAAGAGTTCATCCTCGGGCGTGAGGGTCCGAACGGTCCCGTCGGGCAGGACGACCGTCATCCGAACCGCCCGCTGCCCGAGAAGTCCGAGCCGACGCGAGAAGTAGCTGCTCAATCCGCCGTTGGTGACGTATCCCGCGACGCCGACGCCCGGACCCGTTCCGACCGGAAGCGCCCCACCTTGCTCGCGAACGCTCTCGACGAGTTCGCGGAAGACGACGCCCGCGCCGACCGTCACCAGAGTTCCGTCGGCGGACGGCTCGAAGTCGATCGACTTGAGCCTTCCGAGATCGATGATGACCGCGCCGGGCGCGGCGACGAGCGCTGCGCCCGAGGACTCGTGCCCGCCGCAGACGCAGGCGATCGGCGTGGTCTCCGGCAAGGACCTCACGATGGCCGCAATCTCCTCGCCGGAACTCGGACGGTGGATCTGATCGGCAAGGCTCGTCACGGCGACGACCGAACCGTCGGGCCGCGGAATCACCTTGTTGGCACTCACGCTCCAGGCCCGGTTCGCGAACCATTCGTCGTTGGACATCGTCAACGCCTCCGGCGGTCCCGCCGCCCTGGTCACCATGGACTCTCCAAGGACGCTGCCGGCCACGAGACCGACGCCGCCGACCGCCGCACCCTTGATCACGGTGCGACGTGACATCCGGGTTGTCGCATCGAAACCACCGAATCCGTCACGCTCGTTCGATTCGCCAAACCGACGACACTGGTGAGACCTGTCAGGCATGGCGATGCTCCCGTTCGGCGTTCATTGGACGGCTCCGCGGTGTTCGAGTCCCCTTTCGACAGCATAGCCATCGATCACGGCCACCCCAAGAGAACTGCAATTCCGAACGAATCGACGAGGCGCGGGTCAGCCGAGGACGTCCACCGGCCTCCGATTCCCTCCCCGCCGATGCCCGAAGGTGGAACCAGATCGAGCAGCCTGATGGAACGCCCCTGCTGAGATCCGTCGCCTCGATGGTCGCCTCGACTGTCGAATGATCGACGAACCGCGGAACACGCTCGTTCCACGTGACCGG
>CAZTPF010000080.1:0-2282 GCA_964614655.1 uncultured Bifidobacterium sp.
GTCACGATCGCCAACGCCGTCGGCAACGGGGTCGCCGACGACAAGGCGTTGTACCGCTACGTCCCCGATCTCATTCGCTACTACTTGAACGAGGACGCGATCCTCCCCAACGTCGACACCTACGACCTTCAGGATCCGCAAGCTCGCCAACGAGTGCTCGACGATCTCCCCAACATGGTCGTGAAACCGGTGGCGGCGAGTGGTGGCTACGGCATCGTGATCGGTTCACGGGCTTCGGCCGCCGAACTGGCCCAGGTGAAAGACGTGATCGCCGCCGATCCGCGTGATTGGGTCGCTCAGCCCATCGTTCAGTTGTCCACCTGCCCGACCGTGACCGACGACGGATCCGTCGCGCCCCGACACGTCGATCTGCGACCGTTCGCCGTCAACTGCGGCGACGAGGTGTGGGTCCTGCCCGGTGGTCTCACCCGCGTCGCGCTGGTCGAAGGAAGCCTGGTGGTCAACTCGAGTCAGGGTGGAGGTTCGAAGGACACCTGGGTTCTCGCCGAGTCGAACAACCACGCGACCGGACCGATCACTCGTCCGATCGTCGTGACCGACGCTGTCGACGGCGATCCGGTCCCGCGCGAAGTCGGTCCGAACGCTCTCCCCGATCTTCGCCTCAACCAACAAGAAGAACAGCAGCAACAGGGGCCGTCGTGCTGAGCCGCCTGGCCGAATCGTTCTTTTGGATGGGCCGCTACATCGAGAGGGCCGAAGGAACCGCACGACTCGTTCTCGAGATGCATCAGCTTCTCGTCGGCGAGAGCACCGACGACCAGCGCCGTGGTGCGTCGCTCGTCCTCCACGGACTCGGGTTCTCCGACGATCCGACTCTCGGGCTCATCGACTTGGTGAGCATCGTCTACGGGTCACCGGCCGATCCGAGTTCGATCCACGGCTCCCTCGAGTACGCACGGACGAACGCCCGCTCGGTGCGCGACGCACTCCCCGCCGACGTGTTCGAAGTGCTGAACAAGGCCTATCTGCGGGCTTCGGTACGGCCCAACCCGTTCTTCCCGGGCTCCGATCTTCGTGACGTGGTGGAGGGGCTCACCGTGGTTCACGGAACCTTCGACTGGGTGTCGCCACGCGACGAGGCCTACTCGTTCTACGAGTTGGGAGGCTTTCTCGAACGCATCGACCAGGTGGCTCGACTTCTCGACATGCGCATCGAACGTGGGTGGCCCGAACAAGGCCCGGCGACGGTTCTACGAGCCGTCGGCGGGCTCAACACGTTCCTGCGTCATCACGACCGGATGAACGAGGATTCACTACGCCATTTCCTCCTCGTCGACCCGACGTTCCCACGATCGATCCTTCGCTCGGTGGTCGACGCCGAGGCCTCACTGCGCGACATCGCCCGCTTCACGTCGAGCCGTGCCGAGCCGGTCCTGCGAGCGATCGGCGTGTTGCGCAGCCGTCTCGAGTTCGGTGCCGATCTCCTGTCACCGACCGAGAGCGACGAGTTGGTCGTCCAAGCCCGTCAGGCCGTCGAGTTCACGAGCCGGGCCGTTCAGGAGAACTACTTCCGCCCGCTCGGGTCGATCGTGTGGAGCCACTGAGATGACCTGGCGACTGGCAGTGGTCCACGAAACCTCGTACGACTACGAATCCGAGGTGGTGGCGTCGTTCAACGAGGTGCGCATGACCCCGTCGTCGGGTGCCGGCCAGCTGCTAGTGCACCACCGTACGACCGTGCAGCCGTACGTGTCGCTGTATTCGTACCGCGACTACTGGGGCACCACGGTCGAGGCTTTCGATCTGCACACTCCACATGCTCGTCTTTCGGTCACCTCCGACAACGTGGTCGAGTCGTGGTCGGCGCCGCGGCGCGACGAATCGCCGTCGTGGTCGGTCTGGAAGACCTCACAAGTGGGCGACCAGTTCGTCGAATTCCTGCGACACACGAACCTGGCTCCGGCCCTTGCCGGCACCGACGACCTGCTCGCCGATCTTCGTTCGGCTGCCACTCCCCTCGTCGCCGCCGAAGGCTGTGTCGATCTCGTCCGACAGGTCATGACCTACACGCCGGGAGCCACACACGTGCACACCCGGGCCGACGAGGCCTGGACAAGTCGACGCGGCGTCTGCCAGGACTACAGCCACATCACGATCAGCCTTTTGCGATCGCTCGGCATTCCGGCTCGCTACGTCTCGGGCTACCACTACACCGGATCGGGTGAGATCGACGAGCCCGTCGTGGTGGAATCCCACGCCTGGCTCGAAGCGTGGGTCGGCGACTGGATCGCCTTCGACCCCACCAATGGCGACGACGTCGG
>CAZTPF010000081.1:0-2149 GCA_964614655.1 uncultured Bifidobacterium sp.
TGACACGGGAAATACATGACACGGGATATCCATGACTCACTCTCGTCGTGACATCGTCGAATTGCTGGAGGGTCACGGACTGTCGCCTCGTCGTGCGTTCGGCCAGAACTTCGTGGCCGATCCGAACACGGTCCGGCGTATTGCGAGACTGGCCGACGTCGGTCCGGGTGATCATGTGGTCGAGATCGGTGCCGGACTCGGTTCGCTCACGTTGGCCCTCGCCGAGACCGGCGCCCACGTGACGGCGATCGAAGTCGATCACGGTGTGGCGCCCGTTCTACGCGATGTCGTCGCCCAATCCGAGTACGCCGACCGGGTTCACGTGATCGAGGCCGATGCACGAGAGGTCGACTGGAACGCCCTCGAACCTCATGATGCTCATCTCACCGTCGTGGCCAATCTGCCGTACAACGTGGCGACGCCCTTGGTGGCCGATCTGCTGGACGAAGTGCCACGAATTCGCCGTTTCGTGGTGATGGTGCAAAAAGAAGTGGCGCAACGGCTCGCCGCCGCTCCCGGATCGTCCGACTACGGGGCGATCAGCGTCAAGGTGTCGTATTGGGCCACGGCCCGACTTCTGGGTGACGTGCCGCCGACCGTGTTCGTACCCCGACCCAAGGTGACGTCGGCGATCATCGAGATCACGAGACGCGACGAACCGGCGGTGAACGTCGACCGTTCGACACTGTTCACCTTGGTGAGAACAGCTTTCGGCCAACGTCGCAAGATGTTGCGCCGATCGCTGAACGGCGTGGTGAGCGACGAGGAATTCACGTCCGCCGAGATCGATCCGACCCGACGCCCGGAGGAACTCTCGGTCCACGACTGGGGACGGTTGACTGATGCCGTGACGAGGAACGAGTCGTGACCCAAGTTCTTCACGCTCCCGCCAAGCTGACCCTCAGCCTGCGCGTCACCGGGATCAGCGAGCGAGACCCGTTCCGAGGATTTCACCTCATCGACGCCGTCATGACCACTCTCGAACTGCACGACGTTCTCGAGGTCACCGAACTGCCACCCGGAACCGAGAGTCGCGTCGAGTACGTCGGACGGTTCTCGGCCGGACTCGACGGAACGTCGGGCACCGATCTCGTGTCACGGGCCCTCCAGGTTGCTGGGCGGTCGGCCGAGGTGATCGTGACGAAGAACATTCCGCACGGTGGCGGTCTCGGCGGCGGATCGGCCGACGCGGCGGCGATTCTGCGCTGGGCCGGCGTGACCGATCTCGACGTGGCCGCCCGCATCGGTGCCGACGTTGCGTTCTGCCTGTCAGGTCACGGTCGGGCTCGGGTACAGGGCATCGGTGAGGTCGTCGATCCTTTGCCCGACGACCCCGGCACGGTCACTCTCGTCGTGCCGCCCTTGTCGGTGAGCACCCCCGCCGTCTATCGAGCTTGGGACGACCTGGAAGTTCCCGGTGATGTGGCTTTGGACGACTCGTCGCACGAGAACCTGAACGATCTCGAGTGGGCGGCCCTCGTCGTCGAGCCCAAGCTCGCCGACTGGAAGTCGAGGATCACGCGCGAAGTCGGCCGCCCGCCGACTCTGGCGGGGAGCGGTGCAACCTGGTTCGTGATCGGCGATCACGGATCCATCACACCACGATTGCCCGAGGCGACCGTGGTGGTGACGCGCTACCAGTGATTACTTGCGTCGCTGGTGACGCGTGCGGCGAAGCATCTTCTTGTGCTTCTTCTTGCGCATCCGCTTGCGTCGCTTCTTGATCAACGAACCCATGGAGAACCTCTCGAAAGACTGAACTGCCGAGGTTAGCCACGGGCCAGGTCCGAGCCAACGCCCCGGAAATCCAGCCAGTAGCCTGACGGGCAGCCTGACAGGCACATTCCGGGGTCGTTCAATCGGTAGGACAGCGGATTTTGATTCCGCGAATAGGGGTTCGAGCCCTCTCCCCGGAGCCAGAAACCCCCGGCTCGTGATATCTCTTGTCCGTGCCCGTGAACGCCCTGATCCTGGCGGCCGGTGAGGGAACCCGTATGCGGTCGACCCGGCCCAAGCCGTTGCACCTCATCTGCGGTCGACCCCTCGTGATGCACGTGGTGCATTCGCTGTCGATGGTGCGGCCGGCCCACACCGTGGTCGTGGTCGGTCACGGCAGCGAGCGAGTCACCAAACGGGTGGTCGACGACGC
>CAZTPF010000082.1:0-2114 GCA_964614655.1 uncultured Bifidobacterium sp.
GTCGCTGTCGGCGGCCGAGGTCCGTTCTCGTCTGGCCGAGATCAAGGTCGAACGAGCCCGCCTCGACGCCGAAGAGGCGAGTCTGGTGGGCCGGTTGAACAAGCTGGCTTCCGAGCCGTCCTCATGCGTGGTCCCCGAATTCGATGTGTCGCAATACTCGGGGTTGCGAGGTCGAGACGCGAGTCGGGTCGTTCAACGATCGGTCATCGTCGATGAGATGCCCGGTTTCGGCTCGGCGCTGGCTTCGGGTTCGATCGTGGCCGGTCATCTCGACGTCGTGGCCGACAATCTGAAAAAGGTGTCCGATGATGACCGAGATCGAGTGTTGGCGGAGGCTGAGGCCTTGTTGCGATCGGCGCGTCGGTTGACAGTCGATCAGTTCGCCAAGCATGTGCGTTCCGAGGTGGCTCGCTTGTCGGCCGATCGAGGTCTGGGGGTGTTCGAACGGCAGCGGCGGTCGACCTACCTGCGGGTCTGGAACGAGCCTGACGGCATGATTCATCTGCGGGGAGCTTTCGACCCTGAACGGGGTTCGGTTCTGGTGTCGCGGCTAGAACAGCGGGTCGAGGCGATGTTTCATTCTGGTGATCGGGAGGTTCCGGTCGAGGTCGGCCCGGGTGTCGAACCCAACGACCACCGCCGCGCGCTGGCGCTCGTAGCGGGGTTGAGCTGCCAGACAGATGATTCGTCAATGGCACCCCGCGCCGAGATCGTGGTGCACGTCGCTCTCGATCAGTTGCAAGGAGCCACCCGACGAGTGGGTGTCATCACCACCCAGCACGGGGTGGAGCTGCCAGCCGAGACGGTGCGACGCCTGGCATGTGACGGGGACATCGTGCCGGTGGTTTTGAACGGTCAGGGTGTCCCGATCGATGTGGGACGCGCCAAACGTTTGGCAACTGTCCACCAGCGGCGAGCGCTAGGGGCGTTCTACGACTCGTGTGCCATCCCGGAATGTCAGGTGAAATTCGCTCACTGCGAGCCGCACCACATCGAATACTGGGAGAACGGCGGGACTACCGACATGGCCAATCTGGTGCCGTTGTGCTCTCGGCATCACCACGCCGCTCACGAAGGTGGTTGGAAGCTCCAGCTCGAACCATCGACTCGACAACTGTCGATCGACCGAGGTCCGCCCTACAGTTGAGGCATGTCCGAATGGTGGCGTCAGGCCGTCGTCTATCAGGTGTATCCGCGGTCGTTCGCAGATGCGAACGGTGACGGTGTCGGCGACCTACGGGGCATCATCTCCCACCTCGATCATCTGCAGTCGTTGTCGGTCGACGCCATCTGGATGTCGCCGTGCTTTCGGTCGCCCCAACGCGACCATGGTTACGACGTCTCCGATTACTTCGACATCGATCCGATGTTCGGAACCTTGGCCGATCTCGATGAACTGATCGTCGAAGCGCGCCGACGTGGCATCCAGATCGTTCTCGACATCGTGCCCAACCACTGCAGCATCGACCACGCCTGGTTCCGTTCGGCCGTCTCGGCCGGTCGAGGGAGCGCCGAGCGCGAGCGGTTCTACTTCCGTGACGGCTCCGGTCCGAACGGGGACGAGCCGCCCAACAATTGGCTGTCACTGTTCGGCGGGCCGGCCTGGACGCGGGTGACCGAACCCGACGGGTCGGACGGCCAGTGGTATCTGCACGTGTTCGACGCCGGCCAACCCGACTTCAACTGGGAACATCCAGACGTTCAACAGCACTTCGACGACGTGCTCACCTTCTGGCTCGACAGGGGAGTCGAAGGATTCCGGGTCGACGCAGTGACGGTGGTGGGCAAGACGCCCGGGCTGCCCGAGGGTCCCACTCCGCCTCCTGGTCTGCCGGCCGCTCATGCCTCGGCGATGAACAAGCACTTCCAGCGGCACGACATCGCTCGCGCCTACTGGGCTCGTTGGCGGCGCACCCTCGACCGCTACCAGGCCGAGCATTCCGGACGCGAACCGTTCACGATCTGCGAGGCCTACATCCCACGCAAGCCCCAACTGATCCTCGACTACGTCGCGCCCGGTCAGTTCCATCAAGCCTTCGCCTTCGATCTCATGTTGAGTCCGTGGGTGGCTGCGAGCGTGAAGGGATTCGTCGACAGTTACGTGAACGACGTCA
>CAZTPF010000083.1:0-1965 GCA_964614655.1 uncultured Bifidobacterium sp.
AGCAACGGTTTCCTAAACCGCAGGTCGCACGTTCGAGTCGTGCCGGGGGCGCTGGTGTCTCTTCGGTCTCGGGGTGTCGCGAGCCGTGCTAATCCTTCGGTGAGCAACGAATGATGAGAGCGCGGACACGTCGAATCACCGCGTTCGGCTGGTCCAGCAGTTCGGCTCGTTCGTGCAGGGTCGCAGCAGACACGAGGCCATGCGCGATGAGCGAGGCTGCGAACGTGATGTCCTTCTCCCGCCCGGCAACGAGCTTCGACACGACGAGATCGTGCGGCTCCAGGCAGCGCGCGTACCCCGGCCGCGAATCCTGCCGGTCGAGGATCTCGGCTCGGCCTTCCCACCCGGCCGGGAGGATTGCGGTGCTGATCTCGACGCCTTGTGCGTAGTAGCCGTACGTCTCGTGGAACTGCGAGAGCTCTCCGATCGCTCCGTCGACGGCATCGGCCTTACTGGCATCGATGTCGTCGACGAACGCAACATCAACCTCCATCGACATGGTGGCCTCCTCCGGCAAGTCGTCGACATCTGCTGTGCCGAGGATCGACTGGCTCCCGATGACGACGATGTCACCGTCGCCGGTGATCGTCGCCGCAGCCCGAACGACGTGTGCGAGTTGCTCACGATTCATCGACGTCCTCGTGGATTGCCGATGTCGTGCGATTGCCAGGCCTCGACAGCGATGCGGCGGTGCTCGTCGGTGAGCGTGCCCGCGAATGGAGAGTTCTGTCGAAGTTCCCGTCCACGCAGCGAACGATCGGTGAGCGCTGCAAGGACTCGATCGACGGGGGTGTTCAGAATGCGTTCCCACTCGTCGAGCCACTTCCTGGCCTGCCCTCGAGCGTGGGGACGCATCGTCTGGAGGCGGCCGAGCGCTTCTGCGATCGTTCGGTCAGGGTCCGTGGCAACCGTGCCGGCGACGACATATCCGAGCCAGAGACTGCGGCGTTCATCGCGACTCAGGCGGTCGGTTCTCGTCTTGAGTGCTTCGACGTTCTCGCGGGAAATCCGGCGGTGGGTGCCGACGGTGGTGAAGGGAAGGTCGCCGTGCTCGCACAGGTTCACGACGTGCTGGCGCGTGCAGTTGAGGATCTTCGCCGCTTCGCCAGTGGTGAGCAGTTCGTCTCCACGAGGCTGAAGGGCGGGGTCGCTTGTCAGGCCACGCATGCCGAGCAGGCTAGTCGATCAGACACAAAAAACACAACTAGTGGGTTCTAATTGTGTTTTTTGTGTCATCCTCGGGATGTGTTGCCGCCGTCCGACGAGGGTGGTCGAGTAGGGCAAACCGATGTCGAAGGTCCATCGGGTCTGACCACCACGCTGCGACCCCCACACGCAGTCCGGCAACGTGGTGGACGCAGAGGTTCAGGTCGACGTGCCAGCGCTGCAGGTGGCGGAGGTGCTCCCACCACCGATGGCCGTGGCGAACTAAGGGGCGGCCGTCCCCACCCCCGGTAGCTCAGCGGATAATGCAACGGTTTCCTCAACCGCAGGTCGCACGTTCGAGTCGTGCCGGGGGCGCGAGTCGGTGGGCCGGCGATGTGTGGCCGTGAGGAGAAGTCCGGCGGCTATGAGGAGAATTCCGAGCGCGACAAGCGGTTGGCCGTGGCCGGTTCTCGGAAGTTCAGTGATTGGCGCTGGGCTGTGTTCGGGTTCGGCCGCAATCGTGACGCCGATGGATGTCGACGCGACGGCTGGTTCGCGGCCACTGATCACTTGCAGGATGTGGGCGCCGGGGCTGATGTCTGCTGGCGGGTAGAAGGTGGTCTCGAACGCGCCGGTCGCGTCGGTTGAGGTTTCGGCGACGAGTTCGGGTTGTGAGTGCATCCAGACCTGTATGGGGGTGGCGGCGGGGTAAAAGCTGCCGCGGACGGTTACGGGTTGTGTTCGGCGCACTTCGACCCCGGCGGTGGCGAGCGCTACGAACGACATGGCCAGGACACGTCCGTCGGGGTGGGTGATGGT
>CAZTPF010000084.1:0-1876 GCA_964614655.1 uncultured Bifidobacterium sp.
CGGCGATGTCGACGTTGTTGGTGAGCACCGTGCGATCGAGCTTGACCGACAGGCGAGCCATCACGTCACGACCCTCGTAGGACTGCGGGAACATCACGAGGTCGGGTGAATCACCGCCGTCGATGGTGGCCTTCATCGCCGAGGCGACAGCGGCTCCAGCAAGGTTGCTGCCGTAGTCGACGCCGTAGACCTTGGTCGCGCCGTACTCGCCGAGCGGACCGGCCACTGCGTTGCCGTCACCGGCGACCCAGACGCTGATCGAACCGCCGAGGCTGCGGGCCTTGGTGACGAGTTCGAGCGATGCAGAAGTGGGGGCTCCGTTCGCGACCTGTGCGAACACCCAGATGTTGTTGATTGCCATGATCTTCGTCCTCGCTCTCTCAGATGACCTTCAGACCTTCGAGGAAGGTCACGATCTTGCCGAACGTCTCGCCGTCGTCCTCGATGATCTCGCCGGCCTGGCGAGCTTCGGCTTCGGCGACATTGCTGATGCTCTGATTGGCACCGGCCCAACCGACCGGTGTGACACCGAGATCGGAAGCGGTCACTTCTTCGACCGGCTTCGACTTGGCGGCCATGATGCCCTTGAAGCTCGGGTAGCGAGGCTCCACCACACCGGCCGTGACCGACACGAGAGCCGGAAGCGGACAGGTGACTTCGTCGTAACCGGCTTCGGTCTGACGATCAGCCTTCAAGGTGCCGCCGTCGATGGCGACCTTCTTCGCGAAGGTGACCGACGGCAGACCGAGAACTTCGGCCATCTGCTCGGGAACGGTGCCCGTGTAACCATCGCTCGACTCGGTCGCGGCGATCACGAGGTCGGCACCGCCGAGACGCTGCACCGCAGCGGCGAGAACCTTCGCAGTGGTGAGAGCGTCGGAACCCTGCAGTGCCGGATCGGACACGAGCACGGCCTTGGCCGCGCCCATCGCCAGCGCCGTGCGCAGACCGGCGGTCTCACTGTTGGGGGCCATCGAGACCAAGCTGACCTCTCCGCCGCCGGCCGCATCGACCAGCTGGAGAGCCATCTCGACGCCGTAGGCGTCGGAGTCGTCGAGGATCAACTTGCCGTCCCTCTTCAACGTGTTGGTACCGGAATCGAGGGCTCCGGGCAGGGCCGGATCGGGGATCTGCTTCACACAGACGATGACGTTCATGACCGGCATTCTGGTCGCTTGTGCGCAGGTTCACACAACCGACGTCGCACCGATCCGGCGAGCGTGACGCACGACTCACGACGAGGCCCGCTGGTACCGTCGGCCCGTGCGGATCCTCCTGGTCGTGAACTCCTTCGCCTCCTCGGTGACGGCCCGCAACATGGTGATCGTGCACCGGGCGCTGTCCCGTGACCACGACGTCCAGTTGGTCGAGACCAATCGCCGAGGGCACGCCACCCGCTATGCCCAGGACGCCGCCCACCGGGGGCTCGACCTCGTGATCTCCTTCGGCGGGGACGGCACCCTGAACGAGGTGGCCACCGGTGTGGCCGGCAGCGACACCTCGCTCGGAGTCCTGCCGGGGGGAAGTACGAACGTGTTCGCCCGCACCATCGGGCTGCCGAACGATCCGGTCGCCGCCGTCGACCTGCTCGTGGCGGCCTTGCAGGATCCGACCCGATCGATTCGACCGATCGGTCTCGGGCGGGTCGACGGGCGGTTCTTCTGCTTCCACACCGGCGTGGGATACGACGCGGCGGTGGTGCGCACGGTCGAGCAGCGCGCGTACCTGAAGCGCTGGGCCGGACATCCCCTCTTCATCTACGCGGCCTTGCACACGTGGCTCGTGCGCTACGACCGCAAGCATCCGCACTTCTCGGTTGCGGCCGACGCGTCGATCGGCGGACAAGGAGCCGACGGCACGCCGAGCACCGGAACCA
>CAZTPF010000085.1:0-1860 GCA_964614655.1 uncultured Bifidobacterium sp.
GTCGCTGTCGGCGGCCGAGGTCCGTTCTCGTCTGGCCGAGATCAAGGTCGAACGATCCCGCCTCGACGCCGAAGAAGATGCCTTCGTGCGTCACCTGTCCGGGCTCGCCCCAGAAGAAGAGCCGGGGGATTGCTCGCCCTACAGTTGAGGCATGTCCGAATGGTGGCGTGAAGCCGTCGTCTATCAGGTGTATCCGCGGTCGTTCGCAGATGCGAACGGTGACGGTGTCGGCGACCTACGGGGCATCATCTCCCACCTCGATCATCTGCAGTCGTTGTCGGTCGACGCCATCTGGATGTCGCCGTGCTTTCGGTCGCCCCAACGCGACCATGGTTACGACGTCTCCGATTACTTCGACATCGATCCGATGTTCGGAACCTTGGCCGATCTCGATGAACTGATCGTCGAAGCGCGCCGACGTGGCATCCAGATCGTTCTCGACATCGTGCCCAACCACTGCAGCATCGACCACGCCTGGTTCCGTTCGGCCGTCTCGGCCGGTCGAGGGAGCGCCGAGCGCGAGCGGTTCTACTTCCGTGACGGCTCCGGTCCGAACGGGGACGAGCCGCCCAACAATTGGCTGTCACTGTTCGGCGGGCCGGCCTGGACGCGGGTGACCGAACCCGACGGGTCGGACGGCCAGTGGTATCTGCACGTGTTCGACGCCGGCCAACCCGACTTCAACTGGGAACATCCCGAGGTTCAACAACACTTCGACGACGTCCTCACCTTCTGGCTCGACAGGGGAGTGGAAGGTTTCCGGGTCGACGCCGTCACAGTGGTTGGCAAGACACCAGGGCTACCCGAGGGTCCGACTCCGCCTCCTGGTCTGCCGGCTGCTCATGCCTCGGCCATGAACAAACACTTTCAACGGCACGACATCGCCCGCGCCTACTGGGCTCGTTGGCGGCGCACTCTCGACCGCTACCAGGCCGAGCATTCCGGACGCGAACCCTTCACCATCTGCGAGGCCTACATCCCTCGCAAACCCGAGTTGATCCTCGACTACGTCGCGCCCGATCAGTTCCATCAAGCCTTCGCCTTCGACCTGATGTTGAGCCCGTGGGTGGCTGCGAGCGTGAAGGGATTCGTCGACAGTTACGTGAACGACGTCATGAACAACGGCGGCGCCCTCGCCTGGACTCTCAACAATCACGACACGCACCGATCGGTCACCCGGTACGGACGCGCCGACGCGGCGTCGGCCGAGAGCTGGACCGGCAACAACCTCGTGTACACGAACACTCCGGTCGACGTGGCTCTCGGTGTGCGGCGGTCGCGTGCCATGGCGGTCTTCACGGCGGGTCTCCCGGGAGCGTTCTTTCTCTACCAAGGCGAAGAATTGGGCCTTCCCGAAGTTCTCGACATCCCCGACGATCGACGTCAGGACCCCATCTTCCATCGCACGCACGGGAACGAGAAGGGTCGCGACGGCTGTCGTGTGCCGTTGCCGTGGACGCAGGATCGATCAGGAAATCACGGTTTCTCGGCAGGGAATACCGAGCACATCTCGTGGCTTCCTCAACCGAAGAACTGGGGTGAACACAGCGCCGAGATCCACGATCCCGACCCCGACTCGATCACGAACATGTATCGCACTCTGTTGAAGGAGCGACGAAACGTCGCATCTGCCGATGGCAAGAAATTTTCGTGGATCGAAACCGAACATGACGACGTGCTCGGCTACCAGAGAGATCGTCTCGCAGTGTTCTTCAACCTGGGCGACGAATCACGGTCTCTCGACGTGTCGGGTGAAGTTCTCGTCGAGTCGGAGTCAGGTGCCTGTTGCGACGGCGAGCTCGCTCCGAACAGTGCGGTGTGGCTGAGACTCTGAGCTACCAGTTGCCCTTGCGCTGACGA
>CAZTPF010000086.1:0-1721 GCA_964614655.1 uncultured Bifidobacterium sp.
CGTGACGACGCCACGTCGCAACCCACGGTCACGAATCGCGTGACACCGCGCGCGCGGGCTGCCTCGAGAACCTCGTCAGTACTCTCGGGATAGCGATCGTCCTCGAGATGACAGTGTGTGTCGGTCCAGGTCATGGATATCTCGCCGGGTATTTCACGGATATCTCACGTGATATTTCTGCGCGGGAACAATGGATCGCCTTTCACGACGGTCACGCCACCCGGATACTGGCCCCACGCCACATCGACGGGCACGCGGCGATCGTCGACGTTCGCTTGCCCAGCCTCGACCATGCCGATGCGTTCCCACACGGCCTGCGCAGTCCGCGGAATCGCCGGCGACGCCAGGATCGACACGATGCGCAACGCTTCGAGGGCGTCACCCATCACAATGTCGACGGCCGGGCCGGGTTCGGCCTTCCACGGTTCGTTGGTCTCGAGGTAGGCGTTGGTCGCGCGGATGAGCTGCCAGGTGGCTTCGAGTGCACGACTTGGTTGCACGTCGGCCCAGCGAGAGATCGTCTCATCGACGGCGCTGCGAGCTGCCGCAGCGAGTGGGCTGTCGGGCGACGGCTTGGGCCCGACACCGTTGCACTTCTTGCCGACGACGGTGGCCACCCGACTCAGCAAGTTGCCGAGGTTGTTGGCCAGATCGGCGTTGTAGCGGCCGATGAGACCTTCGTAGGTGAAGTCGCCATCGGCGCCATAGGGCGTCTCGGCCAACACGTAGTACCGGAATCCGTCGACGCCCACCCCCAATTGACCTCCGGCGTCGCCGCCGTCAGGGGCTGAATCATCGATCAAGTCCAAGGGGTTGACCACGTTGCCGGTGGTCTTCGACATCTTCTCGCCACCGACGAGGAGCCAACCTCCGACCGCCCAACCAGCCGGGGGTTCGATACCGGCCGACATGAGCATGGCCGGCCAATACACGCAGTGGAAGCGGATGATGTCCTTGCCGATGAGGTGATAATTCACCGGCCAACGACGATTGAAGAGTGATTCAGGGTTTTGGGATTCCGGATCTCCGTATCCCAACGCAGTGATGTAGTTGCTGAGAGCGTCGAACCAGACGTACGTGATGTGCTTGTCGTCCCAGGGGAGCGGGATACCCCACGAGAAGCTGGTGCGGCTGATGCTGAAGTCGAGCAGACCCTGCTTGATGAAGCCGATGACTTCGTTCATGCGATAGTCGGGAACGATCGCACCCGGGTGGTCGGCGTACCACTGCAAGAGTCGGTCGCCGTAGCGAGACAAGCGGAAGAAGTAGTTCTCCTCTTCCACCTGGTCGACCGGCTTCTTGTGAATGGGGCAGTTCCCGTTCTCGAGGTCGTCGTCGACGTAGTAGGCCTCGCATGGCACGCAGTACAGGCCGCGGTAGGTGTCGAGCTCGATGTCGCCGTTGTCGTAACAAGCCTGCAGAAGTTTCTGCACACCGCGTCGATGCCGGTCTTCGGTCGTGCGGATGAAGTCGTCGTAGCGAATGTCGAGTCGTTCCCAGGCGTCGGCGAACAGCGGAGCGATCGAGTCGGCAAAGGCTTGTGGAGCCATTCCTGCCGCGTCGGCGGCCTGCTGGATCTTGAGGCCGTGTTCGTCGGTTCCGGTCAGGTAGTGGACGTCGTCGCCCAGCAGGCGATGCCAGCGGCACAGGGCGTCGCCGACGATCGTGGTGTACGCATGCCCGAGGTGAGGCTTGGCGTTGACGTAGTAGATGGGCGTCGT